>CAJTZI010000001.1:0-111628 GCA_910584075.1 uncultured Oscillibacter sp.
CCGGCCACGATGGAAGCGAAGGCCGCCACCACCAAGATCAGCGTCAGGTAGGCGAAGATCAAAAACAGCATCTTGGCCCGCTTGCTCATGTTGGTGGAGATGATCTCGCCGATGGATTTGCCGTCGTGGCGGACGGAGGCAAACAGGGCGCCGAAGTCATGGACACCGCCGAAGAAGATGCCGCCGATGAGAATCCACAGCGTGCAGGCCAGCCAGCCGAAACCGGCGGCGCCGATGGGACCGGTGATGGGGCCCGCGCCGGCGATGGACGAGAAGTGGTGGCCCATCAGGATGGGGGCCTTGGCGGGGACATAGTCAATGCCGTCCTCCAGGGTATGGGCGGGGGTGGGCTTGTCATTTTCGCCGACGCCCCACTGCTTGCACAGCCAGCGGCCATAGAAGACATAGCCGCAGACCAGCACAGCAACGCTGATGATCAGAAGTAACAGACCATTCATTGCTAGGTACACTCTCCCTTCTTATTTCAGGAAGCTCCGGTTCCATCGGCGTGCGCAGATTTACGTCAGAAATTTTCTCCAGCAGGGAACGTGCGGGAAGACTTTATGTATTTCAGGTTTTCCCGACGCGGACAGGGGAAATTTATGGCGTGAAAACGCGCACGGGGATTTCTTCAGAGGTTCCTACTCCCCGAAGTTGTTCTCCAGGGTCTTGCGAGCCGCTCTCCCGGCTGGATTGGAGAGGAAGCTCAACGTGGAACATTCCATTGCAGCTATGTGATACTCCATCCAGCCATGGAGTGCCAGCCGAAAGTTTTTCTGGAAGCGGGTCCGCTTGATGAGCTTCCTCGCCTCCGGGTCGATCTCGTCCGCCAGAATCACCAGCGTGACGTAGGAGCACATGTGCTCCTTATGGGGCTTGATCTCCTTCATGCCCGCCGCCTTGGAGAGCTCGATCTGCCGCCGAAGCGTCTCCGCGTCCAGGCGGTCCGTCAGATAGAAATATGTATAGTCGTGCTGCTCCGTGGCGTAGAACTGCTTATCCCGACGGACCAGATAGTGTTCATCCCGCAGGTAGAAAAATGCCGCCGCGGGGTAGTGTCCGCCCTCCACCTCCACATCCCGGAAGATGTCGTAGCTGTGGGAATAGGCGTTGAGCAGCTTTTCCAGGGCCTCGTTCTTATCCATTCTCTCCTCCGTCTCCGGCAGGGGGCTTCATACACTCCGCGTGGGGCGCCCGCTCCCTCAGCGCCTCCATGACGGAGGGAGCCGCGCGGGGATCCGCCAGCAGCACCACAGCCAGCTCCTCCCCGCCGGAACAGAGCACAATGTGCTCCACCGCCATCTCGCCGCCGCAGCAGGAGACCCGCACGGGGACCATCAGCACCCGGCGGAAAAAGCGGTCGATCTCATCGTAAGAGACATAATAGACCGTCATCCGCTTCCGGAAAAACAGGTGCCGCTCCCCCAGGCGGAATACGTCGGTCTTTCTGGCGCTCCGGTACTCCGCCGCCAGGGCGGACGGCTCACCGGCCGCTGTCTTCAAGGGGCAAAACTTCATATGGCGGTTCCTCCCGCGGCTGCCGAAGTCCCGGCGGCCCTTCCGCTGCGGGGCACAGCCGTCCTTCTCCGCCCCTTCGGGGCGGAGAAGGGGGTACCCCCTTCTTCCCAATTCACTTGTTCACGGCGCTATTATACACGCTCCTTTCGAGTTTGTTAAGAGGGTATCGCCCAATTTGTGTACAATTTGTGAATAGCCGCAAAACATTTGTCTATTTTGACGAATTATTCCATATTTTCCATACGTCCTGACTGATTTTTCCCACTCTCTGTCGATATATCATTGTGCAAACCTCACAATTCCCGGTTGCCGGAAAACCGCCGTTACAGGGTGTGGATCAGGTGCTTCATATGAATGCTCATGGCGTACCGGGCCCCGGCTTCGTCCCGCCGGAGGAGGAACTCCAGGATCATCCGGTTGTCCCGCAGGGCGATGTCCTGCATCTGCTGGCGGTTTTGCGAAATCTGCAGAATCTCATTGACGGCGCTGTTGATGATGGGGTACAGACGGCGCATATACTCGTTGTGGGACGCTTTGATAATGGCCCAGTGAAACTCCTGGTCCGCCAGTGGCCAGTCGCCGCCGGCGGCGGCGGTCTCCTCCATCCGCCGGGCCTTTTTCTCAATCTGCCGCAGCTCCTCGTCGCTGGCCCGCTGGCAGGCCAGGGCCACGGTGGCCGGCTCAAAGATCAGCCGCATCTCAAAGAGGTCCTTGGCCCGCACCCGGGACCGCACCCCCGCCAGGGCCGTCAGGTCCAGGCCCTCGGCCGGCAGGCTCTCCACCACAAAGGTGCCCTTTCCCCGGCGGATCTCCAGCACCCCCTGGGCCGCCAGAAAGGAGATGGCCTCCCGCAGCGTAGTGCGGCTGACCCCCAGCGTCTCGCTGAGCTCGTTCTCGTTGGGCAGCTTGCTGCCCGGCATATAGCGGTGCTCGTCCACGATCATCTCATACAGGCGATCCGATGTCTGCTCTGACAGCTTCGCTTTTTTCCGCTCCATCATCCGTCTCTCCTTCCGATGGTTGTCCATAGATGTTTTGTGACATCATACCTCATTTTTCATAAAAATACAAGAAGTCTCTTGACACCATATTTTTTTAGAAGTACAATGACATCATACATCGTTAGGTGAAATAATACAACGTTAGCTTGAAGGAGGCGACGCCTGTGACTGCCGCCGCAATCTTTACCCGCCGCATCACCGTCCTCACCGGACACTACGGCACCGGCAAGACGGAGTTTGCCGTCAACCTGGCCCTGTCCCTGGCTGCGGAGGGGAAGCGGGTGATGCTGGCGGACCTGGACAACGTCAACCCCTATTTCCGCTCCCGGGAGCGGAAGGCGCTGCTGGAGGCGGCAGGCGTCCGGCTGATCGCCGCCTCCCAGGCCTGCCTGGATACCGACGTGCCCGCCCTTCCGGCGGAGCTCCTGACCGTTCTGGAGGACCGGAGCGTCCGGGGCGTGCTGGACACCGGCGGCGACCCGGCGGGGGCTCGGGCACTGGCCCGGTTCCAGCCAAAGCTCCTCCAGGAGGACTGCCAGCTCCTCTATGTGCTCAACGCCAATCGCCCCGAGGTCCGAACGGCGGAGACCGCCGTCTCCTGCCTGCGGGCCATTGAGCAGACCACCGGCCTCGCCTGTTCCGCCCTGGTGAACAACACCCACCTGTGTGGTGAGACCACCGCGGCAGACATTCTCTGGGGCGTTGACCTGGCGGAGGCGGTGTCCCGGGAGACCGGTCTTCCGGTGCTCTGCCACGCGGCGGAAAAACGGCTTCTGTCCGGCCTCACCGGGCTGGACGCGCCGCTGTTCCCCATCACAATCCATATGAAAAAACCGTGGGAATGACCCGCGAAAATCGAGAGGAGGTTTCACCATGGCTGCCAAGATCACATTCGATTCCGACCGCTGCAAGGGCTGTGAGCTGTGCGCCGCCGTCTGCCCCAAACACATCATCGCTATCGACCCCCGGTCCATCAACCGCAAGGGATACCACCCCGCCGCGGTGACGGACATAGACCAGTGCATCGCCTGCGCCAGCTGCGCAAAGATCTGTCCCGATTCCGTCATCACCGTGGAGAAGTTCTGAAAGGAGGCTGAACGCCATGGCAAAAGAACTTTGGAAAGGCAATGAGGCCATTGCCGAGGCCGCCATCCGGGCGGGGTGCGACTGCTTTTTCGGCTATCCCATCACGCCCCAGAGCGAGGTGCCGGAGTACATGTCCTCCCACCTGCCCAAGGCCGGCGGCGTATTCGTCCAGTCCGAGTCCGAGGTGGCCGCCATCAACATGGTCTACGGCGCCGCCGGCGCCGGGATGCGGGCCATGACCTCCTCCTCCTCACCGGGCATCAGTTTGAAGCAGGAGGGCATTACATACCTGGCGGCGGCGGAGCTGCCCTGCGTCATTGTCAACGTCATGCGGGGCGGCCCGGGCCTGGGCACCATCCAGCCCGGGCAGGGGGACTACTTCCAGGCCACCCGGGGCGGCGGCAACGGCGACTACCGCACGGTGGTGCTGGCCCCCTCCAACGTCCAGGAGACGGCGGATTTCGTCCAGGAGGCCTTTGACATCGCCGACCAGTACCGCACCCCCGTGGTGGTGCTGGCGGACGGCCTGATTGGCCAGATGATGGAGCCCATTGAGTGGCACCCCGTGCCCAGGCGGCAGCTGCCGGCCAAGGACTGGGCCGCCTGCGGCAAAAAGGGCCGGAGCCGCACCAACGTCATCAACTCCCTCTTCCTGAACCCCGAGGAGTGCGACGCCCTGAACCGGCGCCTGACGGCAAAGTACGCGGAGATCGAACAAAACGAGGTCCGCTGGGACACCGCCTTCTGCGAGGACGCCGAGGTCCTCATCACCGCCTACGGCACCCCCGCCCGCATTGCCCTCACCGCCCTGGAGCTGTTGCGGGAGGAGGGCGTCAAGGCCGGGCTGTTCCGGCCCGTGACCCTCTGGCCCTTCCCGGAGAAGGCTCTGCGGAATCTGGCGGACGAGGCCCATGTGAAAGTCATTCTGGATGTGGAGATGAGTTCCACCGGTCAGATGCTGGACGATGTGCGCCTTGCGGTGGAGGGGCGCAAGCCCGTCCGCTACCTGGGCCGCGCCGGCGGCCTGCTCCCCACTGTGGAGGAAATCATCGAATCGGCCAAGACGGCCTGGAAGGAGGCGCAGTGATATGGCGGTTGTATATCAGAAGTCCCAGGGCCTGACGGACGCCGAGCTCCACTATTGCCCCGGCTGCCATCACGGCATCATCCACAAGCTCATCGCCGAGACGCTGGTGGAGCTGGATCTGCTGGACGGAGCCATCGGTGTGTGCCCCGTGGGGTGCTCCGTGCTGGCCTTCAACTACTTCAACTGTGATATGCTGGAGGCCGCCCACGGCCGGGCTCCGGCCGTGGCCACAGGCATCAAGCGCACCCATCCCGCCCAGGCGGTGTTCACCTATCAGGGGGACGGGGACCTGGCCTCCATCGGCGCGGCGGAGATTGTCCACGCCGCCATGCGGGGGGAGAAATTCACCACCATCTTCGTCAACAACGCCATCTACGGCATGACCGGCGGCCAGATGGCGCCCACCACCCTGATCGGACAAAAGGCCACCACCTGCCCGGAGGGCCGCACCGCGGCCCAGGCGGGAATGCCCATCAGGGTTGCCGAGATGCTGTCCACCCTGGACGGCTGCGTCTTTGCCGAGCGGGTGTGCGTCACGGACATCCCCAACCTGAACAAGGCCAAACGCGCTATCAGGACGGCCTTTCAAAAGCAGATGGCCGGCGAGGGCTTCACCTTTGTGGAGGTCCTCTCCACCTGTCCCACCAACTGGGGCATGACACCGGTGAAGGCCGTCCAGTGGCTGCGGGAGAACATGATCCCCTACTATCCCCTGGGCGTCATCAAGGACAAGGGTCTGGAGGTGCGGTGAGATGCTAAAGAGAATCATTATTTCCGGCTTCGGCGGACAGGGCGGGCTGGCCATCGGGAAAAACCTGGCGGAGGCCGGCATGGCCGCGGGGTTCCACGTCACCTGGGCCCCCTCCTACGGCCCCGAGATGCGGGGCGGCACCGCCAACTGCTCCGTGGTCATCTCCTCCGGGCCCATCGGCTCTCCTGTATTCACCGCCTCCACAGAGCTCATCGCCCTGAACGAACCCTCCCTGGAGAAGTTTGAGGCAGGTGTCCGGTCCGGGGGCGCCGTGTTCGTCAACAGCGGCGTGGTGACGGCCCGTGTCCGGCGGGAGGACCTGACGGCCTGTTACGTCCCCTGCTCCCAGATCGCCGAGGAGGTGGGAAATCCCAAGGTGGGCAATATGGCGATGCTGGGGGCCTATGTGGGCAGAACCGGCTTTTTGAAGCCGGAGTCCATTGAGGCCATGATCGCCCATATGTTCGCCGGTTCCAAGGCCGCATTGATCCCCCTGAACATCGAGGCCTTCCGCCGGGGAATGGCCTGCGTCCGGTGAGCCTCAGCGGGCAGGCACCGCGGGCGGCCGCCAAAAGGCAGCCGCCCGTTGATTTTTCCGTTGACTTTCCCGGACAAGGGGCGTATAAATGTAGTTGTATATAAATGCAGATCTCAAAGAGATATACAAACCATTTCGATAAAGGAGCTGTCTGCAATGCTGGACATCAAGATCACCAAAACCGCCGCCCCCAAGACCAAACCCGCCGACGAGAACAAGCTGGGCTTCGGCAAGGTCTTTACCGACCATATGTTCATCATGGACTACGATGCCGGCCAGAGCTGGCACGACCCCCGGATTGTCCCCTACGGCCCGCTGTCCCTGGACCCTTCCGCCGTGGTGTTCCACTACGCCCAGGAGTGCTTTGAGGGCATGAAGGCCTACCGCACCGCGGAAAACAAAATCCAGCTCTTCCGCCCGGAGTGCAACGCCCGCCGCATGAACAACACCCACGAGCGCCTCTGCATCCCCCAGCTCCCCGAGGAGGACTTTGTCCAGGCTGTCAAGGCCATCGTGGAGGTGGAAAAGGACTGGGTGCCCCACTCCGATGGCGCCTCTTTGTACATCCGTCCCTACACCATCGCCACCATGGCCCAGCTGGGCGTTCACGCCTCCACCTCTTACAAATTTATCATTATCTGCTCCCCCTCCGGCGCCTACTATGCCGCGGGCCTTGCCCCCATCGACATCTATGTGGAGGACACCTACGTCCGGGCCTGCCCCGGCGGCACCGGCTTTACCAAGTGCGGCGGCAACTACGCCGTCAGCCTCCTGGCGGGCCAGAAGGCCGAGAAGAAGGGGTACAGCCAGGTGCTGTGGCTGGACAGCCAGGAGCGCAAATATGTGGAAGAAGTGGGCGCCATGAACATCTTCTTCAAGATCGGCGGCAAGCTCTACACCGCCGCCGCCGAGGACAGGGACGGCACCGTTCTCCCCGGCGTCACCCGCCGCTCCATCATCGAGCTTCTGCGGGACTGGGGCTATGAGGTCATCGAGGGCAAGCTGGCCATTGACGACATCATGAAGGCCTCCCGGGAGGGCAAGTTGGAGGAGGTCTTCGGCTCCGGCACGGCCGCCGTGGTCTCCCCGGTGAAAAAGCTGGACTACGAGGACCAGTCCGCCTTCATCAATAACGGCGAGATCGGCCCCCTGACCCAGAAGCTCTACGACACCATGACCGGTATGCAGTGGGGCAAGCTCCCCGACACCAAGGGCTGGATTGTGCCTGTCTGCTGAATCAAATTCCTTAAATTAAGTCCCAATCCGGCTTTTTGTTCCTGGTGCATACGCCCACGAAGCATGGTAAACAGAAAATATTGTTATATGAGAAAATGTATTCGGTGCGGTATAGAAATGTTAGAAGGATCGGATATCAAGGAACCGATGTATGGCCATATGTTAAGAGTGACCAGTCCTGAAACATTAGGGGTAATGCCCAAGGACAATTTTGGAAATATGAAAGCGGCGGTTTCCCCTAAATGCGGCTATGTGGAAATATATGTCACGTTTGGACAAAATTCAGCGGCATAACATATAAGTATACAAACCGAACTGGATTTTCTCCTGCGGGGAACACGAAAGCGAATTGGGACTAAATCAACACTTATATTTATCCTGGAGCGGGGGGGGGGGACATAGATGTATTCTAAAGAGGATTATATCCATGACCTCTACATAAAGGAACATGGCTCCGGCGCAGAGCAGATGGAAGCAGAAATCCGCTGCAACGATTATGAGCATGGCCGTAATCCCGAAACAGCGGCAGCCCAGCGGCAGCGAGACACAGAGGTCAGGCGCAAAAAATGGCGTCCCATATTTTGGACGTTGATCGTGATTCTCCTATGGTTTGGTTATACCGGCGGCAACCCAATTGGACCTTATTTGGGCGATGTTTCACCATCAGCGATTTTTGCGGGTGTTTTAGTGGCAGCCATCTTCTCTGGAATTATGGTTTTTGGATAAGAAGGATCAACTAAAAGCAGCGCAGGCCAGTTTTGACCTGCGCTGTTTTCCCTTGAACATTCAATTTACGTCCTCGCGTCGATCTTAGCGCCGCACTTGGGGCAGGTGATGACGATCTTCCCCTTCCCCGCCGGCACCCGGCAGACGGTCTTGCAGCTCTTGCAGGTGAAATACCTGTGGTCCTTGTCCGCGCGGCGGGCGGTGGCATTCTTCCGCCGGTTTTTAAGTCCCCAGGCAAAGCTGATCCACTTCTGATTCTCCTCCCGGCGCTTATAGAGGTTTTTGGAGAACATCCGCACAAAAATATAGAGCAGCAGAACAAATAGAACTCCCTCGAATACGCTGGTGACAAGGCGGTTTTTCAGCACCGCGTTCAGGACGAGCTCCGCCATCCACAGGCCCAGATAGAAGATCACCAGCGCCTGATTCAGCTGGTCCCACCCGTTGCGGCCGTACATGAACCGGGCTATCGCGTTCCGAACCCCCTGGAAAATGCCCATATCCCCAAACCCCTTTCTGGCGTCTGCCGCCGCTTCATATTTCTCTTTCGTATTCTACTCGCAATTTTCGGGATAGACAACCGTCTGACGGCAAAATTTACAAAATAGTCATTTCTTTTCAGAATTTGTTGTGGTATATTTACTGATTGTCAAAAAATAAAAATAAAGGAAGTGTACGCGTTTTATGGCAAAGAAGCAATTCAAGGCGGAGTCCAAGCGTCTGCTGGATCTGATGATCAACTCCATCTACACCCACAAGGAGATCTTCCTGCGGGAGATCATCTCCAACGCCAGCGACGCCTGCGACAAGCTGTGCTACCTGGCCCTCACCGATGACAGCGTGGGTCTTGGCCGCAAGGACTTCAAAATCGACCTCACCGTGGACAAGGAGGGCCGCCTGCTGACGGTCTCCGACAACGGCATCGGCATGGACAAGGAAGACCTGGAGAACAACCTTGGCGTCATCGCCTCCTCCGGCTCCTACAAGTTCAAGCAGGACCTGCCTGACGACGCCAAGGACACCGACGTCATCGGCCAGTTCGGCGTTGGCTTCTACTCTGCCTTCATGGCGGCGGACCGGATTACCGTTGTGACCAGAAAATACGGCTGCGACACCGCTTATCAATGGCAGTCCTCCGGGGCCGACGGCTACACCATCACTGAGTGTGGGAAAGACACGGTGGGCACCGATATTATCATGCACATCAAACCGGACACCGACGATGAGAAGTACAGCGAGTTCCTGGAGTCCTGGCGGCTCCAGGAGCTGGTGCGGAAGTACTCCGACTACATTCGCTTCCCCATCCGCATGGAGGTCTCCAAAACCCGGAAGAAGGAGGACTCTCCCGAGGACAAGCCGGAGTATGAGACCTACACCGAGGTGGACACCCTGAACTCCATGGTGCCCATCTGGCAGCGGCGCAAGTCCAGCGTGAAGCCGGAGGAGTACAACAAGTTCTACCGGGACAAGTTCCACGACTACGCCGACCCCCAGCGTGTCATCGCCGTGTCCGCCGAGGGCGCCGTGACCTACAAGGCGCTGCTGTTCATCCCCGGCGCCGCCCCCTTCGACTACTACACCAAGGAGTTTGAAAAGGGTCTCCAGCTCTACTCCAACGGCGTTTTAATCATGGACAAGTGCGCCGACCTGCTGCCGGAGCACTTCCGGTTCATCCGGGGTGTGGCGGACTCCCCGGACCTGAGCCTGAACATCTCCCGGGAGCTCCTCCAGCACGACCGGCAGCTGAAGGTCATCGCCGGAAATCTGGAGAAGAAGATCAAGAGCGAGCTTGCCAAGATGCTCAAGGAAAGCCGGGAGGACTATGAGAAGTTCTGGAAGAACTTCGGCCGCCAGCTGAAATACGGCGTGGTGAACGAGTACGGCCGCCACAAGGATCTCCTCCAGGACCTGCTGCTCTTCCACTCCTCCACGGAGAAAAAGCCTGTGACGCTGGAGGAGTATGTCTCCCGCATGAAGGAGGACCAGAAATATATTTACTACGCCGCCGGCGAGACTCTGGAGAAGATCGACCGCCTCCCCCAGACGGAGAGCCTCCGGGACAGCGGTACGGAGATCCTCTACTTCACCGAGGAGGTGGACGAGTTCTGCGCCCAGACTCTCCACGCATACAAGGACAAGGAGTTCCGCTCCGTGCTGGACCAGGAGATCGACGAGGGGGCGGAGAAGAAGGCCGAGGAGGCCGCCGCCTCTCACAAGTCCGTCTTTGACTTTGTGAAGGAATCCCTGGGCGACGCGGTGAAGGAGGTCAAGGCCTCCGCCCGGCTGAAATCCCACCCCGTCTGCCTCACCGCGGGAGAGGGGCTGAGCTTTGAGATGGAGAAGTACTTCCAGGCCGTCCAGCCCGACGCCGCCCTGAAAGCCGACCGCATCCTGGAGCTGAACGTGGACCACCCGGCCTTTCAGGCCCTGGAGAACGCCGTGGAGGCGGACCCGGAGAAGGCCAAGAAGTACGCCTCTCTGCTGTACAGCCAGGCCCTGCTCATTGCGGGACTGCCCCTGGAAGACCCCTCCGGGTACACGGACCTGGTGTGTGAGCTGATGAAATAAAGCGAAGAGCAGCCCAATGGCGCTTTCTGATGAAAGACTATCCCAAGGCCCAAAGGCAAGACAGACCGCTGAGGTCTGTCTTGCCTTTTGCGCTATGCGGCGGTTTCATTGGGAAATGCGGCAAGCTGGAGGTCACATCCGTTCATCCCTGGCGGCTTTTCTTGCCGCCGCCTTCACCAGCAGCATCATTGGACGGCGTAGTTCATCCTTCATGCCCGGAAGTTCCATCATCTCCTCCGGCGGCTCCGCCTCCTCCACCGCTTTAAGCTCAAAGCCGTTATGCAGGAGCCCCATCAATATCTGTGTCAATGTGTGATGCTGCTTCACCACGTCACACCCCAAAAAGCGTGTGTGCCGCTCTCCCGGACGGAAATACTGATCCATTGGCCAGTATTTTGGCATTCCTGCCTCTGTATAGACCCAGTCCTGCCCCACCCCTGCGGTAAAGACCGGGTGCTCAATATTGAAGAGGAAGATCCCGTCCGGCTTCAACGTTCTGTGGACGTTTTGAAAGACGGCCTCAATGTTCCCAATATAGTGCAGGGCCAGATTGGAGACAACGCAGTCCCAGGCGTTCTCCGGGTATTCGTATTCTTCAATGCCGCAGACACGGTATTCGATTTGACGCTCCCCGCTGCGTTTTTTCGCCTCCGCGATCATTTTGGAGCTCAGGTCAAGTCCCAGTACCCGTAGCGCTCCCTGCTCTGCTGCGAATTCGCAGTGCCAGCCGTACCCGCATCCCAAGTCAAGAACGTCCTTCCCCTGAAGTGGAGGAAACAGGGGCTTTAACTGGTGCCATTCCCCGGCAGAGCGCAAGCCGTCCCTGCTGCGGGCCATCTTCGCATATTCCCTGAAAAATTGCTCATTATCATATTCGTTATGCATGGCCGTCCTCCGCTTCTGCTCTTTCACAGATGGTGCTCCCGCACCAGCCTTTTCGCCTGCTCCCACAGCTCGTCGCTGACGGTCTGGACCACTGCAACCCTCCGCACCAGCTCCGGCAGGGCCTTCACCACCTCCGCCTCCACAATGGTCTCATTGGTCAGGTCCGCCGAAGGGCACCCGGCGCACTGGCCCAGCAGTTTTACATACAGCACGCCGTCCTCCAGGCGGTCGGTCTCGATCTCGCCGCCGTGGGCCCGCAGGGCGGGCCGGACCTTTTCATCCAGTACGGCCTCAATTCGTCTCAGGTCCTCATTCATCCTGTATCTCCTCCTGTTCCGCCGCCTTTGCAGCCTGAATCTCCTCCCGGATGCGATGACGGGTGTCGTCAAACAGCAGCTTCCGGTTGTGGCGGAAGTAGGCGTCACAGCCGAAATTCTCCACAAACCAGCTGGTGTCGTATCCGGCGGTGACCTCCGTCACGAAAATCACCAGCTCCTGACTGTCGCCGAAGGTCTCCTCCAGGAAGCGGAAGGCGCTGTCAAACATGGCCCCGGTCTCCGTCCCCAGGGCCGTCCGGCGGTCCGTCTCTTCCAGAAACCACTCCCGGACGGCGTCCATAGCCTCCACCGCGGGGACCTCCGCCAGCTGACGGCGATAGTCCTCCAGCAGGCCGATCTCCCGCTGGCCCAGTTCCCGGCGCTCTCTGTCCAGCTGTCCCGCGTCCTTCGCCTGCCGCAGCGCCTCCTGCCGCTTTTGGATCAGCCGGGCCAGCACCGCCCGGGGCTCCGCCGCCTCAATGCCGGTCTTAAACTCCGTCAGGGCGGCGTGGAGCGCGGTGGTCAGGACGTCCTGATGCCGGGTGCGTCTGGCCTCCCCGCCCAGACGGGAGAGAATCAGGCCCATGACCGACAGCTTCTCGTCAAAGGGCGCGCTCCGCAGCTCCGATACGGTGATGGGCTGCCAGGTTCCCCGCAGGACGTCCTCCACATGGTAGGTCCTCTGGTACTTATAGTAGAGCTCCAGGTAATTGGCGAAATCCTTGGCAATCCGGGGCATCTGGATGTACTGCCCCACCACCTCCCGGCTCACCCGGAGCCCCAGCTGCTCATAGGCGCAGATCAGCTCGCTGAGGTCCTCCCAGCCCCGGGCTGTGGCGAATTCCAGCCCGTCCGCCCCGGTCTCCACCCGGTAGAAGTTATCCTTTTTAATGTCCAGATAGGACACCACCGCCCCGTGGACGCCCCTTCCCCGGGCGTACTCCTTCCAGACGGTGAAGTCCTCCGTCACGTCGATGCGCTTCACCCGGTCCAGCGTCACCACGTCAAAGTCCCGGACGGAGCGGTTGTACTCCGGCGGGTTTCCCGCCGCCGCGATGAGCCAGCCCTCCGGCAGCCGCTGGTTGCCGAAGGTCTTGCACTGGAGGAACTGGAGCATCATGGGGGCCAGGGTCTCGGAGACGCAGTTGATCTCATCCAGGAAGAGGATGCCCTCTTTCAGGCCGGTTTTTTCCATCAGTTGGTACACGGAGGCCAGAATCTCGCTCATGGTGTACTCGGTGACAGAGAACTCCTCCCCGCCGTAAATCCGCTTCTCGATCACGGGCAGGCCCACGGCGCTCTGGCGGGTGTGGTGGGTAATGGTGTAGGCCACCAGACCCACGCCGCTCTCCGCGGCGATCTGCTCCATAATCTGGGTCTTGCCGATGCCCGGCGGCCCCATCAGCAGCACGGGCCGCTGCCGGACGGCGGGAATGAGATAGTTGCCCAGGGAGTCTCTGGCGAGATAGGCCTTTAATGTGTTTGCAATCTCCTGCTTGGCTTGTTTGATATTCATGGTGTGGTTCCTTCCTTTGGGATCCGCCCCAGGCGGGGACGTTGGGGTTCGCGCCTCGGGCGCGGACGGGGATACGGCCGCGGGCCGGGGTGTGACGGTCCTTTGGGCCAGGAAGCGCCGCTAAAGCTCCGGCAGCTCCGCCAAGTCCATCAGATCAGGCAGCTCCGACGCTGCGGAAATCGCCCTCTCCAGCCCCGGCAGGCCCAGCACCAGCCGGATCGCCCAGGGCGGCATCCGAACCGACATGGGCGGCTCCTCCAAAAGCACAAACGCCGTCTCCCAGGGCGGCCGTCTCTGGGGATAGATTCCCATGCCGTCGGTAAAGTAGACCAGTCCCCGCAGGCTGGTGAAGGCTCCCTCCTGCCGGAGCCGGGCCACATGGTCAAACACCGGTCGGAAATCCGTGGCGCTGCCGCCGGAGAGCTGGAAATTCTCCATATACCGCCGCAGGTCCTCCAGGTCTTGGATCGCCGTGTCGGCACGCACCTGGTCGTCGCACTGCAAAATGCGGATGTTCACCTTTCGGGTAAAGGTCTCCGCACTGCGCAGAATGGCGTAGGTGCAGGCAAGAAACTGCCGCACCAGCTCACCGGAGGTGGACATGGAGGTGTCCACGGCAATGACGAAATCCTCAATCCGCTTCTCCTCTTTGGTCTCCGGCGGCTCCACCAGGGGGAGGTTTCCGTACAGCCGCAGGCCGTAGGCGTAAAAGCCGTAGTCAAAGGCGTCGCCGTCCACCGCCATGACCTCCCGGGGCACGGCGAACCGCCGCAGAAAGGCCCGGTAGTCCACATCGTCCCGGACCGCCACGCGAATCTGCTCCAGCACCGCCCCGCCGCCAGCGGACTGTCCCGCCAGCACGGTCTCCATGCCGGTGCGGGTCTTCTCGGAGAGGTCTTTCCATCGCTCATCCTGCCGCCGGTTCCGCTCCTGGGTGTCCTTTCCCTCCATATCCCACAGCCCGTGGTCGTCCACCAGAAAGGCCCGCTGGAGCCGGGCCAGCTCATACTCCGGCAGAGCCAGCCGCAGCAGGCGGCGGTAAATGCCCTCGGCGGTGAGCACCGGCATATCCATGCGGCACTCCCCGTAGAATTTCCGCCGCAGGGGGGCGGCGTCTCCGGCAAGGCAGGGGTAGTCCAGCCCGTCCAGGATGCTCTCCACCGCCGCGTCACAGCTGAGATCCCACAGCTCCGGCACCCTGCCCTGCTTCTTCCCCAGGTGGCGAAGCATGCAGTGGAGGATCACATGGAAATAGGCCCGGTTCACCGCCGTCCGGGACCGGAGGTACCGCTCCGCGAGAAAGGCCCCGTCGTAGTACAGCGTCTCCCCGTCGGCCGCCAGGGACAGCGTGACCCCGCCGCCGGGCTGAAACGCCAGGGCACACAGCGCCGCGTCCAGATAGGGCAGGTTCAGATACAGCTCGTTCCGGGCGGCGGAGAGGATCTCCTGGCCGATTTTTTCATAGCCCTGATTCACCAAAACACACCCTTTTCCAAACGGCTTCAAAGCGTAAAGTCCCGCGCCGCCCCCGCCGGAAACCGCCGGTGCTGCTCCTCCAGCAGGATCGCAAGAACGGCGGTGTTTCCCCCCTGCCGGGCCAGGGCGCAGGCCGACGCCAGCGTCTCCCGGTCCGGCGATGTCTCCGCCAGCAGCAGCCCCAGCCCGGAGGCATCCCCCAGAGACAGCAAAAAACGGACGGCCTCCAGGGCATGGGCCCGGAGATAGGCCCGGTAATCCGCCGCGGCGCGGTCTGTCAGCTCCGCCGGGTGCCGCAGCCGCCACCAGGCCAGCCGCAGGGCGCAGCCGCTGTCGTGCTCCATGGCCAGCATGGGCCTCCACAGGGTGTCGTAGGCCTTGAGGTCCAGCCGCTTCCCATGGAAGCAGTGGTGGTATCCGTAGCCCGCGCCGCGGATCTGATAGTCGAAGTGGTGGGCGGGGCAGTTCTCCTCGTAGACCTCCACATACTCCGGGAAGATCAGCCGGGCCCATGTCTCTTTGCGGCGCAGCAGCGTCACGTCCAGCTCCCCCGGCACTTCACCGGCAAACCAGGCCAGCAGCTCTCCCTCCCGCCCGGTGCAGTCCACCTGAAGGGTGTCCAGCCGGCGGCAGTTCATGATGGCCCCGCCGCCCCAGTGCTTCACGCCGTCCCCCAGACGCAGGGTCTTCAGCTCCGCGCAGTTGAACAGGGCGTAGTCCCCCGCCCGCTCCAGGGAGGCAGGGAGCGTCAGTTCCCGGAGATTCCGGTTGTCCCACCGTGCGTCCGGCGGCAGGGGGCCGCAGGCCACCCCCACCTCCTGCCCGGAAACCGGTCCGGCGCCGGGAGCGAGAGCGTGGTCTCCCAGGGCCGTTACCGGCAGTCCCCACAGCGTCTCCGGCAAAGCGGCGGACGGCTCGCAGGTGACCGCCCGCAAAACCGTGATCCCGTCCCCCTCCCGGCGGACGGTCAGTTTCCAGCTGCCAACGCCGCTGACAGTCTCCAAAGTCCCCGCCTCCCTCCGGCCCCTCCGCCGTTTTTCAAAGTCCGGTATAGTATACCACAAATCCTCCCGTTTTCCCATACCCATCCGCAAGGTCCGATTCCCGCCGGAAAACGGTTCCGGGCGCTGCGGCGGCATGTCAGGTCCGCTCTCTGACGCAGACCAGCTCCGCGAACTGCCCGTATTTTTTGACCTCCTCCAGCCGGAACCGCCGCAGGGCCTCTCCCTGGGCGAACAGCGGAACCCCCGCCCCCAGCAGCACCGGAGCCGTCTGAACAATCAGGCAGTCCACCAGATCCCGGTCCAGCAGCGGCGCGAGGATGGTATTCCCGCCCACAACCCAGATGTTCCGGTCCGGGCCCAACCCCTTCACAAACTCCGCCGGGTCTCCGCTGACCGCCGTGAATCCCGGGCAGGAGAGCACCCCGTGGGTGAAGACGTAATTCTCCGTATCGGGATAGACGGCCCCCGGGTCTCCCGCCCGCTCCAGCTCCCGGAAGGTCCGGCGGCCCATCAGGGTCACATCCATGCGGCTGTAAAACTCTCTGTAACCGGTCTCCTCCTCGCTGCCGGTCTCATAGAGCCAGTCCAGGCTGTGGTCCCCGGCGGCCAGATACCCGTCCAGCGTAACACAGCCGTAAAAGTAAACTGCCATATTTCAGCCTCCCCGCGCGTGATTTACATGTATCATATCACACCGCGGGGTCCGGAGGCAAGCACAGACCCCCGGAGAGACCACGTCTCTCCGGGGGTCTGTCTCTATCCAAGCTCCAACTCACCGGTGAACCGCTCCACGCCGGCCAGGTTTCCCGCCCTGTCATAGACCGTCCGGACATTGCAGGTCCCCCGGTCCCGGGAGTGGAATACGAAGGACCCGCCCTCCGGGGAGACATCGGCAAACACATCCGCCAGCTCCCCCAGGCAGTAGACATTCCCGGTGCCGGAGCCCTCCGGGGACTCCACGAACTCCACGCCGAAGTCCCGGTAGGCCGCGAAGATCTCCGCAAAGGGCACTCCGCCTCCTCCCCCGCTCTCGGAGCAGCCGGTGGTGGCCGCCATAGAGGGATGAAGCAGGGCATCGATGTCCCGGGCGTCAAATTCCGCCTGACCGGCGGTCTCCAGCCCTGTCAGGGGGCCAAAGGGGTCCACGCTGCCGTCGCCGTTGTCCACCGTCTCCCGGACTGTGCGGACATCCACGGTGCCCAAGCGGTCGATGTGCTCCACCCGGCTGATCTGGCCGCCGGTTCCAGTGTCCACCCCGTCGAAGAAGTACCGGACCCGCTTTCCGCCGAAGTACAGGGCATCCTCCGCCCCGTCGTACTCCAGGCCGAAGGTCTCATAGATGTCATAGGAGGGAGGAAGGGGATCCTCCATGTGGGTGGTGGACTTGCCCTCCGCCGCCAGCGGGGCGGCCTCCACCGTGACGGTGACCTGCCCGCAGCCCGTCAGGGCCGGGAGGATCAGCGCCAGCAGCGCCGCCAAAATACGAGTTTTCATCTCTCCGCCTCCTGTTCTGTCTCCCCCAGGGGAAATGTCACCACGGCGGTAAACAGGTCCGCCACGGTCTCCACCCGGAATGTACCGCCGCAGGCCTCGGTGAAGGAGCTGGCAATGCTGAGCCCCAGTCCGCTGCCGCCGTCGGTGCGGCTCCCGTCCCCCCGGACAAACCGGGCGGTGAAGTCCACGCCCTCCGGCAGCTCGTCCCGGCTGGTATTGCGGACGCTCGTCTCCGCCTGTCCCTCCGCCGTTTTCAGCGTCAGATACACCCGGCTGCCCGCCAGGGCGTAACGCAGGGCGTTGTCAATCAGGTTCTGAAACACCCGGTACAGCCGCTTGCCGTCGGCGTCGATCATCACGGGCTCCGGAGGGAGGTCCACCTTGAATGTGAGACCGCTCTTTTGAATGGGGTCGTCCTGGTCCGCCAGGGTCTGCCGCAGGAGCTTGGCGAGGTCCAGCCGCTCCAGGGTCACCGGCAGCTGGTCCGCCGCCGCCTTGCTGACCTCGAATACGTCCTGCACCATGGCTTTCAGCCGCTGGGCCTTCTCGTCGATGATCCGGGCGTAGTCCGCCGCCGCCGGAGGCAGGTCCTCCTGCCGCAGCAGCTCCGCGTAGGAGAGGATGGAGGTCAGGGGCGTTTTCAGGTCGTGGGAGACGTTGGAGATCAGCTCCACCTTCATCCGCTCGCTGCGGGTCTGCTCCTCCAGGGCGGACTTCATGCCCGATTGGATGTCGTTGAGAGCCTCCGCCATGCTCCGCAGGTCCGCGTCCTCTGGAAGGTCCAGGGGCTTTGAGAGGTCCCCGGCGCGGATGGATTCGATCTGCCGGTTCAGCCGCCCCAGGTCCTGCGGCAGACGGCGGTGCCGGAAGGTGCGGACGATGGAGAGAATCAGGGCGCCCTCCACCACACAGCCCGCCAGGAGCAGGAGCCATTCCCTCACTGACCAGTAGCTCCTCATCATGAGTTCCAGCGCCACAGCCGCCGCGAACAGCGAACACGTAAACCCCAGCAGGAGCAGCGCCAGAACAAGTCCGTTGTCCCGGTTCAGCCGCTTTTCCACCGGCCGCTCCAGATCCTTCATGCGGAGCGTCCGCAGGAGGCTTTGCGCCATCCGGAACAGGGAGCGAAGCAGACTCTTTCGCGTTTCTCTCCGGTTATACCGCCGGTTGTTCCACGCAAACCACAAAACCCATCCCAAAACCAGCAGAGCCGGAAAGCCGGAGAACACAAAGCTCAGCAGGCCGTAGGCCAGCTGTCTCAAAGGGAGGGATTCATAGCTCCACCACATCTCCCGGCAGGCCCAGTACAGCTCGGTCCCGCTGCGGGTGACAAACAGCCACCCCAGGGGAATCAGCGCCAGCAGCACCCAGGCCTCCGTCCAGATATGGCCGGTCCAGGCGGCGATTTTGGCGTCCGCCAGCTTCTTTTCCCTTCGGAACGCCAGCCATACGCACAGCCACAGAGCCCCCAGGCCCAGAAGGACAAACTGCCGGATATAGAAGGTCCGGGCCTCCCGGGCCCACTGGGCCAGGTTGTACATCCGGCCGTAGGAATACTGTTCCCCGCCGGAACCCTGGAACCAGTACCGGACAGGCTCCTCCCGGACGGCCATATAGACGGTGACGCCGTCCACCCAGTCCCCCGCCTGGAGATTTTCATAGCCGGGGACAAACCACGGCGACCGCCCGGAGACATAGACGCCGTCCCCATAGACGTTCAGCTCCGCGCCGTCTTTGAAAATGGAGGCTTTTCCGTCCTCATAGATCAGGTAGAAATTGTACCCCTCAAAGCTCCGGTTCTGAAACTGCCGCGCGGAGTTTTCCGTGATGTTCTTGTACCGGATGCGGCCGTCCTCCATGATCAAGTAGAGGACGTTTTTGTCTCCCGCCCGGTAAGCGTCCGCCGGCTCCGCGTCCTCAGCACCCGTCGCAGCTTCCGCCGTTTCCTCCGGAGTATCCGACACCACGACCTCGGTGTACTGCTGCCGCCAGCCGCCTGCGTCCGCCGCCGTGTTGTACCACGCGTTTCCCGTGGTCCCCGAGGCCCCCAGGGAGAGAAATTCCAGCAGATAGGTGGAGACCTCGTCCCGGAATTCCTGGGTGTCCTGCCAGTTTCCGGACCAGTCCGGCAGTGCCCCCCGCTGCATCACCAGCCGCTCCGCCATGGCACCCAGGCTCCCCAGGGTCAATGAGACGCCTATGACGAAGCCGAGGAAGCCGATCACCGCCTTGGCGGTCTGTGCCCGCCTGTTGGGCGCGGTCCCCGCCGCCTCCGGCTCCATTGTCCCCCGGACCTGGGCGGCTACAAAGTACTCCGTCTCCCCGCCGTTCTCAGGCTCCGTGCCGTTCCATTTTGTATCCAATTCCCCACACCACCTTAATATAGTCTGGCTCTTTGGGATTCAGCTCCACCTTTTCCCGGATGCGCCGGATGTGGACCATCACCGTGTTCTCGCAGGCGTAGCCCTCCTCGTTCCACACCCTCCGGTACAGCTCCTCCGCCGGGAACACCCGTCCCAGGTTCCGAAACAGCAGGTCCACAATCTTCGTCTCCGTGGCGGTGAGCTTCACCACGTCTCCGTCGGCCCGGAGCACCCGCTCCGCTGTGTCGTAGGTCAGCCGTCCGTTGACCAGCAGGCCCTCCCGCTGCGCCGTGTGGATATCCCCCAGCAGAGTGTAGCGCCGCAGCTGGCTCCGGACCCGGGCCGCCAGCTCCTGGGGGTTGTAGGGCTTGGTGACGTAGTCGTCCGCCCCCATGGAGAGGCCCAGGATCTTGTCCGTATCCTCGCTCTTGGCGGAGAGGACGATGACCGGCAGATTCCGCCGCTCCCGGATGCGGATGAGGGCGGAGAGGCCGTCCAGCTTCGGCATCATCACGTCGATGATGATCAGGCGGACGGCGGGGTTCAGCGCGTGTTCCAGAGCCTCCATGCCGTTGTAGGCCTTCAGGACCTGCCAGCCCTCCCGCTCCAGGGTGATGGCAATGGCGTTTACAATTTCCGGGTCGTCGTCCACAACCAGGATCCATTCGTTCATGGAGTTGATCCTCCCTTCCAGCTGCTGCGATTGTAGCAGGGAATTCTTACAAACAACTTGATGAAAATCTTACAAATTTCTTACGATTTTTTTGGCAGGGACTCGCCCTTGCGGGCGGGGAATATTCACCCATCAGGATGGCCGGGCAGGCCGCCCCCCGAAAGGGGCCGGCTTCCGCCCCGCGGCGTCAGCCGCGAAGACCCTTCCCGGCTCCGGGCCGTATCTCTACTTTACCGCGGTCTCTTGGGTTTGTCCATCCTGCGCACGCATTTTTTGTCTTACCACATTTTAGAAGTCCCTCCTAAGAAAAGTGTTGCTGGGGTGCAGCTTCAGCGGTATCTATAAACGCATGTTGATCTAGCAGGAGTCCTGTGTTATAATCGGCCCGACAACCCCCTGTTTGTGAGGTATCAGCGATGAAATATAATAAAGTGATCATGTTAAAAAATGGTATTGAGTGCCGCTTGAGAAATGGAATGGAATGTGATGGGCAAGCTGTACTTGACAACTTTTATTTAACACATGGAGAGACCGATTATTTGCTTACCGCTCCAGACGAAAATTGCTTTGATGCTATGCAGGAAAGTCAATTCCTAAAAGAGAAATCTGAAAGTAAAAATGAAGTCGAAATCGTTGCCGTAGTCGATCATGCAGTTGTGGGAACCGCTGGGATTGAAGCAGTGGGGAAAAAATATAAGATCCGGCATCGTGCCGAATTTGGGATCAGTGTCGCTAAAGAATTTTGGGGGCTGGGGATTGGACAGGCATTAACTGCAGCGTGTATTGAATGTGCAAAGGCTGCGGGATATGTCCAGCTTGAGCTGAGTGTGGTTGCCGACAATGTAAGAGCATTATCCATATATAAAAAAGCTGGATTTGTTGAATATGGCAGAAATCCTAAAGGCTTTCATTCTCGATTAGCGGGATTTCAAGAAGTTATTTATATGAGATTGGAATTATAATCAACAGATAAATTGCGGATTGATCGGGCAGTCATCCATCAACAGGTGACTGCCCGATTTGGATATTTTGACAAGTGATTTGACAAAGCGGCTTGCGGCAACACCAATCTGAAAAGGGAGTTTTAGAAAACCGGCTGGACGGGGCAGAATATTTATGCTATACTGATTTAAAGCGGCGATATGAGTCCCGGACGGCCTCATACCGCTTTCTTCTGTGCAGTCTCAAAAAATACCGCGCCGCGGGGGAAGACGAGGAAATCATTCATGAGTACGGAACGAAAGAAACACGGACAGTTTACCAGCAGCTGGGGCTTTGTGCTCTCGGCGGTTGGCTCCGCCGTGGGCATGGCCAACGTGTGGGGCTTTCCCGCCAAGATGGGCGGCAACGGCGGGGGCGCCTTTTTGATCGCCTATCTGGCCTTTATCCTGCTGTTCGGCACCGTGGGCCTCTCCGCCGAGTACGCCGTGGGCCGCCGGGCACGCACCGGCACCCTGGGCTCCTACCGCATGGCCTGGGCCAGCAGAAAAGAGGCGCTGGGCAGGGCCGGTGGCGTCCTGGGCTGGCTGCCTCTGGCTGGCTCCATGTGCATCGCCATCGGCTACGCCGTCATCATCGCCTATGTGCTCAAGGCCTTCTACGCCTCCGTCACCGGCTCCCTCATGACGGCGGACACCGCCGCGTGGTTTGAGGGCTTCTCCCTGGCGGACTATTCCGTCATCCCCTTCCATGGCGTCGTGGTGGTGGGCACCCTGCTGACGCTGCTGCTGGGGGCCAGGAGCATCGAGCGGAGCAACAAGGTGATGATGCCCCTCTTTTTCATCATCTTCCTGGTGCTGGCGGTGCGGGTGGCGTTTCTCCCCGGCGCCGCCGAGGGCTACCGCTATATGTTCTCCTGCCGCTGGGAGGAGCTGATGAACCCCATGGTGTGGATCTGGGCCATGGGACAGGCCTTCTTCTCTTTGTCCATCACCGGCAGCGGCATGATCGTCTACGGCGCGTATCTCCACCCGGAGGAGAACGTGGTGTCCCTGGCCAAGCAGACCGCCCTCTTTGACACCATCGCCGCGCTGGTCGCCGCCCTAGTCATCATCCCCGCCTGCTTCGCCTACCAGCTGGACGTGGGGGCCGGCCCCTCCCTGCTGTTTGTCACCCTGCCCCGCATTTTGCAGGACATCCCCCTGGGCAGGCTGTTCGCCGTAATTTTGTACACCGCCATGGTATTCGCCGGAGTCAGCTCCCTCCAGAATATGTTCGAGGCCGTGGGGGAATCGCTGCTGCACAAGTTCCCCAGGCTGAACCGCCGCTGGGTGCTGGTCATCCTGTGCGTCATCTGCCTGGGCATCGGGGTGAACATGGAGCCCATCTTCAAGTGGGGCCCCTGGATGGACATCGTCTCCATCTATATCATCCCCATCGGCGCCACACTGGGCGCGGTCTCCTGGTTCTGGGTCATGCGGCGGCAGGAGCTGATGGAGGAGATCAACCGAGGGGCACAGCGCCCCTCCGGCGCGCTGTGGTACAGCGTGGGACGGTACGTCTACGTCCCCTGTGCCGTGATTCTCTGCTGTGTGGCGCTGTTTTTGAAGGTAGCCTTCTGAGCGCGGTCCGCGAAGCCGCGGACCGCAGGCCGCCGAAGGCGGCGGCCCGCCTCCCGGCTGCCGGCAATGTTGAATTCCGCTGTGAATACAGCCTTTTGAGAGTGCGGCGCCGAACCGGCGCCGCTTCTCTCGTGCCCGCCCGAGAAAATTTCACGAAGAATCTCTTGACATTCCCCCTGGTGGAGGGTATATTCTGATCTCACAAAACCCAAGACGCCCCGGATTCTCCCCTGTCCCGGGACGGGAAAGGAAGAAAACATGAAACATCAAAAACTCAGCGCTCTGCTGCTGGCTCTGGCGTTGTGCCTCAGCCTCTCCGTCCCCGCTCACGCGGCAGAGGAAACCGGCCTCCACACCACAGCCAGCCATGCCGCGGCAGGGGCCATGACCTACGGCGGCGCCAGCCAGATCAGCTGGGCGGTGTGGCAGGACGGAAAGACCGTGGAGAGCGGGACCCTGAAAGCGCCTGAGGAGACCGGCGGAGCGCCGCAGGAGGCCCAGGCCGGCGCCGTCTACGGCATCGGCTCCGTCAGTAAAATCTACACCACCGTGGCGGCCATGCAGCTGGCGGAGGCCGGCAAGCTCAGCCTGGACAAGCCGGTGACAGCCTATCTGCCGGATTTCAAGATGGCGGACGAGCGATACAAGCAGATCACCGTGCGGATGCTGCTGAACCACTCCTCCGGCCTCATGGGCTCCTCCATGGGCAGCGGACTGCTGTTTGACGATCCCAGTGAGACAGCTGCGGACCAGCTTCTGGAGCGCCTTGCCGTCCAGCGTTTGAAGGCGGCCCCCGGCGCGTACAGCGTCTACTGCAACGACGGCTTCACCCTGGCCCAGCTGGTGGTGGAGGCCGTCAGCGGGCAGGACTTCATGGACTACGTCCGGAGCAGCATCCTAACCCCCGCCGGACTGAAAGCAACCTATGCCCCCGGCGATGAGTGCAAGGACCGGGCCGACATCTACAACGGAACCGATCCCACCCCCCTGCCCATGGACTGTCTGGGCGTCCTGGGCACCGGCGGCCTCTACGCCGCAGCGGAGGACCTGGCCGCCTTCGGCGGAGCCCTCACCGGCACAGCGCTTTTGAAGCAGTCCTCCCTGGACGCCATGGCCGCACCGGAGTACGCCCGGGGCCTGTGGCCCCGGGAGGACGCCCCGGACGCCCTCAGCTACGGTCTGGGCTGGGACAGCGTGGAGTGGTTCCCCTTCCATGAAAACGGCATCCAGGCCCTAGTGAAGGGCGGCGACACCCAGTATTACCACGCGGGACTTGTGGTCATCCCGGAGCACCGCATGGCCGCGGCGGTGTTGAGCTCCGGCGGTGTCTCCACCTACAACGAGATGGCCGCCTCCCAGATGCTGATTGCGGCTTTGAAGGCCAAGGGCATAGAAGTGGACGAGACCCCCGTCACCCTGCCGGAGGCATCCCCCGCCAAAATGCCCCGGGAGCTGCTGGAAAACGCCGGGTACTACGGCTCTATTCTGCAGTACAAGGTGGATGTGGCCGCCGACGGCACGCTGACCATGAACTACCTGGGCCTGGAGACCCCCGCCCAAACCTTTACCTATCATGACGACGGCACCTTCCGGGACAAAACCGGGACGTCCTGCCTGAAATTTGTGAAGGAGTCCAACGGGGAAGTCTATCTCTACCAGCGGGCCTTCACCGTGCTCCCGGGCCTGGGGGGACTGGGCACCAGCAGCTACGCCGCTGTGAAGCTGCCGGAGAACAAGGTCTCTCCAGAGCTCCAGAAATCCTGGAACGACTTTGTCAGCGCCATCAGCATTCTGCCCATGAACGAGCGGTACAGCTCCCAGGTCTATCTGGCCCTGACTGCCGCCGCCCAGATAGAGGACACCGCAGCGGAGGGCGTCCCCGGCTACATGGGAGCCCTGAAAATCGTGGACGAGACTCACGCGCAGTACGCCGTCCAAATCCCCGGCAGCGTGGGCCGGGACGGCTATGACCTGGAACTCCGCCGGGATGAAAAGGGCGCGCTGTGGCTGTATCAATCCAACGGAGCGGTGTACATGGACGAGGCTGCCGTACCCGCCCTCTCCACCGGAAACGGCAGCGTCCGCTGCACCATCCAGCCCGACGGCTATGCCCGCTGGTACAAACTTGGCGGCAATGCCGCCGGAAAGACCATGTCGGTCCAGCTGCCGGAGAACGCCGGCTTCTGGGTCTATGACAAGGATTGGAACGTCACCGCCTCCTCCGTGGTAGGGGGCGCCACCTCCGCCAAACTGCCGGAGGGCGGCATGGTGGTCTTTGCCGGAGACCCCGGCGCCAGATTCCAGCTGTCCTTTACCTGAGCGGTTCTCTCAGGCGGCGAGGGACAGACTACAGCCTGAACAAGCCGGGAGGCCGAGGCGGTTTTGCCGCTTCGGCCTCCCGGTCTTTATGATCTGAGAACATCCGCGGAGGCACCGTCCCGGGGGGCCGGCTGGGCGCAGCAGCGGTCCAGGAGCCTGGGCGTAAAGCGCAGAAAGAGCGTAATGGAGATCAGGCTGGCGGTGATGTCGCAGAAGGGCTCGGCGGCAAAGGCCGCCGCGGCGGTGAACAGCAGGGGAAACAGCAGGATCCCCCCCAGAAACAGGCTCTTGCGCAGCAGTGAGCATCCCAGGGCCAGCCGGACCTGTCCCAGGGCGGTGGACATATCCACACACATCCACTGCACTGCCATAAACAGCGCGCCCGCCGTGTAGACCCGGATATACCGCACGCTTCGCTCCAAAATCTCCCCGTCGGTTGAAAAGAACAGCACAAACTTCGGCGCGAACACCTGCGTCATCGCCAGCATGAGGGCGGCAAATCCGAAGCACAGGAAGAACACGCCCCACAGGGCCTGCCGCACCCGTCTCCGGTCCCCGGCCCCCAGGTTGAAGCTCACCACCCCCTGACAGCCCAGGGTGATACCGCCCATAGGCATGGCCAGCAGCAGCATATAGCTCTGCACCACGGCGGCGCAGGTGATGAGGATATCCCCCTCGCCGGGCCCGCCGTACCGCTGGAGGGCCGTGTTGAGGATAATGAGGATCACGCTGTCCAGAGCGTATGTGAGGAAGGGAGCGAGGCCCATCAGGAGAATCCGCCTGCACAGGGCAGGCTGAGGATTCCCCCAGCGCAGAGGCGCCGGCAGCCCCGGAATACGCAGGGAGACCAGGGCGAAGACGCAGGCGGCGGCCTGGGAGAGGACGGTGGCCCAGGCCGCGCCGGAGACGCCAAAGTCCAGCCAGAAGATGAACACCGGGTCCAGGGCAATGTTCAGCGCGGCCCCCAGCATCACCGTGCCCATGCCCAGGCCGGAACGGCCCTGGGCGATCAGAAAGCTGTTCAGTCCGCCGGAGAGCAGAGCGAATGCGGTGCCGGCGATGTAGACGGTGATATAGTCCAGGGCGTAGGGAAAGGTGTCCGCGCTGGCCCCGAACCACCAGAGAAACTGGCGGCGCAGCAAAAAGAAGACCCCGCTCAGTCCCACCGCCAGCCCCAGCAGCAGCCGGAAGCAGCTGGAGAGGATGTCGCCGGCGGCCTCCCGGTCTCCGGCCCCCAGCTTCATGGCCATCAGCGGCGTGCCCCCCAGGCCCACCAGCATGGAAAAGGAGGACAGCAGCGTGATGATGGGGCCGCAGACCCCCACGCCCGCCAGGGCCAGACTGCCGCTGCCGGGGATATGGCCGATGAACATCCGGTCCACGATGCTGTACAGGACATTGACAAACTGGGCCAGCATGGTGGGCACTGCAAGACGCAGCAGCAGACCGGGCATGGGATCCCGCCCCAAATCGTTTTTTCTCCGCAAAAAGATCATCTCCCTCTGAAAGCCTGCGGCTTGCTATTATACCCGCCCAGCGGAAAATGTCAAGCCGGAAAGGCGCCTGCGGGGCAGTCAGGGGCGCATCATTCCGGCAGTTCGGAAAACAGGTCCGCCAGCCGGACATTCAGTGCGGAAGCGATCAATTGGCATCTCTCAACCGTTGGGCTGTGCTCTCCCCGCTCAATCCGCCCGTAATACGCCCGGCTGATCCCGCACAGCTCCGCGAATTCATCCTGCGCCAGGCCGCGCCCCTCTCTGTATCTGCGCAGGACGCCGCCCAGAGCGGCGTTTACGTTATATGGCCGCATATTCCTCACCTCGGGAAATATGATAGCACGGCGCCAGATAAAACGCCATATATAACGTTGAATTTCCTGGAATATCTGGTAGAATGAGGGCGGATGGTGGTTGTACCACGTATCTGACAAAAATTCTTCGTACAAAGGAGAAAAACATGGAAACAAGAGAACTGGAAATCAAGGTGGATTCCTTCCGCAAAATCCCGAACCCCTACAAAGAGGGCCCGGGCAGCGCCTCCCAGATGTACACTGCGGTGTGCGATGTAAAGAGCGTCCCCGAGGAGCTGCTGAACTGGATGGAGACCAATCCCCGCAAGCAGAATATCCGCAGCGGCGTCGCCAAAAAAATCAAGATGTCCCTGATCGAGGGCAAAGACTTTCACCTTCTGAACCGCGGGCTCCTCCTCTCCGCTCAGGATGTTTCGTATAACAACTATGACAACACTCTGAAGCTGGTCTTCTCAAATCCCGAATATCACGGCGATGTGGACGGCGGACACACCCTGAGAGTGATTCTGGACAACCGCGAGGAGCTGGACTACGGGCAGCAGTATGTCAAGCTGGAGATTCTGACCGGCGTCGAGGGGATCTTCGAGGACCTGGCGGCCGCGAGAAACACCTCCACCCAGGTCCAGGACAAATCCATCGCGAATCTCCGGGACTATTTTGCCCTGATCAAAAACGTCATCGCCCCGGAGCAGTTCAATGACCGCGTATACTTTATGGAAAATGACGACGGCGATATTGATGTGGGCGATATTCTGGCCATTTTGAATCTGTTCAACCTGGACGCATACCATGATATGGACAGCTTTCCGGTGGTGTCCTTCAGCAGCCGGAAAAAGTGCATTGACAGCTACATCAGCCTCTACGAGAAGTTCCATGACGGCCCCGAAAACCCCTACGTCAAAATGAAGCCGGTCATGGCGCAGATCTTCAAGCTGTACGATTACCTCGAGGCCAAGATGCCTGAGTACTACCGGAAAAAAAATCCCGCGGGAAAGTATGGCCTGGTCTCGGGAGTCATCACCTCGAAGGACCCCAAAAAACAGCTCAGAACCAAGTTCTACCGCAATGAGATCACACACGGGTCCCCCAACGGCTTCCTCTTCCCCATTCTGGGCTCCCTCCGCGCTCTGTTGAAGGAAGAAAACGGCCAGTACGATTGGGCGAGCGATCCCTTCGACATTCTGGACAAGGCCGGCCCGGAGCTTGTGTGGACCACGGTGGAACGGAGCCGGACCCTTGGAAACGACCCTGTCAAGGTGGGCAAGGACAGCGGAAACTGGCAGACACTCTATATGCGCGTCATGTTTGCGGCGATGGGTAAATAAGAGAAAGAGGGGGCCGCTCTTTTGAGAGCGGCCCCCTCTCCGCGCTTTCGTCGGTTCCCGGCAGGGTGCGCTCCATCCCGCGCCGTCACCGCCGGAAAAAACGCCGCCGCAGCCTCCGCCGCCACAGCAGCGTCAAACGCTCCAGAGCCCGGTCCAGAATCAAAAACGTAGCGTTGGCCAGGGCCAGCAGCAAGATCCCAAAGCCTCCGGCGGCCGCTTCCCGCGGCAGGCCCAGCACCCGCCAGACCACGCCGTAGAGCAGAAGGCACACCGCCGTGCACAGGGCGATTCTGACCGCCGCCCGCGCCAGCCGTGAGGGGAGCCTCGCCAGCTTTGGCCGCAGGAGCGGATACCAGCCGAAACACAGATACACCAGCGCCGCCTCCCGGTCCGGGTCCAACGCCAGGGCCAGGAGAGATACGGCCATCCAGGCCGTACCGGCGGCCCGGGGGCCAGCCTCCTCCAGCACCGGCAGCAGGGCCGCCATGGCCAGCACCGGCGCGCAGAAGGTGGCGGCGGGAATCACCCCGCCCAGGGTCAGCAGCGCCGCCGCCAGGGCGCAGAGGACGCCGCACAGGGCCATCTCCCGGCTCTTCATGAGGGAATCTCCTTGTATTTCAGCTTGTAGTAGCTCCACTGCCGCCACTTGGCAATCTCCTCCGCCAGGTCCCCGGCGGGACCGGTGAGCGCACCGCCCGCCGCGGACACGCAGACGGTCTTCTGCACCACGCTCACCTGCCGCCGCAGCTGGTTCAAAAAGGCGAACCAGGACGTGGTCTCTCCCCGGCCCGTCAGCTCCAGCAGGGCCGCCCCCAGGAAGCAGGCGGAGAGCTGTCCGCTCCCCGGCAGGTCCAGAGTCTCCACGGTATTCTCCCAGTCCAGCACCTCCGCCGCGGCATCGTTGGCCCAGATGACATAGGGCGTTTCATAGGCCCTCAGGTTCTCCTGCCCCTCCGGGCCGGAGAACACGTCCAGTCCCAGCTGGCGGTATCCGACCTGATTGTCCCCCAGATAGGGCAGGTGATCCCCCCAGAAGGCCAGCACCACCGGCTCGTCCGTCCCCGCGAAATAATCCGTCAGACGGCCCAGCATGGCATCGGCGTCCCGGGCCCCCTCGGCGTACACCGCCAGCATGGTCTCCACCTCCTCCGAGAGGCCGGAGACCTGTACCGGGGGAAAGTCATACCCCTCGCCGTACTTGTCGGCGGTGTAGGACATATGGTTCTGGATGGTGGTGGTGTAGCTGCACAGCATCCGGCCGCCGGACACCGCCTCGGCAAATTTTTCCTCAATGAAGGCGGCCATATAGTCGTCTGTGACCCAGCGTCCCTTGTACTCCAGATCCTCCATTTCGTCGGCGAACACCGTCTCCTCCGCTCCCAGCCAGCGGTAGACGTTCTCCCGGTTGTAGAACCAGTCGTCCCCCGGGTGGAAGAAGGAGGTGTGGTACCCCTCGTCCCCAAAGACCCGGAGCACGCTGTCCAGGTTCCGGTTCACCACCCGCAGGGCGGAGGTGGTGGCGGCGGAGAGGGCGTTGGTCTGCATCCCCGTCAGCACGTCAAACTCCGTGTTGGCGGTGCCCCCGGCGAAGCCCGGCACCACCACATGGCCGGAGATGGCGTGGGAATCCCCCTGCAGGGCATGGAGATTGGGCAGGGGGTCCTCCTCCCAGGTGAAGGCGGGGTCGTCTGTGATGTCGGAAAACGCCTCGTTCATCACCATGACAAGGTGTACCTGCCTGCCCTGGCCGGAGGAGGTCTCCTCCCCGTCCCAGGCTTCGGCCTCAGCGCGGCTGAAGCCCTGGGGCCTGTCCACCAGAAAGGTGGTAAACTGGTGGCAGAAGTTGTAGGGAAAGCCGTTCTCGTTGAACACGGTGGACAGGCGGTAGGGGTTGGAGGCTCCGATGCTGTCGTACAGGCCGGTGGAGCCCAGGACCGTCACCACCGCCAGGGCCAGGGCGGCAAAGCTCCCCGCTGCCCCCAAGAGGCTCCCCCGCCAGCCCCGGAGCTTTTCCGCCGGAAAGGGTTTGACGCCCACAAAGAACCCCAGAACCGCCAGGGCCAGCGTCACCAGCACCACGGCGGCGATGGCCGCCGCGGGGTAGCGGATGTCGTAGCTCTCCACGGCGCTGGAGACCTCCTTCAAAAGGGCCAGATCCCGGGGGAACACGGGCTCGTCCCGCACCTCGATCTTCACCCGGTTGGCGATGGAGAGACCGCAGACAATGAGATTTGTCAGGGCCGCGCCGAAAAACACATTGCGGAAAAGGCACGTGAGCCCCAGCAGCACAAGCCCCACCGGCAGAGCATTCAGCAAGATCAGCACCGGCTTGCGCAGAAAGTTTGAGATCACACCCCGGAAGGCGTTGGGCTGGCACCACAGGGCCAGCAGGGTGATGAATCCCGCCAGAAGCACCACCGCCAGCAGGGTAAGCGGCAGGGAGAGCCGGAATTTCGGAAAGCGTGTTTTCAAGGCATTAAGTCCTTTCCACAGAAAATTGATATTCCCATTATAGGGCATTTCCCCTAAAAAGCAAGCGAAAACTCCCCTCCATTCAAAACAGAGAGGAGTTTCCCGCTTTTATATTACAAAGCGCAATCAGAAGGTAACAACCTCTTGAGCGGGCTTTTCACATGGGCTCAGAGAGAGGATGTTCATCACAGGCCCCTTGCCCTTGTAGGCCTTGTGCTTCTCCACCGCCATTCTGGCGGTGACCTCGATCCAGTCCCGGTTCTCCAGGGCGTCCAGCCCATTGCCTCTGGCGATGAGCCCCAGGAACTGCACGTCGTTCTCACAGCAGACCATGGCGAAGCGGCCGGGGCAGTGGATGCCGGGGTACTTCTTAGAGTGGCACATCATCAGCTTCATGTGGACGAGCCTCTCCGCGTACCGCTCCGGGTGGTCCATCACATCCACATACCACACGCCGAAATCCTCGTCCGGGATGTCCACCACGTCCTGGCTCAGGTCAAAGGGGCACTCTTCCCCGGTGAGATAGTCCTCGCTGGTGCCGTCCATATTTTCAAAGTAGATGTCCGCCCGGCGGTTCACCATCCGGAGATTCCGCTTCCGCAGGGCGTCCCGCAGCTGGGGCGTGGCCCGGTTGAATACCAGCAGGTCGGCGTTGGTAATCTTCTCCATCATCAGCTGGCCCATATTCTTGGCGTAGACCTCAAAGGTGTCCGCCTTCACAAAGGTCATGATCTGGTACAGCACCCAGTTGGCCGGCAGCACCTCCCGGTACAGCCGCTCCATCTGCCACATACCGTTGTACTCAATGAGCACCTGCTTGGGCTTGTACTCCTTCTCCCACGCCTTCAGCTGGGAACACTTCAAATCCTCCTCATCCTCCACGGTGACGACAGTGACATTGTCCAAGGCCTTGGCGTTGTACGCCTCCTCCCCCTCCTCGCAGCAGATGAGCAGGGTCCTGTCCTGGCGGGCAAAGCCGTCCTCCAGGACGCCGTTGATAAAGTTGGTCTTGCCGCCGTCTAAAAAGCCGGCGACCAGATAGACTGGAATATCCATGATCCGCGTCCTCTCTCTGCCTTTACAGGCCGAACAGTTCCGCCAGCTTCTTCTCGTTCAGCTCCGCGCCGATGACGCAGAGGCGGCCGGTGTAGTCGGGGCGGCCGGTCCGGATCTCGTGCTCTTCAGGCACATAGTCGAACTCCACCCAGGCGCCGTCCGTCCCGCTTACGATGCCCTTGGCCCGGAGAATCCTGCCGTACCCGCCGGAGTCCAAGGCTGTGAGAATCCGGGCGATATCCGCCTGGGAGAATGCCTTGGGGGTCTCCCTGCCCCAGGAGGTGAAGATCTCGTCGGCGTGGTGGTGATGATGATGGTGATCGTGGCAGGAGCAGCTGGGGTCGCTGCACTCGTGATCGTGGCCGTGGTGGTGTTCATGCCCGTCGTGATCGTGGTGATGCGCATGTTCGTCATGATCATGGTGATGCCCGTGCCCGTCATGGTCGTGGTGCTCATGATGATGCTCCTCGTGTTCGTGGTGGTGCTCGTGTTCCTCATGGCCGTGGTGGTGATGGTGCTCAGCCTCCCCGGCCTCGTGTTCCGCCCGCATCTTCGCCAGCAGCTCCTCCGCCAGGGACACCTTCTCCATGGCGGAGAGGATGGTCTTCCCGTCCAGCTGGTCCCAGGGGGTGGTGAGGATGGCGGCGTCAGGATTCTTCTCCCGGAGCATGTTCACCGCGGCCTCCAGCTTCTCCTGGGAGAGCTTCTGGGTCCGGGAGAGAACGATGGTGCCGGCGGACTCCACCTGGTTGTTGTAGAACTCGCCGAAGTTCTTCATATAGACCTTCACCTTGGCGGCGTCCACCACGGTGACAAAGCTGTTGAGCTTCAGCTCCGGCACGTCCGAGACGGTGTTCTCCACCGCCACGATGACATCCGACAGCTTGCCCACGCCGGAGGGCTCGATGAGAATACGGTCCGGGTGGAACTGGTCCGCCACCTCCTTCAGCGCCTTGTTGAAGTCCCCCACAAGGGAGCAGCAGATGCACCCGGAGGACATTTCGGAGATCTGCACGCCGGACTCCTTCAAAAAGCCGCCGTCAATGCTGATCTCGCCGAACTCGTTTTCAATCAGCACCAGCTTCTCCCCGGGGAAGGCCTCGGCGAGCAGCTTTTTGATGAGGGTGGTCTTGCCAGCCCCCAGGAAGCCGGAGATAATGTCGATTTTTGTCATAGCGATCAAGTCCTTCTATAAAATTTCTGAACCAGACTTATCATATCATTAAAATCGGAAAATGCAATATTTTTACAGAAAGTTTACGTTTTCCGCTTCCGCCGGACCTCCGGCTGGAAGGCCTCCAGCTCCCGGGCGGTAAGGCCGGAGAGCAGCAGCAGGCACAGCAGGTTCGGCAGACACATCAGTGCGTTGCAGATGTCGGAGAAGCAGAACACCGCCTCCAACTCCGCCGCCCCCCCCCACGCCGCCACCAGGGCGAACGCCAGCCGGTAGATCAGAATCCGCCGGGTGCCGAAGAGGTATTCAAAGGCCTTCTCCCCTTGGTACGCCCCGCCCAGAATGGAGGTGAAGGCGAAGAGGACCACGGAGACGCTCACCAGCAGGCCCCCTGCTGGCCCCAGCACGGAGCGGAAGGCCAGGATGGTCAGCGCCGCGCCGTCCACGGCGTTCCCGGCGGCGTCCACCGCCCCCAGGACCCCGGAGCAGCAAATCACCAGACCCGTGACGGTGCAGACCACGCAGGTGTCGAAAAAGGCACCGGTCATGCCGATGTATCCCTGCCGGGCGGGGCTGCTGGCGGCGGCGGCGGCGGAGATCCCGGCGGAGCCCATGCCCGCCTCATTGGAGAACACCCCCCGGGCCACGCCCCAGCGGACGGTGTTCATCAAGGTCCCCGCCGCGCCGCCAGCCGCCGCCCGGGGAGAGACGGCACAGCGGAGGATCTGGCCGACTCCGGCGGGCAGATTTTCCCGGCAGCTCCACAGCACCGCCACCGCCGCCCCCAGATACAGTGCCGCCATCACCGGCACCACCGCCGCGGAGGCCCGGGCCACGCTCTTCACACCCCCCAGAATGACAGCCAGCGCCAGCCCCGCCGTCACCAGACCGGTGATCCGCATCGGCACGCCGAAGGAGGCCTCCAGCGCCCCGGCGATGGAGTTGGCCTGGGCCATGCCGCCGATGCCGAAGGAGGAGCACACTGCGAAGAGCGCATAGGCCGCCCCCATGACAGCTCCCGGGCGCCCCAGGCCCTCCCGCATGACGTACATGGGCCCGCCGGACATCTCTCCCCGGCGGTTGCGGCGGCGGAACTTTACCGCCAGCAGACACTCCGCCAGCTTGGTGGAAAGACCCAGCAGAGCCGCCAGCTCCATCCACACCAGCGCCCCGGGCCCTCCCGCCACCAGGGCCGTAGCCACGCCCACGATGTTGCCGGTGCCGATGGTGGCGGCCAGAGCGGTCATCAGGGAGGCGAAGGGGGTCACGTCGCCGTCCCGGCCCTTCACCCGGGCCTCCCGGCCCAGGGCGGCCCCCAGAGCGTAACCCAGATTCCGCCAGGGGAGAAACCGGGTGCGAAGCGTCAGAAACGCCCCCGTCCCCACCAGCAGCGCCAGTGTGCCAGGCCCCCAGAGAAGATCATCGGCGGCCCGCAGCCACTCCATCACCACACGCCCACCTCCGCACAAAATTCTTGGTACAGAATATAGGCCGGACAGGGGGATATATTCCGAAAAAAACGGACACCCCGTCAAGGGGCGTCCGTGGGCCGGCGCTCAGGCCTCCATATGCCTGCCCAAAAAGGCGGCGATGGTCTGTGCCAGCTTGTATTCCGCGTCGCCGGGGACGGCGGGGGCATTGCCGATAAACAGCACAAGGCCCAGCAGGTCGCCCTCGGAGAGAATGGGCGCCGCCACATTGGCCACAAGGCGGTCGCTGCTGTCGGACACGGGGATGGCCTGACCCTCGCCGCCGTACTGGTAGATCTGGCGGTTCTCCATAATCTGCTCCAGCTCCGAGGTGATGCGCTTGCCCATCAGCTCCCGCTTGCCGCCGCCGGCCACGGCGATGACCGTGTCCCGGTCGGTGACGGCGCAGATGGAGCCGGTGGAGCGGCTCATGGTCTCGCACAGCTGTCCGGCGAAATCCTCCACGCCTCCCAGAAGGGAGTACTTCTTGAAAATAACCTCCCCGTCCCGGCTGGTGTAAATCTCCAGGGGGTCGCCCTCCCGAATACGCATGGTGCGGCGGATTTCCTTGGGGATGACGACCCGTCCCAGGTCATCAATCCGCCGCACGATTCCAGTTGCTTTCATATCAAAACTCCTTTTATCGGTTAAGTGGATATGTCTGCCGCCGGCGTGTTTCGCCGGATGCCTCTCTGGCAAAAGATAGTATCCACAATATTTCCCGCCTTATGCCGGGAACAGGGCTGGAGAAGTTTGGGAAATCAGCGAACAAAACGGCGTCTTCTGCCATTGCCGCAGTCTGTCAGAAAGGCCCGTCTGGAGACAGGCTCTTTCCATCACGCGTCCGTCGGACGTTCTGATGATGCGGTAAGCTCCGCGGAACAGACGGCGCCCCGCCAAAAAACGGGCTGTCCGCGTGCGGACAGCCCGTACCCTTTGTATAATCAGCGTTCCGGCATCCTTCAAACAACTCCTGATTCTCATTCGTGTTCCCACCGCTGGAATGCAGGTGATCGCTTTATCACTATTCAAAACACCAAACCGCTTCCGCCTCTACAGATTGGCCGCGGCATCTCATAACATCTCTTCCCTTTCGAAAACTCCGATCAGGCCCATGGAATCGGAAAGAGCCGTTTGTACGGTCATTACAAAACCATCTCCGCTGTTCCGCAGGAATGCCCATTTTTTACCGCATTTTACCAGAAACACGAGGCCAGATTTGGACTCAGGCAAAGCGCCGGTCCAAAATTTCCACCACCTCCGCCAGCACCCCCTCTCGGGCGTCGCAGACGACCGTCGCTCCGCATTCCCGCACGGCGGGAATGCAGTTGGCGGGGGCGAAGCCCTCCCGGGCGGCGGTGAGCATGGAGATGTCGTTGGCCTCGTCCCCCACACAGTAGACGCGGTCCATGGAGATCCCCAGCCGCCGGGCGAGACGGCGGACCATGCCGCCCTTGTTGGCTCCCCTGACGGTCATCTCCAGCAGCGTCTGTCCAGAGAAGATCAGCTCGTAGTCCCCGGCCCAGCCCCGCTCTCTCAGAAAAGCCGCAATCTCTGCCAGCGTACCGTGCTCCGCCTCAAAGAGGAGCTTCCCCAGAGGCAGAGGCACCTCTGTCAGGCTGGGCACCTCGGTGACGCCCACCTTGGTCACATGCTCATGGCGGCGGGTGAATTCATTGGGATGGACGGCGTAAATGACGTTTCCGATGTGGTAGGCCTCCACCGCCGCCTCCGGAAAACGGTCCAGCACCGCCTGCCCCCGCTCCAGGGCCAGCCGGTCCAGCAGGGCGGTCTCCAGATACTCCCCGGTCTGAAAGTCATACAGCGCCGCGCCGTTGCACACCACGCCGGGGGCGTTCATGGGCACCAGCTCTGCGTATTTGAGGAAGGCCGCCAAGGCCCGGCCGGTGGAGACGGCAAAGCGCCCCCCCTGGGCCATGAAGTACACCAGGGCCTCCCGGTTCCGCTCCGGCAGAGGCGGCACCGGCGCCCCGGTGCGCAGGGCCTCCTCCGTGTAGATCAGGGTGTTGTCAAAGTCGCTGGCCAGCAGTACGCCGGTAAATTTCCCCATAACGCTCTCCTTTTCCGCCTGAAAAACCGCCGTCCGCACAGCGGACGGCGGTTTTCTCTGTCAAGTCTATTCCGCCTTGGGCGGGATGCCGCCTCCGCCGCCCTTGCCCCGGCGGCGTCCGCCCCGGTAGTAGGGCTTACGGCGCTTGGCCTCCCCGCCGCCCTCGCCCGCCGGTTTGGACTGCTGGGGCTGACGGGGCTTTCCCGCAGGCTTTTTGTCGTTCTGCCGGTCCTCCGCGGGCCGGAACTGGCCCCCGGCGGCGGGCTTTCCGCCGTGACCCCGCCGTCCGCCCCGGTGGCGGCGGCGGGAACGGTTCTCGCCGCCCTCCTGGCCGAACTTCTCCCGGACAGGAGCTTCCTCCAGGGGGTGGTCCATGTAAAAGGGAGTGGCGAAGATGGGGGTCTCAAAGCTCTCCTCCGTCCGCTCTTCCACATAGCGGGCGGGCCGCTCCGGGATCTCGATGCCCTCCCGGCTGCCCTTGCCGTTGCGCAGCACTTTGATCTCACAGCTGCGGTAGATCTTCAGGGGCTCGCTGGGGCCGGAGGCGTCCAGGGCGACCTTCACGGTCTCCCGCAGCAGGTCCACGCTCTTCACGTTGCCGGGGCCGTCCGGGGTCTGGACAAAGCTCTCCGGCTTGGGCATCCGCTTGGCGGCGTCCTCGTAGGCGTTCTGCTCATATTTCAGGCAGCACATCAGCCGCCCGCAGGTGCCGGAGATCTTGGTGGGATTCAGGCTGAGGTTCTGGGTCTTGGCCATCTTGATGGAGACGGGGAGAAACCCGTCCAGAAACTGGGAACAGCAGAAGGGCCGCCCGCAGATGCCAAGTCCCCCGATCATCTTGGCCTCGTCCCGCACGCCGATCTGCCTGAGCTCGATGCGGGCCCGGAACACGGAGGCCAGGTCCCGCACCAGCTCCCGGAAGTCCACCCGGCCGTCAGCGGTGAAGTAGAAGATGATCTTGTTTCCGTCAAAACTGGCGGAGACGTTCACCAGCTTCATCTCCAGGCCGTGGGCGGCGATCTTCCGCTCGCAGATGTCAAAGGCCTCCCGCTCTTTTTTCTTGTTGTACTCCACGGTGCGGCAGTCGCTCTCCGTGGCCATGCGCAGCACGGCGCACAGAGGACGGACAATGGTGGAATCGTCCACCTCGTGGTTGCCCTCCGTGCAGGTGGCAAACTCCGGGCCCTGGGCGGTCTCCACGATCACCTGGTCCCCCATCTTCACCGCGGCCCCCTTGGGGTCGAAATAATAATTCTTGCAGCCGCCCCGAAAGCGGACGCTGATCACTTCTGTCAAAAGATTTCCTCCAATTCCACCGCCAGCGCGCCCAGCACATGGCCCGGGCCAATGTTATAGGCGCACTCCCCGCGGTACTTCTGCAACACCTCTATTGTGCGCACAATTTGGGATTTTGTCAAGTTTTTCGCGAGAAAAGACGCGCTCTCCCGGAGATTTTCCCCCGGCGGCTGCCCGTAGAGCAGAAAAAGCGCCGCCGAGAAGACCTCCCGGCACTCCTCCAGCATGGCAGACAGGTCCTCCCGGGTTGTCCGCTTCTTCTCCAGCCGCGCCGCCAGCTCCGCGGCGCTCCCCCGCTTTTTGGAGCCCAGACAGCGGCAGAGCCGCTCCGCCGCCTCCGAAAGCGCGCCGCCAGCTCCGTCCCCGGCATCTCCCGGGCGGAGCTCCACACAGCGGGAGCGGAGGGTCTGGAGTACCGCGGCGGGGTTCTCTGCGCAGAAGAGGAAGGCGGCGTAGGGGGGGCCCTCCTCCACGATCTTCAGCAGTACATTCTGGTCCTGCTCCGTCAAAAGGCCGCAGTCCGGGAAGATGTAGACCTTCCGCCGGCCCTCGTTGGGACGGATGTAGGCGTCCGCCCGGACAGACCGCACCACGTCCACGGCGATGTTTTTGTGGGCCTCATCCCGGACAACGGTGACGTCCGGGTGGATACCGGAGAACACCTTCCGGCAGGCGGGACAGACGCCGCAGGGCCTCTCTCCCTCCCCCTGACACTCCAGGGCGGCGGCGGCGTACCGGGCGGCGGCGGCCAGGTCTCCGCCGCCGGTGAACAGCAGCGCGTGGGACAGCGTGCCCCGGCCGGCGGCCTCCCGAATGCGGACAGCGGCGGGGTCGGCGGGTGAAAACGGGGACATGGCGAGCCCTCCCGAACAAGATGATACCTGATTATACCTCCGAAGCCCACCGAATGCAAGTCCCGCCCACCCCGCCGAGAGGCCGGAACGCCGGAGGAGGAAACAGGAAAAACGGTAAAGCGCAAACGTGTGCCAAAGGCCTTCCGCCGGGAGAATAGACAAAAAAACTTCTCACTTTTGGAACAACTGCCATGCCTTTTGTGCAAAACCTCCAGAACACTGGGGATTTCCTCCGGTTTCCGGCGAATTTCTTTATGATATTTATGAATTGTTTTCCAGAAAATGACCTATTATAATATTATAGCTAACTGATTGAACCGACACAGCACAGACCCGTGTACGAACACACGATACTATCTGCCCGGCGGGGCGGAGATAAAAAACGGAGGAATGAAGATGAGCAAAAAGTACTGCTACCTGTTCACCGAGGGCAACGCCAACATGCGGGAGCTTCTGGGCGGCAAGGGCGCCAACCTGGCCGAGATGACCAACATCGGTCTGCCTGTGCCCCAGGGCTTCACCATCACCACCGAGGCCTGCACTCAGTACTACGAGGACGGCCAGAAGATCAATGACGGGATCTTCGCCGAGATCATGGAGTACATCGAGAAGATGGAGGGCATCACCGGCAAGAAGTTCGGCGACATGGAGAACCCCCTGCTGGTCTCCGTCCGCTCCGGCGCCCGGGCCTCCATGCCCGGCATGATGGACACCATCCTGAATCTGGGCCTCAACGAGACCGTGGTGGACGTGCTGGCCAAGAAGTCCGGCAATCCCCGCTGGGCCTGGGACTGCTACCGCCGCTTTATCCAGATGTACTCCGACGTGGTCATGGAAGTCGGCAAGAAGTACTTTGAGCAGCTGATCGACAAGATGAAGGAGACCCGGGGCGTCACCCAGGACGTGGAGCTCACCGCCGAGGACCTCAAGGAGCTGGCGGGTCAGTTCAAGGCCGAGTACAAGGCCAAGATCGGCCAGGACTTCCCCACCGACCCCAAGGAGCAGCTGATGGGCGCCGTCAAGGCCGTGTTCCGCTCCTGGGACAACCCCCGCGCCAACGTCTACCGCCGGGACAATGACATCCCCTACTCCTGGGGCACCGCCGTCAACGTCCAGTCCATGGCCTTCGGCAACATGGGCGACGACTGCGGCACCGGCGTGGCCTTCACCCGCAATCCCGCCACCGGCGAGAAGAAGCTCTTCGGCGAGTTTTTGACCAACGCCCAGGGCGAGGACGTGGTGGCCGGCGTCCGGACCCCCATGCCCATCGCCGAGATGGCCGAGAAGTTCCCCGAGGCCTTCTCCCAGTTTGAAAGCGTCTGCAAAACCCTGGAGGACCACTACCGGGATATGCAGGACATGGAGTTCACCGTGGAGCACGGCAAGCTCTACATGCTCCAGACCCGCAACGGCAAGCGCACCGCCCAGGCCGCTCTGAAAATCGCCTGCGACCTGGTGGACGAGGGCATGATCGACGAGAAGAAGGCCGTGGCCATGGTGGAGCCCCGCACCCTGGACACTCTGCTCCACCCCCAGTTTGACGCTGCCGCTTTGAAGCAGAGCAAGGTTATGGGCAAGGCCCTGGGCGCCTCTCCCGGCGCCGCCAGCGGCAAGGCCGTGTTCTCCGCCGAGGACGCCAAGGCCTGGGCCGCCCGGGGCGAGAAGGTGATTCTGGTCCGCCTGGAGACCTCCCCCGAGGACATCGAGGGCATGAAGGCCGCCCAGGGCATCCTCACCGTCCGCGGCGGCATGACCTCCCACGCCGCCGTGGTGGCCCGCGGCATGGGCAAGTGCTGCGTCTCCGGCTGCGGCGACATCAAAATGGACGAGGAGAACAAGCAGTTCGAGCTGGCCGGCAAGATGTACCGCGAGGGCGACTGGCTGAGCCTGGACGGCTCCACCGGCAATATCTACGACGGCGCCGTTCCCACCGTGGACGCCACCATCGGCGGCGAGTTCGGCCGCATCATGGGCTGGGCGGACAAGTACCGCCGTCTGGACGTCCGCACCAACGCCGACACCCCCTATGACGCCAAAAAGGCCCGGGAGCTGGGCGCCCAGGGCATCGGCCTGTGCCGCACCGAGCATATGTTCTTCAACGACGACCGTATTCAGGCCATCCGGGAGATGATCTGCTCCGACACCGTGGAGCAGCGGGAGAGAGCTCTTGCCAAGCTGGAGCCCATGCAGCAGGGCGACTTTGAGGGCATCTACGAGGCCATGGAGGGCTGCCCCGTCACCATCCGCTTCCTGGATCCCCCCCTGCACGAATTCGTGCCCACCGAGGAGGCCGACATTGCCCTGATGGCCAAGGACATGGGCAAGACCGTGGAGGAGATCAAGGCCATCATCGCCGGTCTCCATGAGTTCAACCCCATGATGGGCCACCGCGGCTGCCGTCTGGCCGTCACCTATCCGGAGATCGCCCAGATGCAGACCCGGGCCGTCATCAAGGCCGCCCTGGCTGTTCAGGCCCGCCACAGCGAGTGGACGATGGTGCCTGAGATTATGATCCCCCTGGTGGGCGAGGTGAAGGAGTTCCTCTTCGTCAAGGGTGTGGTCACTTCCACCGCCGACCAGCTCATCGCCGAGGCCGGCTCCTCCATGAAGTACAAGGTGGGCACCATGATCGAGATCCCCCGCGCGGCCCTGACCGCCGACGAGATCGCCCCCCACGCCGACTTCTTCTCCTTCGGCTCCAACGACCTGACCCAGATGACCTTCGGCTTCAGCCGCGACGACGCCGGCAAATTCCTGGAGGCCTATTACGACAAGAAGATCTACGAGAGCGACCCCTTCGCCAAGCTGGACCAGCACGGCGTGGGCCGTCTGATCTCCAACGCCGCCCGCTGGGGACGTTCCACCAACCCGGACGTGCATCTGGGTATCTGCGGCGAGCACGGCGGAGATCCCTCCAGCGTGGAGTTCTGCCACAAAATCGGCCTGGACTATGTGTCCTGCTCTCCCTTCCGGGTGCCCATCGCCCGTCTGGCCGCCGCGCAGGCCGCCATCAAGGACGAGGCCTAAGCCGCGGCGGGACTTTCAAAGCCGAAAATCGATCCCTGAAAAGAAGAGGGACGCCGCAAATGCGGCGTCCCTCCCTCTTTGCTCCCGCCTGCAAATCAAAATTCTGCGGTTGCCTTTTCCTGCCGGAACTGCTATCATTGCACTGCGGCACATCTAAAATGTTCCTGTAAAAGATACATTTCTAAATCGCTAAAAACCTATGGTCCCTTTGGTGCCTTTTTCCGGGAACAGGAGATGTGCCGCAGCATTCGGAGCTGTGCGTTTTTCGGTGTGTAGGGCCTGTTTAATAATTGGGGATATGCCCAACAGCGAGGAATTTTTTTGCCAGACAAGGCAAATTTTCGCAGGCATCCTGACGGATGGCAAGAAAATTGAACGATGTATGGCAGAAAAGGGCCCGCTGTTTGGGCGTGTTGACAATTTTCAAACAAGCCCTAGCTTCGGCAGTACATTTTTTGAAAGAGGGATGCGAATTATGGCAAAGCTGCAGCTGAACAGCGGCGAAAAGCTGTTGGGCGAGGCCCAGGCCTCCCATGTGAGGACGGTGATGTTCCTCCCCGAGGCCAACCCCGGGGTGCTGTATGTCACGGACCGGCGCGTGGTGTTTGAGCCCACACGGGGCAGGATGTCCTCCGCTTTTGAGAGCAGTCTGGAGGAGATCGAGGGGTTTACAGTGGGGGCCGCCAGCACCGTCACCCTGCAATTCAGCGGTGGAGAGCGCCGCAAGATCACAGGGATGTTCAACAAAAAGCTGATTCAGGCCCTGACGGAAGCCGGGATTCGGAGAGACTGATTTTGCCAAGCTCACCGTCGCAGACATGAGAATTCCCCCCCGGCCGCCGGCCGGGGGGGAATTCTCTTCGCCGCACCACCGGGAGCGGAAACATATAATGGCTTAGTGAAACCATTATGACCTATCCCGCCCAGGAGGAATTGACATGAGTCAGCGATACCCGTTTCAAACCATGACACTTGGCTTTGGGCTCAGCTCCCTGAGTCCTTACTGCGACCCCGACACCCTGTACCTGCACCACGGCCAGTACTATGCCCAGAAGGTCCGGGAGCTGAACCACCTGGTCTCCAAGCACCGTTTTACCAACCTCAGCCTGGAGGAGCTGCTCACCCAGGACATCAATATGCCTGCCGTCCAGCTGGCCCGGCTGAAGGGGGCCGCCGGGGCGGTGTACAACCACGAGCTGTATTTTGACGGCATCCAATCCGTTATGGACACGCCGCCCCTGAACAAGCTGACAGGCGTCCTGATCGGGGTCTACGGCTCCATGAACGCATTCAAGCGTCTGCTGCTGGAGGCCGCCGACAGCCTGCCCGGGGCCGGATGGGTGTGGCTGGTGGCGGAGCGGAGCGGCGGCCCCCACATCGTCATCACGGACAACAACGAGACCGTGGATCTCCGGTCCGTCCAGCCCATCTTCGTGGCAGATCTCTGGGAGCACGCCTATTTCCTGGATGACCAGTTTGACAAGGAGAAATATCTGGATTACTGGTTCTCCTTCATCGACTGGAAGAAAGCGGAGACCCGCTTTGAGCAGTCCCGAGCAAGCGCCGCGTGCTGAACTTCCGTACCTATGAAAAGACGCCGCTCCCGGCCTATGCACCGGGACTGGCGTCTTTTCGCTTTATTTCCCCGTGGGGATGAAGGGCCGGATGGCGCCGGCCACGCTATTGATGGGCATGGTCTGGAGATAGACCCGGCCCGGGCCGGTGACGATGGTGTTAAAGAGCCCCTCGCCCCCAAACACCATGTTCTTCACCCCGGGCACCGCCTGGATGTCCATGGAGCATGTGGCGTCCATGGCGGCCAGATACCCGGTGTCCACCACCAGGGACTGCCCCGCCGCCAGAACATACTCCATCACAAAGCCGTCAAACTCCGTAAAGGCCACGCCCCGGCCGGAGAGCTTCTGCATGATGAACCCCTCGCCGCCAAAAAGGCCTGCGCCCACCTTCTTCTGGAAGAACACCGACAGCTCCACCGTCTCCTCACTGGCCAGGAAGCCGCTCTTCTGCACCACCAGCTCCCGGCCCGGCCCGATCTCAAAGGCCCGGATATCCCCGGGGAAGCTGGAGGCGAAGGCGATCATTCCCGGGCCGCCCTGGGCGGTGTAGCGGTTCTGGAACAGGGCCTCTCCGGCAAACATCCGCCCCAGGGCCTTGCCCAGTCCGCCGTTGGAGGTGGTCTCCATCTTCATGTTGGGGCTCATCCAGCTCATGCTGCCCCGCTCGGTGATCATGGTCTCCCCGGCATTCAGCTGGCAAATTACCACAGGCAGGGGCTTTCCCTCAATTCGATATTCCATCCTGTTCCTCCTCCGTTTTTTCAATCATATTTGCGGGCTCCTCCGCCGTCTTGCGGAAGAGCCGGTAAAAACGCTCCATAAACCGGAAGGTAAAGCCTCCGGGGAACACGCTGTTGACCACCAGAGCCATGATCACGCCGATGCCGGTGTCAAAGATGCGGTTCAGGGCGTAGGTGACATAGCTCTCCACCGGGGTGCTGAAGAGGATGATGCACAGCACCACGCCGCCGGGCTGGACGCCTCCCACCCAGAAGATCTGGCACAGCAGAATCAGCGCCACCGTGCCGATGAACACCAGGGGCACCAGCAGCAGCGTGTGGCCGCCCTGGGGATAGAAGAGCAGATAGACCCAGAAAAAGGCCACGCCCAGAAGCCCGCCGATGACGGTGCCGAAGAGGCGGTTGCCGCCGTGGAGCTTGGAGTTCTCCAGATCGCTGCCCATGCCGAAGATGGCACCGATGCAGGCAAAGGCGGGGCTGCGGTCCAAAAAGTAGTAGATCAGAGCGCAGAGCGCGGCGGCCAGAGCCGTCTTGATATTGCGCATACCGATTTTAGGGAAGGGGCGGGGAGCCTGACCGGTTTGGCTCATGAACATCTCTCCTGACCAGCGGGCCGGATTGGAGGAGGCGGACCGTCGCGGAACGCCTCTTTGCGCCGGCTGGGTTATTTTCCAGTTTACACGGTTTTTTCCGGAAAAGCAAGGGGGCTGTCCCTCCCGCCCGGAGGGTTCCGCCTTTTTTTCAGAAGCAGAGGGTGCAACCTCAGATTGCGGAAATGCCGCGGCAGGTTGCTGGTCAAATCCGGCGGGAACTGGTATACTGTTGCAAACGCCAGAATTTCCGGCGGGCGGCCCGCTGTCAGTTATTTGGGACATTGCCGCAATCTTGACCAGTCACAGGAGGACCGTGTATGACTTTTGGAGAGAAGCTGCAAAAGCTCCGGGCCCGGGAGGGCCTGAGCCAGGACGCCCTGGCGGAGCTGCTGAATGTCAGCCGCCAGGCGGTGAGCCGCTGGGAACGGGACGAGACCATGCCGGAGACGGAGAAGGTGGTGCGGATCAGCGACTGCTTTCACGTCACCACCGACTATTTATTAAAGGACGGGCCGGAGCACTTTCCCCCGGCCTCCCGGCCCCTGCCGGATCCGGGGGAGGTGTGGCGGAAATACGGCTTCCTGCTGGCTTGGGCCGCGGCCCTGTGGGGGGTCACCATATGCCTCCGGATGCTCCCCATGGCCATTATGGCATGGGGCAACGCCTGGCCCGCCTCCGTCTATCTGTCCATCGTATGCCTCCTCCCCGGGACCTCCGTCACCGCTGCCGGCGCTCTCCTGGCCCGCCGCTGGCAGAGGGCAGGGCGGTTCCGGCGGCAGGATCTGGGCCGGGCCTTGACCCTGGCGAGCGGGCTGATGATGGTTCCGGTCTCTCTGGCCTGGCTCCTGGACCATCTCCTGCCGGAGGGGGAGCGGCCCGGCGGCTCCCCTTACAGCGGATTTACCGTCAGATTTCTCCTTGTATTTTTGACCCTGGGCCTCCTGCTGGCCCTTCTGCCGCCCCGGAAGGGCCGGGAGAAAAAAACCGAATAACCCCGTACCCTCTGCGCCCCAGCGGTTTTCCGCCGGGGTGCGGAATTTTTTTGAAAATTTCTGATTTTCCCCTTGACAAATTCAAAACTTGTGCCATTGTATTAGTTACATAATACAGACATACAGATGCACAGGAGGTAAGCGATGTTATGGCAGTTTAGCGGCGACGCCCCCATCTACTCGCAGCTGATCGAGCAGATTAAGGTGGGCATCGTCTCCGGCGTGTTTCCGCCGGGAGAGCGTCTGCCGTCGGTGCGGGACCTGGCCACGGAGGCCGGGGTAAACCCCAACACCATGCAGCGGGCGCTGACAGAGTTGGAGCGGGACGGACTGGTGTACAGCCAGCGGACCGCGGGCAGATTTGTGACGGAGGACAAGGCAATGATCGAAACGGCGAAGCGCGCCCTGGCGGAACGGCATATTACCGCCTTCCTGGACGCCATGACCCGCCTGGGCTACCGGCGGGAGGAGGTTATCAACATGCTGCGGCAGGAGATTGCGGAGGGAGGGAACGGCGATGTCAGTCTTGCAGTGTAACAGCCTGAGCAAGCACTACGGCAAAATCCCAGCCCTGGAGCAGGTGAGCTTTGCCATCGAGCCGGGCCGGATTGTGGGGCTGCTGGGCCCCAACGGCAGCGGCAAGACCACCCTCATCAAGCTGGCCAACGGCCTGCTGACCCCCAGCGAGGGAGAGATCCTCATCTGCGGCGCCGCCCCGGGCCGGGCAACCCACGGCCTTGTGAGCTACCTGCCGGAGCGCACCTGCATCCCCACCTGGATGTCCACCCGGCAGCTGATGGACTTCTACGGTGACTTCTATCCCGACTTCCGCCGGGACGCGGCACAGGAGATGCTCCAGCACCTGGACATCCGGCCCGACCAGCGGGTAAAGCAGATGAGCAAGGGCACCCGGGAGAAGGTGCAGCTCATCATGGTCATGAGCCGTCAGGCAAAGCTGTATCTCCTGGATGAGCCCATCGGCGGCGTGGACCCGGCCACCCGGGACTACATCCTCTCCACCATCATCAGCAACTACAACCCCGAGGCGGCGGTGATCATCTCCACCCACCTGATCTCTGACGTGGAGAAGGTGCTGGACGAGGTCATCTTCATCAACCGCGGCCAGGTGATGCTCCAGTCCTCCGTGGACGAGATCCGGGAGGAGAAGGGCATGAGCGTGGACGTGCTGTTCCGGGAGGTGTTCAAATGCTGAGGAAATTATTGAAGCACGAGTTCCGTGCCACCGGGCGGATCATGCTGCCGGTGATCGGCATCCTGCTGGCCACATCCGTGGCCGCCAACCTCTCCCTGCGGTATCTGATGGGCAGCGACGCCTGGTTTTTCAGCATGCTGGGCATCCTGCTCCTGACCGCCTTCGGCTTTGCCATCTTCGGCGTGTTCATCGTATCCTTTATCCTGATGATTCAGCGGTTTTATAAAAACCTCCTCCAGGACGAGGGTTATGTAATGCTGACCCTGCCGGTTTCCATCCACCAGCACATCTGGTCAAAGCTCATCGTCTCCTCGGTGTGGTTCATCGTCACCGTCCTGGCGGTGATTTTGGCCTGCTGCATCACGGCCTTTGACCTCACCATCATCAAGGAGATCCTCTGGGGCATGGGAGATCTGTTCCAGGAGCTGCGGAAGCTCCAGGCCTACTACGCCATCAACGGCACAGCCATTGCCATCGAGATGATCGTGCTGGTCTTCCTGGGGCTGGTGGCCATGTGCCTCCAGTTCTACTCCGCTCTGGCGGCAGGCCACAGCCTCCCCACCCACAAGATGGCCTGGTCGGTGGCCTGGTACTTCGGCCTCCAGTTCGCCTTCCAGATCATTGCGTTCAGCGCCATCCAGATTCTGGACCAGATCAACTTTTTCAACTGGGACATCTTCCACCCGGAAATCCATCTGGACGCCATGGCGGGCATCCACATCGGGATGGCCATGATGATCTTCCTCACTGTGGTCCACGGCGCGATTTTCTACGGCATCACCACGTTCTTTATGAAAAAGCGTCTCAACCTGGAGTGAACTGTCCATAACACGTTCGCGGGCCGGAGGCGCGCTCTCCGGCCCGCTGTTCTCTGCGAAACCTGGCGGCACAATCCGTTGCCGCCTCCCTGAATTCGGTGCTTTGATCCCTTATGAATTTTAATATGGAGGACACATCATGAAAAAATATACGCCCCTGCTTTTCTGCGGAATGCTGGCCATGGCTCTCCTGCTGTCCGGTTGTCTTCCGGCCGCCCTGATGCCGCAGTCCACACCTGACGAGAGGCTGGAGGAGAAAATGGAGGCTTTGGATGACTCCCTCTCCGATCTGGAAAATCTCTGGGACGGCTTGGACGACGACTGGAGCGCCAAGGGCCACTACTGGAAGATCCTGGACAGTCAGGGCGAGGAGGTATACACCATTGACAGCGAGGAGGCCGTGCAGCGGGTAGACGATTTAATCCAGGGCGACATGGAGTGTAAGCAGGCCTCCAGCGTAGAGGACGAAATTGCGCTCTATACCTACGTGTTCATGCAGCAGAAGACCCTTCTGGCGGGGCAGGACCCGGATGCGGAGCGGGAGTATCAGGAGGTGCTGCGCTTCACGGTTTACGAGGGCACCGATGTGATGTCTATGACGGTTCTGGATGGCCTGGAGGGCGTGCTGCCCGTTTCCATCCTGAATTGGGAGGACCTTTTAACGATCCACGCCAAAGCTCCGGCGGAGACCGCGGAGGCCCTGCGGGACCCGGCCCAATTTACAAAGAGCAAATAAGCGACGCGCCCGCCTATACGGCGGGCGCGTTCTTTCAGAAGTCGTGCCGGTCCCCGCAGTCAATGCCCAGGTCCTCCAGCAGGCGGACGATGGCCTCAATCCGGTGGAAGCAGCTCTCATCGGAGAGGGTGCCGTCCGCCAGAATATCCCGGATTTGCCGCAGCGCCCGGCTGCTGGCGTCGGACACCAGACAGCGGTAGAATTCCTGTGTTTCCTGCATAATAAAGCCTCCATAGTTTATATATAGCCTATATAGTATCATATATCGCCTGCTTTTGGCAACTCTTTTTCGTACATTGATTGTAATCAATGCGGAAAGGATGTGGAGGCTCTGGATACAAGGACGGCAGTCGCCAACCGTCTGGTCGTTCTCTGCGGCCAGCGGGGCTGGACAATCAACAAACTGGCCACAATTTCCGGGGTATCTCCTTCTACCATAAAAAGCATTTTGTACGGAAGGAGCAAAAATCCGGGGATTGTGACCATCAAAATCCTCTGTGACGGGCTGGGCATCTCCCTGGAGGAGTTCTTTGCCGGTCCGGAGTTTGAGGGGCTGGAGCAGGAGATTCAGTGATGAAACACCCTTCTCCGCGCCCTGCAGCAGTCCGCAAACCTGCAGCCTGTCCTCCCTGATCTCTCCCGCCGTCCTCACGCCCGCGCATTCCCTGGACCTCGGAACAAATCCGGTACCGGTCAAAAATTCATTGCCATTATGCACAATAAGTAATCGATTACTTTAGCCATTTCGTACAAAACCCTCGTTGACACCGCCCCCCTCACCTGCTAGAATATGGTCAATCTCCAAGGGGAGACCGGGCCGGGCCCGGGGAACAGGTGACGGCCGCACCCCGCCGTCCTCCCGGCAAGGCCCAACCGAGCGGATTCAAAAAGGAGGAACATCCGATGGTTAAGAAACTTGATATAAAAGACCGTGACCAGGTCGAGAAGATCAACGAGCTGGCCACCCAGACTCCCTACGAGGTGTGGCTGAGCACCGACACGCTGATGCTGGACGCCCGCTCCCTGCTGGGACTGTACGCCCTGATCGGCAAACGGGTCAACGTGGTGACGGAGGACAGCGTCGACCCCAGAAGCCTGGACCGGCTGGTGGACAAAATGTCCTGAGCCTCCGGCCGAAAAAAGCCCCGGCGTTCCGCGCTGCCACGCGGAACGCCGGGGCTTTTTCGGGCTTTAGTGGAGCGCGGAGAGCGCCTCTGTCATCTCCATGCCCTGGGCCCGGGTGGGGGCCTTGGTGAAATCCGCCTGGGCCGGCAGAAGGCCCAGATCCCAGGCCCGGGTCACGGCGGCCAGATGTCCGCCCTCCGCCAGGGCGGCGGGCAGCGGACCCCGGCGGCCTGCCGCCGGGTCGGGAGCCCTGTCCTCTCCCGCGGCCCTGGTGAGGAATACCGCCGCCTCCTGCCAGGTGAGAGAACGGGAAGCGGAGAAGGCGCCGTCCGCCGCGCCTCTGGCAATGCCGGCTTCCTTGGCCCAGGTCAGGGCGGGCAGAAACCACTCGATGCCGAAGCTGTCGGCAAATGGAAGGCTCTCCGCTGCCGCCGCAGAACCGCCCACGGCCTCATACAGCTGCCCGACAAAGCGGCCCCGGGTCAGGGGCGCGCCAGGGTATGCCTTCTGTTCCAGCCGTTTCGGGTGGGCCAGCAGCCACTCCACGGCTGTGTCCTTTCCCGCCAGGGTATCCGCCAGGGTCTGGGGAATGGACACGTCCGGCTCCAGGGCTTCCACGCCCCGGCCCGCTCCGGCGTCCAGCAGGGTGTTCAGGTCAATATACTTGCTGGAGAGCTGGCCCCGGACGCCGGAGTTCGGCAGGGAGAAGCCCTGCACCGCCCCAAAGTGGCAGACACTGCCTCCGGCACTCTCCCCTGCCAGCACGCCGCCCATCTCCTGGATCTCCACGGCGTTGATGAGGGCGGAGGAAAAGGTGGCCTCCCCGATGAGACCCACCAGCTCGGTTCCGGCATCCATCTCCTCCCGCAGCACCTCCAGCAGGGGCCAGATGACGCCGTCGGAGCCGCCGCCGTTGTTCCGCAGGTCCAGCAGAACCCGGCCGTAGCTGCCGGCGTCCAGGTCCGCCCGGACCAGGGCGGCAAAGTCCTCCATGGACAGGTCCTCCGCTTCCCGGCAGGTATTGTATTGGATGTAGTAGGTTTTGGGATTCAGGGGCTTGGCAAAATAATAGGCGTCCGCCGCCGCGGTGGCGGGGGATTGGGTGATCCGGTCCGCCAGACGCGCCGTCTCCGTCTGGTTCATGTCCGCCGGCGCTATGGGCTCCAGGGTCAAAATCTTTCCGTTTTTCAGGGTCACGGCCAGAGGCGCTCCGGCTTCCACCAGCCCCAGGTATTCATAGATGTCCGCCACATTGCACGACTGCCGGAACTGCCGCTGGAGGCGGACCGGGTTGTCGGAGGAGAACAGTGTGCCAAAGGCGCCGATCACCTCCGGAACGGGCTTCCCCGCCAGTTTCGTGACCTCCTGGCAGAGGAGTTTTTCATCCTTTGAGGGAACCGCGGAGAGATACCAGCTCTCACCCCGCCGGACCACGGCAAAGGGATAGATCCGGAAGTCCGCCGCGCTGCCCACGGAGATCATGGTGTGGGAGTCTCCCGTCAGAGCCGTCAGGCGCATGAGGTCCAGCAGGAAGTTCGTGCCGCTCTCCGTCTCCAGCCGGGACTCGATCTCCTGTTTCAGCGCCAGAAACTCCGATTCCGGCGTGCTGGCGAAGGCGTTGGGGTGGTTTTCCACCAGCACGGTCTGGTAGAGAAACTCCAGGTCTTCCCGGCGGCACTCCGCCTCTGTTTTCTCCGGCTCCGCCGCCAGCACAGCGGTGCACAGCAGGACCGCTGCCAGCAATGATGCGGCTCCCTGCCGCAGGAGGTGTTTTGCAGGTCTCATGATGTTCCCTCTTTTCTTGTATTACAAGATTAGTACAACCATACAATAGCGCAAGTAAACGCTGTTGTCAAGAGATATAACGGAACAAGAGGAAAATTTTCTTCAAGAAGTTTGGCCGAAAATAAAAAACGGGCCGCCCTGCCGGGCGGCCCGTTTTCTCCGGAAAACTGCTTTTACCGTTTCAGGGGCATGGTGAACACAAACCGGGTCATGCCTCCGCCGCTCTCGGCCCGCAGGGCGCCCTTATGCTCCCGGGCGATGGCGCCGGCGATGCTGAGCCCCAGTCCGAAGCCGCTCTGCTCACCCCGGGAGGCGTCCGCCCGGTAGAACCGCTCGAAAAGGCGCGGCAGGTGCTCCGCCGGGATTTCCCCGGGGTTGGACACGGTCAGCGCCGCCTGCCGGTCCCGCCGTTCCAGAGCCAGGGACACCGCGCCGCCGGGAGCGCCGTATTTGATGGCGTTGTCCAGCAGAATGGAGACCAGCCGCCGCAGCTTCTCCCCGTCCCCCAGCACGCAAACCTCCTCCGCCAGCCGGTACTCCAGGGCTTTTTCCGCCTCAAAGGCCACCGGCTCGAAGGCCAGGACGCAGTCCTCCGCCGCCTCAGAGAGGGATACGTCCCCCAGAACGGCGCTGGCGGTCATGCTGTCCGCCCGGGCCAGGGTCAGCATCTCCTCCACCAGCTGCTTCATCCGCCGGGCCTCGGAGCGGATGTTGTCCGCCCAGCGGGCGGGACGGTCCTCCAGGGGGGCGGACTCCAGCATCTCCGCGTTGGAGAGGATGACGGTCAGAGGCGTCTTCAGCTCATGGGAGGCGTCGGAGAGAAACTGGCGCTGCTGGCGCCAGGCCCGTTCCACCGGGCGTGTGGCCCACCAGGACAGCAGCACCGCCGCGGCCAGCAGCAGAAGAAGGGCGATGCCGCCGATCAGGAGGTAGCTGCCCATCATCTCCCGGAGCATGGCCTGCTCCATGGACATATCCACAAAGGCCAGCTTCTCGTAGAGGCCGCTGCTCCTTCTCAGATAGCGCAGGTGATAGTCCGCAACCACGCCCTCCTGGCGGTTCTGACTCAGACAGTCGTTCAGGATGGCGGCCAGCTCCTCTGTGTTCTCTAGGTCAGTATAGGTGCCGCCGGTGACATAGGCGGCGGAGCCCCAGACGTTCACGGTGAAATAGGGCAGGTAGACCAGCCGGTCCCGGTCCAGGGAGATGGCAATCTCCCTGCGGCGGGGGTCGTCCTGCTGGATCACCCGGTAGAGGAGCTGGCGGCTCAGGTCCTGGATGTTGCGCTGCATGGCGAAGTACACGGAGAGAAGGACCACCGCCAGGATGGCGGTGACCAGAACCATACAGATCGCCACAAATTTCAGCCGCAGCTTTCGGATCACGGCGCCGGCCTCCCCTCACATGAAAAATTGCAAAAGGGCGGGATTGGAGCGAATTCCTTCCGGCCCGCCGGAAGTTTTCCGCAGCCATACCGACGCATGGCGGGAAACCCCCGGCGCGGTATGACGGGAAACCGCCTCCGGAACAGCGTTCAACGGTTTTGCATACAGAATCTCAGTCTCCGCCCTCCAGACAGTAGCCCACCATGCGGATGGTCTTGATCTTCACCCGGGAGCGGAGATGGTTCAGCTTTTTCCGCAGGAAGGAGATGTAGACCTCCACATTGTTGTCCTCCGCGTCGGACTCGTAGCCCCAGATCTTTAGCAGCAGGCTCTCCTTGGTCAGGATCTGCCGCCGGTTCAGCATCAGCAGCTCCATCATGTCAAACTCCTTGCGGCTGAGACGGACGGACCTGCCGTCGCAGACCAGCGAGAAGGAATTCTTCTCCAGCCGCAGGTCCCCGAAGGACAGGGCGTCTCCGCCCCGGAGCTCCGGCTGCCGCCGGGCCAGGGCCCGGACGCATGCCAGCAGCTCTTTGGGCTCAAAGGGCTTGGTGAGATAGTAGTCCGCGCCGCCGTCCAGCCCCGCCACCCGGTCCGAGAGCTCCGACCGGGCGGTGAGCATCAGCACCGGCACGGCGCTGCCGGACTCCCGCAGGCGGCGCAGCACCGTAAGTCCGTCCATCCGGGGCAGCATCACGTCCAGCAGCACCACGTCATGGATGCCGCTGAGGGCGTTGTCCAGTCCGGCCTCTCCGTCGTGGCAGACGTCAACGGCACAGCCGTCCATCTCCAGCAGGTCCCGGAGGGTGCCGGCCAGCCGGACCTCGTCTTCAACCACCAGTACGCGCATGGGGACGCCTCCTTACGTGATGTCCAGCCCGTTGGCGGCCACCCGCATCAGCGGGTCCAGGGCGGCGGTGGGCAGGGAGTAGATTGTGGTGCTGTCTCCCAGACGGGCATAGCGGCCGGAGCCGTCCAGCACCTGGGCGCCGATGGTCAGCGAGATGGTTTCCTCCGTGCCGGTGTCCGTGGTGTAGTTGACGGTGAGGGCGGCCGGGGGCGTGTCAAAGCCGCAGATGGTCAGGGCCTCGTCGGAGGGGTCGTAATCCACGCACCTGCTGAAAACCAGGGCCCGGATATCCTCCAGCAGAGCCCGGACGGTCTCGTTGGCGGTGACGTTCTCGCTGCCCTGGAGCCAGGTGACGGGGCCGCCGTCGCCGTCCCGTTTGGCGGTGGTCAGGACAGTGACCAGGGCGGGGGTGTCGTCCTCGTTCTCCGGCCCCCGAATCAGAATGGAGCGGATGGCGGACTCCTCCAGCAGCGGCAGGAGAGGCACGTCGCACATATCATAGATGGGCACACTCATCTGGGTAAACAGCGTGTCCGCGATGATATACACCGTGGACGGGTCGCTCTGCTCCATTACATAGCGGCTGGTGCCGTCAGTGGTGGTCTTGCCGAAGGACAGCGCCCGGACGGACCCGTCCGCCCCGGTGAGGGTCAGGGCGCCGGCGGGCTCGTCCAGACCGTAGGCGCTCAGGTCCTCCTCCGCGGCCAGGGTCTGCTGGGGCCGCCAGTTGATCAGCAGCGCCAGAATGGAGTTGATGGTCTCCTGCCGCAGGGGAAATTGGGGATCGTTTTCCCAGGCCCAGTCCCCGTCCTCCTCCGCGGTGAAGGACAGCGTGGTGCTGCCGTTGCTGTAAACCAGGGCGGAGTAGCCCTCCACGGTCATGAAGGCCGCCGCCGCGGACTCGTTGTCCTCCGGCGTCTCCTCGCGGTTTTCCCGGTACCGAATGCCCAGGACGATCAGCACCGCCGCCAGCAGGGCCAGCAAAACGGCGGTCAGGATCGTAACGGTCCGCCTCTGTCTCCAATCCATTTCCATATAGCAGAGATTCCTCCTGTTATTCTTCGCGGGATGTCCGGCGGTTATGCCGCCGGCGCAGAGCGCCGCGGGTTCTTGTTTGTTCAGGCCAGTATATTGATTATATCATATTGCGCTCCCTCCAACAAGACAATTTGCGAAGCTGGAAGGATGTGATGCCGCTTGATTGCTGAAACCTGTCTTTACAGGCTCTTGAAAAGCAGGGCCTCCGTGGTACAAATTTACATATTTTTGAACGATTGTGAATTGAATCTTGTGGAAATTCATGGTACAATAATGTCCAACTTGTCCCGCTTGTGAATTTGTTGGATGAAGGAGAAACGCTATGAACCGATTTGGCATCAACGTGGAGCTGAAAAACACCCCTGTCCTGGACCCGGACTTTATGCCCCTGATGCGCTTCAACCGCGCTTTCCTGGCGGGGGCCAAAAAGCCGGTGGGCATCGCCGTGGAGCGGGCCGGCGGCCAGATGGCCTCCTGCCGCACGTTCATTCACGGCACCCCCGAGATGGCGGAGGCCGACCACTATTACATCGAGCGGATTGTGAAGACCATCCTCTGGATGAAGGGCGGCTTCAAGGTCTACGTCAGCGGCGACGAAGGGGTCTGCAAGTACCTCCAGTCCGTCTACTGCGCCGGAGGCCAGCAGGAGTTTGACTGGGACTACATGGCAAACGTCTTCGAGCACCCCTTCGAGGTGGTGCTGGTGGACGAGATCCCGGAGGCCAAGGACGCCCCCAAGTCCATGGGCGGCCACCTCAAGGGCTGCCGCATCGGCTTTGACGCCGGCGGGTCCGACCGGAAGGTGTCCGCCGTCATCGACGGCGAGACCGTATACTCCGAGGAGGTGGTCTGGTTCCCCAAGATCAACGCCGACCCGGACTACCACTACGACGGCATCGTGGCCGCCCTGAAATCCGCCGCGGAGCACATGCCCCGTGTGGACGCCGTGGGCGTCTCCTCCGCCGGCGTGTTCATCGACAACCGCACCATGAACGCCTCTCTCTTTTTGAAGGTTCCCAAGGATCTCTATGACAAGAAGGTGAAGGACATCTACATCCGGGCCATCACCGACACCTTCGGCGACGTGCCCTACTCCGTCATCAACGACGGCGACGTGTCCGCCCTGGCCGGGGCCATGAGCCTGGACGACTGCAGCGTGCTGGGCATCGCCATGGGCACCAGCGAGGCCGTGGGCTACGTGGACGAGGCGGGCCGGATCACCGGCTGGCTCAACGAGCTGGCCTTCGTCCCCGTGGACGCCCAGCCCGAGGCCATGCGGGACGAGTGGAGCGGCGACATCGGCTGCGGCGTGAAGTACTTCTCCCAGGACGGCGTCATCAAGCTGGCTCCCCGGGCGGGAATCGAGCTGGATGAGAGCGCCTCCCCGGCCGAGAAGCTGAAGGCCGTTCAGGCGCTGATGGCGGAGGACGACCCCCGGGCCGCCAAGGTGTATGCCTCCATCGGCGTGTACCTGGGCCACACCCTGGCCTATTACTACGAGCTCTACGGCTGCCGCCATGTGCTGCTGCTGGGCCGGGTCATGAGCGGCAAGGGCGGCGACCTGATTCTGGACACCGCCCAAAAGGTGCTGGCGGACGAGTACCCGGAGCTGACAGGGAAGATCGTCCCGGAGCTGCCGGACGAGAAGTTCCGCCGGGTGGGCCAGTCCATGGCCGCCGCCAGCCTGCCGGAGATCAAATAAGTCCCGGGGACTGCCGCAGAATTGTGGAAAACGCTGATGGTCAATCCATCAGCGTTTTCCAGTTTTTATCGTGGTATGCAGCGAAACACATCTCAATCTGCTCCCGGGTGTTCTTCTCCTCCGCCAGGGGCGGAAGGTTCTCCAAGGCAAAGCAGCCGCTCTCCGTGGTCTCGATGTTTGGGGTGAAATGCCCGCCTACCAAAGAGCACAGGACAAAGATTTTGCAGACCTTCCAGGCGTAGCGGGGCCGGTTGTGCTTCTCCCGGTCCTGCACGGCGATGACGGTGTCCGCCGTCACCTCCAGGCCCGCCTCCTCCCGCACCTCCTTGACGGCGTTCTCCTTGACAGACACGTTCACGTCCACCCAGCCTCCGGGCAGGGACCATCTGCCGTCATTCTCCCGCACCAGCAGGATCTTTTCGTCCTGAAAGATGGCGGCCCGGGTATCCAGCTTGGGGGTCTGGTAGCCTGTCTCGCAGCAGAAGAGATCCCGGGTCTTTTCCAGGGGAATGTCCGCCTGACGGCTGACCATCTCGGCGGCAATCTCCCGGATGCGCTCATACCGCTCCCGTCCGTAGGGGTCCGTTCCATAGTGCAGGCCCGCCTGGGCCATGGCCTGGAGCTCTACCGCCCAGTCAAGCCAGGGATTTGTCCGGTCCATTGCGTCTCTCCTTTCATGCCCCGCGCCGGGGCTCTCGTCTGCGCTACACCGCCGGCTCCATCAAAGACAGCGTCACCTCTACAATCTCCCCGTCCCGCCACAGCGTCATGGGGAGTTCATCGCCCAGGTGGTGCTGGCGGCGGACGCGCAGCAGGTCCTGGCTGGAGCTGACAGGCTGGCCGCCGGCGGAGAGGACATAGTCCCCCTCCCGCACCCCCGCTTTGTCCGCCGGGGAGTTTTTGGTCACGGACTGCACCTCGATGCCCCAGACATCCGGCGCCACCTGCTCCCCCACCTGGATCACGACGACGCCCAGCGCCGGCTCCGGCTGGAGGCTTCCGAAGGTGAGAAGATCGTTGACAATCCGCTCCATGTAGGCCGTGGGGATGGCAAATCCCAATCCCTCGACGCTGGAGTAACGGGAGGTCATTTTAATGGTGTTGATGCCCACCACCTGGCCGTATTCGTTGATGAGGGGGCCGCCGGAGTTGCCGGAGTTCAGCGCCGCGTTGGTCTGGAGCAGCGTCATGGTGCGGCCCTCCACCTCCACGTCCCGTTCGATGGCGGAGACGATGCCGTCGGTGAGGGTCCCCCGCAGCTCCACGCCCAGGGGATTGCCTATGGCGTACACCTTGTCCCCCACCGCCAGAAGGTCGGAATCGCCGAAGACGGCGGCGGGCAGGTCCTGCCCGTCCACCTTCAATACCGCAAGATCGCTGTCCGCGTCCCCGGCCACATACTTTGCCTCATAGCCCCGTCCGCTGTCCAGGGCGACGGTGCACTCCTGTCCGCCCTCCACCACATGGTAGTTGGTGAGAAGGTAGCCATCCCGGGTAAAGAGCACGCCGGTGCCCACGGAGGCGGAGCCGTCCCCCAGGTCCGTCAGGACCACCACCACCGCCGGATTCACCTGGCGGTAGACCTCCTGGGCGGTGAGGGAGGCGCCGTGCTGCCGCTCCAGCGGCAGCGTGACGCCCTGTTCCGCGGAACAGGCGGGAATGGAGACCTCCTGGGGGCCGGCGCTGTCCCCGGGCTCCCGGAAATCGTAGTCAAAGGGGTCCAGCCGGGTGTGCCGGGGAGCGGCCCCGTCCCAGAGGAACGCCGTCACCGCCAGGGCCGCCGCCAGGGCAAAACAGCCCAGAAAGGCCCAAAGCCCCTTTTTGGAGTGCCGCCGGACCGCCGCTTTCCGGGGCGGGGCGGGCCGCGCCGCCCCACCGGGCACACCCGGCAGGGGGCGGCTGTATATCTCCACCACCTCCCCCGGCGGGGGCTGGCGGTAGCTCTCCACCACCTCACCAGGGAGGCGGGTCATGTCCTGTTCTTCCATGGGACCTCATTCCGCGACCAGAGAGAAGGAGAAGGCGGTCACGCCGTTCTCGCTGGTCACATTGATTTTTTCCTTGTGCTGCTCCAGAATGGTCTTGACGATATAGAGCCCCAGGCCCACGCCGTCTTTGTCCAGACTGCGGGACTTATCGCTCTTGTGAAACCGCTCAAACAGCAGCGGCAGCTCCTCTGCGGGGATGGTTGCGCCCTCGTTGCGCACCGTCACCCGGGCCTTGCCGTCCAGCAGGGTTACCCCCAGGTACAGCGTGGTCCCGGCGGTGGCGAACTTGGCGGCGTTTTCCAGCAGGTTGTAGATCACCTGGGTGATCATGTCGTTGTCCCCCAGGACCAAGATGGGCTCCTCGGGGATGTCCGCCTCCACGTCCAGCTGCCGGTCCGTGATCTTCCGCTCCATGGAGATCAGCACCCGGCGCATGCTCTCGCAGATGTCGAAATGCCCGCCGCAGCGCAGAGGGTCCATCACCTGCAGCTGGCTCACGTCCAGCATCCGGCGCACCATGCGGCTGAGGCGGCGGCTCTCGTCGGAAATGATCTGGAGATACTGCCGCTCGTTCTCCGGGGGAATGGTGCCGTCCAGAATACCGTCGGTGTAGCCGGCGATGGTGGTCATGGGGGTTTTCAGCTCGTGGGAGATGTTGGCGATGAACTCCTGGCGCTGGCGCTCCGTCTGCTGGAGGGACTCCGCCATGTTGTTGAAGGAGGCAGCCAGCTCACCGATCTCATCCACCTGGCCGTAGTCGTTCACCCGGATGTCAAAATCCCCGGCGGCATACTGCCGCGTGGCCTGGACCATCTCCCGGATGGGCTGGATCTGCCGCATGGCGGTGACGGAGGAGGCCATGAAGGTCACCATCAGCACCACGAAGGCGGTCATGAAGAAGAGGCCGATGAAGCCCTGCCACATGGCGTTCAGAGAGGCATTCGTGGACACGGCGAAGGCCATGCCCGCTGTGGACTGTCCGCCGCTGGACAGGGCGGGCACGCCCAGGATAAACCGCTTGCCGGCGTACAGCCCTCCCAGGTCGTCCCGCTGGACGCAGATGCCCTCCGACAGCACCTCTTGAACCATCTCCTCCGGCATAGTGACCACCCGGCCCTCCAAGGTTTTGTCGGTGGAGAGGAGCACATGACCCTCGATGTCGCAGATCAGAAACTCCACGTCGGAGACGTTGGCGGCTACCATCGCCAGCTGGCGGAAGTCCTCCCGGTCATAGGCGGGGTCGTTCTCCAGGTACCCCGCCGCCAGCCGGGCCACCATCTGAACCCTCTGGCGCAGCTCGTCCCGCTCCTGGATTCTGGCATAGTTGTAGCTCAGGGAGAAAAAGGAGGCGCCCAGCAGAAACAGCGTCAGCAGCACCATGCTGACCATGGCCAGCAGCTGCCGCCAGTACAGGCCCTGAAAGCGCCTCCGGAAGGCCTTCACGGCTTCTCCGGCGGCTTGCCGCCGGTGACCTCAAACTTATAGCCCACGCCCCACACCGTCTTCAGCGCCCATTGGTCGGAGACGTTCTCCACCTTCTCCCGCAGCCGCTTGATGTGGACATCCACGGTGCGGCTGTCGCCGAAGTAATCAAAGCCCCACACCTCGTCCAGCAGCTGGTTGCGGGTGTAGACCCGGTTGGGCGTGGACGCCAGATGGTACAAAAGCTCCAGCTCCTTGGGGGGCGTGTCGATCTTCTTCCCATCCACGATCAGCTCGTAGGAGTCCAGATCCACCACCAGCCTGTCAAAGGTCAGCCGCTTGCTGGTGTCGTTGGGGATCTCCGTCCGCCGCAGCACGGCGTTGATCCGGGCGATGAGCTCCTTCATCTCGAAGGGCTTGACAATGTAGTCGTCGGCGCCCATCTCCAGACCCTGGATGCGGTCGAAGACCTCGCTTTTGGCGGTGAGCATGATGATGGGTACCCTGCTGGTCTCCCGGACCTTGGCAGTGACGGACCAGCCGTCCATCACCGGCAGCATGATGTCCAGCAGGATCAGATCCGGCGCCTCCCTCTGAAATTCCTCCACGGCCCGTCCGCCGTCTCCGGCGATACGGACATCAAAGCCCTCTTTCACCAGGTACATATGGATCAGGTCGGAGATGTTGCGGTCATCCTCCACTACCAGGATATTGCGTCCCATGGCGCTCCCTCCAATTTTTGCAAGATCTGGTTTCTATTATACCGGTTTCTGTCCCGGGGTGTTGAATATTCTGTTAAAGTTCGAGCCTCTTTGAAAAGTGTCAAAACGCCGAAAGGGAGAATTTTCTCCCGCTGTGCCCTCTGCCGTTGGTCAGACGGGCCCGGCGCGCTCAGGAGAGCGTCTCCGTCAGGGCGAGGCAGCGGTTCTCCGCCGCAGCCGCCGCGGTGAGAAAAGCCCGCAGGCCCGCGGCACCGGCGGCGTCTCCCAGCCAGACTCGCACGTCTCCCCGCTGGACGGAGACCTGCCGGAGGAGGTCCTCGGCCTGGGCGCCGTCCCACAGGCCGCTGCCGGACCGGTTCAGCTCCGCCTCCAGGCAGGAATAGCCCGCCTCCCGGGCCTCCCGGCGCTGCCGCTCGTCCCCGTTCTGGATTCTGACCAGACGGGTCTTTCCCATGGTGGCCCGGGCCAGGAGGGCGTTCCCGGCCTCCAGCTGCTGCGCAACCGTCCGGTCCGGGTCGGCAGCGTCCGCCAGCAGGCCCATGGCGTGCCCTGTGACGGTCATGCGCCGGAGGAGGTCTCCCCGGTTCTCCAGAAATTCAGGGGAGCAGAAAAAGGCCGCCTGGGCACCGCAGGCGTCCAGGGCGTCCAGCTGGGCCGCCGTGCCCTCCCCCGCCGTCAGGCAGAGGTAGACGCTCTTTCCGTCCCCGCCGGGCAGCTGGACGCCGGCTGGGGGCGTTCCCGTGCCGCTGTCCGCCGGATGGCGCTCCCGCAGGTACTGCTCATACCGCATGGAGATCTGACTGAAGGCGGCGTTGATGAAGTCCTGTTCCGACAGGCCGAAGTTGGGCTGCCGGAGCCAGACCAAGGCGCCGTAGCTGGACTCGCCGGCGGTATCGATGGACAAGGGGGTCACAGAGTACTCCAGCTTGAAAAACTCCGCCACCACCGACGCGGGAACAAAGATCTCCCCGCCCCGCCGGATGGCGCCCCGAAAGGTGATGTTTCCGTCGCTGTCCCGGACGAAATTGCCGCTGAGGTCAAACATCAGCGAGCGGTTGTTGCCCGTATAGAGAATACAGAGGTTGGGATTTGAGATGTTGCTGGGGAGATAGGCCACGCCCAGGGATTTGTTCACCTGTCCGGTGAAGATGGAACTGGCCACGTACAGGTATCCGTCGGACCAGAAGGGCATGGTGGCGTCGTCCAGGGGGAGGATATCGTTTCCGGCCGCGGTGATATAGACGCTGCCGGCGGCCTCCGCGGCCGCGGGGGCCAGGGCCAATGCCAGCGCCAGGCAAAGCGCCAGCGCCGCCGCTCTCTTTTTCATGCCCCGCCTCCCCTCAAATACGCGGTTGTCTGCGCCCGGAGCACACAGCCCCGGGACAAAATATTTGCTCTGCGGGCATTATATCACGGATTCCCCGGATTTGTAAAGTCCGCCGCCCGGTAAGGCTCCACGGTGACGCCGGTATAGTAGTGGGTCAGGATCTCCTGATAGTCCGCCCCCTCCGCCGCCATGGCGTTGGCGCCGTACTGGCTCATGCCCACGCCGTGGCCGTAGCCGGTGACAAAAAACACCGCCTCTCCCTCCTGAACCTCCCAGCTGAAGCAGGCGGAGCGAAGGCCCAGGGCCGCGCGCAGGGTGCTGCCCTTCGCCGTCACGCCGCCCACGGAGACGGTGGAGACGCTGCCGGCGCTGTCCGTCCGGGCGTCCGCCAGCCAGCCCGCCATGCCGCCGCTGAGATCCGCCTCCGGAAAGGCGGCCAGGAGCTTCTGCCGCAGTTCCTCCCTGGAGAACTCCACCCGGCTGTAATAGTTGGGGATGCTCTCCGCCGCCTCCGGGGAGGAGACTGCCTGGAGATAGGGCAGGTCGTTGAGCCACACCTCCCCCGACGTCCGGGTCAGCCCCGCTGAGGAGGAGTGGAACACCGCCAGAATCGGCACGCCGCCGTAGAGGATCGCCTGTCCGTCGGTGGCCGTCACCGCCTCCTCGATCTTCTTTTCATAGCCGGCGGCGTTTTCTCCCCAGTTGGCCCTGGCCCGCTCCTCGCTGATATAGGCCTGACAGCAGGTGGAGTCTGTGCAGAGATCGGCGGAATCGCCGTGATTTCCGCCGGTTTGGAGCTTGTACAGGGTATACGTCCGGGCCGCCGCCGCCTGGGCCTTCAGGGCCTCCGGCTGGAAGGAGGCAGGCATCTCCGCCCGCACCACGCCCAGGAGGTACTCCCCCAGGTCCATCTCCAGCACCGTGTCCCCGTCCAGCACCCGCAGAGTGATCTCCCCGTCCAGCTGGCCGCTGGCAAAGGGGGCGCCCTCCGTCTCGTCCACTGGCGTCTCCCGTCCGAAGAGGGCCGTGCGGAAGGGCACGACCACCAGCAGCGGCAGCAGAAACAGCGCCGCCAGCAGAGCCGCCGACACGGCTACGCTCTGCCGGACCTGATTTCTCCTTCTCATGGGGGTTCCTCCTTTGTTCGCGGCCCCGCGGGCCTGTCCTCTCCAATACTCTATGCGCCGGGGCACGGGTTATAGTCAACAAATTTCAATAAAAAAATGATTCGCTCCCCGGCATGGACAAATCACTCGAACCGTGATATACTTCCAAATGACTTTTTTGTCCGAAAGGATTCTGTGCGATGAAAAAACAACTCCTGCTCCCTCTGGCCGCCGCCGCGGGGGGCGCCGTCGCCCTGGTGCTGCGGCTGCTGCAAAATAAAACCGGCTTTGAGCCCGCCACCGGCCTTCCCATCCCCGGAAACGCCCCGGGGGTGGCTCTGGCGGTGTTTCTGGCGGTTCTGGCCGCGGTGCTGTACCTCCTGGCCCGTCTGCTGCCCGCGGAGACCGAGGAGGGCCCCTTCTTCCCTGAGGATTTCCGCACAGCCAACGCCGGACTTGTGGTCCTGCCCGTCATGGGCATCTTCCTCATGGCGGTCTCCGGTGCGCTGGACATCGCCGCCGGCGCGGCGTTGCTGAATTCCCTGGAGGCCGTGGGCGGTCCGGACGGCCCCACTGTCATCTGGTCCACCTGGGGTCCGGCCTCCGGCCTCACCTTCACCCCCAAGGCCCGGGTGCTGGCGGGGGCACTGGTGCTGACCAGCGCCGTGAGCCTCTTCCCCGCCGCCGCCTGCTGCCGCTGCCGCCCCGGCGTCCGGCCCAGGACCGCAAGCCCTGCCCTGCTGCTGGTCTCTCCGGTGTGCATGGTGGCCCGGCTGGTGCTGGCCTACCGGGTGGACTCCGTGAATCCGGCCTTGCAGGCCTATTATGTGGAGATTCTGGCCCTGGCCTTCATGACCCTGGCCTTTTACCGCCTGTCCTCCTTCGCCTACCACGCCCCCAAGCCCCGCCGCTTCGCCCTGTACGCCGGGGCGGCCGCGGCCCTGTGCCTGACGGCCCTGGCGGACGGGGAGAGCCTGTCCGCCCTGCTGCTGTACGCCGGCGGCGCGGCGGTGCTGCTGGGCTTTTTGCTGCTGTGGCTGACGGAGGGACGCTCCGTGTCGGAGATCGTGGAAAACGGTGGCGCCTGAGGGAGCGGACGAAGCTTGAGCCTATTGTAGCACACCCGCCGCTCCCGTCAATGAACAGGTGATGAAATCGGGACGCGGAGCGGCCCAGGGAAGAGATATTTACAGAAAGTTCAAAAAAATTCAGGATTCTCTTCATATTTCCCGGGTATGATGAGTTCATCCTCCAAGGAGGACAACTCCCTCTCATTTCTTTTTTCTCTCCAAACACGGCGGCGCGGACCCGGTCAACGGGCGCGCCGCCGTGTTTGTCGTCTCGGTTTGGAGCGTGCTTGAAAACCGTCAAATCGCCCCGCCTGACAGGAAATCCGCCTCCATCCGGTATTGCGCCGGTTTTCAAACCGGCTTTAGGCGAAGCGCCAGGCTTTTCCCGCGTTTCCTGGAAGACGCTCTTGCAAAATGGCGGGAGATTTTATATAATGTCGCTGTACACTAGATCGGGGCGGGAACGCCGCCCGGGGAACATGGAGGAATGAGCTATGCGAGGAGTTCACAGCGCGGTAGACGACATTCGCCGCACCGTATTCAAGGAGGTCGCCCGTCTGGCCTTTGAGGGCAGCGATCCCCGGCAGGCCGACCAGATTCCCTTCAAGATGATCCAGGGCGACGTGGCCCACCACCGTCACGACGTATTCCTGGAGCGGGCCATCGTGGAGGAGCGGGTGCGTCTGGCCATGGGCCTGAACATGCGCTACGCCGGAGACGCCACTCCCATCAGCGAGGATATCCAGTGGGCCGAGAAGTTTCAGGAGCACTACCAGAACCCCCTGGTGAATATCATTCCTTACGCCTGCAACGCCTGCCCGCCCAAGCAGATCCGCATCACGGACAGCTGCCAGGGCTGTATCTCCCACCCCTGCATGAACGTCTGTCCCAAGGACGCCATCTATCTGGACAAGAACAAGCACTGCCACATTGACCAGGACAAGTGCGTCAAGTGCGGCAAGTGCTATAACCAGTGTCCCTACCGGGCCATCAGCCGGATTGACCGCCCCTGCGCCGCCGCCTGCGGTATGGACGCCATCGAGTCCGACGAGCTGGGCCGGGCCAAGATCAACTACGACAAGTGCGTCTCCTGCGGCATGTGCCTGGTGAACTGCCCCTTTGGCGCCATTGCCGACAAGAGCCAGATCTACCAGTTGGGCCAGGCCCTCCGCCGGGGCGAGAAAGTCATCGCCTGCGTGGCCCCGGCTTTTGTGGGCCAGTTCGGCAAAGACGCCACACCCGCCAAGGTCAACGCCGCCATGAAGGTGCTGGGATTTTATGACGTGGTGGAGGTGGCCATCGGCGCGGACCTGTGCACCGTGCAGGAGGCTCAGGACTTCCTGGAGGAGGTTCCGGCAAAGCAGCCTTGGATGGGCACCAGCTGCTGTCCGGCCTGGAGCGTCATGGCCAAGAAGCTGTATCCGGAGTTCGCGGACTATATCTCCATGGCCCTGACCCCCATGGTCATCACCGCCCGCATGGTGAAAAAGGACCACCCGGACGTGAAGATCGCCTTTATCGGGCCGTGCTCTGCCAAAAAGCTGGAGGCCAACCGGCGCACCGTCCGCTCCGATGTGGACTTTGTGCTGACCTTTGAGGAGCTCCAGGGAATTTTTGACGCGGCCGACATCGACTTCGCCGCACTCAAGGCCAACCCGGAGGACGACATGGATGAGGGCACCGGCATGGGCCGGGGCTTTGCCGTGGGCGGCGGCGTTGCCGCCGCCGTGGTGGAGGCCATCAAGCACATCGACCCGGACCGGGAGATCAAGATCGAGTACGGCGACGGCCTGAAAAACTGCCGCAAGATGCTGGCCATGGCCAAGGCCGGCAAGCGGAACGGCTATCTGCTGGAGGGCATGGGCTGTCCCGGCGGCTGCGTGGCCGGCGCGGGCACCATCCGCCCCGTCAAGGAGAGCACCGTGAACGTCTCCCAGTTCAAGGAGGCCGCCCCGGAGCAGAGCTGCACCGCCAGCCCCTACCTGGACCGGCTGGAGGAAGTGGAGGAGTAAACCGCCCGAATTCCAGTCCCGGCGGGACCGCAAAGCGGCCCCGCCGGGACATAAATGGAAAAGCCGTCAATTTTCATCTTGCTTTTTCCAAAAAGAGCTGTTATAATAGTCCACGTTGACGCGGCTGTAGTTCATCGGTAGAACGGCAGCTTCCCAAGCTGCATAGGTGGGTTCGACTCCCATCAGCCGCTCCAAAAAAGAGAGACACGCTGTGCGTGTCTCTCTTTTTTGGAGCTCTCCCATTTTGCCGGAGGCAAAATGGGCCGCCTGCGGGCGGATTGATTGAAATCCCGCAGGAGGAACCCAGGGTTCCCCCCGCGGACACCCCCCTCCTTCGGGGGAGCTTTCAGCCGGTCCGGAGGGGCCTCCTTCCTGGAGGCTTGCGGCAGGGCCGGGGGGACGCGCTCCGGGGTCGCGGGGATGGGGGTGCGGAGGCACGGGGTCAGGCGAAGGTTTTTTGGATGGTCTTAAGATCGAGGCGGTTTTCTACCCAGTTTTCTGTGTATCCGCAGCCGCAGCAGACGTAGCGGATGACCGGAATCTTGCCGAGAAGCGTGGCCCGGGTGGTGTAGATGTTGTTCCCGCTGGCGTGGCGGCGGGGATCGTCCGGCACCCGGACGATGTGCCGGGAGCCGCACTTGGGGCAGACGTTTCCGTTTTTCATCTCTTCTCCTTTTCCCGCAGCAGGGACTGGCCCAGCAGCGTCAGCAGGGCCGCAAGGTCCAGAGGCGTGAGGGAATCCCGCTTTTTTTCTTCTGCCATGGCGCGCCTCCTCAGTGCCGGGCGGCGTAAAACCGCATGGACAGGGGGATGGAGACGACGGTCAGCACCACCGCAGCCACGGGGAGGATGAGCATAAGGAACCCGAAGAGGCCCTGGATGCCGCCGGCGGTCTGGTCCACGGAGATGGTGACAGTCCCCAGGGCGCCGGCGGTGCCGCAGACCAGGAAGATTACCAGGAACATCACCATGCGGCCCCGCTCCACGCTGAACCGGATCATGACGGGCAGCGTGACGGCCAGAACGCCAGCACTGGCGCAGAAGCTCATGAGCGCGGCCAGAGGGGTTCCGGTGGCCATGGGCAGGTGCAGTACTCGGATGATTGCCTGGACCGCCAGGACGACGGCGCTGGCCGCTCCGGCGCAGAGCCAGCCCAGCACATACTTGCTCAGCACCAGGTCCCGGGGAGAATAGGGCATCATGGCCGCCATCTGATCCCACTTGCACCGCTCGTCATAGGCCAGGGCCGTGTAGGGCAGCATGGAGCACCAGATCACCACGAACACGCTGCCGAAAGAGCCGTTGCCCACCATAACGATCAGCATCACTAAGAGAAAGATCCTCATCTGTTTCCACAGCACATAGACGTCCTTTTGAATCAGGGCTTTCATCTTTTCTTCTCCCCTTTCACGATAAACAAAATGATCTCCTCGATGGTGGGCCGCTCCAGAGTCATGCTCTCCGGCACCATGCCCCGTTTCACCAGGGCCCGGACACCGCCGTAGTCTCTGGCCTCCCGGCCGACGACAGCCTCCGGCAGCAGGCTCTCCGCCTGCTCTGCCGTGCCCACGAACACGCCGTAGTCTTCCAGCAGCCGGTCCTTTTCCTGGCAGAACAGCAGCCTCCCCTGGTGGAGAAAGGCGATGTAGTCGCACAGCTTCTCCAGGTCGCTGACGATATGGGAGGAGATGAGGATGGAGTGGTCCTCCTCCCGGGTAAACTCGTTGAAGATCTCCAGCACCTCGTCCCGGACGATGGGATCCAGGCCGCTGGTGGCCTCGTCCAGCACCAGCAGCCTCGGCCGGTGGCTCAGGGCGGCGGCGATGGACAGCTTCATCCTCATGCCCCGGGAGAAGTCCTTGAAGGGCTTCTTTTCCGGCAGGTCAAACCGGTTCAGGTAATCCGCGTAGGTCTTCTGTTCCCACTGGCGGTAAGTGCTTGCCAGAATCCTGCCCACCTGGAGGGCGTTCAGGGTCTCGGGGAAGTAGGCCTCGTCCAGCACCACCCCCACGTCCTCCTTCACTCCGGTGAAGGCCGGAGAGGAGACATCCGTGCCCAGCACGGCGGCGCTGCCGCTGTCGGGCCGCAGAGCCCCCAGAGCCAGGCGGATGGTGGTGGACTTGCCCGCGCCGTTCTCCCCCACCAGGCCGCATATGGTGCCGCTGGGCACCGTCAGGCTCAGGTCCTGGATGGCGAAGCCGCCGAAGGATTTGTGGATGTGGCTCAGTTCAATGGCGTTCATGTTCATTCCTCCTCTAGCAGGACGCCCAGCATTCCCTCCAGCTCCGGCCGGGAGAGGCCGCAGCGTCTGGCCAGCGCGGCGGCGGAGGCCAGGTGGTCCTCCAGCTCCCGGAGCTGCTGCTCCCGGATCAGATCCAGGTTGTTCTCCGCCACAAAGCAGCCCTTGCCGGCCACGGTGTCAATGAGGCCCTGGGCCTCCAGTTCGTCGTAGGCCCGCTTGGTGGTGATGACGGAGATCTTCAAATCCTTGGCCAAAGCCCGGATGGAGGGCAGGGCCTCGCCGGGGCGCAGCTGTCCGGTGATGATCTGGGTCTTGATCTGGGAGTAGATCTGGTCGTAGATGGGTTGATTGGTGACATTGCGGATAATCAGTTCCATGGACTTCTCCCCTGTTCGTACTGTACATATACAGTATACACAGTATAAACAGTATGTCAAGAGGAATTTTGAAAATAGTGAAAATTTTTTGGGGGGAGAGGGGGCCGGAAGCCACTGGGGAACCCAATGCCTGCGGCGTATAACGGCCGTTTTTCAGGGACGTCTTTTTTGCAGGAAAAGGCGGAGGGCTGCTGCCCTCCGCCTTCTCTTTCAGCGCATTTCGGAGACGATGTTGTCCACGGCATGGTCCACGGCGACACCCAGCTTGTGGATACTCTTACCCACCTGCGTTTTCATGGAATCTCTGCCGTAAGGCGTCATCATCCCCACAGCGGCGCCGGCCACCAGGCCCGCGCTCATACCGACCCAAAATCCGGTACATGTCTTCATATCAGTCACTCCTTTTTGGCATGGGGATAGTATGACCCTCTCTCCGCAAAAAAACCGCCGTTTCTCCATTTGCCAAAAAGTTCCCAATAGAGTATACTGGATCCGAAATAAAATGATCGGGAGGCAGTCATGACCACCATCTATCTCATCCGCCACGCGGAGGCGGAGGGAAACCTGTACCGCATCGCCCAGGGCCAGGACGACAGCATTCTCACGGACCGGGGTTGGCGGCAGGTGAAAGCCCTGGAGCGCCGCTTTGACGGCGTCCAAATCGACGCGGTATACACCAGTGACCTCTACCGTACCCGGGCCACCGCCAGCGCCCTCTATCTCCCCAGGAATCTGACGCCCCATCTGGTGCGGGACCTGCGGGAGATCCACGTGGGCGTGTGGGAGCGGCGGACCTGGGGGGAGATCGCCCGCCGCTGGCCGGACCAGATGTCGGATTTCAGCCGCCGAATGGACCGCTGGCACATGGAGGGGGCCGAGACCCCGGCCCAGGTGCTGGAGCGAGCCCTGGGAGCGGTCCAAAAAATCGCGGCAGAGAACGGCGGCAAAACCGTGGCCGTGTTCTCCCACGGCTATGTCATCCGCCTGCTGCTGGCGAATTTGCAGGGCGTCTCCCTTCGGGACACCGGAGACAAATCTCCCACCGGGGACAACACCGCCGTCTCCCTGCTGGAGTGGGACGGAGAGACCCTGCGGGTGGTCCGGCAGAACGACAACAGCCACCTGCTGACGCCGGAGTACCTGTCTGGGGAGAAGGTCCGCAGGCGGGCCAGCGGCCTGGAGCCAGGACTGTACTTCGCGCCGCTCCGCCTGCCGGAGCAGGAGACCCTGGCGGCGGAGCTGACCGCCGCCTCCTGGGAGGGGACGCCTCCTGACCCCGATTTCGGCGGCCCCGCCCTGGCGGGGTATCTGGGAGAAGAGCCGGTGGGACTGCTCCGGTTCGGTCCTGCGGAGGGGGAAATCACCCTGCTCTGTGTCCGGCGGGACTGCAGAAGGCAGGGCTTCGGCGCGCAGCTGATCGGACAGGCGGTGTACCACTGGCGCCCTCTGGGGGCGGAGCGTCTAACAGTTGTCCTGCCGGAGGGCTGCGCCGCGGAGGGGTTCTTCGGGGACTACGGGTTCGCCCCTGCGGAGGCGGCCGGGGCGGGCCGCCGGCTCTGGGTGAAGAACATCGGCTTTGACCCGATGTTCAAATCGTGACAATATTTTGGGGACAGCCATGTTCCGACAAAGTTTTCATTGACAAACGGGGTATGATTTCCATATAATACCTCTCGAAAACGAAGGAAGCACAGATTTGGCCGGCATATGCGGCCTGACGGGAGAATTCTGCGTCCGGCAAGGCGGAAACCCCCCAGAGCGCCTTTGCCTCGCGCGGATGTGAGCCGTAAGCTTTACCGTCAAGATATGTGCGGATTGATTCTGTGGTTTCCATGCCCCATAAAAGGGAGTAGCTTGCGTCCTGCGGGATGCGGCGGGATTCGTCAGCACGGCGGCGGCATGCCGTCCGGGTCCTGCCTGAAAAAGCGAGACTTTTATTGTATGCGGCGCCGGCGGGGGGGAATTCCCGTCTGGTTTGCCGCATGCAATGAGGGTCTCGTTTATCTTTGGAAAAGCGGAGGACGTGCGTGTAATGAGTATTTGGATAACGGTATTGCTGTTCCTGCTGGGACTGGCACTGATCGTCAAGGGCGGCGACTGGTTTTTGGACGGCGCGGTGTGGATTGCGGAGGCCACCGGCGTGCCCCGGTTTATCATCGGGGCCACCATCGTATCCCTGGCCACCACCCTGCCGGAGCTGACGGTATCCGTCACCGGCGTGCTCCAGGGAGAGGTGGATCTGGCGGTGGGCAACGCCGTGGGTTCCGTCACCGCCAACCTGGGGCTGATTCTGGGGCTGTCCGTCGTGTGCATCCCCTCGGTAGTAAACCGGAAGCAGTTTGATCTGAAGGCCATTCTGATGGTCTCCGGCGCGCTGCTGCTGTTTGTGCTGTGCCGGGGCGGCGCACTGCCGGTGCGGCACAGCCTGCTGCTGTTCGTGGTGTTTGCCGTCTATCTCGGAAACAACGTGATGGACGCCCGCTCCGGCATGGCGGAGAGCCGGGAGGCAAATCCCAAGCGCCGCACCGTCTCCCACCGGCAGATGTTCATGAAGCTGTGCCTGTTCGCCGCGGGCATCGCGGCCATCGTAGTGGGCTCCCGGCTGCTGATCGATTACGGCAGCGAGCTGGCGCTGCTGCTGGGCGTACCCTCCAGCATCATCGGAGTCACCATGGTAGCCATCGGCACCTCACTGCCGGAGCTGGTCACCACCCTGGCGGCCATCGCCAAAAAAGAGGCCTCCATGTCCGTGGGCAACATCATCGGAGCCAACGTTATCGATCTGACCATGATCCTGCCGGTGTGCTCCGCCGTGTCCGGCGGACAGCTGGTGATCGGCTCCCAGACCACGGCTCTGGACCTGCCGGTGTGCCTGGGACTGTGCTGCCTGGCGGTGCTGCCGCCGCTGCTCCGGGGAAAATTCTACCGCTGGCAGGGTGCGCTGATGCTGGCGGCCTACGCCGCCTATGTGGTGGCGCTGGTGCGCTGAATTCATAATGAAAAGAGGAGGTGCCCGTGGAAAAGTCCACGGGCACCTCCTGCCGTCTCCAAAGCCCTCTCCAGGAGTTTCCGGCCCGCAGGCGGGCAGGCGTTTTCATTGTTTTCCCGGGGACGTGCTCCTAGGGAAAAACACTTTGCGGGGAGCGCGGTGAATTTCCCGCAAAAAAAGATGCGCCGCATCTTTTTTTGATTCAGGCGAAGGTGACCTGGGTCCCGGTCTTGCCGTCCAGGGCGTCCAGCGCCTTGCTGAGGCTTGTGATGATGGCCCGCTTTCCCGGGTTGGCCCGGACGAATTTCATGGCCGCCTCCACCTTGGGCAGCATACTGCCCACGCCGAACTGGCCCTCCGCGGCATACCGGGCGGCCTCCGCCAGACTGATGCGGTCCAGGTCCTGCTGGTCCGGCTTGCCGAAGCGGATGGCGGCCTTCTCCACCTCCGTCAAAATCAGCAGCACGTCTGCCTCCACGGCCTCCGCCAGAAGCTCGGCGGCAAAATCCTTGTCGATGACCGCCGCCACGCCCTCCAGCGTGCCGTCCGGGTTCTCCACCACCGGGATGCCGCCGCCGCCGCAGGCCACTACAATGGCGTGGTCCCACAGCAGTCGGATGGCCTCGATCTCCACGATCCGCCGGGGCTGCGGGGAGGGGACCACCCGCCGCCAGCCACGGCCGGCGTCCTCCCGCATGGTGTAGCCCCGCTCCGCCTCCAGCCGCCGGGCCTCCTCCTGGGTGTAGAAGGCGCCGATGGGCTTGGTGGGGTTCTGAAAGGCGGGGTCGTTCCGGTCCACCACCACCTGGGTGGCCAGGGTGACCACGGGGTAGTTCCGGTTGCGGCTGTTGAGGGCGTATTTCAGCGCCTGCTGGATATGGTAGCCGATATAGCCCTGGCTCATGGCCCCGCAGACGTCAAAGGGCATGGGCGGGGCCACGTCTTTTGCGGCCTCGCTGGCCAGCACAATGCGGCCCACCTGGGGGCCGTTGCCGTGGACCACCGCCACCTCATAGCCCCGCTGGCTGATTGTTGCGATGTGGACGCTGGTCTTTTTCACCACCTCCAGCTGGGCCTCGGCGGTGGCCCCGCTGTCCTTGGACTGTAACGCGTTGCCCCCCAGGGCAATGACGATCCTCTCCGGCATGGTATGACTTCCTTTCCATCAGTTTTCAAGGGAAGTCTGCGCCGTTTGGGAGAGTTTATGCGGACAAAAAGCGGGGACCGGAATCTTCCGGTCCCCGTTTTTTAAGTATTTTGAAAAAATCAGGCGGCGGGCTCGGTCTCCTTCTCCGCCAGCTGGCGGAACAGGAAGGTGACAATCTGGCCCCGGTTGCAGGGATTCTCGGGGGCGAAGGTGGTGCCGTCGCCGGTGCCGGCAGTGATCTCATTCTCCACGGCCCAGGCCACAGCACCGGCATACGCCGCGTCGGCGGCCACGTCGGTGAACTCCTTCTCGGTCTCCGCCTCGGGGCTCTCGGCGGCCTTCCACATGAAGGTCACGGCCATGCTGCGGGTGCAGGTGGCGGCGAGGTCGGCGTCCTCGGCGATCATCTCCTTCTCCACAGCCCACTTGGCGGCGGAGTCACGGTCGGCCACGCCCTCCTCGGCGCCGGGCTTGCCATTGGCGCGCCACAGGAAGGTCAGGATGTGAGAGACGGTGCAGGCGTCGCCGGGGCCAAAGGTGGTCTCGGTCTTGCCCAGGGTGATCTCCTTGGCCACGGCCCAGTCAATGGCGGCGGCATAGGGGGAGGTGGCGGCCACATCGGTGAACTTGGGGGCGGCGGGAGTAGTCTCCTCATCCTTCTTCTCGGGATCGGCGGGAGTGGTTCCCTCGTCCTTCTTCTCCGGATCGGCGGGAGTGGTCCCCTCGTCCTTCTTCTCCGGATCGGCGGGAGTGGTTCCCTCGTCCTTCTTCTCCGGATCGGCGGGAGCGGTGGTGTCAGTTGGAGCAGTGGTATCAGCGGGTTCGTCAGCCATGGCCATGGGCATGACGCCAAGGGTCAGGACCAGGGCCAGCAGGATGGCCAGCCATCTTCTTGTGTGCTTCATGTTCTTCCTCCTTAGTGTTTGTGGAGCGCCCATTCCGGACGCCCACTGGTAATGGATGTATTATAAGCCTCCCGAAAACCGCTGTCAAGGGCTGGATATTCACACAGCGCCGCATAATACCAGCTGTATATTTGAAGGATTTCCTGCATTTCGATTTTTGGCGGTTTGTCATCTTTACAGGGATTTTAGCGGTTCCGCTCGAAACCGGTCGAAAAAAAACCATGGGATTCTCCTGAAAATTTCGCCAAAAATCCCGTCATTTTTGGCTTTCCCAGCAAGTCATCTCAAAATCCACGAAAAATTTTTGTTGACATAATGTTGCTGATAATTTTTCTCTACAAGGAGTTATTCACATTTTCCACGAAGTTTTCCACACGGCTGTATCCGTTGCGCTTCAATAGATATGCGGTTTTTATATGATTTTTCGCACCGCCTGTAATGGAGTTTTCAACTTTTCAAAGCCCGCTTTTATTTGACATAAAATAAATTTGCCCCGCAGATTCTCCCTCCGTTTCCACATTTTCTGATAGGCAGCGCCATCTTTATACAAAAATATAATGGCGAACGCAGGAAGAGGACCCTCCGGCGCCCTGTCCGTGAGGCGCGGGAAGGTCCCCTGCATACAGTTTTACTGAAAAGTCATCACATCCTGTCGGCAAATCGCGGGCTGTCCGATGTCGCGGGTGGCGTAGGCGTTCAGCTCCATGCCTGCGGTGTTCCCCGCCAGGAACTCATAATAGCCCTGGGCGCCGATCATGGCGCCGTTGTCCCCGCACAGGGACAACGGCGGCAGATAAAGCCTGCACCCCGCCTCCCGGCAGGCCCGCTCCAGGTCGGCCCGGATGACGGAGTTGGCGGCCACGCCGCCGGCGGCCACGATGGTCTTGCGGCCTGTCTGCCGAGCCGCCTCCACGGTCCGGGGCACCAGGGTGTCGCTGACGGCCTGGGTGAAATCCCGGGCCAGGGCCGCCCGGTCCAGGGGCTGGCCCACCTGCGCGGCGTGATGGGCCAGGTTCACCACCGCCGTCTTGAGGCCGGAAAAGCTCATGTCCAGGGGTGCGCCGTCTACATGGGCGTGGGGCAGGGTGTAGATACCGCCCCGGGACTGTTGCGCCAGCCGGTCTATGGGCTTTCCACCGGGATAGCTGAGGCCCAGCACCCGCGCCGCCTTGTCAAAGCACTCCCCGGCGGCGTCGTCCCGAGTGGAGCCCAGGATTTCCATATCCGTGTAGTCCCGCACGTCCACGATCAGCGTGTTGCCGCCCGAGATGGCCAGGGTCAGAAAAGGGGGCTCCAAGTCCGGGAAGGCGATGTAATTGGCGGCAATGTGGCCCCGGACGTGGTGGACAGGAATCAAAGGCACCCCCAGGCCAAAGGCGGCGGATTTGGCAAAGCTCAGCCCCACCAGCACCGCGCCGATGAGGCCGGGGGCGTAGCTGGCCGCCACGGCGCCGATATCAGCCCGCCTGCAGCCCGCCTGCTCCAGTGCCTGCTCCGCCAGCGCGGCAATGACCTCCACATGCTTCCGGGAGGCGATCTCCGGCACCACGCCGCCGTAGAGGGCGTGCATATCCGCCTGGGAGGCGATGACGTCGGAGAGAACCTTCCTCCCGTCTTCCACCACCGCCGCGGCGGTCTCGTCGCAGGTGGACTCAAAGGCCATGATCTTCATGAGCGCACCTCCTCTCCCGCCTCCGCTGAGGCGGCGGAGAAGTCCCGGGTCATGATGATGGCGTCCTCCCTGGGGTGCTCATAGTAGTTCTTCCTCCGCCCCGCGCTGCGAAAGCCCCGGCTGCCGTAGAGGGCGATGGCATCGTAGTTGGAGGCCCGGACCTCCAGAGTCAGGAAGGCCAGCCGGTTTCCCTGGGCGAAATTCAAAAACACCTGCAAAAGCTGGCTGGCCACCCCGCGGCGGCGGCAGTCCGGCCGCACGGCGATGTTGGTGACGGTGCCCTCGTCCAAAACGACCTGCAAGCCGGCGTAGCCCGCCACCTCCCCCTCGCCGTCCAGGGCCACCAGGAAGGCGGAGAGGTCGTTGTCCAGCTCCGCCGCCAGGAGATTCCGGGACCAGGGGTCCGAGAAGCAGATCCGCTCCAGGGCCGCCACCGCGTCCAGATGGTCCGCCGTCATGGGGACGATGCGGACAGGCATTTTCTCACTCATATGTTTGATTCCTTTCTGATCTCTCTTCGATGACACAGGTGGATGCCGATGTGCCCAATGCCCAGGGCCGCGGCGCCCAGCGGCATCCAGATCACCCGGCCATAGACGCCCAGCAGGAAAAACGCCGCCACCGGCAAAGAGGCTCCCGCCACGGGGATGCCCAGAAGGCTTGCCGTGAAATCTGCCATGGTCCGCTCACTGCGAAAGTACCGCAGCCACCAGAGCTCGTACAGGACCATCAGCGCCGCCGCTCCGACGAGCCACCAGCACCAGGGCGTCCAGGGCCGGAGGTCAAAATCCCGAAAGGCCAGCGCGGCGCAGGTGACCCACACCTGGCCGGTCCGATCCAGCGCCAGCAGGATGCGGTTCTCGCCGGAGGGGTCATAGTTCCGGGGTTTGCACCGCCTCCACAGCAGGTTGGGAGCCAGCAGGGCCAGAAGGAACGCCAATCCCACCCGGGAAAAGCCCAGGGTCCCGGTCATGATGCTCCCTCCCCGGCAATGATCCGCTCTGCCGCCTGGGCGGAGGTCAAGGCGGTGGTATCCAGCTTGTATGTTGTCAGTGCTTGATACAACGGAAGGTAATCCGCACTTCGTTTTATTACACTCTGTGATCGTTTCCCGTCCCGGACGTCCCTCTCCAGCCGCCGCCGGAGGGCCTCATCCGAGCACACCAGGGAGACCGCGCAGACACGGCAGCCGGATGTGTCCAGCCGGGAGGCGATCGTGTCCAAAATCTCCTGCCGGTGCATGACCCAGCAGAAGATGATGTGGTCATAGGCGGAGCAGCGGAGGAACTGGTTCAGGAGAAAGCAGATATTCTCCGTCACCATGGCGCAGGTCTCCTCCGTCACCTGAAAGGGATGGCTGTCCCAGCACCAGTCCCCGTCCAGAAAGACGCTCCGGTCCAGCCGCCTCTGGAGCTCCCGGCAGACGGAGGTCTTGCCCACGCCCATGGGGCCGCCGATCATGTACAGGGTCTTCATACCGTCTCCGCCAGCCGGGCGGCGCAGTAGTCCCGGGCGTCCTCCAGAACGCTCCGCCGTCCCCCCTCCCGGGAGAAGCCGCCCCGCTCGCCTCTGGCCAGGTTCTCTTCAATGAGCTCCATGGCCCGGGAGTAGTTCCCCTCGCCCAGGAGACAGAGAATGATCCCCAGGACTTGAGGTCGTTCCTCCGCCTCCAGCCGGGCCCGAAAAGCCGCCAGATCTGGAAACGGATTCTCCGCCGCCAGGGCCTCCGCCCGGTCAAAGAGGGCCTCCGTCATCTCCTCCAGCGCCTCCGGCCCGGACAGCGGCTCACGCCGCTTGTCCAGCGCCAGGGACCGGGCGGTAAAGGCCCCCCGGACGTGGAAGCTGAAGGGCTGTGACGCCGCGATCTCCTCCATGTGGAAGACCTTCCAAAAGATGTCATCCAGCGCCAAAGGCTTGCAGCTGCACCAGGACATCAGGTCCATTCCCCCGCCGGCCCGGTCCCGCAAAAAGACCATCAGCTCGTACAGAATCTCCCCCCGGACCTGGTACTGCGTTCCGGCGATGGTCTTCCAGCCCCGGCGCCGCCCCAGCTCCTTACAGCTATTCCTCAGCTGTTTCTCCGTCTCCCGGAGGAGGCGCTGTTCCTCTCTCGTCATCCCTTCGCCTCCAGCCAGTTTCTTCCCCAGTGGGCCTCCGCCGTCAGGGGGACGGTGAGCCGGACCACGTTCTCCATCTCCTCGGCCAGGAGCCGCGCGGCGGTCTCCGCCTCGCTCTCGGGACACTCCACAATCAGCTCGTCGTGGACCTGGAGCACCAGTTTTGCCGCCAGGCCCTCTTCTCTCAGCCGCTTCCAAACGGCGGTCATGGCCAGCTTCATGATATCTGCCGCCGCGCCCTGGATGGGCATATTCAGCGCCACCCGCTCCCCGAAGGAGCGGAGGGTAAACTTGGAGGATTTCAACTCCGGCAATTCCCGCCGCCGGTGGAAGAGGGTCTCCACATACCCGTCCTCCTTGGCCCGGGCCACCACCTCGTCCATGTACCTCCGTACGCCGGGGAAGGCGGCGAAATAGCCGTCCATGTAGGCCTTGGCCTCCGCCGTGGTGACCCCCAGGTCCTGGGAGAGCGAGAAGGGGGAGATGCCGTAGACAATGCCGAAGTTCACCGCCTTGGCGCTGCGGCGCATCTCGTGGGTCACCTCCGCCCGCTCCACGTGGAAGACCTTGGCGGCGGTCTCGGCGTGAAAGTCGCCCCCCGCCAGAAAGGCCGCGCGCATGGCCTCGTCCCCGGAGACGTGGGCCAGCAGCCGCAGCTCAATCTGGGAGTAGTCCGCGTCCACCAGCACGCAGCCCTCCGCCGGGACGAACATTTTGCGGATCTCGCTGCCCAGGTCCGTGCGGGTGGGAATGTTCTGGAGGTTGGGCTCCGTGGAGCTGAGGCGTCCCGTGGCGGTGACGGTCATCTGGAAGCTGGTGCGAACCCGGCCGTCACCGTCCAGGGTCTTCAAAAGGCCGTCGGCATAGGTGGATTTCAGCTTGGCGTATTGGCGGTACTCCAGCACCGCCCCCACGATGGGTGCCTCGTAGCGAAGTTTTTCCAGTACGTCGGCGTTGGTGGACCAGCCGGTCTTGGTCTTCTTCCCGTGGGGCAGGCCCAGCCTGCCAAAGAGGATCTCCCCCAGCTGCTTGGGGGAGTTGATGTTAAACTCCTCCCCCGCCAGGTTGTAGATGGTCCTCTCCAGCTCCGCCGTCCGGACGGCCAGCGTCTCGCCAAAGGCGGACAGGGCGGCCCGGTCCACCCGGCACCCGGTCAGCTCCATCTCCGCCAGCACCCGGCACAGGGGGAGCTCGATCTCCGCAAAGAGGCGCTCCATGTCATGCTCCCGAAGCTTTTCGGAGAGCGTCTCCCGCAGGGCTGTGACGGCGGAGGTATAGCTGTACAGCGACGCGGCCACCTCCGGCGTCTCTCCCAAGGGAGAGAAGGCGTCCGGCTCCAGGTAGAGTGGCTTTGGCAGCTCCTCACCGTAATAGGAGGCAAACAGCCGGGAGAGGTCGTAGCTCCCCGCCGTGGCGTCCAGCAGGTAGGCCCCAAGGGCCGTGTCAAAGACAAAACCCTCTGCCGGGAGCTTGTTTTCCAGCAGGGTCCGCGTCAGGTCCTTGACATTGTGGGCGGCCTTGGGAACATCCACCGAAAAAAGAGCCGCCAGCAGGGCGTTCCAATCCCCGCCGTACCGGGAGAACCGGAGGTCCGCCAAAAGGCAGCTGTCCGGCCCGGTCCGGCACTCCACCGCCAGCACCTGGAGGTCCGGCAGCACAGTGACGGATACGCAGTCCGCCTGCCGCCAGAGCTCCAGCAGCTCCGCCGCCCGGGCGGGGTCCGTCACCTGCTCCACGGCAGCGGCGGCCTCCGCCTTTTTCGCCGCCGGAGCGGCCTGCGGCGTCAGACCGAGTTTTTCAATCAGCTTGGAAAACTCCAGCCGCAGGAACAGGGGATAGGCCCCGGGGCCGGGGGCTTTCACCAGGTTGTCCTCTGGAGTGAAGTCCAAGGGCACGTCCGTGACGATGGTGGCCAGCCACTGGGAGCGGCGGGCAGACGCCTCTCCCTCCGTCAGCTTTTTGATCAGGCCCGGCTTGGCGGGGGTCTCCGGCGCGGTGAGGACCTCCGGCAGGGCCGCATAGAGGCGGTCAATGGAGCCGTACATCTGGATGAGGCCCATGGCAGTCTTCTCACCCACCCCCTTCACACCGGGGATGTTGTCGGAGGCGTCTCCCATCAGGGCCTTGAGATCAATCATGTGAATGGGTTCAAAGCCGTACTGCTCCCGGAAGGTCTCCGGCGTCATATCCTTTGTTGTGGTCTGTCCCATGCGGGTGGAGACCAGCTTGACCTTGGTATGGTCTGTCACCAGCTGGAGGCTGTCCTTGTCCCCGGTGACCACCACGCACTCCCAGCCCGCCGATTCGCATCTGCGGGAGATGGCCCCCAGCAGATCGTCGGCCTCCCAGCCCGCCAGCTCATAGCGGGGGATGTTCAGGGCGTCCAGCGCGTCTTTCAGCACCGGCATCTGCATCCGCAGCTCCTCCGGCATGGGCTTGCGGGTGGCCTTGTAGGCCGCGTCGGCGGTGTGGCGGAAGGTGGGGGCGTGAACGTCAAAGGTGACGCACACCGCGTCGGGCCTCTCCTCCGCCGTCAGCCGCAGAAGCGTTGTGAGAAAGCCGAAGACGGCGTGGGTGTAGAGCCCGTCCCGGGTGGTGAGGGGTCGGATGCCGTAATAAGCCCGGTTGATGATGCTGTTGCCGTCGATGGCCATCAGTTTCATGGGGAGAACCTCCAGTACTTCCATAGATTGTAATAGTATACCCCAAACCGGCCTGCCGCGCAACGGCAGAATGGAAAAAGGAGCCGCTTTGCGGCTCCTTTTCAGCTTGTCAATCCGCCGTATGGCCCTCCAGGGCCGCCAGACGGCGGGCGGCGTCCAGGTCCTTGTCCTCCGCCCAGCCGTAGCGGCAGGGGCCGAACACGTCCTGGCACAGCATCCGGGTCTTTCGGTCATAGCCGTCTCCGGGAAAGGCAGGAGTGCCGTCCGGATTGGTCTGGGTCCCGTCATAGAAGCAGAGCCGGGTCAGGGCGGACATCAGCGGGTCCCGCAGATTCAGCTCCGGGGCAGAGAGCTCCTCCCGTTTCGGGGAGACCGCCAGCACCATGTCGTAAAAGGTCTCCAGCTCCCCCAGAAGGACAAACCGCCGGCGGCTCTCTCCCTCCCAGGTCTCAGAGGTGATGTCATCCAGCGGGAACAGAACGGCCTCCCCGGCCTCCGCCGCCTGGAGCAGCTGGTCAAATGTCTCGTATACCGCGGTATGGGACAGGTCCGCGGTGGTCCTGCCCTCGTAGTGCTCCGCCAGCCACAGGTCCACCGCCCGCCGGCCCGGAATGGAGTCCTGCTCCAGCAGTCCCCACGGAAGGCGGTCAAGTTCCGTCCAGGCGGGCAGCTCCCCCTCCTTGCCCAGCAGGCTGTACGCGGAGGTGTAGAGGGCTCCCCGAAAGGCGCCTTCCCCCTCTTTCCAGATCTCATTTCCGCTCTGAGGGCCGGAGGCCAGCAGCACTGCCGCCTCTGTCTCCTGTCCGGCGAAGCCCACGGCGGGCAGAATGGCAATGTCCACGGTCCCCTCATTCAGCGCCTGCACCGTGGCGGCGGGGGAGGAGCCGATGGTGACCTGCACGGCATCTGCGATCATATGGTAGTCCGCCAGGGCGGCCCGCAGCAACTCCGGCAGAGTCCGGACAGCCTCCATCAGCCGCTCGGAGCCGAGGCCGCCGCGGCAGATCTCGATTCGGAGAATGTCCAGCTCCAGGGGATGCTCCCCGGTGATGGGCAGAACCTCCCCGGGCTCCTCCGTCCCGGCAGGCGGGTCCTTCACCGGGTCCGGCGGGGTATCCTCCCGCCGTCCGCAGCCAGACAGCAGCAGGGCCAGAGCCAGCAGCAGGGGTAACAGTTTTTTCATAGGCGCTCCTTTTCCGCTGTGGATGTGGTATGATATCTGTATTCTAGCACTCCGGCGGCAGAGGCGCAAGTACGAAAGGGTCCCCCCGTCCATGCGGGGGCGGCTTTTCCATCCAAAATAAAATTTTTTCCACAGAGTGAAAGTATTTCCCCCGCTCAATCGTACCCTATATGAGCGCGCTTCAAAGGAGTTGAAGTCAAATGAATTACAGCCAGCAAGCGGAACGCCTGGCGGAGACCTACGCCGACGCCATTCTCCGTCTGAGCTACACCTATCTGAAAAACACCCAGGATGCCCAGGACGTGTGCCAAACCGTCTTTGTCAAGCTCCTGACGGAGCCCCGGAGCTTTGAGAGCTCCGCCCATGAGCGGGCCTATATTCTGCGCATGGCCTCCAACGCCTGCAAGGACATTCTGAAAAGCCCCTGGCGCCAGCGCACCCGCCCCCTGGAGGACGGCTTCCAGGTCCCCGCCCCGGAGGCGGAGGACGGCTCCGTCCTCTCGGCGGTGAACACCCTGCCGCCCCACTACCGGGCAGTGATCTACCTCTGCTACTACGAGGGCTACACGGCCGCGGAGATCGGGGAGATCCTGGGCGTGCCCACCGCCACCGTCCACACCCGTCTGGCCCGGGGCCGGGCCAAGCTGAAAGAGATTTTAGGAGGAATGGACTATGAGCAATCTGTCTGAATATAAGCAGAGCATGGAGACCCTTCGCTTTACCCCTGAGCAGCGGGCGCAGCTGGCGGCCAATGCCGCAAGGGCGGCCTCCCGTCAGACGGCCCGCCGCACCCGCAGGCCCTTTGGCCGCATGGCAGTGATCGCCGCGGTGATGGCCGTGGTGCTGGCGGTGGGCTCCAGCGCCGCGGGAATTCTCCCCGTCCCCGCGGATGTCTTCGCCCCCCTCTTTGGCGCCACAGTGGCCCAGACGGAGGTCATCGACAAGATCGGACACCCCATCGGGGCCTCCGCCACCGACAACGGCATTACCATCTCCGCCGACGCCATCATGGGCGACGAGTACAACGCCGTCATCGTCTACACCCTCACCCGGGAGGACGGGGAGCGGTTTCTGCCGGAGGGGCAGGGTCTGGACGAGACCTTCCTGATGATGGGCGGCTTCGGCGGAGCCGGCTGGGCCAAGGGCGGCACTCACGGCAGCGCCTGGTTTGTGGACCAGGACCCGGAGGACAATCAGATCCAATATGTGGAGACCGCCAGCTCCGACGTCCCCCTGACCCGGGGCACCGCCAAGGTGAAATTTGAGGAGCTGCGCTATTGGGACCCGGAGTCAGAGCGGGACGAGCTGCTGTATGAGGGTGCATGGAACTTCCGCTTTGAGGTGGACTACGAGGACTGCTCCGTCCGCATGGGCAGCGGCGAGACCTTCACCCAGGACGGGCTGTCCTTCACCATCGACAGCGTCAGCGTCTCTCCCATCGCGGTGAAGGTGAACTACACCGCGGGCACGGAGGTGGCCTGGTCCAACAGCGGAAGCGGCCGCCAGGACCCCGAGGACGTCCGCCAGTCCCGGCGGTATCTGGAAAACGTGGAGATCCTGCTGACCAAAACCGACGGCACGGTCATAGACCTCAGCACCTCCGGCGGCAGCCTCCGGCCGGAAAACGGCGCCACCGTCTGCTCCAAGGGGCAGGTGCTGGAGGAGATCATCCCCCTGGAGGAGCTGGCCAGCGTCTCCGTGGGCGGTGTGGTCTACCCCATTCACGCGGATTAAGCAGGCAAACGCGCCAGGGTGATCAGCCCTGGCGCGTTTTTGCCTATCGTAAATTCCCGTGGCGCGGAAGAAGTCCCAGATCTCCCTGCAGATCTATCATAGCCTCCTCCTCTGGGGAAGTCAAGCAAAATAGTTGCATTATGCAACATTTTGTGCAAAGCGTCAAAAATAGCGAAGCGGAATTGACCGTCCGCCTCCGTCCTGTTATGATACTGTAAAAGGAGGCGATGGCATGGACCCCACAAAACGCCGCATCCGGAAGATCGACCGGGACGCCCAGCGGTTCGTAGCCCAGGCCCTGGGCAACACGGACCTGAGCCTCAGCGACTACGACATGATCCACACCGTGCGCCACCGCCCCGGCGTCACCCAGGAAGAACTGCGGCGGCTGTACTGCTTGGACAAGAGCACCATCGCCCGCCGGGCGGCGAAGCTGGAGGAGGCGGGCTACATCCGCCGCCGCCCCAGCACGGAGGACAAGCGGCGCAAGGAGCTCTTCGTCACGGAGAAGGGGGACGCCCTGCGGGAGGCCAAGGTGGAGGCGGAGGCCTTTTACTTTGACTGGCTGACATCGGAGCTTGAGGAGGCGGAGCTGGCCGCGCTGGTGCCTCTGCTGGACAAGCTTCAGCTCCGCAGCCGGGACGAGCGGCGGCAGGGCTTTGCCCGTCTGCTGGAGGCGTATGAAAGGCCCCATCCGGAGGAATCGTGAACAGCGGGACGGCAGAGCCGCCCCGCTGTTGTCTCATGTCCCCAGAAAATCGGCTCCGTCCGGGGCAGACTCCGAGGGCACCGTTTCAATCCACATGCGGGAATTGAATATGGTTTCCAGGTCCTCCCACAGCAGGTCATAGAGCACCTGCATCCCGGCGGGGGTGGCGGCAAAGTCCTTGACGCTTTTCAGCTCCTTCCACCGTCCGTCCAGGCCGCTCCTCTCCAGCAGCTCCGCCAGATGGGCATCGGCCTCCTCCAGGGTCAGCACACCCTCACAGAAGGTCTTGCCCGAGGAGGTGGCGGTGGTGTAGGTCCAGCCCACCTCGTCCAGATTGTCAACCAAAGCCAGCATCTGGGGGCCGTAGTAATAACGCATCCACTTTCCGGCGGAGGTGTCGCCCCAGTGGTCCTGGAATTTGAGGGTCCAGCGGTAGGGCCGCTCACCAGTTTGGAGCTTTGTGGTATAGCTCCAGTTCTGACCGTCCAGGCCCACGGCCTCCGCCACCCAGCCCAGGGCCGGGGCATCCCCCACATAGGGCGTGCGAGCCTTGTAACGCTGCATGGCCGCGTTGCCGACCACCACGCCGTCCTGATAGACCACGTCCCCGCAGAGCCGGACCTCCCGGACGCCCTCCAGGGGCACTGTCAGGCGGCCCCACCCCTCCTTATGGACCGGGGAGACTGTGACGGTCCGGCCGAAGATCTCCACAAGGCCGTCCTCCCCACGGTCAATGTCCCAGCCGTAGTAGGCCATGCCGGAGGCTGTACAGTCGATGACGAGGTGCAGCACGTTCTCCTCGTCCACGTAGTGGCGCAGGGCATAGGTCTGGGGCTGGATGGGAGTGCCGATCAAAAAGATCTTGGCGGCAAAGCCCCCGGCAATCACCAGCACCGTGCACACCACCGCCGCCAAAATCCGGAAACGGCTCCGCCGCTTCACCCGTTTCAGGTAGTCCAGCTCCCGCCGCTCCTCCGCCAGCTTGGCGGCCAGCTCCGGGTCCACCATGGCCGCGTGTTTCGCAGCGCAGTCCGAACAGGCGGCCAGGTGCCGCTCCACCGCCTGAACCGTCTCCGCCGCCGCCAGATTTTCCACGCAGCTTGGCAGCAGGTCCCGCACCACCGCGCAGGTCAGATCATTTTTCATCGTCCGCTCCTCCGTTCCGCAGTTTTTCCTTTGTCCGGTAAAAGGTCACCCGGGCCCAGGTCTCCGTCCGGCCCATCACATCTCCGATCTCCCGGAAGCTGAGGCCGCCGAAGGCCCGCAGGTACACCACCTCCCGGGGCTCCGGCGGCATGCCGTGGATCAGCCGCAGCAGATCCAGCCGCCCCTCCTCCGCCAGCAGCCCCTCCTCCGCCGAGGGCGCGGGGACCTCCGGGATCTCCTCCGGCATGGGGGCCTCCCGCTTGTTCCTGCGCAGGTGCTGGTACCACAGGTGCTTGGCGATCTGACAGAGCCAGACGGAGACCTTGCACCCGCCGTCGAACCGGTCGATGGAGCGCACCGCCTGGTAAAAGGTCTCCTGGGTCAGCTCCTCCGCCAGATCCGGGTCGTGGGTTTGAGAGAGGAGGAACTTGTAGATGGTCCGGGCATGATCCTGGTAGATTTCACTCATATCATCCATGGTCCTCTCCCCCTTTCACCTGTTATGTCCCATTTCCGGCCCAAACGTTACAGTGGCCGCAAAAAAATTTGACGGGCGGTGCCCGTCAAATTTTTTATTCCAGCGCCCTGGTTTCAAACAGTTCCTCAAAGGAGCGGAAGTAGTAGTCCGCCAGCGCCCGGATCTCCGCCTGGTCCTCTTCGGCGGAGGGGTCGTAGATGGCCGCCACGCGAAAGCCCGCCGCCTTGGCGGTGCGGATGGCGTGAAGGGCGTCCTCAAAGATAACGGTGTCCTTTTTGTTGGACCGCAGCCGCCGCATGGCCCGCTCGTAGATCTCCGGGCTCACATCCTTGCCCGCCCCCGTCTCGGCGGAGGTGACAAGACCGCGGAAGCAGTCCCGGATGCCGGCGTGGCGGAGGGCCTCCTCCGCCAGGTGGCGGTCCGTGGCAGTGGCCACGTACATCCAGACGCCCTCCATTTTCAAAAGGGAGAGGAGGTTTTTGACGCCGGGCTTGGCCTCCACCTCGTTTTCATAAAAGCTCTTTACCTGGGCCTCGATCTGAGCGTAGACCTCATCCACCGTCTCCGGCAGGCCGTATGCCTCCTTGCAGTAGGCCGCGCCCTGGCGGGCGGTCATGGGCTTGAGCCGCTCCCCCAGGTCCGGGGCGGGCTCGATGCCCCTTGCCCGGAGCATCCTGGGGCCGATCTCCCGCCAGATGTGCATGGAGTCCAGCAGGGTGCCGTCCATGTCAAAAATCGCGCTTTGCAGACGCATGGCAGACCCTCAGCAGAGCTTGGCCCCGGCGGGGATGGCGTCATCCAGCATGAGCAGATGCAGCGCCTCCTCCCCCTTCTCGGTGTGGACGGCGGAGATCAGCATCCCGTTGCTCTCCAGGCCCATCATCTTCCGGGGCGGCAGGTTGACGATAGCCACCAGGGTCTTCCCCACCAGGTCCTCCGGCTCGTACCACTGGTGGATGCCGGAGAGGATCTGCCGGTCCACGCCGGTTCCGTCGTCCAGTGTGAACCGCAGCAGCTTCGCGCTCTTCTTCACGGCGTCGCAGGCCTTCACCTTCACCACCCGGAAGTCGCTCTTGCAGAAGGTGTCGAAGTCCACCTTCTCCGTCAGCTGGGGCTCGATCTCGATGTTTGGCCGGACGACGGCCTCCCTGGCGGCCTCGGCGGCGGCCTCAAGCTCCTCCAGGGCCTTCGCCGTGTCCACCCGGGGGAAGAGGTTCTCCCCCTTGTTGACCGCGGCGCCCTCCGGCAGGACGCCCCATTGGGCGGCGCTGTCCCAGGTCTGGCAGCCGGAGCTGGCGCCGATCTGGACGAAGAGCTTGTTCATGCTCTCCGGCATGAAGGGGGTCAGCAGCACGCCGCAGATGCGGGTGACCTCCAGCAGGGTGTACAGGACGTGGGCAAGACGCCCGCCGTTGGCCTCCATGTCCTTGGACAGCTTCCAGGGGGCGTTCTCGTCAATATACTTGTTGGCCCGCTGGATCACCTTGAATACGTCCTCCAGGGCCTTGTGGGGGGCGAATGACTCCATGTCCCTCTCATAGGCGTCCCGCAGGGCCGCGACGGTGTTTCGCAGGTCCGTGTCCCAGGGCTCCGGGCTGGCCCAGTCGCGGCACCCGGCGGGCAGATGGCCGCCGAAGTACTTGCCCGTCATGGCGGTGGTGCGGCTGACCAGGTTGCCCAGGTCGTTGGCCAGGTCCGTGTTGATGGTCTGGATCAGCAGCTCGTTGGAGAAACTGCCGTCGGAGCCGAAGGGGAAGGTGCGCATAAGGAAGAAGCGCAGGGCGTCCACGCCGAATTTTTCAGCCAGGATATAGGGGTCCACCACGTTGCCCTTGGACTTTGACATCTTGCCGCCGTCCAGCAGCAGCCAGCCGTGGCCGAAGACCTTTTTGGGCAGGGGCTCCCCCAGGCTCATGAGCATGGCGGGCCAGATGATGGAGTGGAAGCGCACAATCTCCTTGCCCACGATGTTCACTCCGGGCCACCAGCCCTTGCCGTAGTCGTCGTAGCGGTCGTTTTCATAGCCCAGGGCGGTGATATAGTTGCTGAGGGCGTCCACCCACACGTAGACCACGTGGCCGGGGTCGAAGTCCACGGGGATGCCCCAGGAGAAGCTGGTGCGGGAGACGCACAGGTCCTCAAGCCCCGGGTCGATAAAGTTCTTCACCATCTCGTTGACTCGGGACCTCGGCTCCAGGAAGTCGGTGTTCTCCAGCAGGTCCCGGATCCGGTCCGCGTATTTGGACAGGCGGAAGAAGTAGGCCTCCTCCTCGGCGTCCGTCACCGCCCGGCCGCAGTCGGGGCATTTGCCGTCCGCCAGCTGGCTCTCGGTCCAGAAGGACTCGCAGGGCTTGCAGTACTTGCCCTTGTAGGTGCCCTTGTAGATATCCCCGTTGTCGTGCATCCGCTTGAAAATCCGCTGGACGGACTGGACATGGTAGCCGTCTGTGGTGCGGATGAAGCGGTCGTTAGAGATGTTCATCAGTTTCCACAGGTCCAGCACACCGCCGCTTCCCTCCACAATGCGGTCCACAAACTCCTTGGGGGTGACGCCGGCCTCCCGGGCCTTGTCCTCAATTTTCTGACCGTGCTCGTCGGTGCCGGTGAGGAACATGACGTCCTCCCCCCGGAGGCGGTGATAGCGGGCCAGGGTGTCGGTGGCCACGGTGCAGTAGGTGTGGCCGATGTGGAGCTTGTCCGAGGGGTAGTAGATGGGGGTGGTGATATAGAACTTCTTGTTTTCCATGGGGGTCTCTCCTTTTCAGCGGCGGCCCCGAATGAAAGGGCGCCGGAATTCACAGGCGGAACCGGTGCTCCCGGACACGGACGGCTGTCCGGCATTTTTCGGACAGGGGACGGGTTCACCGGCTTTTGCGGCGGGATTCAAAAATCGCCGGCAGCCGGAAGCCGGGCCGGCTCCCTCTCCGCGATTTTGAAGACTGTCCTAGTATAGCATATTTTTCCGGAATCATCAAGTACCGGACACACGGGGGGAGGTGTCCAATCGGGCGTTTTGTGATATTTCCCGAGAGCCGTGCAGGGGCCGGCGCCCTCGCCGGCCCGTCTCCCCACGAACTCCGCATCTCCCATAGAACGGGCGGATGATCTCCGCCTCCGCAAAACAGCTCCGGATTGGACAATCCCACACGGGGGAGCGCACCCTGCCGCGCATTTGATTGCTTTTTGATTGTTCCTAAAAGCAGCGCAGGGACGGCCAATCACCGTCCCTGCGCTGAAATCCGGGAAAAAGGCGCTCTCCCACGGGGCCCGGAGGTCAGCGGATAAAGTTCATCATGGGCCGGGGACTGTCCGCCGGAGGCGGTACCGCCGTGTCGTGCAGCACCTTCACCATCCAGGCCATGTTCCGCCCCAGCTTCCGGGCCACCGCCATGCCCTCCTCATCCGCCAGCACCTCACCGGGGTCCGCGCCGTGGACGGCGCCCCAGTAGTCGGAGGTGACGATGACCATCTCCATGGCGTCCATGGTGCCCAGCAGCTGCTGGTAGGTCTCCATGCCGCCGCTGCGGCGCAGGGTGCAAAGGGCTCCGCCCACCTTGTGGCGAAGCTGGTTATCCCCGCAGCCCGCCGCCAGCATCAGGCGGTCCAGCACGCATTTCATCCCCCCGGCGATGCCGCCGTGGTACACCGGAGATGCCAGCAGGATGCCGTCGGCCTCGATGCAGGCGGCGATGATCTCATTGACGCCGTCGTCATTCCGGACGCAGCGGAGGCTTCCGGTGTTCAGGCAGTGGTAGCAGGCCATGCAGGGGCGGACGTCGGGTCCTGGCTGAAAGACCCGGAACTCCACGCCCGCGGCCTCTGCCTCCCGGCCCGCGGCCTCCAGGCACCGGGCGGTGTTGCCGTTTTTGCGGGGACTGCCGTTGATCGCGACGATTTTCATATAAGGGGCCTCCTTTTTATCTGTATATGGTCTCTATCATATCGAAAACCGGCGGAGATTGCAAGGGAAAGGCGGAATTGACCGATGGTCTCTCAGATCAGCCGCAGCATCTGCCTGACAAACTCTGCGGACAGGCGGGACGCCCGGGCACAGTTCTTCTCAAAGCTCCCCGCACCGTCGTGGTCCCTGGTATCCGTGACCGTCCGGAAAGCGAGAAAGGGAGAACCCGGTTCACGCAGCACACGTGGGCTACCGCTGCGGTCTCCATATCTGCGCTGAGCGGTGCCCAGGAGGCCGCCAGCCGCTCCCGCCCCTCCCCCTCCACGAAGTGCTCCCCGGTGACCACTCTGCCGAAAAACACCCTGCGTCCCAGCTCCAGGTGTCCGGCCGCCCTCCCCTTCCGGCAAAACTGTTTTTTCCACTGTACCGCAGAATTTCGGATTTCGCAAGTGCCCGGCAGAGGGAAGAGGAGATTTTCCGGGCGGATTTTCATAAAAAGGGCTTTTTCTCCCGGGAAAAACGTGGTATCATACGAGGCAGAAAATCAGAACTTCAGAAGACGGAGGAATTCCCTATGAACAACCATGAGATGCTGCTCCTGAAGCTGGGCGAGGTGGTCCTGAAGGGCCAGAACCGCCGCTCCTTTGAGGACCGGCTTGTCACCAACGTCCGGCGGCGGCTGAAAAAGTGCGGCAGCTTTCAGGTCTACGTCCGCCAGAGCACCATCTACGCCGAGCCGGTGAATGAGAGCTGTGACATGGAGGCGGCGTATCGGGCCGCCCGTCAGGTGTTCGGCGTGGTGAGCGTGGCCCGGGCGGTACCCTGTGAGAAGACCGTCCCCGCCATTGTGGAGACCGCCAGAACCTATCTGGCGGACGCCTTCGCTCAGGCCGGGAGCTTCAAGGTGGAGAGCAAGCGGGCGGACAAGAACTACCCGATGAACTCCATCCAGGTCTCCCAGGCCGTGGGCGGAGATCTGGCGGAGCTGTTCCCCAATGTGACGGTGGACGTGCACAGCCCGGAGCTGACGGTCTACGTGGAGATTCGGGAGAAGTACGCCTATGTCCACGCCCCCGCCGTCCCCGGGGCCGGGGGCCTGCCGGTGGGCATGGGGGGCCACGCCGTCTCCCTCCTCTCCGGAGGACTGGACAGTCCGGTATCCTCCTGGATGATGGCCCGACGGGGAGTGGAGCTGGAGATGGTCCATTTCGTCTCCCCGCCCTACACCTCCCAGCAGGCCCAGGACAAGGTGCTGGAGCTGGCCCAGCTGCTGACAGCCTGGTGCGGCCGGATGCTGGTCCACATCGTGCCCTTCACGGAGATCCAGGAGGAGATCCGCCGCAAGTGTCCGGAGGAGTATTTTACATTGATTATGCGCCGCTTCATGATGCGTCTGGCGGAGGCCGTGGCAAGACGGGCCGGGGCCAAGGCCCTCATTACCGGCGAGTCCCTGGGTCAGGTAGCCAGTCAGACCATGATGGCCCTGGCCGCCACGGACGACGTGGCCGGGATGCCCGTTCTGCGGCCCCTGATCGGCATGGACAAGGTGGAGATCATCCGAATGGCCCGGGAGATCGGGACCTATGAGACCTCCATTCTCCCCTACGAGGACTGCTGCACGGTCTTCACCCCCAGGCACCCGGCCACCAGGCCCGGCCTGGAGGAGGTGCGCAGGGCGGAGGCCGCACTGGATGTGGAGGGGCTGGTGGCCAAGGCCCTGGAGGGGGAGAGCTGGATCAGGGTGAAGCCCTGAGGGGCTGCTCGCCCTTGCGGGCGGGGGAAGCTTTTACTCGCCCCGACGGGCAGGGAGGATTTCAGCCATGATGATAGCTGATTCATTGTACAGCCCCCAGTATCTCTTCCCGCGCTTCGTGCATGGCCGGTCCCGTTTGGGTGGGATTCTGCTCCTATTCCCTCGGAAGGCCCCGGCCTGTGCGCAAGCCCAGGAGGAAGGCGTGGATGGCGGTGAATTCCTGCGTCTTTTTGTAAGTAGCCGCAAGATCCGGCTCCAGTGTGTTTTCCATCAGCGAGAAGTATGCCTCATAATCTCCCCGTGAAGCAGTTTTGACCTGTGGATCAATATAATTTGCATATAGCCATTTCACGAAGTCTGACATTTTTTACCTCCTCGCAGGACCATACATTTGTGGTTCTGCAATTATATTAGCACATCACCATTGGGGTGCCAAGGAGATTCTTATGGAAATCATAATATAAAGACAGACTAAAAGAATTGCGGAAGGAATTTCGTGAAACACAGGTCCAAGTTGCTTCTGATGTAGGGATAGCCGAGCGGCATTACCAGAAATTGGAATGTGGAGAGAATTATCCGGGAATAGAAACCGTTTGGAAATTGACAGACCATTTCAACGTAACCATCGACTATCTGGTAGGCCGCACAAACGACCGCTGACCGCCCCGGCCCCCCCGCACGGGACAGGGTATGCGTGAAGCGCGGGAAGCGGCGCAAGAGGCCTTGCGTCAAACCTGCAAAACAGCCTCGTTGGCAGGCACAACTGCGGCAGAGCGCCAACGGGCGGTACGCTGTCAGACGCAGCCGGATTGAGACTGCCAAATTTTCGGGCACCGTCTGAGGAGACCCCCGCATTTGGGCGAAATTTGCCCGAACGGGCACATTCTCGCCCCAGCGTCGTTTTCTCTTTTGGACCGTGCACGGCCATCATCATGGCTGAAATCTCCCCCGCCCGAAGGGCGGTCACCCCCCCCGTCCCGCGCCCGCGGCGCGAAATCCCCCGTCCCCCGCAGGGCCCCCCACTCCCTTGGAAAGGAAGATCCATACCATGTCCCATATAGCTGAAATCCTCGCTGTTGGCACGGAGCTGCTTCTCGGCAACATCGTAAACACCAACGCCCAGGCCATCTCCCAGAGCCTCTCCACCCTGGGGATCAACGTCTTCTGGCACACCGTGGTGGGCGACAACCCGGAGCGCCTGAAAGAGGCCCTGTCCATTGCCCGCCGCCGGGCGGACATCATCATCACCACCGGTGGCCTGGGCCCCACCTACGATGATCTGACCAAGCAGACCATCTGTGAGGCCTTCGGTCAGAAGCTGGTGCTCCATCCGGAGATCCTGGAGGAGATCCGGCGCTTTTACGAGACCTCCCTCCACGTCCCCATGCTGAGAACAACACCCAGCAGGCCGAGCTGCCGGAAAACGGCGTCATTTTCGACAATCCCGTGGGCACCGCCCCCGGCTGCGCCTTTGAGAGCGGCGGCGTCCACGTCCTCATGCTTCCCGGTCCGCCCCATGAGATGTCCACCATGCTCCGCCGCTGTGCGGAGCCCTACCTGCGCAGGCTGTCCCATGAGGTCATCGTCTCCCGGGACATCATGACTTTTGGCATGGGGGAGAGCTCCGTGGAGGAGCTGCTGAGGGAAAAAATGACCCATATGACCAATCCCACCCTGGCCACCTACGCCAAGCCCTTTGAGGTGCGCCTCCGGGCCACCGCCAAGGCCGCAGCGGCGGAGGAGGCCCTGGCCATGCTGGCCCCTGTGGAGCGGATGGTCAAAGACACCCTGGGGGAGATTGTCTACGGCGTGGACATCTCCGGTCTGGCGGAGGCGTGCCTGATGCTGCTGAAGGAAAAGGGGCTGACCCTGGCAACCGCCGAGAGCTGTACCGGCGGAATGGCGGCCGAGCGGCTCACCGCCATCCCCGGTGCCTCCGCGGTGTACCGGGGCGGCGTTGTGAGCTACTGGACCAGCGTCAAGGGGGACGTGCTCCAGGTCCCCCGGGAGATTCTGGATTCCTGCGGCGCCGTGTCCCCGGAGTGCGCCCGGGCCATGGCGGAGGGCGTCCGGAAGATCACCGGAGCGGACATCGGCGTGTCCGTCACCGGGGCGGCGGGGCCGGACCCGGACGAGCGAGGCGTCCCCGTGGGAATTGTCTACGTGGGTCTGGCGGCGCCGGAGGGGACGTATTGCCGCTCCCTGGACCTGGGGCGGCGGCGGAGGGACCGGATCCAGGGGCTGGCGGCAAACCACGCCTTCGACGTGGTCCGGCGGTACCTGACAGGACTGCCCATCTGAGCGGGCCGGGTACATAAAAAGCGAGGCGGTCCCCAGCCTCGCTTTTCTCTCATTCCGGTGGAAGAAGGTGGAGCTGCTCCGCTGTCTGGCAGACGGTTCTCAGGATTCTCTTGGCCTCCCCGATATTCAGCGCCTCCAGGGATTCTTGGGCGTCAAAGGCAGCCAGAACCGCCGCGGCGTACAGGCGGTTGTAATTGAGCCGCGGATTCTCCGTGCTGAGCTTTTTCTCAAGAATGTCTTTCGGATTTGCCTTGTATTTTGCCATAAGGTTCCCCCCCCCCCTGATTATATTTTGATTTCATTTTATATCCACTTTCGACAAAAATGGACAAAATGGATATAAAATGAAATCAATCTATAATGAATCTGAGGTCTCGATATGGCGATTAAAGGGCTGTCCATCCGCATTGATGAAGCGATGCTTCATAAGCTGCATATTCTTGCCGACTACGAGGGACGTTCCGCCAACAGCCAGGTTTTGATTCTGATCCGGGACGCCGTTGAGCGATACGAGGAAAAACACGGAAAGATCGAGCTGTAAGTCCCCTCCGTTTCCGCCTTGACAACCGGCCCGGGATCCTCTATGATGAAAAAGCCGCGGGGCTCCGGACCTCCGCAAAACGAGAGAGAGGAAACAGTGCCATGGACATAAATTTTGACGTGAAAGCCAAGATCGAGGAGCTGGTGGAAAAGCTCCAGAAGGATCCCGCCTTGCTCAAACGCTTCCAGTCCGACCCCATCCAGACTGTGGAGGGCCTGCTGGGCGTGGACCTGCCTGACGACAAGCTCCAGCCCCTGGTGGCCGGCATCAAGGCCAAATTGGCCGCCGCAGACATCGGCGGCAAGCTGGAGGGCCTGAAAAAGCTCTTTTGACCGCAAGCGCAAAAAGCTCCCCGGAGGATTCCTCCGGGGAGCTTTGGCGTCTATACGGCTTACTTTCTGCTCTCGGCAACGGCAACAGCCACGGCCACCGTGGCGCCCACCATGGGGTTGTTGCCCATCCCCAGGAAGCCCATCATCTCCACGTGGGCGGGGACGGAGCTGGAACCGGCGAACTGGGCATCGGAGTGCATCCGGCCCATGGTGTCGGTCATGCCGTAGCTGGCGGGACCGGCGGCCATGTTGTCGGGATGCAGGGTGCGGCCGGTGCCGCCGCCGGAGGCCACAGAGAAGTACCTCTTCCCCTGCTCGTAGCACTCCTTCTTGTAGGTGCCCGCCACAGGGTGCTGGAACCGGGTGGGGTTGGTGGAGTTGCCGGTGATGGACACGTCCACGCCCTCCAGGTGCATGATGGCCACGCCCTCCAGACGTCATCGGCGCCGTAGCAGCGGACGTTTGCCCGCTCGCCCTCGGAATAGCGGGTCTCCTTGACCACCTTCACCTCGCCGGTGCCGTAGTCAAACTGGGTCTGCACATAGGTGAAGCCGTTGATGCGGCTGATAATCTGGGCGGCGTCCTTGCCCAGGCCGTTGAGGATAACCCGCAGGGGCTCCTTGCGGGCCTTGTTGGCGTTGCGGACGATGCCGATGGCGCCCTCGGCGGCGGCAAAGGACTCGTGGCCCGCCAGGAAGGCGAAGCACTTGGTCTCGTCCCGCAGCAGCATGGCGCCAAGGTTGCCGTGCCCCAGGCCCACCTTGCGGTCCTCGGCCACGGAGCCGGAGATGCAGAAGGCCTGGAGGCCCTCGCCGATGGCCTCGGCGGCCTCGGCGGCGGTGGCCACGTTCTTCTTCAGCGCAATGGCCGCGCCCACGCAGTAGGCCCAGCAGGCGTTCTCAAAGCAGATGGGCTGGATACCCTTGACAATCTCGTAGGGGTCGAAGCCGGCGGCCTGGCAGATCTCCCGGCACTCCTCCACGGTCTTGATTCCGTACTGAGACAGGACGGAATTGATCTTTTCGATTCTTCTCTCGTAGCTTTCAAACAGAGCCATTTCTCAATTCCTCCTTTTCTTACTCGTGACGGGGGTCGATATACTTGGCGGCCCCATCGAACTGGCCGTAGCAGCCCTTGGCCTTTTCCAGGGCCTCATTGGCGTCGGTGCCCTTCTTGATGGCGTCCATCATCTTGCCCAGGTTCACAAACTCGTAGCCGATGATCTCGTCGTCCTTGTTCAGGGCGATGCGGGTGACATAGCCCTCAGCCATCTCCAGGTAGCGGGGGCCCTTGGCCTTGGTGCCGAACATGGTGCCCACCTGGGACCTGAGGCCCTTGCCCAGGTCCTCCAGGGAGGCGCCCACGGGCAGTCCGCCCTCGGAGAAGGCGGTCTGGGTGCGGCCGTAGACAATCTGGAGGAACAGCTCCCGCATGGCGGTGTTGATGGCGTCGCACACCAGGTCGGTGTTCAGGGCCTCCAGCAGGGTTTTGCCGATGAGGATCTCGCTGGCCATGGCGGCGGAGTGGGTCATGCCGGAGCAGCCCAGGGTCTCGACCAGCGCCTCCTCAATGATGCCGTCCTTGACGTTGAGGGTGAGCTTGCAGGCGCCCTGCTGGGGAGCGCACCAGCCCACGCCGTGGGTGAGGCCGGAGATGTCCTTAATTTCCTTGGCCTGGACCCACTTGCCCTCCTCGGGGATGGGGGCGGGACCGTGGTACGCGCCCTTGGCGACGGGGCACATGTTTTGCACTTCGGTAGAGTAGATCATGTTCGCACGTTCCTTTCCTGATCTGTTTTTGCGGAGTTCCGGCGTCCGCCGGAGGGTTCCGGGGAAATTTCCGAAAGTATTATATCGGTAAACGATTACCTTGTCAAGGCGAACGGGCTGATTCCGGCGGGTTTTTGGCCGCTTAAATTTGGAGGCGGTTTCCTGTGAAAAATGACAAGAGAGACGCCGAAGAGCGTCTCTCAATCTTTTTCGTAAGTCAGGATGTCCTGGACCTGACAGTCCAATACATAACAGATGCGGGCCAGAATGTCGGCGTCAATGCGGCTGACATCTCCGTCGTACCATTTATCTATGACTGGAAATGTAGAGCCGATTGCCTTAGTCAATTTATTGCGGTTGATCCCCCGTTTGTCAAGCAGCTCTTTTAGGTTGATTTTTATATGTCCGTAATCCTTCTGCGTGAGGATCGACTTCTCCATATATATCACTCGCCTTCTGCATATATACTATACATAAATATAATTGTTGACAATTTGCATAATAATAGTTATTATATTTATATATACTATTTCAAAATATATCCAAGGCGCTTCATAATTAGTGGTTTGGGGAGGAGATGACGTATGGTAAAACCGGAGTTTTATATTGAGCAATATCCAAGATTAGTTACGGTAATAGACGAGACAATCACGCAGCTGGATGCTCTCCCTTTGGACTATGTCCGTTATGAGTATTTAAGAACCATTTTAAGGGTCGCGCTTCTCACAGCAGAAGAGAACTACATTCTGGCTTGTGAAGAGGAAGAATCTGAGACATGAAAAAGCCGGCCGCTCCGCAATTTGGCGGAACGGCCAGCTTTTTGGGCTCTGAGCGGCAACCTGCAAGACTGTCAGAGGATGGCCAGCAGAGGGCTGCTGGCCCCACAGCTCTGCCGGTAGAACAGCATCCCATCCCGCAAAGACCCAGCCAGGCGCGAAGTGCGGGAAGCGGCGCGAGAGGCCTTGCGTCAAACCTGCAAAACAACCTCGATGGCAGTCACAACTGCGGCAGAGCGCCAAAGGGCGGAACTCTGTCAGCCGCAGCCGGTAGAAGGCTGGCAATTCACATTGGCACCGGTTCAGACCAGCCCCCGTATCTTGGGCGAATTTGACCCTCGCGGTCAAATTCCGCCCCGGCGTCTCTTTTTTCTTTTGGACCGTGCACGGCCCGTTTTCTTTTTTCTCCACAAGCGGAGAAAAAAGAAAATGGGGTGCAGATACACCAGCCATCATCATGGCTGAAATCCCCCCGCCCGCAAGGGGGAGAAAAAGTCCCCCCGCCAGCAGACGGGGGGACCGGTAATACCCGGAAATCAGAGCTTATCAATCAGGTTGAACGCCAGAATCAGACCGGAAAACACAATAGATACCGTGGAGCACAGCTTGATCAGAATGTTCAGAGACGGACCGGAGGTATCCTTGAAGGGATCTCCCACGGTGTCGCCCACCACAGCCGCCTTGTGCTGCTCGGAGCCCTTGCCGCCGTGGTGGCCGGTCTCGATGTACTTCTTGGCGTTGTCCCAGGCGCCGCCGGCGTTGGACATGAACACCGCCATGGCAAAGCCCGTGACGGACACGCCGCCCAGCAGTCCCACCACGCCGGTGGGCCCCAGAATCAGTCCGGTGACGATGGGCACCACAATGGCCAGCACCGCGGGGGAGACCATCTCACGCAGGGCACCCTTGGTGCAAAGGCCCACGCAGGAGGCGTAGTCCGGGTCCGCCTTGTACTCCATGATGCCGGGGATCTCCTTGAACTGGCGGCGGACCTCCACCACGATGGACTGGGCCGCCTTCTGCACCGCGCTCATGGTGAAGGCGGTGAACACAAAGGTCAGCATGGCGCCGATGAAGGTGCCTACCAGCACCGTAGGGCTGGTGAGGGTGAAGTTCAGGTTCTCCGCCGTGCGCTCCTGGACGATGTTGACATAGCTCACCAGCAGGGCCAGAGCGGTAAGAGAGGCGGAGCCGATGGCAAAGCCCTTGCCGGTGGCGGCGGTGGTGTTGCCCAGGGAGTCCAGGGCGTCGGTGCGCTGGCGGACGGTCTCAGGCAGACCGCTCATCTCGGCGATGCCGCCGGCGTTGTCGGCCACGGGGCCGTAGGCGTCCGTCGCCAGGGTGATGCCCAGGGTGGACAGCATGCCCACGCCGGCGATGCCGATGCCGTACAGGCCGCGGTTGAAGGACTCGCTGAACACGCCCGTCGCGTCCATGATGCGGACGGAGCCGCCGGCGGCAAAGTAGCTGATCAGCACCGCCGCGGCCACAATGAGGATGGAGGTCATGGTGGATTTGAGGCCCAGAGAGATGCCGCCGATGATGATGGTGGCGGAGCCGGTCTCAGAGGCCGCCGCCAGCTCCTGGGTGGGCTTGTAGGTGTCGGAGGTGTAGTACTCGGTGAAATAGCCAATGGCGCAGCCGCCGATGAGGCCGCAGAGAATGGCAATGTACACGCCCCAGCTGCCTAAGATCCAGTAGGTCAGGGGGGCCGCCAGCACGGCCGCCAGCACGGCGGCGGTATAGGTGCCGGTGCGCAGGCTCTTGAGCAGGGACTCCTGGGTGGCGTCCTCCTTGGTCTTCACCAGGAAGGAGCCGATGATGGAGCAGATGATGCCGCACACAGCCAGGCTTACTGGCAGCAGCATGCCGTTCCAGCCGTAGCCGCCCACGGCGCCCAGGGCGAAGGTGGCCAGAATGGAGCCCACATAGGACTCGTACAGATCCGCGCCCATGCCGGCCACGTCGCCCACGTTGTCGCCCACGTTGTCGGCGATGGTGGCGGGGTTCCGGGGATCATCCTCGGGGATGCCGGCCTCCACCTTGCCCACCAGGTCCGCGCCCACATCGGCGGCCTTGGTGTAGATGCCGCCGCCCACACGGGCGAACAGCGCCATGAAGGAGGCGCCCATGCCGTTCATGACCATGATGTTGCCCAGGGTCACGGGGTTGTTGATGCCGAAGGCGTAGCGCAGGAGGAAGAACCACATGGTGATGTCCAGCATCCCCAGGCCCACCACGGTGAAGCCCATGACGGAGCCGGAGGAGAAGGCCACCCGCAGTCCCTTGTTCAGGCTCTCAGAGGCGGCCTGAGCAGTGCGGGCGTTGGAGTTGGTTGCGATCTTCATGCCGATGAAGCCGGCCAGCATGGAGAAGATGCCGCCGGTGACAAAAGCGAAGGGGGTGAACTTGGAGAGCATCTGTCCGCCGGTGGCGAAAGCCAGGACCAGCAGGATGACAAACACCACCACAAAGACCTTGAATACCGTTGTATACTGCTGTTTCAGGTAAGCGTTTGCGCCGGCACGGATGTTGGCCGCGATCTTCCGCATCCGCTCGGTGCCCTCGGAGTAGGCCATTACCTTCCTGGCCTGCATGACCGCAAAGAGCCCGGCCACGATCGCGCCGATGAATCCGATCCAAAACAAGTTTTCCATACTTCCACTCCTTTTGCGTTGTTACTGGGTCTTGCCTGATAGTATTATTGTAGCATACGTGAACGTTTTTTCAAGTAAATCTTACGCTACATTTTACGCAAACGTTGTAACTTTTACCTTTTGCATAAATTCATGTGAGTTGTTCATTGCAGATTGACCCAATTTCCGTAAATTTCTACGCAAATTTCAGCGTTTTATAGCGCAAATTCTGTTAATTACCTGACAAAAAACCGGAGAGCTCTTAGGGCTCTCCGGAGAAATGCAATATTTTGCGTAAAAACCGCCAAAATTTTCGCAGAAATTTGCGAAGCGCACCCACCCTCAGCTGACCAGCTGAAAGTCCGTGAAGACCCACCGGCCGTCCACGTAGGCGTAGGAAAAGGACCAGCACTCCAGCCCGATGACGGCGGTCCGGGTGCTGTCCAGCAGCTCCACGGACACCTCCAGAGAATAGGTCTGGCTGTCCAGCTGCACGGCCTCCACCTGGGACGCGCCCTTACCGCTGTCCCGGTCACGGCCGGAGAAGGAGACGTACAGCGCCCCGTCCACGTCCTGATAGTAGGGGCGACTGCCTCCCAGGGACAACAGCTGGTCCGTCAGCTCGGCGGAGAACAGGTTCCGCAGGTAGGCCCGCAGATCGTCCATGGTCTCCATGCCGGGGTAGTCCACCCTGCGGTATGCCGCACCGGTCAGGCGGACCGCCTCGCCGCTGCTCGGCAGGGGGACCAGCTCAAACCAGCCGTAGGCCTCCTCCGCCCGGTAGTAGGCGGCCAGAATCTCCTCCTCCATCGGCGGACGAGGCTCCGCCTCCAGCTGGGTGGCGCACAGCCCGACGCCGTTCTCCGGCGTTGGAACGAAAGCGGCGTCCTCCCCTGCCTTGGGAGCAGGCGCACCCCCGCAACCGGGCAGCAGCAAAAACAACAGCATCCACCTGCAGATCCATTTTTTCATCCCACTCTCCCCCCTCTTTCACAGGCGGCCCCGCCGGCCCGTGGCGTTTCTCTCTCCTCTTCAGCGTATCATATTTCGCTCTGAAATGCTACGGAAATTTTCGCTTTTTTTCCGCTTTTTTTGCCCCCTTGGGCGTTGTGTTTTCCAGGAAAATCAGATAAAATAAAATATTATGGCTTTCACGAGGAGGAAGACGGCGATGAGATTGGTATCCTGGAATGTCAACGGCCTGCGCTCCTGTCTGGGAAAGGGCTTTCTGGACTTCTGCGCTTTCGCCGGCGCGGATGTCATCTGCCTGCAGGAGACGAAGATGCGTCCGGAACAGGCGGAGTTCGACCTGCCGGGCTATACGCGCTACTGGAACAGCGCCGACAAGGCGGGCTACTCCGGCACGGCGGTCTTTACCCGGCGGGAGCCCCTGGCGGTGGCCTGTGACTTCGGCATTGACGAGCACCGCCACGAGGGGCGGGTGATCACGGCGGAGTACCCGGAGTTTTACCTGGTGTGCTGCTACACGCCCAACTCCAAGGACCAGCTGGCCCGGCTGGATTACCGCATGGCCTGGGAGGACGATATCCGGGAGTACCTGCTGGAGCTGGACGGCAAAAAGCCGGTGGTCTACTGCGGAGACCTGAATGTAGCCCACCGGGAGATCGACCTGAAAAATCCCCAGAGCAACCGGCGGAATCCCGGCTTTTCCGACGAGGAGCGGGAGAAGATGACCCGTCTTCTGGACAGCGGCTTTGTGGACACCTTCCGGGCGCTGCACCCGGATACGACGGGGGCCTACTCCTGGTGGAGCTACCGCTTCAACGCCAGGAAGAACAACGCCGGGTGGCGGATTGACTATTTTATCGTCTCCCAGCGGCTGCGGGGACTGATCCGCAGCGCGGACATCTGGAGCGAGGTGACGGGCAGCGACCACTGTCCGGTGGTCCTGGAGCTGGACCTCTGAGAATATGCCCCCGGCAAAACAGCTGACAGACAAAAGGTCCCCTGTGCAGGATTCCTGCACAGGGGACCTTGCTGTACACGGAGATTTTCGGAGAATCAGAACTCCGGAATATTCGCCACAGCGGCGGCGCAGCGGGCGCAGAGGGTGGGGTGGGCGCCGTCGCCGCCCACAGAGGCGGTCTGCTTCCAGCAGCGCTCACACTTGGCGCCGCCGGCGGGTTCCACGGCCACAGCCAGATCCGCGCCGGTCTCCACCTCCGCCTGGGAGACGATCAGCAGGTCCGCCAGAGTGCCGGCGTCCATCTCCGCCAGGAAAGCGTCCTCCGCCGGAACAGTGAGCTTGACCTTGGCCTCCAGGCTCTTGCCGATGCGCTTGTCGGCCCGGGCGGCCTCCAGTGCACCGTTGACACCATTCCGCACAGCGATGATCCGCTCCCAGCGATCCATGGCGGCCCCGTCCAGGGCGTAAGCGGCAAAGGGCTGGTTCATCTCGTTGAAGAGGACGTTTCGTCCATCGTCGGCGGTGGAATGGGGCATGGCCTGCCAGATCTCGTCGCAGGTAAAGCACAGGATGGGGGCCATGAGCTTGGTCATGGTGTCCAGAATCAGGAACAAGGCGGTCTGGGCGCTGCGGCGGGAGAGGCTGTCGGTCTCGTCGCAGTACAGCCGGTCCTTGATAATGTCCAGATAGAAGTTGCTCATCTCCACCACGCAGAAGTCGTTGACGGCGTGGGTGACCGTGAGGAACTCATACTCGTCGTAGCCCTTGAAGCACTTCTCCGTCAGGGCGTTCAGCCGGGTGACGGCCCAGCGGTCCAGCTCCAGCATCTCCGAGGGGCTCACCAGGCTGTCGGGGTTGAAGCCCGCCAGGTTTCCCAGGCAGTACCGGGCGGTGTTGCGGAATTTCAGATAGTTCTGGGAGAGCTGCTTGAAGATCTCATGGGAGCAGCGGACGTCGGCGTGGTAGTCCGTGTTTGCCGCCCAGAGGCGGAGGATATCCGCGCCATACTGATTCATGATGTCCGCCGGGTCCACGCCGTTGCCCAGGGACTTGTGCATAGCCTTGCCCTCACCGTCTACAGTCCAGCCGTGGGTGACGCACTCGCGGAAGGGCGCGCCCTTGCCGAAGGCGCCCACGGCGGTGAGCAGGGAGCTCTGGAACCACCCGCGGTACTGGTCCAGACCCTCCATATACACGGTAGCGGGCCAGAAGCCCTGGTCCTTCTTCATGGAGGCAAAGTGGGTGGAGCCGGAGTCGAACCAGCCGTCCAGGGTGTCCTCCTCCTTGTCAAAGCCGGACTTGCCGCCGCAGTGGGGGCAGGTGAAGCCGGCGGGCAGGATCTCCGCCGCGTCCTTTTCGAACCAGGCGTTGGAACCCTCCGCCGCGAACAGGGCGGAGATGGCGGAGATGGTCTCGTCAGTGACCACGGGCTTGCCGCAGTCCCTGCAGTACACCACGGGGATGGGCAGGCCCCAGCGGCGCTGGCGGGAGATGCACCAGTCGGTGCGCTCTCGGATCATGGACTTCATCCGGTCGATGCCCCACTTGGGCACCCAGCGGACCTCGTCGGCGGCGGCGCAGGCCTCGTCCTTGAAGGACTCCACGGAGCAGAACCACTGGGGCGTGGCCCGGAAGATGATGGGGTGCTTGCAGCGCCAGCAGTGGGGATAGCTGTGGATGATGTCCTCACTGGCAAACAGCATCCCGCTCTCCTTCATGTCCGCCAGGATCACGGGGTTGCTTTCGTTGGTGCTCATGCCGGCGTACTTTCCGGCGTAGTCGGTGTGCCGCCCCTGGTCGTCCACAGGCACCACCATGTCCATGCCGTAGCGCTTGCAGGTCTGGTAGTCGTCGGCGCCGAAGCCCGGGGCGGTGTGGACGCAGCCGGTGCCGCTGTCCATGGTGACGTAGTCCGCCAGCACCAGGCGGGAGGTCTTGGGCAGGAAGGGGTGGTCCGCCAGCATGTTCTCAAAGAAGCTGCCGGGGTGGGTCTCCACGATCTCCCAGCTGTCGAAGCCGCCCAGGCCCATGACCTTCTCCACCAGGGCCTCGGCCATGATATAGTATTCCCCGTTGGAGGCCTTCACCACGGCGTAGCTCTCGGAGGGGTGCAGGGCGATGGCAAGGTTTCCCGGCAGGGTCCAGATCGTCGTGGTCCAGATGACGAAGAAGAGCTTGCTCTTGTCGTAGGCGTCCAGCTTCCCCTGGCCGTCGTGCATGGGGAACTTCACATAGACGGTGGTGCAGGGGTCGTCCTGGTACTCGATCTCCGCCTCGGCGAGAGCGGTCTCGTCGTGGGGGCACCAGTACACGGGCTTGAGGCCCTTGTAGATATACCCCTTCTTGTACATCTCCCCGAAGACCTTCACCTCCTCGGCCTCAAAGCCGGGATCCATGGTGAGGTAGGGGTGCTCCCAGTCCCCCACCACGCCGATGCGCTTGAAGGCATCCATCTGAACCCCCACGTAGTGCTGGGCGAACTCGTGACAGGCGGAGCGGAACTCGGGGACGCTCATGGCCTTGCGGTTGAGCTTGTTCTGCTTGATGATGGCGGACTCAATGGGCATGCCGTGGTTGTCCCAGCCGGGGATATAGGGGGTGTAGTAGCCCCGCATGGCGTAGGACCGGGTGATGATGTCCTTGATGGCCTTGTTCATGGCGGTGCCCATGTGGATGCCGCCGTTGGAGAAGGGGGGGCCGTCGTGGAGGCTGAAGAGGGGCTTGCCCTCGTTCTTTTTGAGAAGCTCGTGATAGACGTCCTGGGCCTCCCAGCGGCTCAGCATCTCCGGCTCCCGCTTGGGCAGGCCCGCCCGCATGGGGAAGTCGGTCTTGGGCAGGTTGATGGTCTTGTTGTAGTCCATTCTTGTGTTCCTCCTCTTATGGTAAGTGGTTATTCTTTGTTTTCAAAGGAAAATATCACGGCACCACAGTTCCGGCAAATCGCACCGGCGTACTGGGGAAGTGCGGAGAGGGCTTTTGACGAAAACGCGGATTTGGTGCGGTCTTCGACAGGACGCAGACAAGCAGCGTCTTTTGGCCGTTGGAAATTTTTCAATTTTCCCTGTTCGGATGTCCAAAACAGATAGCCGCGTGGGGAATACACGGTTCCTGGCTCCATTCCATTTCCGCATTTTGGACAGTTCATCGGGCCCTCCTCATATCGTGTGTTCCACGCCCCACGCCTCTTGGCCGCCGAAGGCGCACTCCGCGCCGTCTATCTTCCACTCGTCCCCGAAGGGCCGCAGGATGAAACGGTAGCGGTAGCTGTAAGAGACGGGGTTCTCCGTGGACACCAGGGCCTTTTTGGCGGACTTCATGGTAAAATAGACCGTGGGCTCCGGAGCGCCGAAGAGGTAATCGTATTTGGCGGGCTTGCCGAAGCTCCTCGCCGCGCCCCATCGCAGCAGCTTCTCCGTGCAGCAGGGGGCGACCAGCTCCAGATACCGGCGGCGGTACTCCTCCCACAGCGATTCCTCCGCCGGGGTGGACAGGTGGGGGGAAATCCCCGCCGCAGCCTGTTCCTCCCGGAGTTTCAGGGAGCGGGCGCAGATCTCCCGCTCCAGCTCGTTTCTCCGCCGCAACAGCTCCACCAGCGGCGGCGCCAGCTCCTCCGCCAGGGAGTGGAATTTCGCCGGGGTGTCCTGTATGACAATTTTGACCGCTTCCATCCTGCCATCTCCTTTTTGAATTGCGCCGGAACCGGACCGACAGGGCACGGGTGGCCGCCGGAAACAAAAACGCCTCCGTCTCTTCAATAAAGAGACGGAGGCGACTCCTCCGCGGTACCACTCTCGCTTGCCGCCCCCTCTCGGGACGCGGCCCCTCACGGCCCGCCGTCACGGGCCCGGCGGAGTAACGCCCGCCACACGTCCTCGCTTACTCGTCTTTCAGCGGGAGGCTCCAAGGGGATATTCGCCGCCGGCCCCGGCCGCCTCGCACCAAACGGCGGCTCTCTTGGCAGGGTCCCGGGCGGTTACTCGTCCTTATCTACGCCAGAGTTATTCAATTATCCGTATCATACCACGTTTTGCCGGTTTGTCAACCGGATTTTGCCCAAATTTCTCGCTCTTTGCCGGTGAAGCGGCGGTTATGGCCTGGGGAGTATATAATAGAGGCGGCGCCCGATCCCGGCGCCGCCTGATTTTGTGTTGAACTACTGGGCCCTTTTCAGATTTTGAATCTCTTTGGAGTGGCGCTTCACAACGACCTCCAGAACATCCAGCCGCTCCTCCGTCTCGTCCCAGGCCTCGGCGGGAAGCATTTTCTCCCGGATGAGTTTCTGTCCATCCGCCAGGAGGCTGAACTTCGGCTCGAAATAGGCCTCCATCAGCGCCATCATGCGGGCCTCGGAGGCACTGATTTTCTCCGCAGTTCTGGCCTCAGAGGCACTGATTTTCTCCGCAGTTCTGGCTTCGGAGTCGCTGATCATTTTCGCAATGGCCTGCAGATCTCTTTCATCAAGCATGATTCCTCACCCCGCATCTGTTATTGAATATAGTATACGGTGCCGCCGTCCGCTTGTCAAGCCGCCGGACAATTGCGCCCCACCGCCATTCCCGGGTGCTCACTGATACCGGTACCGCTGCCGGGTGTACTGGTCGATGGCCGCCTGAAAAAGCTCCCAGCTGCGAAACTCCATCAGCTGGAACCCCTCCTCCTGGTGGAAGGACACCACCCGCTCCTCCACGTTCACCCAGACCCGCCAAACCTGCGCCTCTCCCCGTGTCTCCAAAGCCGCCGCCTCCCTGTTCTGACAAATACCGCCTTCCATTTTATGCGATTATCGTATAAAAATCAATATGCAATTTTCGCATATCCTAAAATGACGGCAGAGAGACGGATGGGAGGCGCGGGGGAATGTACCAGCGGATACGGGATATGCGGGAGGACCGGGACCTGCCCCAGCGGGCCCTGGCGGAGCTGCTCCACGTCTCCCAGGCCACCTACTCCCGCTACGAGAGCGGCGGGCTGGACGTGCCCAGCTCCGCCCTGATCGCACTGGCGCGGTTCTACGGCACCAGTGTGGACTATCTGCTGGGCCTCACCGACGAGCCCGCGCCCTACCGCAGACAGACCCCGGACAGATGGGTTCCTGGAAACCAAAACCTTTTTTGACTAGGGCAAGCCCCTTGTCATAATACCGGCCCAGAGAACCGGAAGATGCGGCACGGGTGCCGGAGCCGCGCCGCAGAACACGCGGAAGGCAGCCTCTGCCAAAGAGGAACTCCAGATGACCATTCGCGTATCCGGAACCGCAGCGGATGAGAAATAACCACCTCACCAAAGCGGCAGCTGGAAGCTGCGAAAGCATCCCGCCGTCTCCAAACGAGGCGGCGGGATGTTCTTTCTGCAAAACGCCCCGCCGGAATCTCCAGCGGGGCGCCTGCCTGTACTACTGGTATCTGTACTGCATCCCGGTGTACTGTTCCACGCAGCTGAGAAACATCTCCCGGCTGCGGAACTCCATGAGCTGGCAGCCCTTCTCCTCGTGAAAGGACACGATGCGCCGGTGGTTGTCCACCCACACCCGCCACAGATTTTCAGCGTTCCTGGTTTGCTCCATTGCAGAAGGCTCCCTTTCTGAATGATTACACAGTTTTCCACGGCACACAGTCCGTTTATATATAAGACGAATAAGCGGGCGGTTTTGTTTCACATTTCAGAAAAATTTTTCAGGAATTATCCGCAGCTTCTCTCTCCGCGGCCTCCAGGGTCTCCACCGCCGCCGACACATCCTCCAAAAAGGCGTCCCAGGCCTCCGGGTCCTCCACGAAGTACCGCGGGCACAGCTTCCCCGTCACATCGTAGTGGCGGATGACATCCTCACCCGGTCTCAGACGGAACACGCGGCACAGCCAGGCCGTCAGCTCCACGCACCGGTCATAGGCGGGGCGGCTGAACGCACCGGTCTCGTCCGGGTGGCAGACCTCGATGGAAACGGTGTCGTCATTGCGGGAGTTGGAGGCGTAGGCGATCTCCGTCAGGGGGACGCACTGGACCACCTCCCCCTCCAGCCCGATGATGAAGTGGCTGGAGGCGTAGGTCTCCTGCTCTCCGCCGGAGAGGGACTCAAAATAGTTCCGGTTGGCCTCTGCCGAGGTGCCGGGGTTGCCCACGTAGTGAATCACCACGCCGTTGATCTTTTTCAATTCCTCCCCAGGGCGGGACCAGGGGTTTACCGTCAGGTAGTCCCTCTCCACGTACTCCGGCACTGAGATCTCCTCTGCCGGCGGCGGGTCTCCCAGCAGCTTGGACAGGCCCGCCGCGATCACCGCCAGAGTCAATGCGGCCAGCACGGCGCAGAGGATCACAAACCGGGGATTCAGCTTTCTCTTTTTCCAGCGCTCCACGGTTCAGCCTGCGACCCCCATGACCACGGTCTCGAAGGTGGTCTCCGGGTAGACCGCCTCCGCCGGGACGGGATCGGCCGCCTCGGAACTTCCGTACTTCTCCGGGTACAGCTCCTCCTTGGTCGCCAGGTCCTCGTTTGTCACAAGGCCCAGCTCCAGCAGGCACGCGGTGGTGGCGGTCATCTCCGGCCGCACGGCGATGTCGATCCAGTCCCAGGTGTCATCGGTCTCCCCGGAAAACTCCAGGCTCAGCTGCAGGGCATAGGTCCCGCTGTTCCAGGCCTCGGTGCTCAGCCAGTCCACATGGCCCCAGCGGCCCGCCTGGGCGTCCCGGGTGACGGCCTCCAGAATGGCGGCGGCCTCCCGGTCGCTGAGCTCGCTGCTCGCGTTCCGCCGGTTGAGGTAGATGCGGCCGCCGCAGGGCTCATAGCCGTCGCCGGAGGCGTGAATGCGCTTGAGGCGCATCTCCTGGCTGTTGACCAGGCCGTCCAGCAGGCTGTCGTAGGCGCCGGACTGGCCCAGCCGCTCCCGGGTCAGGGGCACGTTGTAGTTCCGCTGCACCGTCTGGCCGCCGTGGGTGGTGTAGGTAAAGGAGACATACTCCCAGGTCCAGCTGGGCGTCTCATCCAAGAGGGTGATGAAATTCTCCCTGTCAAAGTCCAGAATATACTTCCGGTCCGCGGCGATGGCGGCGTGGAGCCGGCGCACCTGCTCCAGCAGTTCGTCCTCCTGGCCGGGGTAGAAAATGTAGGTGTTGCTGTCCGCGTAAAACTCCATTTTTTCAATCTGGCTGATTTCCGGCACCCGGTCCGCCGCCCGGAAGAGATCCAGGCGCAGGCAGCCGCACAGGACCGCCACACCCGCCGCCACCAGGGCCAGGCCCCGCCAGCTCCCGCGGAACACACGCAGCGTCTTGGCCAGCAGCATGGAGGCGCCGTAGTACCCGATGGCCCCGGCCACCAGCATGCACACCGCCAGGGGCACGGCCTTGAAATATGCATCGTCCCAGAACAGGCCGTAGATCAGCTGGCCTCCCAGCAGGGCCGCCAGACCCGCCACGCCGTAGCGGAAGAAGGGGCGCATCCAGCCTACGGCCACCACCTCGCCGGCCCGTTCGCTTCTCCTGCGGCGGCAGAGCGTAAAGGCGAAGGCCAGCAGCGCCGCCCCCGCCAGGGCGTAGACGGCGATGAACCAGGCGTTCTCCAGCCGGACGGAGACCAGCTCACGCGTATATGTCCCGGTGTAATCGATGATCGTCTTTTGGTACTGGGCATCGGCGTCCACATTCCGCATCAGATAGACCGTGGGGGAGAGAAACTCCAGAAAGCCGGTGTAGTCCGTGCTGAGGCCGAAGATAAAGCCCCTGGCGAAGTTGGACAGCAGCAGGTCCAGAATGGCCTCCAGGAAGTGCAGCAGCAGGTACAGCGCCGGCATGGCGAAGATGTTGCCGGTGATAAAGGCCGCCAGGGTGGCGCTGGAGAAGTAGAAGAAGCTCTCTCCCAGCACGCCCAGAACGGTCACCAGCACCCCCGCCGGCTCAAAGAGGCCGAAGGCCGCCGAGATGACGATGCACAGCCCCCCGGTGACAACGAAGGGAAGCAGCAGCATCACGTAGCCCGACAGAAAATTGGTGACAAACAGTCCCTCCCGCCGGATGGGCAGGATGTGCATCAGATTCACGCTGCGGGCGTTGTGGAGGTACCCCCATACCGCCAGGGCGCAGAGCAGGCCGTACAGCAGGCAGATGATCGGCACCAAGTCGCTCAGTATGCTGTAATAGCCCAAAGTCATCTCCAGCGGCTCACTTGCGATGGTGTCCTTGCCGTACCGCAGAAGCTGCGACAGCAGCGCCAGGGAAAACAGCGCCCCGATGAAGGACGCCCCACCCTACAGCGGCCAGAACCGGGTGAGATTTTTCAGAAACAGGGTTTTGTTAAAGCACGATGTCTTTGACCGCATAGTCCACACCTCCCAACTCGTAAATGAAAATCTCCTCCAGGGTCAGGGGCACCGCGTCCACCAGCAGGGGATGATAGGCCGTCAGGCGCTCCGTGGCCTCCTGGGCGCTCATCCGCATAATCAAGGTGTGGATGCGGCCGGTCTTCGACGCGTGGAGCACCGGCAGGTCCTCCGGCACCTCCGTCACGCCGTCCTGGAACACCACCTGGAGCTTCACCATGTTGTCCTGCAGCTGGGCAAGGCTCCGCTCCAGCAGCACCCTGCCGTGGTCCATGATGCCCACGTGGTCGCACACGTCCTCCAGCTCCCGCAAATTGTGGGAGGAGACCAGCACCGTGGTGCCCCGCTGGCTCACGTCTCCCATGACCAATGACCACACCTGCCGTCGCATCACCGGGTCCAGGCCGTCCACCGGCTCATCCAGAATCAGGTAATCCGGCATGCAGCTCAGCACCAGCCAGAAGGCCGCCTGTTTCTGCATTCCCTTGGAGAGGCGGCGGATGGCCCGCTTTTCGTCGATGCCGAAGACCTCCTTCAGCTTCTCATACCGCTCCATGGAAAAGCTGGGGTAGAACCCCCGGTAAAAACGGCACATATCCCGGATGGTGGACTGAGAAAAATAGTACCAGTCGTCAGGAATGACCCCCAGCCGGGCCTTCAGGGCGCCGTTCTCCCACACGTCCTCGCCGCCGATCCGCACCGTGCCCTCGTCCTGGCGGTAGATGCCCGTCAGATGGCGGATGAGGGTGGATTTACCCGCCCCGTTGGGGCCCACCAATCCGTATACGCTGCCCGCCGGCACCGTGACGGCGGCGCCGTCCAGGGCTGTGAAGCTGTCAAACCGCTTCGTCAGGCCGTTCACTTCAATCATTGTTGTCCTCCCTTCTCCCGCTCCGCGGCGCCCGGCATCTCCGGCTCCTCCCGGACCAGCGCCGCCAGCTCCTCCTCCGAAACCCCCAGGTATTTCAGCTCCGCCAGCAGCTCCCGGGCCCTGGCCATCAGCTCTTTCCGGCGGGCCTCGTCCGCCCCGGCGCCGCCGGAGGCAAAGCTCCCCTTGCCGGGCACGGAGTAGATGTACCCCTCCCCCTCCAGCTCGTTGTACGCCCGCTGGATGGTGTTGGGGTTGATGGACAGCTGGGTTGCCATGGCCCGCACGGAGGGCAGTTTTTCATCCGGCCCCATGGCGCCTGTGACGATCAGCTTCCGCAGCCCGTCCTTGATCTGCTCATAGATCGGGCGGGAGTCCCGGTAATTCAGGCTGATCATCCGCTCACCTTCCCTTCCGCGGCGGTCTGTCCGCCGCAAACTGTATTAACTGTACTAGTACACTTAGGATAACACGGCGGACTCCCGCTGTCAAGACTTTCTTTTGGGCGGGATTTTCCGGCCCGCTTCTGGAAAATCCCAGCAAAATCCGTATTTTCTTCTTTACAATGGGAAGGATGTGTGATATATTTCGATAGGCGCGGAAAACCGCGCCTGCGATTTCGCCCCTGTGCTTTGTCCCGCGGAGCTTCACCGGCCCGGGGCACAGTGCCGCGGGTCATATTATGAAAGGTGGAAATACTCTATGCTGCGCAAGGAACAAAAGACCGCGATCATCGACGCCAACCGCACCCACGAGACCGACACCGGCTCTCCGGAGGTTCAAATCGCCATTCTGACGGAGCGCATCAACGTGCTCACCGAGCACATGCGTGCCAATCCCCAGGACAAGCACTCCAACAGAGGCCTTTTGAAGATGGTCGGCAAGCGCCGGAGCCTGCTGGACTATCTCATGAAGAAGGACATCGAGCGTTACCGCGCCCTCATCGCGAAGCTCGGTATCCGCAAGTAATGAATCCAGGGCGGCGCGGTTTTACCCGCCGCCCTGATTCCATTTTTCCCCAGCCCGTGTGAGAGCCGCGCAAGCCCTTTAGCAGTTGAAAAAGAGGCCGGAGGACGGCCGTTTTTTCAAGTGCTAAATGGTCCGGCTCCCATGCGGAATCCAAAAACAAAGGAGCATGATCATGTCTACCATCATCACCCAAAGACAGTTCCCCAACTACCGCAAGTACGAGATGGATCTGGCCGGCCGCCCCCTCACCCTGGAGGTGGGCAAGCTGGCGGAGCTGGCCGCCTCCGAGGCCCGGAACACTCCGGAAAAA
>CAJTZI010000001.1:111638-213137 GCA_910584075.1 uncultured Oscillibacter sp.
CCCGGGTCCTGGTCTGCGCCACGGCCTCCGCCCGGCCCCGGGACGGCATCGACTTCTTTCCCCTCAGCGTTGATTTCGAGGAGAAGCTCTACTCTGTGGGCCGCATCCCCGGCAGCTTCAACCGCCGGGAGGGCCGCCCCGGCGAGAAGGGCGTGCTCACCAGCCGGGTCATTGACCGGCCCATCCGTCCCCTGTTCCCCTACGACTTCCGCAACGACGTATCCATCATGGCCACCGTCATGAGCGTGGACCACGACTGCTCCCCCGAGGTAGCCGCCCTGATCGGCACCTCCGCCGCCCTGGCCATCTCCGACATCCCCTGGAACGGCCCCGTGGGTGCGCTCAAGGTGGGCCTTGTGGACGGCAGGCTGGTCCTCAACCCCAGCAGCGAGGAGCGGAAGGTCTCCGACCTGGATGTCACCGTGGTCTCCACCGGCAAAAAGGTGGTCATGATCGAGGCCGGCGCCAACGAGGTGGACAACGACACCATGTTTGCCGCCATCCAGCTGGCCCATGAGGAAAACCAGAAGCAGATCGACCTGATCAACCGCATGGTCAGCGAGATCGGCAAGGCCAAGTTCGAGTATCCCCACGCCGACTTCGACCAGGTCCTCTTCGACCGCATCACTTCGGACTTCATGGACGAGGCCAAGGCCGCCATGGACACCGACGACAAAAACGTCCGGGAATCCCGCTGGAATGCCATGATCGAGCACTGGCACGAGAAGTACCTGGAAGAGTTCCCCGAGATGGACAAATACCTGGACGAGATCACCTACAAGTTCCAGAAGAAGATCGTCAAGGCCTGGCTGCTGGAAGGCCACCGCGTGGACGGCCGCGCCAAGAATGAGATCCGCCCCCTGGGCTCTGAGGTGGGCGTTCTGCCCCGGGCCCACGGTTCCGGCCTCTTCACTCGGGGGCAGACCCAGGTGCTCTCTGTGGTCACTCTGGACACCCTTTCCGCCAACCAGAAGCTGGACACCATCTGGGAGGAGACGGAGAAGCGGTATATGCACCACTACAACTTCCCCGGCTACTCCGTGGGCGAGGCCAAGCCCGCCCGCTCCCCCGGCCGCCGGGAGATCGGCCACGGGGCCCTGGCCGAGCGGGCGCTGCTGCCCGTCATCCCCTCCGTGGAGGAGTTCCCCTACGCCATCCGCGTGGTCAGCGAGGTAGTCAGCTCCAACGGCTCCACCTCCCAGGGCTCCGTCTGCGGCTCCACCCTGGCGCTGATGGACGCCGGCGTGCCCATCAAGGCCCCGGTGGCCGGCATCTCCTGCGGCCTCATCCAGGATGACGACGGTTCCTTCACCACCTTCATCGACATCCAGGGCGTGGAGGACTTCCACGGCGAGATGGACTTCAAGGTGGCGGGCACCAAGAAGGGCATTACCGCCATTCAGATGGACCTGAAAAACGACGGCCTCACCATGGAGATCATCAAAAACGCCCTGGACATCACCTACGACGGCCGCTGCCAGATTCTGGACCAGATCATGCTGCCGGCCATCGGAACGCCCCGGGCGGAGGTGAGCCGCTACGCGCCCAAGATGATCACCATGCACATCGACCCCGACAAAATCCGGGACGTCATCGGCAAGGGCGGCAGCGTGATTCAGAAGATCGTGGCGGACACCGGCGCCAAGATCGACATCAACGACGACGGCTCCATCTTCATCGCCGCTGCGGACGCCAGCGCCTGCGACGCCGCCAAGAAGTGCATTGACGACATTGTGTTTGTCCCCGTGGTAGGCACGCTGTACTATGGCCGCGTGGTGCGGCTGATGACCTTCGGCGCCTTTGTGGAGCTGGCCCCCGGCAAGGACGGGCTTGTCCACATCTCCAAGCTGGCGGACCACCGCATCGAGAAGGTGGAGGACGCCTGCAAGATCGGCGACATGATGTGGGTGAAGGTCACCGATATCGACGAGAAAGGCCGGGTGAACCTGAGCCACAAGGACGCCGTCCGAGAGATCAAGGCCAAGGAGGCCGCCGGAGAGCGGATCAAGTAATGATAAGAGCATGCCCCCGGACTTGACGCACCCCCAAAAGTCAGACAACATTTTGGGCGAAAAATTTCAAGCGGTCCAACGGGCTTGCTGTCTGTGAAGAGCAGGCGGCATGGCGGCAGGGAATCCCCGCCGCCATGCCGCCTGTTTCTGACGCGTATTATGATTTCCCAGCCCACAAGCTCCATCGCGCTTTCAAAGCCGTTGAAGGGCTGTATGAACACCCATGGCAGGGGGGAGCCCCCTCCTTGTCAGGCGCTCTCATTGGACGAACGCCCAGTCCCCCTCCACACGCCGTTGTCCAAACTATTGGATTTCCCGGCGAAACACTCCCATCAATTGGGCGTTTTTATTCTATTCAACCAGCTGCGGAGCGTGTTATAATTCCTCCAGCAGACAAGGAGGAAACACCGAATGGTACATCTTCTACTGGCAGTGATCTATCTCTCCTTCATCAGCCTGGGCCTGCCGGACGCCCTGCTGGGGTCGGCTTGGCCCTCCATGTACGGCTCCTTTGGCGTGCCCGTGTCCTACGCGGGGATCATCTCCATGATTATCGCCCTGGGAACCGTCGTCTCCAGCCTCCAAAGCGACCGTCTCACCCGTCGCTTCGGCACCGGATGGGTGACGGCCGCCAGCGTGGCCGCCACCGCCGCGGCGCTGCTGGGCTTCTCCCTCAGCGGCTCCTTCTGGGCGCTGTGCCTGTGGGCCGTGCCCTACGGCCTGGGGGCCGGCAGTGTGGACGCCTCCCTGAACAACTACGTGGCCCTCCACTACGCCAGCCGCCACATGAGCTGGCTTCACTGTATGTGGGGGATCGGCGCCTCCATTGGGCCCTATATCATGGGTGCGGCCCTCACCGGCGGCTATGGCTGGCACATGGGCTACCGGGCCGTCGCCCTGCTCCAGGCCGCCCTCACCGCCGTGCTGCTTTTGAGCCTCCCCCTCTGGAAAAAACAGGCAAAGTCCGGCGGCGGGCCGGAGAGCGTCCCGCCGGACCGCCCCCTCTCCCTGGGGCAGATCTTCCGCCTCCCGGGCGCGCCGGAGGTCATGACCGCCTTTTTCTGCTACTGCGCCATTGAGCAGACCATCGGCCTGTGGGCCAGCAGCTATCTGGTTTTGCACCTGGGCCTCTCCTCCGAGGCGGCGGCGGGCTTTGCCGGTCTGTTTTTCCTTGGTGTTACCATTGGCCGTGGCGCCAGCGGATTTCTGACCCTGCGGCTCAGCGACACGCAGATGGTCCGCCTTGGCACGGCCATTCTGGCAGCCGGCCTTGCGATTCTCCTCCTTCCTCTGGAGACGGGCTCCTCCCTGGCGGAGCGGGCCGCTCTGGCCGCCCTGCTGCTGGCGGGGCTCGGGTGCGCCCCGGTCTATCCCTGCCTGATTCACGCCACACCAGCTCACTTCGGCGCGGAGCGGTCCCAAGCCGTCATCGGCGTGCAGATGGCAAGCGCCTATGTGGGCACCTGCCTGATGCCCTTCCTCTTTGGCCTGATTGCAAATCACATCAGCGTGGCCCTGTTTCCCTTCTATCTTGCCGCGCTGACGCTGGTGATGGCGGTGATGCACCGGCAGCTGATTTACGCCTCCCGCTCCGGGACAGGCAGGGATTGATTGCCGCGGATCCCCCTCCGCGGGAGGGGAGGCGGTTTTCCCATCTCAGGCCGGAGATCAAAGAACACGGCTTTTGTTTCCTCCGCAAAGGGAGAAAACAAAAGCCGTGTTCTTTTTCCGCCCCGCCGCAGGGCCCCCTTCCGCCGGGACGGCAGGGATTTCCCGCGACCGGCGATTACTCCAGAGTCTCCAGTTCCGCTTTCCAAACTGCCCAGCTGGCGTCGCTTGGCATCCGCCAGTCCCCCCGGGGAGACATGGCCACCGACCCCACTTTGGGCCCGTCTGGCAGACAGTTCCGCTTAAACTGCTGGGAGAAAAACCGCCGGTAGAACACTTTCAGCCACTTCAAAATCACGTCCCGGCTGTATTTTTTCTCCAGGGCATACAGCGCCAGCCGGTAGATCTTGGCGGGGGAGAAGCCCCAGCGGAGCATATAATACAAGAAGAAGTCATGGAGCTCATAGGGCCCCACCAGGTCCTCCGTCCGCTGGCTGATCTGCCCCTGGACGGCGGGCAGCAGCTCCGGTGAAACGGGTGTGTCCAGAATGTCCTCCAGCACGTCGTGGAGGGCCTCGTCCTTGCCGGCGTTGTCCCGGGCCAGGTGGGCCACCAGATGCCGCACCAGGGTCTTGGGAATGGAGGCGTTGACGGCGTACATGCTCATGTGGTCGCCGTTGTAGGTGCACCAGCCCAGCGCCAGCTCGCTGAGATCCCCGGTTCCGATGACAAGGCCGCCGGTCTGGTTGGCGATGTCCATCAGCACCTGGGTCCGCTCCCGGGCCTGGGCGTTCTCATAGGTGACGTCGTGGTTCTCCAGGTCCTGGCCGATGTCCCGGAAGTGGCTGCGGACACTGGCGGTGATGTCCACGGTTTTCAACACCGTCCCCAGCTTCTCTGCCAGGATGACGGCGTTGTTCCTTGTGCGGTCCGTGGTGCCGAAGCAGGGCATGGTGACGGCGATGATGTCCGTCATGGGCCGGTCCAGCATCTTCATGGCAAGGCCCGTGATCAGCACCGCCAGGGTGGAGTCCAGCCCGCCGGAGAGGCCCACTACGGCGGTTTTTGCCCCGGTGTGCTCCAGCCGCTGCTTGAGGCCCAGGGAGGCGATCAGCAGAATCTCCCGGCACCGGGCGTCCCGGTCCTCTTTTCCCTCGGGGACAAAGGGCATGGGGGCCACGTAGCGGGTGAGCTTGGTCTTTTCCTCTTCCAGGAAGAAAACTGTGTAATCCTGCCGCCGGCCGCCCGGCTCCGGCGAAAGCGCCTGGGTGCGGCGGCGTTCACAGCGGAGGCGCTGGATGTCGATCTCGGAGATCAGCAGCCCGCCGTCAAAGCGGCGCTCCGCCAGCAGCGTTCCGTTCTCCGCGATCATCTGGTGGGCTCCAAAGACCACATCGGAGGTGGACTCCCCCGGCCCCGAACTGCTGTATACATAGCCGCAGAGCAGCTTTGCGGACTGGGTCGTTGCCAGCTGGCGGCGGTAGGCGGTCTTTCCCAGCACCTCATTGCTGGCGGAGAGATTTCCGATGACAGCGGCTCCGGACCGGGCCATTTTCACCGACGGAGAATCCGGGGCCCAGAGGTCCTCGCAGATCTCAAAGCCCAGAGTCAGCCCGGGGACGTTTTGGCAGCTGAAAATCTGTCCGGCGGCAAAGGGCACGGAAATCTGTCCGCAGAGGTCCACATACTCCGCCTCCTCCGGCGCGGGGGAAAACCAGCGCTTCTCGTAGAACTCACCGTAATTGGGCAGGTGTGTCTTGGGAATCAGGCCCAGAATCTGTCCTTTTTGTATCACTGCCGCACAGTTGTACAGGCAGTCTTTCACCCGCACCGGCAGTCCCACCGCCGTCACCACCTCCAGGTTCCGGGTGGCCTCCAGCACAGTGGCCAGGGCCTGCTCCGCCCCCCGCAGCAGGCTCTCCTGGTAAAAAAGGTCCCCGCAGGTATAGCCCGTCAATCCCAGCTCCGGCAGCACCAGCACCTTGACGCCGGCCTTTTCCGCCGCGCGCATCATGGTGAAGGTCTGTTCCGCGTTGTAGTCGCAGTCCGCCAGGCGCAGCTTCGGCGCACCGCAGGCCACTGAAATAAATCCGTCCTTCATTTGCAAAACCTCCTGTTGAACGCCGGAAGCTCTGACGCAATCCCCGTACGCCGGTCTGCCGCGGGCACTTCCCCGCCGCTGCCAGCGTCCGGCACGGAAAAGCGCGGGGGATTTCCTCAGAGGTTCCTGTTTAATCGATGGTTCTATTTTACACCCTCTGCCGTCATTTTACAAAAGATATTTTGCAGGCGGTGCGGGAGCCGGAAAAGCGCCCGCTTTTTCTCTTTACAAACGGTAGGGTTTTTGCTAAACTATACCCTGCGTATTGAAAAGTTCCCAAAAGGAGAGAGAATATATGGCTTCTGAATTTTCACGGACGCTGTCCCTGCTGCGGCAGGAGCGGGGCGTCTCCCAGCGCACCGCCGCCGGGGACTTAGGGATCTCCCAGGCCCTGCTGAGCCACTATGAAAACGGCATCCGGGAACCGGGCCTCCTGTTTGTGGTGAAGGCCTGTGACTACTATCACGTCTCCGCCGACTTCATCCTGGGCCGCACCCTGTCTCGGGAGGGCAGCATGCTGACCTCCGAGGAGATTCTGAATGCCGCCGAACCGGGCAACGTGCTCCAGGGCAGCATCCTGGCCACCCTCCAGAGCAAGCTGCTCTCCGGCGCGGTGGGGGTGCTGTTCGGTCTTCTGGGCAAGCTGGGGGATAAGGCCGCCATCAACGCGGCCTCGGACTGCCTCTCCAGCGCCGTCTATCAGCTCTACCGCCATCTGTACCGCGCTGCCGGAGCCAACGAGGCCTACTTCTCCCTGGACCCCGCCGCCTGCACCATGGGACTGGCCGGGGCGGACATGAAGCTGTCCGAGGCCCGGTACGCCCGGGCCCTGCGGGGACAGGCGGCCCAAAAGGCGGAGTTTCCGGACCTCAGCAGTCAGGCCATCGCCGACGCCTATCCCGGCCGCTGCCAGAGCCTGACCCAGGTCCTCAGCGCCGCCGACGCCCGGCTCAGCGCCCTGTCCGAGAGCCAGTCATGAGCTTTCAGTCCTTTGGCTTCTGGATTTTTCTGGGGCTGACCCTGGCGCTCCTCCGTCTGCCGGGCGTCTTTGCGGGAGCGGGCGCATCCCTTCGCGGCGCCGGGTTCCGGACCTTCACTTTGGCGCTGGCCAGCCTGGTGTTCTATTTCCTCTGCTGTGATGGCGGCGCCCGGGCCCTGCTGCCGCCCGCCGCGGGGATTCTCGTCTCCTGGCATGCGGCGAATTACCTCCAGTCCGGCAGACCCCGCCGGCGGACGGTATTTCTGCTGGCAGCGGGGTGGCAGGTCTGCGTTTTGCTTTTGTACAAGTACGCCGCCTTTTTCACCGGGGGCCGTGTTTCCCTCTCCCCCGTGCCGCCGGGCCTCAGCTTTTTCACCTTCCAGCAGCTGTGGTTTTTGAAGGAGGTCTACACCGGGGCCTTCACCCTGCCCCCGGACAGACGGGGCGGCTTTGTCCTGTACTCCCTCTTCTTCCCCACCGTTACCTCCGGCCCCATCTGGAGGCCCCAGGCCTTCTTCCCCCAGCTGGAGGAAACGAGCGCGGACCCCGCCGCGGCGCTGCACGCCATCTCCCTGGGAATGGCGAAAAAGGTGCTGCTGGCAGACCCCCTGGGCACGGTGGTCTCCAACGGCTGGGCGCTGGGGCAGGCCATGACGGCCCCGGCCGCCTGGGTGGTCATTCTGGGGTACAGCCTGCAATTGTATCTGGACTTCTCCGGCTACTGCGACATCGCCTCCGGCTGCGCCCGGCTGCTGGGCGTCCGGGTCCCCGTGAATTTCGACTCCCCCTACCGCGCCCTCAGCGTGGGGGAGTTCTGGAAGCGGTGGCACATGACGCTGACCGCCTTTCTCCGGGAGTGCGTCTACATCCCCCTGGGGGGCAGCCGCCGGGGGACCGTCCGGACCTGCGTCAATATCCTGATCGTGTATCTGATCAGCGGCTTCTGGCACGGGGCCGGCTGGACCTTCCTGGCGTGGGGCCTGCTCCACGGGCTGGCCCAGGTGATCGAGCGGCTCTGGCCCGGGCGGGAGCGGCTGCCCAAGGCCCTGCGGTGGACCATGACCTTTTTGTTCGTCAATCTGGCCTGGGTCTTTTTCCAGGCGCCCAGTCTGGCGGCGGCGGGCTCTTTGCTGCGGGCGGCGGCGGCGGGCGGCGGCGGACTGCCCCTGGAGCGGCTGGCTTCAGGCGCCCTGGACAGCGAGGCCGCGGCCCTGCGCACGCTGCTGCCCTTTGCCGCCAGGGCGGTGCCGGGACTGGTGCTGGCGGCCCTGTTCGCCGTTGGGCTGGCGGTGTCCCTCCGGCGGCGAAGCGTCATCCGGCGCATGGAGGACTTCCGGCCCACCGTTCCGGGGGCTGCGGTCTGCGGCGTTCTGCTGGCCTGGGCGGTGCTGTCCTTCTCCAGCACGGCCGGCTTTATCTACTCTAACTTCTAGGGAGGGGACAGCCTTGAAAAACGCGAAACGCCGCTGGGCGGCGGTCCTGCTGGCGGTCACGGCGGTCCTGCTGGTCCTGTGCGCCGCGGCGGTGGCTCTGGTGGACCCCTTCTTCCACTATCACGCCCCGGACCCGGAGGGGGAGGTCTGGTTTGACCAGCGGGCCCAGGGAGCGGGACTGCTGCGAAGTCAGGAGTACGAGACCGTTCTCCTGGGCTCCTCCCTGGCGGCCAACTACCGCCCCTTCTGGTTCGACGTGTTCTACGAGACCTCCACCGTGAAGATCACCTTCCCCAACGGGGGCTTCCGGGAGTTCACTCAGGCCCTGGACTACGCCAATACCCGCCGCGGTGTAAAGCGGGTGATCTTCGGCCTGGACCCCAACCTTCTCTCCCGGAGTCCATCGGAGGAGCCGGACCAGCTGCCGGGGTATCTCTACGACAACAATCCCTGGAACGACGGGCAGTACCTTTTGAACAAGGACGCCCTTCTGCGCTCGGCCTACACGGTGCTGAAAAAGGCCCAGGGAGAGACCCAGGCCCTTCAGGACGCCTTTGTGTGGGATGGAAACGTGTCCTTCAACCGGGAGGAGGCCCTTGGAGGCTACGACCGGCCGCAGACCCGGGAGGCGGCGAAGCCGGCGGACTGGTTCCGGGAGAACTACACAGCCAATCTGCAGGCGGTCACCGGCTGGCTGGAGCGGTATCCGGACACGGAGTTCATCTTCTATTTCTCGCCGTACAGCATTCTCTTCTGGGACAAGATGGACCTCCTGGGGGAGACGGAGGCGGTATTCGCCATGCTGGACGAGGTGACGGAGACCCTGCTGGGCTATGACAACGCGGAGCTGCAATTCTTCATGGATGACCTGGAGGTCATCACCAATCTGGACAACTACGCGGACCACATCCATGTGGCGGGGCGGGTGACATATCAAATGTCCAAGGCCATGAACACGGGGGAGTATCGCCTGACGGCGGAAAACCGTCGGGAGAGGCTGGACGCGCTGCGGGAGTTTGTGGTAAACTATGATTATGCGGGCATTTTTGCCCCCGGTGAGGGGGAGTGAGTGCGCACGGCCTCGGGCCGTGGACGAGAGATGTCCGGCCTCGGGCCGGAGACGGGGGAATTCCCCTGCGAGGGGGACGGGAGTTGTCCGCCCACGGGGCGGGGACGACGCACGGGCTTTGCCCGCGCTGGGAATGCACCCCCCATTCTCTTTTCTCTGTCTTGCCAGAGAAAAGAGAATGCGCCGTGCACGGTGGAAGAGAAAAGAGAGCGCTTTGGTCCTCGCGCCAGTGCACTCCATTCCTCGATCAGACTGGAGGAAACTTGACGCGTAGACGCATGGACTTCTTTCTCTTCCCGCGCTTCGCGCATGGCCGGTCCCGTTTGGGCAGGACTCTGCTCCTATTCCCTCGGAAGGCCCTGGCCTGTGCGCAGGCCCAGGAGGAAGGCGTGGATGGCTGTAAACTCCTGCGTTTTCTTGTAGCTGACTGCGAGGTCAGGCTCTAAACAATTTTCCAGCAGTGATCAATGCATCTCATAATCTTCCTGTGAGGCGGTTTTTACCTGTGGACCAATATAATTCGCATACAGCCACTTCATAAAATCTGACATATAAACTGTCCTTTCGCGGCACACCAAGTTCGCTTTGTATAGCGCCATCTTAACACACCAAATGAGCTTTGTCAAGAGGATTGATTTATGGAGATTAAATTTAACGAACGTCTGCGGGTCCTGCGTAAGGAGCAAGGAGAAACGCAAGTGCAAGTTGCAGCTGCTGTCGGTCTTGTGGAGCAGCACTATCAAAAACTCGAACGGGGAGTAAATCTGCCCAACCTGGAAAACGCCTGGAAATTAGCAGACCATTTCAACGTAACCATTGACTATCTGGTAGGCCGCACAGACGACCGCTGACCGCCCCGGGTAAACCCCGCGATCCGCCCGCATGGGACAGAGTATGCGCGAAGCGTGGGAAGCGGCGCAAGGGGCCCTGCGTCAAAGATGCAAAACAGCCTCGATGGTACCTGCTGCTGCGGCAGAGCGCCAAAGGGCGGTACGCTGTCAGACGCAGCCGGATTGAGACCGGCAAATTTCCGGGCACCGTCTGAGAAGACCCCCGCATTTGGGCGAAATTTGCCCGAACGGGCAAATTCTCGCCCCAGCGGCTTTTCTCTTTTGGACCGTGCACGGCCCGTTTTCTCTTTTCGGCGCAACCGAAAAGAGAAAATGGGGGGTGCAATGAACCAGCCATCATCATGGCTGAATTCCACCCCGCCCGTCAGGGCGAGTAAAAGCCCCCCCCGCCCGAAGGGCGGTCACCCCCCCGTCCCCCCTGCAAGGGTGGATTCCACAGGAATACAATTCCCCCGATACCCACCGGGTATCAAACAAGGAGGCCCTTTTATGGCAAAACAATCCAACATCCGAAACTTCAGCATCATCGCCCACATTGACCACGGCAAATCCACCCTGGCGGACCGCCTGCTGGAAAAATGCGGCGCAGTCTCCCAGCGGGAGATGGAATCTCAGCTCCTGGACAATATGGACCTGGAGAAAGAGCGGGGCATCACCATCAAGGCCCGTGCCGTCCGGCTGAACTACACCGCCGCCGACGGGGAGACCTATGCGCTGAACCTCATCGACACCCCGGGCCACGTGGACTTCAACTACGAGGTCTCCCGCTCCCTGGCCGCCTGCGAGGGGGCCGTACTGGTGGTGGACTCCACCCAGGGCGTGGAGGCCCAGACCCTGGCCAACACCTACCTCGCCATGGAGCACGACCTGGAGATCCTCCCCGTGTTCAACAAGATCGACCTCCCCGCCGCCGACCCCCAGAAGGCCAAGCAGGAGGTGGAGGACATCATCGGCCTGCCCGCCCTGGACGCCCCGGAGATCTCCGCCAAAATGGGCCTCAATATCGACGCCGTCTTGGAGGACATCGTGAAAAACGTCCCGCCCCCCTCCGGAGACGCGGACGCCCCCCTGAAAGCCCTCATCTTCGACAGCCAGTACGACAGCTACCGGGGCGTCATCGTCTACATGCGGCTTATGGAGGGCCGGCTCCGCGCGGGACAGACCGTGAGGATGATGGCCTCCGGAGCCAGTTACAGCATTGTGGAGTGCGGCCATCTCCTGCCCCTGGGCCTGGAGCCCTGCGGGCAGCTGGAGGCCGGGGAGGTGGGCTATTTCACCGCCTCCATCAAAAATGTGAAGGACACCCGGGTGGGCGACACCGTCACCGACGCCGCCGCCCCCGCCGCCGAGGCCCTGCCGGGCTACCGCCCCGTCCAGCCCATGGTCTACTGCGGCATCTACACCGAGGACGGCTCCAAGTACCCCGACCTCCGGGACGCCCTGGAAAAGCTCCAGCTCAACGACGCCTCCCTCAGCTTTGAGCCGGAGTCCTCCGTGGCACTGGGCTTCGGCTTCCGCTGCGGCTTTCTGGGCATGCTCCACATGGAGGTCATCCAGGAGCGGCTGGAGCGGGAGTTTGACCTGGACCTGGTCACCACCCTCCCCTCCGTCATCTACAACGTCTACAAGTCCGACGGCGCCATGGTGGCGGTGGACAACCCCCACAACTACCCGGATCCCTCCTCCATCGAGCACGCGGAGGAGCCCTACGTCAAGGTCTCCATCATCTCCCCCAACGAGTACGTGGGCAGCATCATGCCTTTGTGCCAGGACCGCCGGGGGGAGTTCAAGGACATGCAGTACTTGGACACCAACCTGGTGGAGCTCCACTACCAGATGCCCTTAAACGAGATCATCTACGACTTTTTTGACACCCTCAAAGCCAACACCCGGGGCTACGCCTCCCTGGATTACGAGCTCTCCGGCTACCGCCCCAGCGAGCTGGTGAAGGTGGACCTGCTCTTAAACGGCGACCAGGTGGACGCCCTCAGCTTCATCGCCCACAAGGACAAGGCCTACCCCCGGGCCCGGAAGCTGTGTGAGAAATTAAAGGAGAACATCCCCCGCCAGCTCTTTGAGGTACCGGTGCAGGCGGCCATCGGCGGCCGGGTCATCGCCCGGGAGACGGTGAAGGCCATGCGGAAAGACGTACTGGCCAAGTGCTACGGCGGCGACATCACCCGGAAGAAGAAGCTGCTGGAGAAGCAGAAGGAGGGCAAGAAAAAGATGCGCTCCCTTGGAAGCGTCCAAATCCCCACGGAGGCCTTCCTGGCAGTGCTCAAATTGGACGAATAAACGCGGCGGCAGGGACAGACCTCTGGTCTATCCCTGCCGTCTTTCTGCCAGCAGCGCACCCTGTGGGGCCCGGGCCCCACAGGGCCATTTTCCCCCTCAGCCCGGCACTTCCGGAGGAAGCGGGCCGCCCAGGGTGCAGGTCTCTGCCAATTATGATTCCTCCACCTCCCAGGTCTCCCCCCAGTCCCGAGAGATCAGCCAGACCTCCCTCCGCGGCTCTCCTCCGGCCATCGTAAGGGTGATGGCTCCTCCGGAACACTGCACGTCCGACGCCGTCCACCCGTCCGCCCCCACAGGCGCAGGGAACTCCGCCCGCTCCCAGCTCTCCCCGCCGTCCCGGGTGACAAACACCGGCGCGCCGTCGGACAGCTCAATCCCCACAATCGCGTGGAGGTCATCAAAAAAACCCACGGCACAGGGATACCGCCCCGCCTCCTCCAGCTTGGCCGCCTCCTGCCAGGTAACGCCGCCGTCATGGGTGCGGTAGACGTAATTGTCCGCGTTGGCCCCGATGCCGTGGCTGACGGATACCACCATCCACCCCTCCAGCACAGACACCATCTCCATGCGAAGATACGGCGGCTCCACTCCCGTCCAGGTCTCCGCCTCATTCCGCCCAGCCAGATCCTGCCCCGCCCACTCCCGGGGCGCGGGCACAGCGGGGCCCAGCACCGTCCACGCCGGAGGGACGTCCGGCTCCGGATACACGATGTCCCGACAGGCCGGCGCCCCGTTGATCAAGGTATACCGCTTCCCCGCCCAGGCATCCAGGGGAATCTGCTCCGCGGGGACATACAGCTCCAGCGCGTCCTCCGTCAGACGAAGATACCCCTCAATCCACGTTTTCGGCCCGGGCTCGTCGATGACCGCCCGGCCCCCCGCCAGGACGCTTACCGGAAGGCCCTCCTCCCCCCAGCTCTCCAGGTCCCCGAAGGGCAGTCCCGTAATGGGGAGATGCTCCGCCAGCAGGGACATCATCTCCACCTGGTGCACCGTCCCCTCCCGCAAAAAGGCGCAGGTGACAAACTGCCCGCCGTGGTAGTTCCAGATCAGCTCCGTCACCCCGTCGCCGTTCACGTCCCTCTCCAGCACGTCGTTGGAGCAGTCCATCAGCAGCCGGGGCACGCCGGTCTCGTCAAAGACGTAGTAGTCCCAGGCGGTATAGGCCGCCCCACGGGGCGCCTCGATGCAAAAGCCGCTCTGGCCCAGCACGTTGGAAAAGGGCCTCACCCCATATCCGCCCTCATACCCGCTGGACTCCGCCGCAAACCGCAGCAGCTTGTCCCCCTGGTGAACGGCCCAGTACTTCTCATACCGGCAGTCCGGGTCTGTCAGGCGGTCCGGGTGCCAGTAGCACACCACCCGGGTGCCCCCGGGCAAGGTCTCGTCGCAGAGCACCTCCCCCATGGTCTCCATCCCCGCCACGTCCGGCTCCATGGAGACCAGGGGCGCATAGGGCTCCAGCTCCGCCAGCGGGATCATGAGGCACGCCGCGTACTCCGCGGCATCCTCCGCCGGACCAGTATCCTCCGCCGGACCGGCCGCCTCCGGCGGAGGCAAACTCTCCCCCGCAGGAGCGGCGCACCCGGCCAAAAGCAGAACACAGCAAACCGCCGCAAAAATCTTCCTCATCAAAAATCCCCCTTTCTCCGCCATTATACCGCGGAGAGAGGGGGAATTTCCTTACAGACCGGCAACAAACCGGTTAAATTTCGGTGAAAAAACGGTTACAGCCGCAGCACTCCACCCGGAGCCCAAATTACCCTTCGCAAGACTAGGGCTCAGAAAAAGAGAAAATGGGGGGTGCCTTGCACCAGCCATCATCGTGGCTGAATCCCCCGCCCCGCCCGTCAGGGCGGGAAAAAGCCCCCCCCGCTCAAGCGTCCTCCAGCGTCACCAGCAGCAGCCCCGCCTCCCGGTCCAGCCAGGACCAGCACATCCGCTTCTCCCGAGGCCTGTCCGTGCCCAGGCTGCCGGTGTACTCGTAGACCTCCGCCGTCTCCAGCCGCTCCAGGGCTGTTTTCAGCCGGGCCGCCTGGCGGAAGGCGGACCGCTTCCGAGAGGGGGCCTGACTGCCCAGATACTGGGCCGCCACGGTGCGGTAGGGCACGGTGTCCGGCGGCGCGTCCCTGCCGTATACCCGGCAGAGGCCGGTGGAGGCGTTGACGGAGAGCACAAAGTCGTAGTCCCGCCGGGCCAGGCCCTCCAGCAGGGGCTCCTGCTGGCGCTGGGCGTCGATGTTGGTGATGGTGCAAAAGGCGGTAAAGGCCAGGGTCTCCGGGTCCTCCGCCAGCTCCACGGACGTGCGGACCCAGACGGCGCCGCTGGTGCCGCCCAGGGAGAAGCGGTGCTCCGCCTCCACATGGATGACCCCGCTCTGAAAGGCCTCCAGCAGGGGCTGGCGGCGGAGCTTTTCGTCAAACTCCCGCCGCTGGGCCTCGTGGGGAACGTTGTCCCGCAGGTGGCGGAGGCACGCGTCCGCCGTGTTGCCGAAGAGAACGCCGGAGAGGTGGCGGCTGGCGGCCCGGGCGTCGGTGATGCGGTCGGCGGAGAGGTCCAGCCGGATGACCGCCAGAACCCCGGCGGGCAGCTTTCTCTGTCTGGCCGCCAGGGCCTGGAACCGCAGGGCGCAGATCTTCCGCTGCGTCACGTCCTCCGCCTTGCCCAGCAGGCGGCACACGCCGCCGGCGCCGTCCGTCAGGCTCATCCAGGAGATGCGGCACCAGCGCCAGCCCTGGCCGTCGTAGTCCGCCCGGTACTCCAGCGTCTCCGTGCCCGGGCGGGCCAGAAGGCGGCGGATCATGGCGGCCCTGCGGTCCCGGTCCTCCGGGTGGATGGACTGGTCCTGGTCCATGGCGGAGAGATAGTTCTCCGTCACGTGCTCAACCCGCCGGCTGGCGCCGTCGTGCCGCCTGCTGCGGGCCATGTCCTCGATGGGGTCATAGTCAAAGCTCATCATCCTGGACCGGTCCAGCATCAGCTCGCTCAGCTGGGCCTGGAACCGCACCTCCTCCGAGGCCTCCCGTTCCGCGGTGATGTCAAAGCAGGCCGCGTAGATGAGGGGCACGCCGCCCTTCGGGCCGGTCCAGGCCACGTCCAGGGCCGCCCAGCGGACGCTCCCCCCCTTGGCCCGCAGGCGGCAGACGTGGCGCAGCGTCCCGCCCTCCGCCCGGGCCGCATCCGCCGCCGCGGAGAGGGCCTCCCGGTCCCGGGGGTGGACCCGCCACATGGGATTCCCCGCCAGACGCCGGCCCAGCTCCGTCAGGGGATACCCCAGAAGCCGGGACAGCCCCCGGCCCAGCCGCACCGGCTGAGCCGGTCCCTCCGGCGTCTCCCTGCGGAAGAGGCACAGCGCGGCGGGCAAGCCGTCAAAGAGAAAGTCCATCTCCTCCCGGGCCCTCTCCAGCCGCTCCCCGGCCTCCTCCAGCTTTTCCCGGGTCTGGCGGGCGCTCTGGGCGTCCAGCAAAACGGCGTAGAAGGAGGCGGCCCCCTCTCGCCGGGACTGCACCTCCGCCCGCAGCTCCACCCACAGCGGCTCCCGCTCCCGCCGCAGCAGGCGGAAGCTGTGGGAGGTCTGCCGCTCCTCCCGGGCGGCGTCCATCAGGGCCTGGAGGAGCTCCGGCCGGTCCTCCGGCTCCACCAGCACGTTGAAGTCGGCGCAGCGGTCCAGCAGCTCCCGCCGGCTCCAGCCGGTGAGAACGCATAGCCCCTGGGTGAAGGACAGACACCGGGCCCCCGCGCGGCTCAGCTCCAGGGACAGCACGGTCCCCGGCATATTCTCCGCCAGAAAGCGGGTGTGCTCCCGGGAGGCCTCCTCCCGGGGCGGCTCCAGGATGCAGGCGGCCAGGCCGTACTGGGGCTGATAACAGGTGACGCTGATCTTCCTGTTCAGGGAGGTGGTGTAGACGAAGGAGGCGGCGGAGCCGGAAAAGGCCACGTCCCGCAGCGGCTCCAGCGCCTCCAGCGCCGCGGCGGGGAAGACGCGGGTAAAGCGCTGCCGGTGCAGGTCCTCCGCCGGCAGCCCCAGCAGGGCCGCGGCGGGGCCGTTGATGAACCGGCAGGCCACGTCCACCATCTCCCCCTCCCCGTCGGTGATGATCTCCGCCAGCAGAAAGGGAATCCGGCTGTCCCGGAAGGCCCTTGTGAACTTGTCCAGATGCTTTGCCACAGCCGTGCCCTCCTGTCAAAACAATGCGCCCCGCCGGAGCGTGTCAATTTTTGTCAATCTTTGTCACTTTTTTGATTGTATCAGCCCGTGTCAATCTTTGTCAACCCGTGTCCATTTTTGTCAATCGCCCGGTCTCGCGGTTCCGTGTCAATTTTTGTCAATCTTTGTCAAACTTCGGTTTTTCACCGCGCCTCTCCCGGGCCGTCCAAAAGGGCAGCCCCCGCAGACAACGCGGGGGCCGCCGCCCGTTCACTCAGGTCTCTTTCATCCGGCGCAGATAATTCCGGAGAATGAGGTTGATATAGGAGGAGAGGGGCCGGTCATCCTCTTCAGCAAAAATACGGAGCTGTTTTACAACGTCTTCGTCCAGGGAAAGGCTGACACTGATTTTCAGCGGTTTTGTAGATTCCACAAGCATCATCTCTCCCAAAGAATATCATTTCCCATTGAAGAATCTTGCTATTTCATGTGAACTAGTATAAACTAATAATAAATATTAGAAGCTAGTGAGGTATTATGTATGGATGATATTGATGTCCTGCGCCGGATGTACGCCGTGCTCTGCGGCGGCATTGACGACGCCCTGACCCTGCTGGAACACTCCAATGTCTGGGAGGCGAAAACCGTCCTCCAGCGGGCGCTCCACCGGGCGGAGGAGCTGTATGCCGCCGGGGAGCAGGCCCGCGACGAGCTGACAGAACGCAGAAGGAGCTGATCTCATGGATCTCATTGCCGCCATCGCCACCGGAGCCGCCGCCTCCGCCATCGGCATCGTCCGCCTCTCCGGCGACGGATGTTCCGCCGCCTGCGGCCGGGTCTTCCGGCCCGCCAATGGCCGCCCCTTCGGGGAGCAGGAGCCCCGGAAGCTGGTCATGGGCGAGATGCTGGACAGCCGGGGCCGGGTCATTGACCGGGGAATGGCCGTCCGCTTTCCCGCCCCCCGCAGCTACACCGGCGAGGACGCCGCCGAGCTCCACTGCCACGGCTCCCCCGTGGTGCTGCGGGAACTCCTCTCCGCCCTCTTCGCTGCCGGCGCCCGTCAGGCCGCCGCCGGTGAGTTCACCCGGCGGGCTTTTCTCAACGGCCGCATGGACCTGACCCAGGCCGAGGCCGTCATCGACCTGATCGACGCCGAGACCGCCGCCGCCGCCCGCAACGCCGCCGCCCAGCTGGACGGCGGCCTTCGCCGCGTCCTGGAGCCGGTCCAGGAAACCCTGCTGGACATCGCCAGCCGCTTCTATGCCGTGGTGGACTACCCCGACGAGGATATCCGGGACGTGAACCCGGCGGAGGTATCCGCCGCCCTGGGCTCCGCCGAGGACGCCCTCACCCGCCTCCTGGCGGACTGCCGCCGGGGGCAGGTCCTCAAGCACGGCGTCCGCACCGCCATCGTGGGCCTGCCCAACGCCGGGAAATCCTCCCTCTTAAACGCCCTGGCGGGGTATGACCGGGCCATTGTCACCGACATTCCCGGCACCACCCGGGACACAGTGGAGGAGTCCGTCCTCTGCGGCGGGGTTCTCCTGCGCCTCGTCGACACGGCGGGCCTCCGGGAGACGGAGGACGCGGTGGAAAAGCTGGGGGTGGAGCGTTCCCGAAGGGCCATGGAACAGGCGGAGCTGATTTTACTGGTGTCCGACATGGGAGTGGACATGGAGCAGCCCCGCTCCCAGGCTTACCGGGAGGACTTCCACCATCTCCTGGCCCAGGTGGGCCGGCAGAAGACCCCCTGGGTCTACGTGGCCTCCAAGCGGGACCTCTCCGGCAGGGCGGCCGGGGCCCTGGGGGCCGTCGGAGACCCGGACTGGAACGGCCCCGCCGCCTGTGTCTCCCTCTCCGCTCTCACCGGCCAGGGCATGGAGGACCTGGCGGAGGCCGTGGCCGCCCTCTTCCCCGCCGGGCCCCCCGGGGAGGCCGGCTCCCTTCTCACGGACCGCCGCCAGGAGGACGCCGCCCGCCGGGCCCGGGACGCCGTCCGCCGGGGCCGCGCCGCCCTGGACAGCGGCCTGACTCCCGACGCCGTCCTCACCGACGCGGAGGAGGCCCTGAACGCCCTGGGGGAGCTGACGGGCCGCACGGCCCGGGAGGAGATCGTCTCCGCCGTCTTCTCCCGCTTCTGCGTGGGCAAATAATTTTGAAATCCGTCAAGTGCGGTTTACAAAACCACGTTTTGGTGGTACAATACCCTGTAAAATACCGTCAATATCTTTGTGAAGGAGTATTGTACCATGTGTGATTCAGCCTCTTTGCAGGAGCGGCTGCGGACCCAGCGCCCCGTGGACTGGGACCAGCTGCCGGATTTCTCCCTGTATATGGACCAGGTGCTCAGCTATATGGACCGGCAGGTCATCCGCTTTGACGAGGACGACGGCCTCACCGCCGCCATGGTGAACAACTACACCAAAAGCGGCCTGGTGCCCCGGGCGGAGGGCAAGAAGTACGGCCGGGAGCATCTTGCGTACCTCACGGTCATCTGCGTTTTGAAGCGGGTCATGTCCACCCGGGACATGGACCTGCTCATCCGGCAGGAGCTCCAGGGGGACCGCTCCGTTCAGGATGGCTACGCCGCCTTCTGCGACAGCCTGGACAAGGCGCTGAACCTCACCGCCGGGGAGATGAAGAGCCGTCCCGGCGGCGATGAGGACCTGGCGGACGCCGCCATTCACTTCGCCCTGCTCAGCTATGCCGCCGGCGTGGCCAGCAGCCGCTATGTCACCATGCTGCGCCGGCGGACCGCCCAGGCGGCGGAGGCCGCCGCCCCCGCGAAAAAGACAAAAAAGGAGCGTGGACAGGATGCGTGATTTTGCCATCATGACGGACAGCTGCTGCGACCTCACCGCCGCCATGGCGGAGGAGCTGTCGGTCCTCCCCCTGAGCCTGCACATGGGCGGGGCGGTATACCGCAACTGGCTGGACGGACGGGACATCGGCTTCCCGGAGTTCTATGGCCGGGTGCGGGGCGGCGAGACTGCGTCCACCGCCGCCGTCAGCGTGGGGGACTTCGACTCGGAGATGCGGAAAATCCTGCAATCCGGCCGGGACATCCTCTGCATCAGCTTCTCCTCCGCCCTGTCCGCCACCTTTCAGTCCGCCTCCATCGCCGCGGAGGACCTGCGCCAGGAGTTCCCGGAGGCCAGAATTTACGTGGTGGACAGCCTCTGCGCCTCTCTGGGACAGGGCCTCTTGGTGTGGCTCTGCGCCCGGGAGCGGGAAAAGGGGCGGACGCTGGAGGAGGTCCGCGCCTTTTCCGAGGAGACCAAGGGCAGGATCTGCCACTGGTTCACGGTGGACGACCTGAACCATCTGAAACGGGGCGGGCGGATTGGCGCCGCCACGGCCCTCTTCGGCACCATGCTCTCCATCAAGCCGGTCATGCACGTGGACGACGGCGGCCGTCTCACCCCCGTCGGCAAGGTCCGGGGCCGGCGGGCCTCCCTGCTGGCCCTGGTGGACGAGATGGAGAAAACCGCCGCCGACCCGCAAAACCAGACCGTCTTCATCTCCCACGGGGACTGTCTCGCGGACGCGGAGCTTGTGGCGGAGGAGATCCGCCGCCGCTTCGGCACGAAGGACATTCACATCAACTACGTGGGCCCGGTGATCGGCAGCCACTCCGGCCCGGGGACCGTGGCGCTGTTCTTCCTGGGAGACCCCCGGTAACTCCGGCGGTTTCGGGAAAACGATCCGGTCGGGTGACCGGCCCCCGCAGGGGCCGGCTCCTCCCCACATTGCACCATATTTTACGAAAGGAGTCTGGTGTTTTGAATTGGCTGGAAGTACATATTGACACCAACCACGCCGGTCTGGAGCCGGTGGAGGCCATGCTGTCCTCTCTGGACGTGGACGGCGTGGTAATCGACGACGAGACGGAGTTCCGGGAGTTTCTGGAGGACAACCGCCAGTACTGGGACTATGTGGACGAGGACCTGAGCCGCCGCATGGCGGGGCTGTCCCGGGTCACCTTCTACCTCCAGGCCGACGGAACGGGCTTCGCCAAGCTGGGGGAGGTCCGTCTGGCCCTGGAGAATCTCCGGACCCAGGGCCGGGACTGGGGCCCCCTCATCATGTCCCTGGACAACCTGGCCGACGAGGACTGGGAGAACAACTGGAAGCAGTATTACAAGCCCATCGAGATCGGGGAGCGCCTGCTGGTGGTGCCCAAGTGGGAGACCGTGGACCCCGGGAAGCGGGTCCCCCTGTACCTGGACCCCGGCCTGACCTTCGGCACCGGGGACCACCCCACCACCCGGCTGTGTCTGGCGGCCCTGGAGAGCTCCATCCGGGGCGGGGAGCGGGTGCTGGACCTGGGCTGCGGCAGCGGCATTTTGTCCATCGCCGCGTTAAAGCTGGGCGCGGCCTCTGCCCGGGCGGTGGATATCGACCGCATGTGCCTGGACGTGGCCTGCGAAAACGCCGCCCTCAACGGCATCGGCAAAGACGTGTGCACCGTGGAGGTGGGAAATGTCCTGACGGACGAATCCCTGCGGGCCTCCCTGGGCGGCGGCTACGACGTGGTCCTGGCCAATATCGTGGCGGATGTGATCATCGGTCTGGCCCCCCTGGTCCGGGGCTTTTTGAAGGAGGGCGGGCTGTTCCTCTGCTCCGGCATCATTGAGGGCCGGGAGGCGGAGGTGGCGGAGCACCTGCGGGCGGCGGGCCTTACAATCCTGGAGACCCGGGAGCAACAGGGCTGGTACGCCTGCACCTGCCGCTGACAGGGAGAGTCCGTTATTCTGCACATTTCTTTGCCCGCGAACTGCCCTTTCTCCCAAGGATGACATTGGGCGCATTGACGAAAAGCGGCTTCTCGCCATGCTGAATGCCAGAATTGAGCATCAATCCGCTGTGGAAGCTGTTGAGATCGCCAAGGACACCGCCGACCAGGCGCAGAAAGACGATGACGGCGATGGCGCCACCATCGAAGACGGCATTCTTCCCCTGGCCATGATGCCTACCCGCGGAGAGCTGATCAACTGCCTCTACGTCCGCGCCGGCAGCCCCGCCGCCGAAGCCCCCGCCTTCACCGATGTCCCCGCCAGCCATGAGTTTGCGCAGGCCATCGGCTGGACCCAGGCCAACGGCATTGCCGCGGCCTACGGGGACGGCACCTTTGATCCCGACAGCTTCGTCATCGTCGCCGACCTCACCGTCTTCCTCGCCAACTACGCTAAGTTCAGCGGAATGACCGTGTCCTTCCCCCTGAGCGCCGTGGCCAGTCTGGAGGATAACGCCATCGTGGAGAACGCCGACGAAATCCTCGCCCAGTTCTTCGCCGCCTGATTCCCCGCCTCCAATTCCAATCCCTCCGCCCCTCAACCGGCGCCCCCTCCGGGGCGGCGGTCTTTTTTTCCCTCTTCGACAGATTCCAGCCGCCTTCTCCCTCCACAATATGTAGAATATAGAAAACATTATCAACACAAAGGAGGCGGTTTTATGGATCGCGCGGAAAACCGGCGCGTCCTGCGCCTGCCGGCGGCGGATATCCGTCCCAATCCCGCTCAGCCCCGCAGGTTCTTTGACGAGGCGGCCCTGCGGGAGCTGGCGTCCTCCATCCGGCGCCACGGCATCCTCCAGCCCCTCACCGTCCGGCGGCGGGGAGACGGCTGGGAGCTGGTGGCCGGGGAGCGGCGGCTCCGGGCCGCAAGGCTTGCCGGTCTGGACACGGTGCCCTGCATCGAGGCGGAGGTAGACAGCCGCCAGTCCGCCCTGCTGGCCCTGGTGGAGAACCTCCAGCGCCAGGACCTCCACTACTTCGAGGAGGCCGCCGCCATCGCCGCGTACATCCGGGACTCCGGCTCCACCCAGGAGGAGGCCGCCGCCCTGCTGGGCCGGTCCCCCTCCGCGGTGGCCAACAAGCTTCGCCTTCTGCGCCTCTCTCCCGCCTGCCGGGAGATTTTGACCTCCGGCGGCCTGGCGGAGCGCCACGCCCGCACCCTTCTGCGGCTGGAGGACGAGAGCGAACGCCTGCTGGCCGCCCGGCACATGGCGGAAAAACAGCTCACCGTGGCCCAGGCGGAGCAGTACGTTGACCGCCGCCTGACGGCCCTCCAAGCCACGCCCCCCGCGGGACGGCAGTCATACATCATAAAAGACGTGCGCCTCTTCCTCAACAGTCTGGACCGGGGCCTTCGCATCATCCGGGACGCCGGGGTGGACGCCGCCTGCGGCAGGGAGGAGACGGAGGACGACATCCTCCTCACCATCCGCATCCCCAAACACCGCCGCTGAATTTTATGCGCCCCCTCACTTCCGCCCTCCCGGCCCTCCCTGTGGGGGCCGGGAGGGCCGGGAGGGCGGAAGTGAGGGGGGCGCCGCATCTCTAAACGGCAAACGGCAAAGCCGCCAAAGGCTGCGCAGGGCGGCAGGCCCCTGCAAAATCCGTCATATATTGAAAAAATCTCTCCCTCGCTTTCCTTTTATTGTTACTGGATTGTAACCTTTTTTTCACCCGGAATGTGTTACAATACACCGTGGCGGAAAAGGGCCGGTTGTGTGCGGCGCCTTTTCAAAAGGAACAAGCGACAGGAGGGGCTTCATGGAACAGATCAACGAAGCCGTGGAAAAGCGGGCCGGGGGCACCCGGCTGAAAAAGGGCGGCGGCATCGGCGGTCCGCTGCTGATCGCCCTGGGATTGACGGCTGTCATCGCCGGCGGGGCCTATCTGGGCCTGTGCGCCTACGCGCTCAACAGCGGCGCCGTCTGGAGCGGCACCCATGTACTGAATCAAAATATCGGCGGCCTCACCCGGGAGGAGGCTGTCCAAAAAGTGGAGGCGGCCCTGCCGGACCTCCAGATCGGCCTCCAGCTCTACGATGCGGCCGGCGGCCCCGTGGACACAGCCTCCCCCGACGGTCTCTCCGCCTCCATTCCCCTCAGCGATCTGGGGGCGGAGGTGGACGCCGCCGCCCTGGTGGACTATGCGGACAGCTCCGTGAGATCCGGTTCCTTCCTCACCGCCGGATACCGCTATCTGGCCGCCTCCGCCCCCCGCGGCCTCAGCAGCCCGGACGCCGTCCGCCTGGATGCCGCCAAAACGGCGGAGACCGCCCGGCGGGTGGCGGGGGAACTGTCCTGGCCCGCCCTGAACACGGAATACGGCGTGGAGGAAAATGCTCTCCTGGTGCGTACCGCCATGGATGGCCGTTCCGTGGACGCGGAGGAGCTGGAGGAGGTCCTGCACAGCCGCGCTTGGGTGGGAACCCTTACCATCTCCTTCCCCTGCGAGACCCTCCCTCCCGCCAGGACCATGACCGCCCAGGAGATCCACGATGCTGTCAGCGGCGAGGTGAAAAACGCCGGCTATGACATCGAGAAAAGCGCCATCACCCCCGAGCAGGTGGGGGCGGACTTTGACGTGCCCGCCGCCCAGGCCCTCATGGACGCAGCGGAGCCCGGCTCCACCGTGCGCGTTGCCGCGGACATTCAGCTCCCCGCCGTCACGGCGGAGGACCTGGAGGAGCTGCTGTTCCGGGATGTGCTGGGAGAGGCCAGGACCCACGTCTCCGGCACGGCGGCCCGGATCTCCAACGTCAAGCTGGCCTCCGCCGCCTTCAACGGCGTGGTGCTCAACAGCGGCGATGTGTTCTCCTACAACGAGACCGTGGGCCAGCGGACGGCGGCCAAGGGCTACAAGCCCGCCCCGGCCTATGTGCAGGGTGAGACGGTGGACGAGATCGGCGGCGGCGTGTGCCAGCCCTCCTCCACGCTGTACTTAGCCTGCCTCCGGGCCAACCTGGAGATCACGGAGCGGTACGCCCACCGGTACGTCCCCACCTACATCGGCAAGGGCATGGACGCCACCGTCTCCTGGGGCGGGCCGGATTATAAGTTCACCAACAACACTGACTACCCCATCAAGATCGAGACCGTCTACGAAAAGGGCTATCTCACGGTGCGCATCCTGGGCACCAATCTGGACGGCACCTATGTGAAGATGACCTACGAGCAGCTCTCCTCCACGCCCTTCGAGGTGGTCTACGAGGACGACCCCGCCCTGGCCCCGGGAGAGGAAGTGGTGAAGGTCACCCCCTACACCGGCTACAAGGGCCGGACCTACCGCAACGTCTACGCCGCCGACGGCTCCCTGATCTCCAGCGAGTACGAGGATACCAGCGACTACAAGGTCCGCAACCGGGTGATCCTCCGCGGCCCGGCGGTGGAACAGCCCCCCGCCCCGGTGGTAAACCCCATCCCCGGCGATATCACTGTGGATTTCCCCCCGGCGGAGACGGACCCCGGCGCACTCACGGACCCCCCCCTGGAGGACCCGGGCATGACCCCGCCCATCATCGTCCTTCCGGAGGGCGTAATCGGCTGAACCTCCCAATACCCAAGGTGCCAATGCGGCGCCGCCAGACCCCTGGCGGCGCCGCTTCTGATTTCACAGCCCACGAGATACCAAATATATTTTGATGGGCAAATCGGAGGAGGCAACCGGCAGTTGACCCCCTGCAACCCCCATGCGGTTTACACCGGCGGCAGTTTTCTGTACAGTAAAGGAGGAGTGAAAGAGATGAAGCTGGAGGAAAAGCTGACCAGTCTGCGAAAGGAAAAGGGCCTCACCCAGCTGGAGCTGGCGGAGGCCGTCCACGTATCCCGCCAGGCCGTGTCCCGGTGGGAGGTGGGAACGGCCATTCCCACCACGGAAAATCTGGCCGCTCTGAGCCAGATCTACGGCGTAACCGTGGACGATCTGCTCAATGACCGGGAGGAACTGCCCGCTCCCAAAAAAGAGCCGCCCCCCGCGGAGACGGGAAAGGGGCGCTGGCTGGCCGTCGCCCTGGCCGCTCTGAGTCTGGCGGTCCTAATTCTGGCAGTCTGCGTCGGCGCGCTGCTCCTGAGCCAGCGGGAGGACGCCCATGATCTCAGCGATTTAATAGGAGAGGAGGGAGTAGCATCCAACGGCACCTTTTCACTGGAGTGGCCATAAGAGAGGAGGTGAACACCATGAGATTGAAAAAAGCATTCTGCCTGCTGCTGGCCGGCATCCTGACCTTTGCCTGCCTGACGCTGGAGGCTGGCGCAGTTCAGGCGGAGCCGGAAGCGAACACATTGTCAATTGAACGGGCCTCCGGCCGGTTCAGCGTGGATGTCGGCAAGCAGTCAACTTTTACCGCGGATTCCACGTTTCCGCTGGACATCGGTGATACGGTGACCATCAAGGCCACCTATACCCCCCGGTCCGCCAGTGTGGACTTCGGCCTGATTGCCCCGGACGGATTGTTTTACTCCCTCCCGGGGCAGCGGGGCAGCTGCAGCGAGACCTTTAAGGTCGACCAGCGTGGGGATTACACCCTGGCAATCCGAAACAATTCTGATTCCACCGTCTCCATCTCCGGCACGGTAACTTATTGATTGAGGTATCTTGAAATACGTCCAAAAATTGTGGAAAGGAACTCATATTATGAAAAAGATATTGAGTATGGTAATGGCCATTATTATGTGTGGGATTTTATATATCCCTGGATATGCAGTGAGTATAGGCGAAGAAAATGCTTTTCAAAACGCCAAACAAATTCTTGTTGAAAGGTTTACCCCTATAAGTGATTCAGATTATACAGAAAAAATCTTTTATTCTGTCAAAGGCGATGTGGTTATCACCAGGGATTACCAAGACAAAAAAACAGAAATGTTTGTAATCAGTGAAAATAAAGTTTCCTCATATATGTATGCTGATTTCGTAAATCTTACTATGTCTCGCACAGATTATATTAATGGGGAAGCGCGGACAGAGCGACAATGCCTCCAAGAGCATAGAAATTCCCTTGCCAATTCTACTTATGGATTACGAGATTATAAATATCTTGGACAAGTGCGCTACCAGTATGCGGCAGGATCACAATACAATTTATGTGGTGCCAGAGTTGAATTGGCGTCAACCGTTATCAATTCAGATAAATATAATTTAGCGGGGACATACGATGACGATGTAGCTCTAGCCTATTTTATTGCAGGTATTTTATTAATCCCATTTGGCTTTGCACATCCAGTTGCAGCAGCAATTATTTCTAGTGTAGCTTCATTTACAGGCTATCTTTACTCGATTAAATCCCCATATTATATTAGTGCAAAAACCACAACGAACAATTGGAAAGTAATAGATATTTCCAACAGCAGAAACTATGATGTTGTTGAAGGGGTTGAATACATTATTACTGAACAAGGCCGTGTTGGAGACACATACTATGATGGCGACTTTTGGGAAAAAAGTGCATTCACAAATCGGAGCAGTTCCTTTGCCTACTATATTTATCCGCTTCTCTTTAGCTATACCATTTTTGACATTTATGATTGGAATATCGCATGAAACTTCCCAAAATTGAAAGGCTTCTATTATTTGGAGTTTCTTTAATACTTATAGTGGCCAGCGTCATTGGTTATTGCAGAGGCTTCAGCGGAAAGATTGTGCCGCTCCTTTTTATACTCGCGTTTTTCCTCTGCTGTATTGCCCTATTCATTTCTGCAAATCAGAAGAAAAAGTAGCAATCTATCAACAAGGCGCGGACGCATTTGCGTCCGCGCCTTGCTTTGCCCCAAACCACCGGACGGTTATCCCCGCTCCCTCTTCAATCTCCGAATATCCTCCCCCACAAAGGGCAGCAGCTGATACTCCCCCTCGATCCGGGAGGCCACCTGGGGCGAGTACCGCCGCCCCAGCTCGCTTGGCATCAGATTTGTGCTGAGAATGGTGGACCGCCGCTCCACCAGCCGCGTGTTGACGATCTCGTACAGGGCGCTCTGCACAAAGGCCGTGGTCAGCTCCGTCCCCAGGTCGTCCAGAATCAGCAGGTCGCACCGGAGCACCCGCTCCACGTCCTCCCCCGCCTCCTCCCGGCCGAATTTCTCGTCCTCAAATACCCGGAACACGTGGCCCGCCGTGTCGTACACCACAGACCACCCGGCCCCGCTCACCTCCCGGGCGATGGCGGCGGAGAGGTGGGTCTTCCCCAGCCCCGGCGCGCCGAAGAACAGCAGGTTTTCAAACCCGCGGCCGAACCGGTGGGCAAACTCCGCGCAGCTGTTGTACACCCGCTCCTCCATGTGGCTCCGGGCGGAGCGCTTCTGCCCCGGCTCCACCCGGTCGGGGTACCACTCCAGGGAGAAGGTGTCAAAGCTCTGGTTTCCCAGGTCCAGCATCCGGCTCAGCTCCTTTTGCTGCTCCCGGGCGTAGTAGTCCCGCAGGCAGCGGCACACGCCGCCGTCCCGGTAGCCCGTGTCGCCGCACAGGGGGCAGGCGGGCTTTTCCTCCAGGCAGTCCGCCGGCAGGCCCAGCGTCTCCAGCAGCGCCTGCCGCTCCCCCTGGAGGCGCAGGTTCTCCGTCCGCAGCCGCGCCACCTCCTCCGCCGGGTCCGTTCCCCGGCGGAAGGTGATTGTGACCAGCCGCGCCATGGCGGCCCGCAGCGCCCGCTCAATCTCCCGCAGCCGGGGAGAGCGCCGGAAGATGTCCTCCCGCCGCCGCGCCTCCCGCTCCTCCCGGACCCTCCGGTCCTCCTCAAAGGCCCGGAGGGCGCGGCGCATGATTTTTCCGTCGTATGCCATCTCTTCTCTCCTTGACCCGGCCGCCGTCCCGGCGGTCAGACGTACTCCCAGGCGCTTGTGCCGCCGGCAGACTTCTCCTGCGGCTTCCTGCCGCCGTCGCCTGCCTCCACCTCCTCCGGGGTGTGGAGGCCCGCCTCGTGCCACCGCTTCAAAATGCCGTTTAAGTAGGGCCACTTCAGCTCGTGGCACTTGAACACCGTCTTGTCATAGGCCAGCGCCACTGTCTCCGGCGGAAAGCCCATCTCCTGCCACACGGTGAGGTACTTCTCCTCCGACGCCGCCGGCGCCCGCTCCCCCAGCCCCAGAACACGCATATACTGCGGGACGAGCTCCTGCCGCCGGGCGTAGTTTTTCAGATACTCCGCCGCCGCCCCCTGACTGTCGATGCCCCTCCGGGCCCAGGCGTAGCCCTCCCGCTCTATCTGCTTCATCCCCGGGCGGCGTCCCGGTCCGTACCGCCGCTGCACCCGCTCCGCGCAGTGGCACACCAGCAGGTAGATGACGTCGGCGGGGAGGCCCAGATAGTCGTTCAGCCCCAGCAGGACCCCCACGTCCGGGGCGGTGAGCTTTTTCCCCAGCTTCCGCTCCACCTCGGCGGTGAGACCGCGGAACTCGGCGCTGCCCTCCAGCCGGTCGGCGATGTCCGCCTGACGGTAGGCCGGCTTTTCCTCCGCCGGCTCCGGGGGCAGCTCTTCCGCCGCTGGGGCAACAAGCCCCAGCTCCCGAAGCGTTCCCTCCGCCGCCTCGATGCGGAGGCGGTCCCACCGCAGCTCCCCCGCCAGGGACCGGGGCGGCACGGTGCCCCTGCGGCGCAGGAGGGCCAGGTAGAGCAGGGCCGCGTCCCCGTCGCCCCGCTCCAGCAGGCGGTTTGCCGCCTGGCCGGTGAGGGTGATGCCCTCGTCTCCGGTCTGCACCAATATGCTGGACATGGCCTGTCCCTCCCCTCTCCGCAGTTTTTTCTATTTTACACGAAATTTTTTCGAAGGGCAAGCCCCCGGCGGGGGATTTCGACCCCCCGGCCCCCGCCGGTAAGCGGATTGATCCCCAAAAATTTTGTGAATTTTTTGGAAAAATCCCCATTTTTTCTGGCGCACGGCCATTTCATGTGCTATACTGTACGCTGTAAAATTGTCATGACCTGCTTTCGCACTTTAAAATGAGGAGGAATGTCTCATGGCAAACCGGGTGGTCGTGAATATCTGCGGCGATGATTATACCCTTGTGGCGGAGGAATCCCCCTCCTATATGCAGCGGGTGGGCTCCTACGTGGACGGAAAGATGCGGGAGACTCTGGACGCGGCCAAGGTGGGCCGGGTCAACGCCGCCGTGCTCACCGCCGTCAACATCGCCGATGAGCTGATGAAGGTCCAGGAGACCGCGGAGCAGCTGCGGGGCCAGATCAAGGGCTACGCGGACGAGGCCGCCCAGGCCCAGTCCGAGGTCAGCGAGCTGAAACGGGAGGTCTTCCGCCTCCAGCAGAAGCTGGAGCGGCAGAGCCGGTGATGCGCGGACCGGAGCTGCTTGCCCCCGCCGGCTCCCCGGAGGCCCTGCGGGCCGCCGTGGAAAACGGCGCGGATGCCGTGTACCTGGGCTGGGGTAGTTTCAATGCCCGCCGGGGCGCCAAGAACTTCTCCGACGGGGAGTTCGCGGAGGCCCTGGCCTATTGTCGTGTCCGGGGCGTGCGGGTCTTTCTCACCCTGAACATCCTTTTGACGGACCGGGAGCTCCCCGCCGCCCTGGAGGCCGCCCGCGCCGCCTCCCGCCTGGGGGCGGACGCGGTGCTGGTCCAGGACTGGGGCCTGCTGGACCTGCTGCGCCAAGCCCTGCCGGACCTGCCCCTCCACGCCAGCACCCAGATGAGCGTCTTCACCTCCGGCGGCGCCCGGGAGGCCGCGGCGGACGGCTGTGAGCGGGTGGTGATTGCCCGGGAGTGCTCGGCGGAGGACACGGCGGCCATCATCCAAAACTGCCCCGCCGAGATCGAGATCTTCGGCCACGGGGCCCTGTGCATGTGCTACTCCGGCCAGTGCGCCATGAGTGCGCTGATCGGCGGACGCTCCGGCAACCGGGGCCGCTGCGCCCAGCCCTGCCGTCTGCCCTACGGGGTCAACGAGACGGCGGGAGACCGCCGTCCCCTGAGCCTGAAGGACAACTGTCTTGCCGATCACCTGGGGGAGATGGCGGCCATGGGCGTCAGCTGCCTTAAGCTGGAGGGCCGGATGAAGCGGCCGGAGTACGTGGCCGCCGTCACCGGCGTCTACGCCCGCCTGCTGGAGGAAAGCCGGAAGCCCACCGCAGAGGAGCGGGACATTCTGGAGCGGGCCTTCTCCCGCTCCGGCTTTACCGACGGCTACTGGCGGGGCCGGAGGGGCCCTGATCTCTTCGGCTTCCGGCCGGAGGACGCCGCGCCGGCGCCGCCGTCCGGCCTTCTCAAGGTCGACCGCCGCGTCCCCGTGGCCTTCACCGCCCTGGTTCGGGCCGGGGTCCCCTGCTCTTTGACCCTGGACGACGGCCTTGGGAACCATGTCGCCGTCACCGGCCCCGTGCCGGAGCCCGCCGGAAGCCGCCCCCTGACCCTGGCGGACCTGACCGCCCGGCTGCAGAAGACCGGCGGCACGCCCTACCTCTGTGTCATGGACGAAAACTCCCGGGTGGACCCGGGGCTGTACCTCTCCGCCGCCGCTGTAAACGCCCTGCGGCGGGACGCTCTGGACGCCCTCTCCGCCGCCCGGGCCGCTGCGCCTCCCCGCCGGGAGTGCTTTCCCCCGCCGCCTCCGCCGGAGACCGGCTGCTCTGCGGACACCCCCCGGTTTACGGTTTCCGTGACGACCGCCGCCCAGCTGAGCGGCGAGCTGCTGGCCCTTCACCCCGCCCGGGTTCTCGTGCCGCTGGAGGTGCTGGCCGCTCTCTCCGCCCTGCCGGAGGGGGAGACGGAGTGGTGCGCCATTTTGCCCCGGGTGTGGCGGGACCGGGATGAGCCCCAGCTGAAAACCTGGCTGGACCACGCCAAATCCCTGGGCGTCACCGGGGCCATGGCGGGAAACATCGGTCATCTCCCCCTGCTGCGTGATTCCGGTCTGTATATTTATGGAGATTATGGACTGAATGTATTCAACAGCCGCTCCCTGGACTACCTGCGGAAAAAGGGCCTTCGCTCCGCCTGCGTCTCCTTTGAGCTGCGCTTCTCCCAGATCCGGGACCTGCGAAAGCCCCTGCCCGCGGAGGCCCTCGTCTATGGCCGTCTGCCCCTGATGATCACGGAGAACTGCCTGATCCGAAACAGCGGCCCCTGCCGCTGTGACCGGCCCAACGTCCTCCGGGACCGCACCGGCGCCGCCTTTCCCCTGCTGCCCGCCTACGGCCACCGGACGGAGATCCAGAACGACCGCCCCCTGTGGCTGGCGGACCTGCCGGACTACCGGCGCCTGGGGCTTCGCTACGCCCGCCTGCGGTTTACCACCGAGAGCCCCGGGGAATGCGTCCAGGTGTTCCGGGACTATCTGGAGGGCCGCTCCGCCCGGGGCGAGTTCACCCGGGGCCTCTGCAAACGGGGTGTGGAGTGAGAAAATCAAACACGTTTTGTATATTACGGAGCAAAAAATACCGACCGTTTAGAATCTGGAGTTTTATATGGAAGAATTGAAGGTAAAATATTTCACAGATCAGATTGACGAGCTGTGCTATGTGGCGGGAAAGTCCGACTGGATTGATCTCCACGCCGCCAAAGATGTGACCCTGAAAGCCGGGGACTTTCGGCTGATCCCCCTGGGGGTTGCCATCGCCCTGCCGGAGGGATACGAGGCCCACGTGGTGCCCCGCAGCTCCACCTTTAAGAACTACGGGCTTTTGCAGGCCAACTCCATGGGCATTGTGGACTATACCTACCGCGGGGACAACGACCAGTGGTTTCTCCCGGTCTACGCCACACGGGACGTGACGGTGGAGCTGAACGCCCGCATCTGCCAGTTCCGCATCATGCGTCATCAGCCCCCCCTGAAATTCACCCGGGTGGAGCGGCTGGAGGGTCCCGACCGGGGCGGCTTCGGCTCCACGGGGAAGTAGGAGGGCGCGCCATGGCAAAGATTGTACTGGCCTCCGCCTCCCCCCGGCGGCAGGAGCTTCTGCGCCGCGCCGGCATTGCGGATTTTGACGTCCGGGTGCCCCGGGTGGAGGAGACCTTCCCCCAGGGACTGACGCCGCCGGAGGTGGTGTGCTGCATCTCCCGGGAGAAGGCGGACGCCGCCGCGGCCCTCTGTACGCCGGAGGAGATTGTCATCACCGCCGACACCATGGTCTTCCTGGACGATCAGCGCCTGGGCAAGCCGTCGGATGAGGCAGACGCCCTGCGAATGCTCACGACTCTCCAGGGGCGGCGGCACACCGTCTGCACCGGCGTCACGGTTCAGCAGGGGGATCGCCGCCTCACGGAGGCCGAGTCTACGCTCGTCTACTTCCGCCCCGCCTCCCAGGCGGAGCTGCTGGCCTATATCCGGACCGGCGAGCCCATGGACAAGGCCGGGGCCTACGGGGTCCAGGGCAGAGGGGCGCTGCTGGTGGAGCGGCTGGACGGCGACTTTTTTAACGTCATGGGCCTCCCGCTCCTGCGTCTGAGCCGGATGCTGGAGCGATTTGGCGTCCTTTTGCTGAATTAGGAAGAATTAGGAATGAGGAATTAGGAATTGAAGAATTTCCTGAAAAACAACGGCCTGTGGATCCTGTTCGCCGGAGCGGTCATCTCTGTGGCCCTGGCGCTGATGTCCTATTTCAGCGCCACCTCCGCCCCGCTGGTAAACGCGGTGAACGTGCTGGTCTCCCCCTTCCGCTCGGCCTACACCGCCGTGGCCACCTGGTTCAACGACAAGCAGAACTACTACCGGGACACCACGGCCCTGCTGGATGAAAACGCCGCCCTGCGCAAGCGCGTTGCCGAGCTGGAGGCGGACCTCCGTCAGGCGGCGGACGACAGCAAGGAGAACGAGATTCTCCGGGACGCCCTGGAGCTGCGCAAGCAGCGGCGGGAGCTGGAGCTGGAGAGCGCCATGATCACGGAGCGCTCCGTGACCAACTGGACCTCCTCCCTGACGCTGAACAAGGGCACCAGCCACGGCGTGGAGTCCGGCGACGCCGTGATCGACGGCACCGGGAGCCTTGTGGGCGTGGTCCGGGAGGTGGGATTGAACTGGTGCACGGTGCTCACCGTGGTGGACACGGATACCTCCCTGGGCGCCCAGGTCTTCCGCACCAAGGATTTGGCCCTGGCCGTGGGGAACTTCACCCTGATGGAGGAGGAGCGGCTGCGGCTGGAGCTTCTGCCCGCCGGATGTCAGCTGCTGACGGGCGACCTGGTGCAGACCTCGGGTCTTGGCGGGTACTATCCCTCGGGCCTGGTCATCGGCACAGTGGAGGAGATCCTGGTGGACGACTCCGGCGCCGCCTCCTACGCCATTTTGACTCCCGCGGCGGACCTCTCCTCCCTGACTGAGGTCTTTGTCATCAAGTCCTTTGACGTGGTCACATAGCGAACAGGCCCCCCCCGCGAAGCGGGGCAATTCCCAACCGAGAGGACGGTGCGCCCGTGCTGGCACGCAACGAGACAATTTTCAAATGGTTTCTCTATTCCGCCGCCGCCGTGCTGTGCCTGACGGTGCAGGGCGCCGTTCTCCAGCGCTTCACCCTCTGGGGCGTCATCCCCTTTGTCTGCCCGCTGCTGGCGTCCATTCCCGCCACCTGGGAGAGTCCCGCCGCCGGCACGGTCTTTTCCCTGGCGGTGGGCGTGACCTGCGACCTGCTGCTGCCGGCCCCCATCCCCTGCTTTTACACGCTGGTCTTCCCCCTGGCGGGGCTCTTCTCCTCCCTGCTCTCCCACAGCATCCTGCGTCCCGGATTTCTCTGCTCCCTTGCCGCCGCCGCCATCGCTTTCGCCCTGACGGACTGCTTTGCCTGCTTCGTTTTGTGGAGCCGGGGCAAGGCCGCCTGGGAGGCCGGGGCCTTTGTGGCCCTGCGGGAGTTCTGCGTCACCCTGCCCTGGAGTGTCCCCGTGACGCTGCTGTTCCGCGCGGTATTCCGCCGCACCCATCCTGACGACTAGGCCCTGTTTGAACAATGTCAAAACGCATAAACAGCGTATCTTTTTTTACTGTGCCGCGTTAAAACTTTTGAAATACACAAAGTATTCCTGCAAATGTTTGCCCCGCCCAGCGAAAAATCTCTCGCCGTTGGACATTCTGACATTTTTCAAGCAAGGCCCAGGCGGTCCGCCGCGGCCGGCGGAGGCGTTCCTCCCGCCGGAAAACATTTTTTCAAAAGCACAGTTTACCTTTCAAAAAGGTCCTCACAGTCATAATCGCAAATTGGAGTTTTCATATGAGGAGTTCCCATGGATCAACACGAATCCCGTAATTTCCGCCTCTACTTTCTGGGGGCCTTTCTGGTTGCCGTTCTGCTGGTCTACCTGGGCGTTTTATACAGCGTCCAGGTGGTCCACCACCAGGACTACGCCACCCGGTCTCTTCACTCCATTCCCCGTGCGGAGACGGTGGAGGCCTCCCGGGGCATCATCACCGACCGGAACGGCCGGGCCCTGGTAACCAACCGCTCCACCTACAACCTGACCTTTGACCCCAGCCTTTTGAAGGAGGGCGAGGACCAGAACGAAGCCATCCTCCGGCTCATCCAGCTGTGTCAGGCCAACGGCGTGGACTGGATTGAGAACCTGCCCGTCTCCCGCCAGCTGCCCTATACCTACACCCTAGACCAGCTGGGGGACCCGGTGCTCAAAAGCCGCTTTCTCTCCTACCTCAAGGACCTGAAGTCCTCCCGGGAGGCCCTGACCGCCTATCTCCTCCGGCACCCGGAGACGGTGGCCCCCCGGAGCGAGGATGACCCGCCCCTGCCGGAGCTCCCGGAGCCCGAAGGCGAGCTGACGGAGGAGCAGGAGGCTGCGCGGCAGCGGCAGCTGGGGGGGGAACTGCTGAAACTCCTCTCCACCAAGCACCTCACCGCCGGCCTCCTCACCGGCGCGGGCATCACTCCCCAGACCCTGCTGGAGTGGATGCGGGAGGATTTTGAACTGGCCCCCTCCCTCTCCCTGGGAGAGGCCCGGCTGGTGCTGGGTATCCAGTACGAGCTGTACCTCCGCCGGCTGGTCAACACCGTGGCCTACATTCTGGCAGAGGACATCGACATGGAGTTCATCTCCCTGATCAATGACGGCGGCTATTCCGGCGCCAAGGTCATCAGCTCCTATGCCCGGGAGATCCAGACCTCCTCCGCCTCCCATATCCTTGGCATGGTGGGCCCCATCTACGCCGAGGATGACCTGGAGGCCCTGCGGGCCAAGGGATACAACGGTGACGACACCATTGGCCGCTCCGGCGCGGAGGCCGCCTTTGAGGACTACCTCCGGGGCACCGACGGGCGGCGGGTGGTCTCCGTCAACAGCGACGGCAAGATCACCGGCGAGTACTACACCAAAGACCCCAAGCCCGGCAGCAACGTGGAGCTGACCATCGACCTGAAGTTCCAGCAGGCGGCGGAGGAGGCCCTGGCCGCCACCGTCTCCGCCATGAGCGAAAAGGACGGCAACACCACCCGGGGCGCGGGGCTGGCCGTGGTAAAGGTGGGCACCGGCGAGGTGCTGGCCCTGGTGTCCTATCCCACCTACGACCTCTCCGCCTATATTCAGGACAGCAACTACCGGGCCAAGCTGAACACCGATGAATCCCGCCCCCTGATGAACCGGGCCACCACCGGCCGCTACTCCCCCGGCTCCACCTACAAGCCCATGATCGCCGTGGCGGCCCTGGAGGAGGGCGTGGTGACGCTGACGGAAAAAATCCTGGACACCGGCTACTGGCGCTATCCGGACATTGTCGCCGGCACCGGCGAGTGGGGCTGGTGGTGCTGGAACCGGGGCGGTCACGGACGGCTCAACGTCACCCAGGCCGTCACCGCCTCCTGCAACACCTTCTTTTACGAGATGGGTTACCGTCTGGGGATCGAGAAGATTGAGGAATACGCCGACGCCTTCGGCTTTGGAAAGAGCACCGGCATCGAGATCGGCGACAATCCCGGTCTTGTGGCAGGTCCGGAGGAAAAGGAGGCCAGGGGTGAGATCTGGTACGGCGGCGACACCGTCCAGGCCGCCATCGGCCAGGGCCACAACCTCTTCACCCCCCTCCAGATCGCCAACTACATGGCCACCCTGGTCTCCGGCGGTGAGCACTACGACGCTCATCTGTTGAAAACCGCCAAGACCTATGACAATTCCCAGGTAGTGGCGGCAGGCAATCAGGCGCCCACCAATGTCATTCCCATCAGCGAGAACACGCTGGACGCCGTGAAAACCGGCATGCACAACCTCACTAAGACCACCCTGGCCCCCTATTTCAGCAGCTGCGTGGTCTCCGCCGGCGCCAAAACCGGCACCGCCCAGCTGGGCGCCAATATCACCAACAACGGCGTGTTCGTCTGCTTCGCCCCCTACGAGGATCCGGAGATCGCCGTCGCCCTGGTCATCGAGCAGGGCAACTCCGGCGCCCGCCTGGCCTCCACCGCCGTGGAGGTAATCAACGCCTACTTCACCCCCGACGAGGCGGAGACCGTCATTACCGGGGAGAACCAGCTTCTCCCCTGAGCCTATCCCCGCACTTTGACAATTCAGGGGCCTTTTCGCGTCCTGTTCCATTCTGAATCGAGGAGTTTGTTTTTCCATGAGTGAACCCTTTGTCTTTGACCCCCGCCACAGTCTCTGCAAGACGCCCTTCGGCGCCGTCCCCTGCGGCGGGAGCGTGACCTTCCACTGCCGTCCTCTGGCCTCCGATCACTTCGACCACTGCGCCGTTGTTCTCCTGGGGGAATTCTCCGGGGCGGAGGCCCACCTGGAGCTCTCCTGCGAGGGCCCGGAGGGAGAACGGGTCCGATTTTCCGGCGTGGTCACCGCTCCCTCAGAGGCGGATCTCATCTGGTACCACTTCCGCTTCTGGCGGGATGACGGCTCCGGCTGCATCCTGGACTCCACCGGCTACCGCGCCGACGGTCTGGTGGAGCCCTGGCAGCTGACGGTTTACGAGGAAACCCCCACGCCCCAATGGTTTGGTTTCGGCATATCTTACCAAATTTTTCCTGATCGCTTCTGCCGTCTCTCTCTTCCAGACCCCGCCGGCATGGTGGGAGACCGCTGGGTCCATGAGAACTGGGCCGACGCGCCGGAGTGGCGGCCCGACCCGGACGGGGAGGTGCGGAACCGGGATTTCTTCGGCGGCTCTCTGGCGGGCATCACCTCCAAGCTCCCCTACCTGGCGGGCCTGGGCGTATCCACCCTGTACCTCTGTCCCATCTTCGAGTCCGCCTCCAACCACCGCTACAACACGGCGGACTACGCCAAAATCGACCCCATGCTGGGGACGGAGGAGGACTTCCGCTCCCTGTGCACCCAGGCCGGAGAGCTGGGGATCCGGGTGATTCTGGACGGCGTGTTCAATCACACCGGCTCCCAGAGCCTCTATTTCAATGCGGACGGGTTCTACCCCACGGTGGGCGCGGCTCAGAGCCAGGACAGCCCCTACGCCGGCTGGTTTTCCTTCCACCCATGGCCCACGGATTATGACGCCTGGTGGGGCATCCGCACCCTGCCCGCCGTCCGGGAGGAGAGCCCCTCTTATATTGACTACATGGTGGAGGGAAATCACTCCATCATCCGCCGCTGGCTTCGGGCCGGAGCCAGCGGCTGGCGGCTGGACGTGGCCGACGAGCTGCCGGACTGGTTCATTGAGAAAATTCGCTCCGTCATGGACCGGGACTTTCCCGACGCCTTTCTCCTGGGGGAGGTCTGGGAGGACGCCAGCACCAAGGTGGCCTACTCCCGGCGGCGGCGGTACCTGCTGGGCCGGGAGCTCCACGGCGTAATGAACTACCCCTTCCGCACCTCTTTGCTGGAGTATCTGCGGCAGGAGCGGGCGGAGCACTTTCAGGACGCCATGGAGACCCTGCGGGAGAACTATCCCCCTGCGGCCTTCTACTCCGCCATGAATTTCCTGGGCACCCACGACACTCCCCGGGTGCTGACGGTGCTGGGAGCCGATGTCCTGCTGGAGAGCCGGGAGGCCCGGGCCTGCTACCGTCTCTCCCCCGGTGAGCGGGACCGGGGGCTCCGCCGCCTGCGGCTGGCCGCCCTGGTCCTCTTCACCTTTCCCGGGGCCCCCACGGTATACTACGGCGACGAGGCCGGAATGGAGGGCTTTGAAGACCCCTTCAACCGGGGAACCTATCCCTGGGGCGGTGAAGATCAGAACCTGCTGGGCTGGTTCCGGGTTCTGGGCCGCCTGCGGCGGGACCGGGCACCCCTGCGGACCGGCGGCCTCCGCTGGCTCCACGCCGCAGGACCCCTGCTGGCCTTTGCACGGGAGACGGAGACGGAGGTGCTGACTACGGTGGTCAACGCCTCTTTGGAAGATCAGCATCTCACCCTCCCCTGGTCCTGCGGTCCGGCAGAGGACCTGCTCACCGCCCGGCGGTTCTCCCCGGCGGAGGGAGGGCTGGAGCTGTCCCTTCCGCCCCTCAGCGGTCTTCTGCTGGCGGACGCATCCGAACACTGACCTGGGCGGCGGCCCTGAGACCTGGGTCTCAGGGCCGCCGCCGATTGTTTCACGTGAAACATTCTCTTTTCCCCTGAGCCTACCCGGAAACACAGCTCCCTGATTTTCAAATTTATATCATATTTTGCATATTTAACCTTGCAAGGGATGTCCTCCCCTGTTATAATGTTTTCGTATAAGACCCCGCCCATCTCTTGGCGGCGGGCACAAACAGGCGCAGCCCGCCTGGAGTTTGGAAAGTAGGTGCCTCCGTGGCAAAAATTATCGCAATCGTCAATCAAAAGGGCGGAGTTGGTAAGACCACCACCTGTGTGAATCTCTCCGCCGCCCTTACCGAAGCGGGGAAAAAAATACTGCTGTGCGACTTTGATCCCCAAGCCAACTCCACCTCCGGCATGGGAGTGGACAAGACCGTCTCCAAGGGGATCTACGACGTGCTGATCGGGGAGATCCCCGCCGAATCCGCCCTGGTACATACCAGATACGGCGATGTGCTGCCCTCCAACAAGGCTCTGGCAGGGGCGGGCATTGAGATGATCGGTATGGAGCGCCGGGAATTTTTGCTGCGGGAGGCTCTGCATCAGGTCAGCGACCGCTATGACTATCTGTTTATTGACTGCCCTCCCTCCCTGGAGCTGCTGACTGTAAACGCCCTTTGCGCTGCCGACGCCATTCTGGTGCCGGTTCAGGGGGAGTACTTCGCCCTGGAGGGTCTCAGCGACCTAATGAACACCGTCCGTATTGTCCGCCGCTCCCTGAATCCCCGGCTGGAGATGGAGGGCGTGCTGCTGACCATGTTTGACGGGCGGACCAATCTCTCCCTCCAGGTGGCGGAGGAGGTCAAGCACTACTTCCCCGGCAAGGTGTACGCCACCGTCATTCCCCGGAACGTCCGCCTCTCCGAGGCCCCCAGCCACGGAAAACCCATCAGCGCCTACGACCGCACCTCCCGGGGGGCGGAGTCCTACGCGGCGCTGGCGGCGGAGTTTTTGAAAAAGCAGGGCGCGTAAGCGTCCTTTTGAAAGGAGCACCACATGGCATCCAAAAAGCCCACCGGCCTCGGCCGGGGCCTCGGCGCCCTGCTGGGCGACGATGTATTGAAAACCGAATCCACCGGCAGTCTGTCTCTGCCCATCTCCCAGGTGGAGACCTGCTCCTCCCAGCCCCGGAAGCTCTTTGACGAGGAGGCGCTGGCGGAGCTGGCGGACTCCATCCGGGAGCACGGCATTATTCAGCCCCTGACGGTGCGCAAGCTCTCCTCCGGCTACTATCAGATCATCGCCGGGGAGCGGCGCTGGCGGGCCGCCCGGCTGGCGGGCCTCCAGGAGGTCCCCGCCATTGTCATCGAGGCGGACGACCGCAAGGCCGCGGAGCTGGCTATGATCGAAAACCTCCAGCGAGAGGATTTGAACCCCATGGAGGAGGCCGCCGGCTTCCAGGCCCTTATGGAAAACTACCATATGACCCAGGAGGAGGCGGCTCAGCGGGTGGGAAAATCCCGCAGCGCCGTGGCCAACGCCCTGCGCCTGCTGGGTCTGACCCCCTCCGTCCGGGAGATGGTGGAGCTGGGAAAGCTCTCCGCCGGCCACGCCCGGGCCCTGCTTCCCCTCTCCCCTGTCGTACAGGAGAGCACCGCCGCCATGGTGGTCCTCCAGGAGCTGTCTGTCCGGGAGACGGAGCGGCTGGCCAAGAAAATGGGGAAACAGCCCCCCGTTGAGCCGGACCCCGTGGGAGGGAAAAAACCTCCCATGGACGTGGACTACACCGCCGAGGCCCAGAAGGACCTCTCCTCCCGGCTGGGACGGGGCGTGAAGATTGTCACAGGCCGGAAGAAGGGACGCATTGAGCTGGAGTACTACGGCGTGGACGATCTTAACGACCTGCTGGACGCCCTGGCTCTCATCCGGGTGAAAAAAGCGGGGAAAGGACCGGAGGCATGATGCTGGAGCGGCGCAGCGGCACGGGAGAGCCCGTCTCCCCCCTGACGGAGAAAAACAACCGCTCCGGCGGAAAAAAGCCGGTGATCGTCTATATTCTCGTTCTCTTCGCCGTGGCCTTTCTGCTGATGATCTGGTCCCTGATCTCTCACCAGCGGAGCAACACCGAGGCCATCGGCCGGCTCCAGGGCTCCGTCTCCGCCATGCAGGAGGTGCAGGAGCTCCAGGAGCAGGTCATTCAGCTTCAAAAGGAGCTGGCGGAGGTCAAGGAACAGCTGAAACAGGAGCAGGAGGCCGCCGAGACCACCGCTGCTGCGGCCCAGGATGAAGCCGTCGCGCTTTTGACGGAACGGGACAGCCTGGAGGCGCAGGTCGCCGCCCTGACGGCTCTCTACCGGCTTCAGCAGCTCTACGCCGCCCGGGACCTGGAGTCCTGCGAGGCGGAGATCAGCGCACTGGGATCCGGGTCCCTTCTGGACAGTCTGGACGCCGTCTCCCGAGAGAGGGACTGGAGCGTCACGCCGCCGTCGGAGCGGTATCTGGAGCTGAAAGAGGCTGTGAGAGCCCTGGAGGACCAGGCGCCGTGAAGAAGTTCCGGAGGCCGGCCTGCCGGCGACCGCCCGCTGACAGCGGAGAGGTGAAAGGAGGACGCCATGAAATGGCGGAAAGCCCATTGGAGACCCGCAGCCGCTGTCTTAATCCTGCTGCTGGCGTGGACCCTCTGGTACGCCCGGCCTGTGGACATCTACGGTCTGGGCATGGGCGAGTTAGAGGCCATCAGCGCCGGTGTGATACACAACAAACCCGGCCAGGGCGTCGATCTCGTCTGGAGCACCGGTGCGGTAGCAGATGACAGCCAGTGGCAGACAGTCCTGAAAGAAGTGGAAGGCCTGCGGTTCCGCCGCCCCCCCGGCAACCCGATTCGAGAATACCTCCAGGACGGAACCGTCAAAACCGAGCCGGCGGACCGGACCAGTGTCCTTTTCTATTTCGTAGATCAGGACGGCCGGTCCCTGATGATGGAAATCGGCGCGGGCCGTTCCATCTATACCTCCCCATATACAGACAGCAATCTCCCGATATTCCTCTCCGGCGGAGAGGACGCCGTTCAGGCTCTGACGGAGCGGTTGCTTCTGATGGAGGAATAACCATGAACTGGCTGAAAGCGCATTGGAAGGCCACAGCCGCTGTCTTAATCCTGCTGCTGGCGTGGGGAAGCTGGTACGCCCGGCCGGTGGACATCTACACTTTGTCACCGGATATCCAAGACCCGGATGAAATACATGTTGATGTCCAGCCAGCCTCTCCCAATAGGAAGACGGAAAATCGGGGCCTTTGGTCCGGGAGACCCGGAGGGAGATGCGGTGCTGGGGGAGATGGTGGCCCTGCGGTTCCGCCGCTCTCCCTGGAATTTTTCCCTTCAATTTTTGCACCAGTGGTTCCCCTCAGAGACTGTAATCCTGGAAGAGGATCACTGTATGCGGATTCACGTCCGCTTTCGCCAGGAAAAACCCCCTGATACTCTGTTCTGGGCAGACAACTGGAACTATGGATCCCCTCTACTCCAACCGGATCCTTATGCTCTGGATGGAGGACAGCCGGGAGACCGGGGCCGCTCTCTGCGGCACGCTCTGGATACTGCCGGAGAAGTCATAACCCGCTTTCATTGTTTCACGTGAAACATTTATAAGATACTGATTTTAATTTTGAGGTGAACCGACCATGCTGGACATGAAATTCATCCGGGAGAACCCGAACATCGTCAAGGAGAACATCAAAAAGAAATTCCAGGAGGAAAAACTGCCCCTGGTGGATGAGGCCATCGACCTGGACGTCCGGCGCCGGGCCGCCATCGCCGAGGCGGACCAGCTGCGCTCTGCCCGGAATACCCTGAGCAAGCAGGTGGGTATACTGATGGGTCAGGCCAAGAAGGACCCGGCGAAGCTCCAGGAGGCGGAGAAGGTCAAGGCCCAGGTGAAAGCCGACGCCGACCGGCTGGCGGAGCTGGAGGGGCAGGAGGCGGAGCTGGAGGCGGAGCTTCACCAGCGGATGCTGCTGATCCCCCAGATCATCGACCCCTCCGTCCCCATCGGCAAAGACGACAGTGAAAACGTGGAGGTAGAGCGCTTCGGCGAGGCCAAGACCCCGGACTTCCCCATCCCCTACCACACGGAGATCATGGAGTCCTTTGACGGCATTGACCTGGACGCCGCAGGGCGGGTCTCCGGCAACGGGTTTTACTACCTGCTGGGGGACATTGCCCGCCTCCACGAGGCGGTGCTGGCCTACGGACGGGACTTTATGATCAACAAGGGCTTCACCTACTGCATCCCCCCCTTCATGATCCACGGCAACGTGGTGGAGGGCGTCATGAGCCAGACGGACATGGACGGCATGATGTACAAGATTGAGGGAGAGGACCTGTATCTGATCGGCACCAGCGAACACTCCATGATCGGCCGGTTCATCGACCAGATCGTACCCAGTGAGAAGCTGCCCCAGACTCTCACCTCCTACTCCCCCTGCTTCCGGAAGGAGAAGGGCGCCCACGGCATCGAGGAGCGGGGCGTATACCGCATCCACCAGTTTGAAAAGCAGGAGATGATTGTGGTCTGCAAGCCCGAGGAGAGCCGCGACTGGTACGAAAAGCTGTGGCGGTACTCCGTGGAGCTGTTCCGGTCCCTGGATATCCCCGTGCGGCAGTTGGAGTGCTGCTCCGGAGACCTGGCGGATCTGAAGGTGAAATCCTGCGACATTGAGGCCTGGTCCCCCCGTCAGCAGAAGTACTTTGAGGTCTGCTCTTGCTCCAACCTGGGAGACGCCCAGGCCCGGCGGCTGCGGATCCGCTACAAGGACGAGAGCGGCAAGATCCAGCTCTGCCACACCCTGAACAACACCTGCGTGGCTCCGCCCCGGATGCTCATCGCCTTCCTGGAGAACAATCTCCAGTCCGACGGCACCGTGCTGATCCCGGAGGTCCTGCGGCCCTATATGGGCGGCAAGGAGAAGCTGGTTCCCGGCAAGCACTGAAAAAACCGGTTTTCCCCATTACGCAGACACGAGAGACCGAACAAGAGGTGAAACACCATCCTTTTTCCAAAAGTCCCCGCAAGCGCCTCCTCCCCGCCCCGTGACGGCGCAGTGGACCTGCTCAAGGCCCTGGCCATCACAGGCGTTATCCTGATTCACGTCTCTGCCGGCGGATACAGCCATCCCGTGGGCTCCTTCGACTGGCTCTCCGCCCTGTTCTGGGGCTCTGTCAGCCGCGCCAGCGTGCCCATCTTTCTGATGGTCACCGGGGCGCTGATGCTGGACCCCCGCCGGGAGCTCACCCTTCGGCAGCTGTGGCTCCAAAAAATCCCCCGGCTGCTGGCATCCCTGCTGGCCTGGGCCCTGATCTACCAGCTGTGGCAGATGGGCAGATACGATGGCGGCATCACCCCCCAGGAGCTGGCGGAAGCAGTCAAGCAGGTTCTGGCCTTCCACCACCAAAACCACCTGTACTACCTGCACATGGCCCTGCTGGTCTACGCCCTGCTCCCTGTGACCCGGATCATCACCGCTCACGCGGACCGGCATACGCTGGAATATCTGCTGATCCTGTGGGCCGTTCTGGGAATTCTCTATCCCACCTTCAAGGGATGCTGGCCCCTGACCTTGCTCCGCGGCATTCCCACCCAATACGGACTGAATCTGACCTACACCAGTGCAGGCTACGGGCTGCTGGGCTGGTATCTGCGGCAGTACGCCGCCTCCCCCAGACGCTGGGCCCTGACCGGCGCCGCGGGCTTCCTGGTGATCTTCGGCGGAACAGTTGTCCTCTCCCTGAAAGACGGCAGCCTGAACGAAACGCTGCTGGAGGCGGCCAGTCCCGGCACGGCACTGCTGGCCGCCGGAATCTGCGGCTGGACCTTCTCCGCTCCGGGAGTACGGCGGACAATGCCGGCACTCCACACCCTGTCCCGGGCATCCTTCTGCGTGTATCTGATCCACCTGATTCCCTGGTGGGAGCTGGGTCGGCTGGGTCTCAGTGCCGCCGCCGGCCCATGTATTATCCTGATTCCCCTGACCGCCGCCGCCGTGCTGGCCTGTTCCCTGGCGGTGTGGGCGGTTCTGAGTCGTATTCCCATTTTGGGAAAGTGGCTCACATAAGTCCAAATTGTATATTTTCTATTTTATTATACAAATAGAAATCGTTCTTCTCCCCTTCCAAGCAAAAACTCCTCTCCTTCCGCCCCGGGCGGAAGGCGCCAAAAGGCAAATCCAAGAAAAGGCGGTGCCCTATGAGCATTTTTTCATCTCTCTTCTCCAGAGAAACCGAGGACGACTACGATCTGGAGTCCGGCCGGAGCACGGACGGAATGACCGGTCAGTCCAACAGCGCCCCCACGGGAGAACTGTGCGAGGGAATGCGCATCGATGTGACAGCTCCGGACGGAGCGCCGCTGCTGGCGGGAAAGATCACAGCCCTCACCTCCACCACATTGACGCTGGAGCGCCTGCCCGGCGGACTGGCCTTCAAGATCTGCAGTCTGGAGGCCGCCGTGTGCGCCAGCGGCTATGACAAGAAAATGGTGCCCATCAGCCTGCGGGCCACAGTTCAGGAGTCCACCCGGACTCTCTTGAAGCTGAAAAACGTGCAGGTGGAGACCCACGCCGAAAACCGGGAGGCCTTCCGCCTGCCCCTCAGCGTCCCCGTGTCGCTGTACCGCTGGGAGGACGACCACTACAAGACCCCGGAGGAGTGCCTTCTGGTGGACATCAGCACCGGCGGCGCCTGCGTGCAGTCAGAGTATATCCACTCCGAGGACGAGGTGCTGCGGATCCGGCTGAAGCTGGACGACTACACGCCGCTGAACTTCGTGGGCCAGATCGTGCGGTGCATCGAGCATGAGCCGGGACAGTTCCGGTACGGCTTCCTCTTCGCCCAGCTGACGGAGGAGGAGATCACCTCTCTGAACAAGATCCTCTTTAATATGCAGACCGGCGTCAAGCGCACCCATATGCGCACGGAGATCGGTCACTGGTAAGCGGCGGCTTTTTTGATCCGCCTCGTATATTCACACGCATTTTATACTGAAAGGAATCGCTTTTATGGCCTCTGAGAAGAAAAACACCTTTCTCGCGGAGTTCAAAGCCTTCATCGCCCGGGGAAACGTGATGGACATGGCCGTTGGCGTCATCATCGGCGGCGCCTTCTCCAACATCACCACCTCCCTGATCAACGACATCGTCATGCCCCTGCTGGGCATCCTCACGGGCAGCATGTCCTTCGCCAGCCTGGAAGTAAACATCGGGCCCGCCGTCATTGCCTACGGCAACTTCATCCAGTCGGTGCTGAACTTCCTGGTGATGGCCTTTGTGGTGTTTTGTCTGGTGCGGACCATCAACCGCTTCCACCGAAAGAAAGAGACGGCTCCCGCCGCTCCTCCCGCCCCGCCGGAGCCCTCCAACGAGGAAAAGCTGCTGACGGAAATTCGGGATCTCTTAAAGGAGCGGAGATGATCGGCCCGCTGCTGGAGGAGGGCCTGCCGGCTTTGGGGCTGGAGCCCCCGGCGGGAGCCGTGGAGCGGCTGGACCGGTACGCCGAACTCCTGCTGGAGAAAAACCAGGTGATGAACCTCACCGCCATCACGGAGCCTGAGCAGGTAGCGCGGCTCCACATGCTGGACTGCGCCGCCCTGCTGAACGTCTGCCCGCTGGAGGGAAAGCGGCTGCTGGATGTGGGCACCGGGGCGGGCTTTCCCGGCATGGTGCTGAAAATACTGGTCCCCTCCCTGGACGTGACGCTGCTGGACAGCCTGAACAAGCGGCTGAACTGGCTGGCGGAGACCTGTGATGCCCTGGACCTCACCGACATCCGCACGGTTCACGCACGGGCGGAGGAGAGAAGCCATGACCCGGCCTTTCGGGAGGGGTTCGACACCGTCACCTCCCGGGCCGTGGCGGAGCTGCGGACACTGAGCGAGCTGTGCCTGCCCTATGTACGTCCGGGAGGGTATTTCCTGGCCATGAAATCCGTGGACTCCGACGGGGAGATTGACGACGCCGCCACCGCGGTGAAAATCCTGGGGGGCGGCCTGGAGAGGGTTCAGAACTACGAAATTCCCGGAACAGACATCCGCCACCGGATTGTGGTCATAAAAAAACTTTTGGAAACCCCAAAAAAATATCCCAGAGCATTTGCAAAAATGAAGAAAAACCCGTTATAATGTATAGGACCGGTTTGATCGATTGAAAGCCGCCGCGGAAAGGGGGAGCGCTATGAACGGCCAATGTATCGCCGTTGTCTCCGGCAAGGGAGGCACCGGCAAGACCTCTCTGGTCTCCAGCGTGGGGGCCGCGCTGGCCCTGGCCGGCCGGCGGGTGCTGTGTCTGGACTGCGACGTGGGCCTGCGGAACCTGGACCTGGCCCTGGGTCTTGCCGACAAGGCGCTGATGGATTTCTCCGACGTGGCTCAGGGGCGCTGTCCCCTGGACAGCGCCGTGGTGGAACACCCCAAGCTGCCGGGGCTCTTCCTGCTGACGGCCCCCGCCCGCAGCCGGGGGCGGCCGGTGACGGAGGAGGAGATGAAGGCCCTCCTGGCAGAAATCCGGGAGCGCTATGACTACTGCCTGCTGGACTCCCCGGCGGGTCTGGGAGCGGGCTTCCGGCTGGCGGCCTGCGGCGCGGACCGGTGCATTGTGGTCACCACGGCGGACGCCACCTCCCTGCGGGACGCCCAGCACACGGTGATGGAGCTGCACCGCTTCCCCGCCGGGAGCCTGCATCTGGTGGTAAACCGGGTGCGGAAGAAAATGCTCCGCCAGCTCCACGCCACCATTGACGACGCCATTGACCGGGCCGGCCTGCCGCTTTTGGGCGTGGTCCCGGAGGACGACGCCCTCCCGCTGTTCCTGAACCAGGGCCTGCCCCTGCTGCCCACCGGCGGACAGGGCGCGTCCGCCGCATACCGGAATATCGCAAAACGCATCCAGGGAGAAAAAGTTCCCCTGGCGCGAATCAGATAAACGAAAGGAGCCAGACAGATGAACATTGCGCTGATGTCCCACGACAACAAGAAAGAGCTGATGGTCCAATTCTGCACGGCCTATGCCGGGATTCTGTCCCGACACCACATCTACGCCACCAACACCACCGGACACATGGTAGCCGATGCCACCGGCCTGGATGTCCACTGCTTTCTGACCTACGCCCACGGCGGCAGCCAACAGATCGGCGCCCGCATCGCCTACAACGAGTTTGACCTGGTGCTGTTTTTCAACGACCCCAGCAACGAGAGCATGTCCGGAGACATCTCCTACATCTCCCGCCTGTGCGACCAGAACAACATCCCCTTCGCCAGCAACATCGCCACGGCGGAGATGCTGGTTCTCGGTCTGGCCCGGGGAGATCTGGACTGGCGGTATATTGTCAATCCCTCCACCCGGCCCATCGCTTGACATTTCCCCAAAAAGCGGATACAATCAACACGTTCACCGCGAAGACGCCGCAGCAGTAGTCCGGCAGCCGATCCCCAGAGAGGGGCGCAGCGCTGAAAGCGCCCCGTTCGGCCCGGAGGAAGGACAGCGGCGGAGCGGGGGCGGAAACGCCCACGGCTCCCTCCCCGTACCAGGAGGCCGAAGGAGGCGCGGCACGAATTTTCCATTAAAATATTTCATTCGGTCCGATTGAATGTTTTAATGAAGAATTCGTACGGCCTTGAATTTGGGTGGCACCACGAAGCGTGAAGGCGCTCTCGTCCCAAAATGCTTTTGGGGACGGGAGCGCCTTTTTTGCAGGGGGAAGCGAGGGAGGCTCTCGGCAATGGTGAAGCTCCCGCAAAAGACGCTTCGCTGTTTTGCTTCCCCCTCCCTCCATTTTTGGCCGCCTGACAGCGAAACGCCAGGGGGCGCCGCACTCTGGCCTCCCTCCGCCTTTTGAAAAAGGCGGAGGAAAACTTCAACAGCGCAAGTCTAACAGCCTTAACTCTATTTACAACTCTACCTCTATAAAGGAGCGAATTACAATGGCAAAACAGACACCCCGTACCCTCTCCGGCTTCATGGAGCTTCTCCCCGGACCCCAGCAGCAGCTGGAACAGATCATGGAGATCCTGCGCCGCACCTATTCCCTATACGGCTTCACCCCTCTGGACACCCCTGTCATCGAGTCCAGTGAGGTACTGCTGGCCAAGGGCGGCGGCGAGACGGAGAAGCAGATCTACCGGTTTCAAAAGGGAGACGCAGACCTCTCCCTCCGCTTTGACCTGACGGTTCCCCTGGCCAAGTACGTGGCCCTGCACTACAACGACCTCACCTTCCCCTTCCGCCGGTACCAGATCGGCAAGGTCTACCGGGGGGAGCGGGCCCAGCGGGGACGGTTCCGGGAGTTCTATCAGGCCGACATCGACATCATCGGCGACGGAAAGCTCTCCATCCTCAACGAGGCGGAGATCCCCGCCATTATTTACAAGACCTTCTCCGCCCTGGGGCTGAAACGGTTCCAGATCCGGGTGAACAACCGGAAGATTCTGGGCGGCTTCTATGAGCTCCTCCACTGGAGCCACCGGGCAGAGGACATCATGCGAATCGTGGACAAGCTGGATAAGATCGGCCCGGAAAAGGTGGGGCTGATGCTCTATGACGAGGCAGGCATGGACGAGGACGCCGTAGGTGAGGTGATGAAGTTCATCTCCCTCAAGGGGAGCAGTGAGGAGATCCTGCACGCCCTGGAGGAGTACCGGGGGCAAAACGAGACCTTTGACCAGGGTCTGGAGGAGCTGAACACTGTGGTGCGGCACCTGGAGGACTTCGGCGTTCCGGCGGAGAATTTTGCCGTGGATCTGACCATTGCCCGGGGCCTGGACTACTACACCGGCACCGTATACGAGACCACCCTGCTGGACCATCCGGAGATCGGCTCCGTGTGCTCCGGGGGGCGGTATGACAATCTGGCGGAATACTACACGGACCGCCGGCTCCCCGGCGCGGGGATCTCCATCGGCCTGACCAGGCTGTTCTACGTGCTGGGGGAGCAGGGGATGCTGAATCCGGAGCTTCCCACCGCTCCGGCGGACGTGCTGATCCTGCCCATGACGGAGGATTTGTCCGCCGCCATCGCCCTGGCCACCCGTCTGCGGGAAAACGGGATTCGGACCCAGCTCCACTGTGAGGAGAAAAAATTCAAGCAGAAGATCGCCTACGCGGATAAGCTGGGGATTCCCTATGTCATCTTCCTGGGAGAAGATGAGATCAACGCGGGCGTCGTGGCCTGCAAGGACATGTCCACCGGCGAACAGACCAAGCTGGAGACCTCCGCTACCATCTACCGCATCAAGGCGGGGCTGGACGCCCGCAGGGGCGGGACGGTGATCCGGGAGCAAACAGGATCGCATCCATGATAAAGCGGAAAAAGGCGCTGACGAGAGCCGGTCTCTCGGTCCTGCTGGCCGCGCTGCTGGCGGCGGACCTGTCGTACCGGCGGGGGTTGACGCTCTATCAGCTGGAGCCATCTTTCTGTGATTTCCAAAGGATCCACTGTTAGATCTCCTACGGCGGCGGCAGCCGCTCTCTGGAAATAGGAACCGGAATTGCCAGAAACCGCATTTTTGAGGTCACAGAACCACTGACTTTCCACCGCCCGGCCTCCAACCTGATGGCCCGGTCCCTGGGGCTCTGGCACCGGCCGGGCCCGAAGCCGCCGGAAGGGGCATATTCCTTTACCCTGATCTTCGAGGGTTCTGTGTCCCGTCTCAGCCTGATGTTCAGCGGAGAAGAAGGGTGCTATCAGAATGCAGAGATGGCGGGTTTTCTCCCCTGCTCCGTACAGCCGGATGGTGCCCAGGCGGGAAAGGAAATCGGGAACATGCTGTGGGAGATGATTCCCACATAGGAGGCGTATGGATACCATTAGGCATTGACGGCGTTCCGCCCCCGTGGGGCGAAATCCCCCGTCCCCGCCCGCGGCCGGACGCTCCGTCCCGCCCCGTGGGTCATACCCCCCCAGTTTTTCAGAACATTTAGTATAAATTGCAATTCTTATTACAGAAAGGAATCGTATTTATGATGCAAAACAGAACCCACACCTGCGGTGCCCTCCGCCTGGAGGACGCCGGAAAGCAGGTCAAAATCTCCGGCTGGATGGAAAACATCCGCGCCGTCAGCGCAAACCTCGCCTTCATTGTGGTCCGCGACTTCTACGGCACCACCCAGGTGGTGGCCGAGACCGAGGAAATGGTGGACACCTTCAAGGCCATCAACAAGGAATCCACCATCTCCGTGGAGGGGATTGTCCGGGAGCGGGACAGCAAAAACCCCAGGCTCCCCACCGGCGAGATCGAGGTGGTCCCCGCCAAGGTGGAAGTCCTGGGCCGCTGCCGCCACAACGAGCTGCCCTTCCAGGTGAACCGCAGCCGCGAGGCCGACGAGGCCCAGCGCCTGAAGTACCGCTACCTGGACCTGCGGAACCCGGCGGTAAAAAACAACATCGTCCTGCGGTGCAGCGTGGTCTCCGCCCTGCGGCAGGGCATGACGGAACACGGCTTTCTGGAGATTACCACTCCCATTTTGACCGCCTCCTCCCCGGAGGGCGCCCGGGACTATCTGGTCCCCGCCCGGAACCACCCCGGCAAGTTCTACGCCCTGCCCCAGGCCCCCCAGCAGTTCAAGCAGCTGCTGATGACCTCCGGCTTTGACCGCTACTTCCAGATCGCCCCCTGCTTTCGGGACGAGGACGCCCGGGCGGACCGCTCCCCCGGCGAGTTCTACCAGCTGGACATGGAGATGGCCTTCGCCTCCCAGGAAGATGTGTTCGCCGTCATCGAGGACGTGCTGCCGCCGATTTTCGCCAGGTACGGCAAGTACAGCCGGGCCAGCGCCGCACCCTTTCTGCGGATCCCCTTCGCCGAGGCCATGGAGAAATACGGCACCGACAAGCCGGACCTGCGGATCGACCTTACCGTCCAGGACGTAACCGCCCTGCTGGGCGGCTGCGGCTTCGGGCCCTTTGAGGGGGAAACCGTGAAGGCCGTGGCAGTCAGCGAGTTCCACGAGACGAGAAAATTCATCGACAAAACTCTGGCGGAGGTAGAGGTGGTCTCCGGCGGCAAACCCTACTGGTTCCGCGTGGATGAGAACGGGGAGATCGTAGGCGGCATCGCCAAGTTTGTTCAGCCCATCAAGGACCAGGTGGTCTCCGCCCTGGGACTCCAGCCCAACACTCTGGTGGCCCTGTCCACCGGTGCGCTGGCCCGGAAGACCGCCGGTGTGCTGGTGAAGACCCTGGGCGCCGCTGTGCCCGGTCATATGGATGAGGAACAGTACGCCTTCTGCTGGATCGTGGACTTCCCCATGTATGAGGTCGGCGAGGAGAGCGGCCAGCTGGAGTTCTGCCACAACCCCTTCTCCATGCCCTCCGGCGGGCTGGAGGTGCTGCTGAGAGCCGAGCGGGGCGAGATCGATCCTCTGACCATTACCGCCGACCAGTACGACCTGGTGTGCAACGGCGTGGAGCTCTCCTCCGGCGCGGTGCGGAACCACGACCCGGAGATCATGGTTAAGGCCTTTGAGATGGTACGCCTGGGCGAGGAGGATGTGAAGGCCAAGTTCCCCGCCATGTACAACGCCTTCACCTACGGTGCGCCGCCCCACGCGGGCATCGCACCGGGCGTTGACCGCATGGTGATGCTGCTGGCGGGGGAGGACTCCATCCGGGAAATCATCCCCTTCCCCATGAACAAAAACGCCCAGGACGTGATGATGGACGCCCCCAGCCAGGTCACCCAAAGGCAGCTGGACGAGCTTCACATTGCCCTGGTGAAGCCGGAGGAGTAATTTGGACCGGGAGACCTGGGCCCACCACGCCATGGCGGCGGCGGGAGGCTTTTTTGGAGTCTACGCCCTGCTGACCCGGGGCGGGACCTTCGGGTCCTCCGAGACCTCCAACCTCATCTATCTGGTGATCGCCGGACTGGACGGGACCTGGGGTTCCGCCCTGGTCCGGCTGGGAGGCACGGCGTGCTACATCGCGGGGATTGTGTTCACCGTGCTGTGGCGGCGGTGTGGACGGCGGCCCCGGGCGCAGATATTGTCCATTGCCGTGGACGCCGCCGCCTGTCTTGTGCTGGCGCGGATTCCGGCGGAGACGGACCCCATTCTGGCCCTCTACCCCATGTTTTTCGCCACAGCGGTGCAGTGGGTGTCCTACTCCCGGGCCGCCGGATACAACTGCGCCACCATCTTCTCCACCAACAACCTCCGGCAGTTTGCCGAGGGAATAACGGAGTACCTCTGCACCCGGGAGGCGGAGCAGCTGCGGAAGCTGAAATTCTACGGCGGGACGCTGGCGTGGTTTCACCTGGGAGTGGCCTGGGGATGGTGGTGCACGGGGCGGTGGGGGATCTCCGGAATTTATGGGTGTCTGCCGCTGCTGACGGTTCCCCTGCCGGCGCTGTTCTCGAAGGAGAAGACCAAAGCGTAGAGATTTTTAGGTGGCGGAAGGGGATTCCCCCTTGGGCAGGACGGATTCTACCCGCCCTTGTGGAAGTGCGATCTATTCATCGGAGCTGCTGGGGAAATTTTCCCCGTGAACGCAGGGACCCTCTCTCGCGCTTTGCGCCTGGTCTGTACCATTGAGATGGTTCTTTCGACAAAATTATGACGCCGCCTCCCCCTTGAACGGACTATTTTCCAAACTTCCAGTCCTTCCGGCAGGTCACCTTCGCCCATGGGGAGCGTCCAATTCGAAGATGCTCTGATATGTGATCAGCCCGTCCTATGGGAACATTGGAGTTCGCGGGGAGACGGGCCGGCGGGGGCGCCGGCCCCTGCATGGCTCTCAGAAAGCGTCATAAAACGCGCAATTGGGCACTCTCCCTGCACTCTCCACCCTTGACAACCCGGTGAAAACGTGATACAGTGACAAAACAGGCCACGAACGGGAGGAGTATCCCCGTTTCCCCGGCCAAGAGAGAGGGCGGTCCGGTGCGAGCCCTCCCGGGGGGCGGTAGAGAAGGCGCCCGGGAGCCGCGGGGCGGAAATGCCCCGTCGTTTACCCGACGTTACCGGGCAGAGTGTCCCCATGGGGGAAATTCAGGTGGAACCACGGACGCAAGTTCGCCCTGAGCCGTATGGCTCAGGGCTTTTTTACTCCGGCATATCCCGCGAAACCACGGAAACACTATATGAACAATATGGAGGATGAACAAAATGGACAACAAGCAGAAAACTATGGAAAAAGTGGTGGCCCTGTGCAAGAACCGGGGCTTCGTCTTCCCCGGCAGCGAGATCTACGGCGGTCTGGCCAACAGCTGGGACTACGGCCCCCTGGGCGTGGAGATGAAGAACAACGTCAAGCGGGCCTGGTGGAAAAAATTCGTCCAGGAGAATCCCTACAACGTGGGACTGGACGCCGCCATTCTCATGAATCCCCAGGTGTGGGTGGCCTCCGGCCACGTCTCCACCTTCAACGATCCCCTCATTGACTGCAAGGCCTGCAAAATGCGTCATCGGGCCGACAAGCTGGTGGAGGGCTTTGTCAGCGAGAACGGCCTGGACGTCAACGTGGAGGCCATGACCCAGGAGGACCTGGTGTCCTTCATCCGGGAGAAGAACGTCCCCTGCCCGGGGTGCGGAAAATCGGACTTCACCGACATCCGCAAGTTCAACCTCATGTTCAAGACCCACCAAGGCGTCACCGAGGACACCGCCAACGAAGTCTATCTCCGGCCCGAGACCGCCCAGGGCATTTTCGTCAACTTCCCCGCCATCCAGCGCACCACCCGCCGCAAGCTCCCCTTCGGCGTGTGCCAGGTGGGAAAGTCCTTCCGCAATGAGATCACCCCCGGCAACTTCATCTTCCGCATCCGGGAGTTTGAGCAGATGGAGCTGGAGTTCTTCTGCAAGCCGGACACGGACCTGGAGTGGTTCCAGTACTGGCGGACCTACTGCCACGACTGGCTCATTGGCCTGAACGTGAAGGAGGAGAACCTGCGGCTGCGGGACCACGAGCCGGAGGAGCTGGCCTTCTACTCCAAGGCCACCACGGACTTCGAGTACCGCTTCCCCTTCGGATGGGGCGAGCTGTGGGGCGTGGCGGACCGCACGGACTACGATCTCAAGCAGCACCAGGAGCACTCCGGCCAGGACCTGACGTACTTCGATCAGGAGAAGAACGAGCACTATATCCCCTACGTCATTGAACCCTCCCTGGGCGCGGACCGCATGACACTGGCCCTCCTGGTGGAGGCCTATGACGAGGAGGTTGTGGACGAGGCCAAAAACGACGTCCGCACCGTCATGCGCTTCCACCCCGCCATCGCCCCCTTCAAGGCGGCCGTGCTGCCCCTGAGCAAAAAGCTGGGCGACAAGGCCCGGGAAATTCAGCAGGAGCTCAGCAAGGAGTGGATGGTGGACTTTGACGAGACCGGTTCCATCGGCAAGCGGTACCGCCGGGAGGATGAGATCGGCACCCCCTACTGCATTACCGTGGACTTCGACACCGTGGGCGACGCTGAGAAGGCCGGGGACAACTGCGTCACCGTCCGGGAACGGGACTCCATGACCCAGGTGCGGATTCCCATTGCGGAGCTGAAAAGCTATCTCGCCGAGAAGCTGGCCTACTGATGCGGACATTCTGGCTGTTTCAAACAGCTCCGGACGGCCTGTCAAAGAAACGGCAGGCCGTCTTCTGGCTGTGGAACCTGGGCGTCCTGCTGGCGGCGGGGCTGTCCTTAGGGTGGCTCTCCATGTTCTTCGCCTATGGGGATTACCCGGACACCATTATGAAGACCTACTTCCAGCACCCGCTGATTCTGTTTTTGAACATCGCGCCGGTGGTGCTGGCCCTGTTCCTGGTCTACGCCCTGGTGGGAAGGCCCTGGCTGGCCTTTCTGGCGACGGATCTTGTGGTGTGGGGGCTGTCCCTGGGGAATTATTACAAGCTCCGCTTCCGGGACGACCCGCTGATGTTCCAGGACCTGAAAAACCTCCGGGACGCCGCCGCTATCACCGCCATGGCGGACTACGACCTGACGCCGGACAAGCGGGTGATCTTTGGTATTTTATGCCTGATCTGCGGCACGGCGTTCCTCCTCTTTCTGGTGCGGGGACGGCTGCCGAAAAAACCCCGGATCGCACTTCTGGCGGCCTGCGCGGTATTGTGCCTCCCCACGGCGAAGCTGATGGAAAACACCGGTATTTACAACAGCAAGACCCAGAATTTCGACCAGATTGAGCGGTGGTCCTCCACCCAGGTGTACCTCTCCAAGGGATTTGTATATCCCTTTCTCCACAGCGTCACCGCCGGAGCGGTGAAGCCCCCGGCGGGATACAGCGAAGCGGAGACCCAGGACCTGCTGGCTTCCTACACGGCGGAGGAGATTCCGGAGGGGAAAAAGGTGGACATCATCGCCATCCAGCTGGAGGCCTTCGCCGACTTCTCCCTCTTTGAGGGGGTGGAGGGCGTTGACTTTGAGAGGGCCTTCGGCGTCTATCACCAGTTGGAGGCGGAGAGCGTGGCCGGAGATCTTGTGACCAGCATCTTTGCCGGGGGCACTGTGGACACGGAGCGGGCCTTTTTGACCGGTTTTGCCGACCAGCGCAATTACCGGACCAACACCAACTCCTACGCCTGGTACCTCCGGAGCCAGGGCTATACGGCAGAGGGCTGCCACCCCAGCTACGAGTGGTTCTATAACCGCCGGAACGTCAACGGATACCTGGGCCTGCCGGTGTACTATTTTATCGAAAACCGCTTCCGGGAGCTGTATCCCCATGGCGAGGCCCCGGACGAGGTGCTCTTCCCGGAGATCTTCCGGCTATACGAGGAGAACCGGGACAAGGGCGGGGAGCCCTATTTCTCCTTCAACGTCACCTACCAGGGCCACGGCCCCTACGGTACCGAGGACGTGTGGCGGGGAGAGCACTTCACCGACGGGCGGTATTCCACGGAGACCGCCAACATTGTGGACAACTACCTGGGCTCTGTCATGGACACAGGGCGGCAGCTCCAGGTGCTTTTTGACCGGTTCCGGGAGGAGGAGCGGCCGGTGGTGCTGGTGGTCTTCGGCGACCATAAGCCCTGGCTGGGGTATGGAAACTCCGCCTATCAGGAGCTGGGGGTGAATCTGGACCTCGCCTCGGAGGAGGGGTTTTACAACTACTACGCCACCCGGTATCTCCTGTGGGCCAACGACGCCGCCAAGGCGGCCCTGGGCAGGGAGCTCACCGGAGAGGGACCCGACGTCTCCTCCTGCTTTTTGATGAATCTGGTCTTTGATCAGCTCGGCTGGACCGGCGATGCCTGGGCCCAGGCCACAACGGACATCTGGCGGGAGATCCCCGTGCTCACCGACCTGGGGCGGTATGTCCGGAACGGGGTTTTGACAGCGGAGCTGGACCAGGAGGGGCAGGAGATTTTACAGAGGTACCTGAGTCTCCAGTATTATTACAGCACCCATTTTCAGTACAGGTCCTGAAAGAGCGGGAAACCTCTCTTGGGGCCCTGCACACACCCTTCCTCTCCGCCGTGGAAATCTCCAGCGCTTTAGAGAGCAGGGATGGACGAAAGTCCATCCCTGCTCTTTTTCCACAGTTTTCAGAAAAACATGCCCATAAACCCGTCGGGGCACTCCTGGGCCTGATTCCAGATCTCCTGGAACAGCTGGCAGGAGATGGTCTTTGCCCTGCACTCCCCCGCCTGGCCGGTGATCTTCCGCAGGTCCTCCGGAAAGGGGACATCCGAGAGGGCCCCCTCGTTTCCCCGCTCGCCGCCATAGGAAAAGCAGATGCCGTTTTGAAAAAACTCCACCTTCCGCCGTTCCATCCGGCCGTCGTCCAGCTCGGAGTAGATGAGACAGGGCTCGTCGTCCAGGTCGTGGTCCCACTCAGTCAAGACGTATTCCATCAGGCGCCTCCTCCCTGCTTTTCGAAAAACGATTCGATCCCCTCCCGGGCCGCCTGGACGCTGCCCTGGGCAAAGCCGTTTCTTCCACCGCCCCGGCCTTGCAGGGTCCGGTTCAGCTCCTTGACCAGAGGGGCGATGTCCCCGCCGTTCGGGTGCACCAGGGCGTAGGTGTACTTCTCCCCCTCTCCGGCGAACACGGCGGCAAGGCCCCCGCAGGTTCGGGCAGCGGCATCCGCCAGCCGCCGGACGCTGTCCGGCTTCATGGGGGGCTGGAACAGCAAAATATCCCCCTGTCCCGCGTGCTCTTTGGCAATGGCCGCAAAAGCCGTCTCCTCCAGGTGCGCCTGAGCGGCCCTGGCGGCGGAGAGCTCCGCCCCCAGCCGCTCCACGGCGGCGGCGGCGTCCCGGGGCTTTACGCTGAGGCGCTGGGCAATGGTCCGGGTCTGGGTGTAGACCTGGGAAAGGTAGTCCATGGCCCGCCTTCCGCACAGAATCTCCAGCCGCACCCCCTCCCGGAACTTCTGGCAGGAGAGGACCTTGATGATTCCCACCTGACCCGCCTGGAGAACATGGGTGCCGCAGCAGGCGCAGCAGTCCGCCCCGGGAAAGGTGACGATTCGCACCCTGCCGGTGAGTTCCTTCTTGCTGCGGTACTTCAGCTCCGCCAGCTCCCCCGGCAAAGGGCAGGAGATCTCCACCGGCCGGTCCGCCCAAACGGCCTCGTTGGCCAGTTTTTCCGCCTCCAGGGCCTGCTCCCAGGAGATGTCGGCGTTGTAGTCGATGGTCACCGTCTCCGCCCCCAGGTGGAAACCCACATTGTCGCAGTGAAATTTTTCGCACAGGATGCCGGAGATGATGTGCTCTCCGGAGTGCTGCTGCATATGGTCAAAGCGGCGGGCCCAGTCTATGGTCCCTATCACCGTCGCGCCGGGTTCCACAGGACCGTCGCAGGTGTGGAAAATCACGCCGTCTCTCTCATGGACATCCGTCACACGCACGCCGCCCAGAGTACCGTGGTCCGCCGGCTGTCCGCCCCCCTCGGGATAGAAGGCAGTGCAGTCCAGACTCACCCGCCAGCCGTCCTTCGCGGGCTCACAGGTTTGAACCGTGGCGGGAAATTCCCGCAGAAAGGGGTCCTCGTAGTACAGCTTTTCTGTCTGCATGATCTCTCTCCTCACTCAATCAGGCCCAGGGCCTGTTTCCATGTCAATACCCGGCGGCAGGCACTGCTGACCACCTCTTCCGAAAGGCCGCCGCTTTCCACAGCCTCCATCACCTGGGAAATCTGGGCGCGGTAGTCCGCCGTAATCACCATGTCGTTCCCCGCCGCCAGGGCCATGACCGCTGCGGAACCGTCTTTGGCGTAGGCCGCCACCGCCTTCATGGCAAGGTCGTCGGTCATCACCACGCCGTCAAAGTCCAGCTCCCGCCGCAGGATCTCATGAACCGCCGGAGACAGCGAGGCCGGAAGCTCCGGGTCCATGCAGGCGACGATATTGTGGGACACCAGCACGGCGGTGGTGTCTCCCCCCGCCGCGAGGCCCGCCCGGAAGGGCAGGAAATCGCTCTCGAGAAAGGTCTCCAGGGGGCGCTCGTCCAGGGCGATGCCGGTGTGGGTGTCGGCGTTATCCCCATAGCCGGGGAAGTGCTTCAAGACACTGCCAATGCCGCACTCCCGCATGGCCGTGGTCACCCGCTCCACATAGTCCGCCTGGGCCGCTGCGTCCAGACCCAGAGTGCGGTCATAGATGAAGCTGCCCGGGTCCATGGACACGTCGCACACCGGGGCCAGGTTGACGTTGACGCCGCAGCCCAAAAGGGTGGCGTTCTTCTCCCAGGCGTCCTCCGCGAACACGTCCCCCTCTCCGCTCTGGTGCTTCAAAAGCCACTGGGGGGACCTGCACTTTCCGCCGGGGAACAAATTGGGGTTCCAGCTGGCCCGGGCAACGGTGCCCCCCTCCTCGTCTGTGCCGGTCAGCAGAGGAATGGCCGCGGCATCCTGATAGGACCGGAGCTTTTCCGTCACCTGTTCCTCCGTCAGCCAGTTCCCGGCGGCGTCCTTGAAGTCCCGGCCAAAGAGGAGATAGCCCCCCAGATGACAGGAGGCGGCGTCCTCCAGGGCGCCGGTCCCCGGACAGCGGGCAAAGAAGAGCTGGCCCACCCTCTCCTCCAGGGTCATGGAGGCCAGCAGATTTTCCACCCGCTCTGCCGCCAGCTCCTCCTCCGTAGGCAGCAGTGGAGCGGGCGGCTCCTCCGCGGCAGGGGGCTCCGGGGGTGCGGGCGGTTCCTCCGGAGCCGGCGGAGCAGCGCAGGCAACCAGCAGCAATGCGGCCAGAACCGCCGTGAATAGTACTCGTCTCATATCCACCTCCGGGATGTTGATAAGGTCAGTATAGCACAAATATGGACAAAAAGAAAGAGGCCCATGGGGCCTCTTCCAATCTCTATCCCTGTGTGGGTTCGCTGACTATGGGGCCCACGCCCAGGCCCTGGCCGGACCAGAGGCTGAAGAGGCGGATCTCCCCGTCCTCCACCAGGCCGAACCAGGCGGCGCCGTCTCCCACGCCCACCAGGCCGTTCCGGGTGAAGAGGGTGGTGTAGTCCAGCTTGGGGATCAGGTCCCCCATATGGTCCTCAATGGCCTCACCGTAGTATTCCAGCAGCTCCTCCGGCGTGTTTACCTGGAAAGTTCCCTCAGGGACGCAGACGGCGCAGGGGTACACAAAGAGCTCCGCCACCTTCTCCCGCTCCCCGTCCGCCAGCAGCTCCGTCAGGTCCCAGACGAAGGCCCGGGCGGCGTCCGTCTCGATGCCCGTGTGATCATAGAGGTCATCCCCGCCGGGAGGGGGGGCGCTGGAGCGGACAGCGGCCTGGTCTGTCTGGATGGTGAATACCCGGATAACACTCTCCTCCACCAGTCCAAACCACACAGCCCCGTCCGCCGCAGACACCAGACCGCTGCCGTCCCGGTAGAGCCGGGGCTCTCCGGGGGTGGGCTCCCAGGTCATGGCCGTAGAGAGGCCCAGGCGGTTTTGTCCTATGACCTCGTCGTAGTAGGGCAGGAATTCCTCCGGAGAGTTTACGGTGAAGGTCCCGGCGGTCACCTCCACCCGGGCAGGGTAGACCAGAAGGTTCGCCACTTCTTCCCTCTTTTCGTCCTGGATGCGCTCCGCCAGCATCAGGATGAAGTCCCGGGCCGTCTCAGTGGGGATGCCGGTGCTCTCATACAGGGGGTCCTCCGGCTCCTCATCCGGGAGGTCGAGCGTCCCCATGCAGCGGGCGTTGGCCTCCACAATGGCGTCAAAGTCCACCGGCTTCGCCGGGGTCAAGGCGGAGAGGCAAAAGCTGTCCGCCAGGGCCTCCAGCTCCTCCCGGCCGATGGGGCCGCAGGAGAAGGTGTCATCCCCCGCCTCCCCTGTCAGCACGTTCACCAGCACGAAGCTGTCCCCCAGGTCCGCCAGGATGAGGGAACGGTTCTTCGCCCCCAGGCCCAGGGTGACGGGGGTGCCGTCCGATGTCTCATAGGTCCACTCCCGGAAGTCCGAGACATCTCCGATGTTCAGCGCCACATCGTCGAAGGCCCCCCGGACGGAGCGGCTGAACTGGTACTCGATATAGCCGTAGCCCTCCAGGTCCGCCTCGCCGTCAAAGCGGAAGGTGCCGTTTTCGTAAATATAGCCGGAGTAGGGCATGACATTCTCCCGGCAGAAGTCTCCCACGGCGGCGGACCACGTCTCCGGCATCACGTCCTCCAGCCGGGTGTGGAGGCGGAGGTTGTACTTTGCGACAATCTCCTCCAGCTTGTCGGCCATCTCCTGAGTGTAGACCAGGTAGAGGCCGTAGCGGTCCTCAAAGCCCGTGGGGCTGTTGCCGATCTCGCCGATGATGGCGCCGTCCTGGTCGTAGCTGTCCGAAAAGGCACGCCACTCCGCCAGGGCCCGGCTCTCCGGGGTATTCTGCCAGCCGGAGAGGCTGACGAAGTCCCTCTGCTCGTACTCGCCGGGGACCACGACGCCGTCTCCGTCCGTCACGCTCACGCTGCCCTTTTCCGAGAGCAAAATGTCCCGCAGGCCGAAAAAACCGGTGGCCGCCGCCGCGATGGACAGCACCGCCAGGGCGCAGAGGGCTGCCGCCAGCGTGAAAACCCGCCTGAGATTCCTTTTTCTCCTTCTCATTGTCCGATAATCCTCCCATCTGATTTCCGTGGAGGAGCGGACCTGGGAGAAGGTATCCTGATAAAATTCACGGTTACTCATCCTGCCACACCTCCGTCAAGTGTTCTCTCAGCTTTGCCCGGGCCCGGTGGAGCCGGGTGGTCACCGCCGTGGTCCCCAGGCCTAAAATCTCCCCGATCTCCCGCACCGTCATCTCCTCGTAGTAGAACAGATACAGCACCGTGCGGTACTTCTCCGGAAGGGCCATGACCTCCCGGTACAACTCCCCCTGCTCCGGCCTGTCGAAAACCGGCTCCTCCGGGACCGACTCCAAAGGGACCCGGCGTCTCCACCAGGGGCTTTTCAGGGTGTCCTTGCAGACGTTGACCGTCACCCGGATCAGCCAGCGACGCAGGTGGTCCGGTGTCCCGAAGGGTTCCTGCCGGGTATAGAGCCGCAGAAAGACCTCCTGCACCGCGTCCTCGGCGTCCTGGGGATTGCCGAAGATGTGCAGGGCGACGCGATAGACCATATCCTGATACTGCCGGGCGGCGCTGTTGAATAGGTTTTTTTCCATTGGCCTGTCGCTCCTCATTTGAAAGCTTTCAATAGATGTACGACCGGGCGGGGCGTTTTGTCACAGAAGATGGGATATTTTCAAAAAAACTCCGCCCGGTGATCCCAGGCGGAGCTTCGTTTGATTATCTGGCTGTGGTGCGGTCGTAGGCCACAATGACCCGCCGGTTGGGCTCGGTGCCCGTGGAGTAGGTGGTGACGCCGGGCACATCCTGGAGGGCGGTGTGGATTACATGGCGCTCATAGGCGTTCATAGGTTCCAGGGGAACGCTGCGGCGGTATTTGACCACCTTTCCCGCCACCTTCCTCGCCAGGTGCTGGAGACTCTGTTCCCGCTTGTCCCGGTAGCCCTCCGCATCCAGCTGGACCCGGACCCGGCCGCCGCCGGCGCGGTTGACGGAGTAGCTGGTGAGCTGCTGAATGGCGTCCAGGGTCTCTCCCCGGCGGCCGATCAGAGCCCCCATCTGCTTACCCTCCAGAATGACTTTGTAGCGGCCCTTCTCCGGCTGGTAGACCCGGATATTCGCGGAGCACTCCATGTGCTCCAAAAGGCCGGTGAGGAAGGTCCGGATGGCTTGGGCCTTCTCGTCGTCCACCTCATCACCCAAGTCCTGGAGGGCGGGTGCGGGACAGAGCTCCTCCGCTTTGGGAGCGGCGGCCCTGTCCTCTTTGTGCTCCTGCCGCCTGGGCTTTTCCCGGCGGGGCTGTCTGGGCTCCTGCTTCGGCTCCGGCCGGAACTCCGCTTTGGATTCCGGTCTGGTCTCCGCCTTTGCCGCCGGAGCGGGCTCCTCCTCGGGGCCGTGATAGACCCGGACCCGGGCGGGGCTGCTGCCGATGCCCAGGAAGCCGGACTTGGCCCGCTCCAAAATTTCAACGGACACGTCGTCCCGGTCCAGGCCCAGCTGCGCCAGGGCCTTGCTGACGGCCTCGTCCTCGGTCTTGCCCGTTACATCGATAAACTCTCTCATAACGGCTCTCAATCCTCCGTATCGTATCGGTCCGCCTTGTAAGAGCGGCCGCGGGCATAGGGGCGATCACCGACCCGGCCCGCCTCGGTAGTACTGGGCTTTTTCGCCCGTGTTTTAGCCTCCTGGGCCTCTTGGCGCTTCTCCTTCAGAGACTTCTTCCGGGCGGCCTCCTGTTTCTGCTGTTCCTGGAGGACCTTGGCCTCCTCCTGGCGGCGCTTGCGGTCGGCCTCCCTGGCCTCAAACCGGGCGTCCTCCTCCTCCTGGAGACGTCTGGTATAGAACTTGCCCAGAATGGCCTCCTGAATGATGGAAAAGGCGCTCTGGGCGATCCAGTACACACCCAGGGCCGCGGGCATGATGAAAGCGATGTAGACACTCATCAGAGGCATCATCAGCATCATGGTCTTTCCGCTGGCGGCGGCGGAGCCCTGATTCTGGGTGCCGGCCATGGAGACCTTGCTCAGAAGGAAGCTCAAAAGGCCGGAGAGGATGGGAATCAGAATAATGCCGATCAGGGCGGGGGTGACGCCGCTTTTCAAAGCGCCGAAAGCACTGCTGGGCAGGGTTGTGAGATCCAGACCCAGAAAGTGATAATCCACATTGACCCAGTTGGGGTTTTCCGTCAGGAAGGCCTTTACAATGGGATTTTCCGCATTGCTGGAGATGTGCTGGATGATCTCAATCTGTGCATAGGCGCCGTCATTGCCGTTGGCCAGTGTGGACCAGTTGAGATTCAGGGAGGTGATCACATCCTTGGCCTTTTGCAGCACCTCCAGGTTGGCGGTGCGGCTGCCGAAGTTCATGAAGAAAACCACAGGCTCCCGGATGATATAGTACAGGGCTATCAGAATCGGCATGGGCAAAAAGCTCCAGAGGCAGCCGCTCATGGGGTTGATGCCCTCCTCGGCGTAGAACTTCTGCATCTCCTCGTTCATCTTCATCTGATTGTTGGCGTACTTCTTCTGAATCTCCTGCATCCTGCCGGACATCCGGTTCATACGCACCATGCTCTTCTTGGACTTCATCTGGAAAGGCAGCATGATCAGCTTGATCACCAGGGTGAAGAAGATCAGGGACAGGCCATAGGAGCCGGTCATGTTATAAAAGATCCGCAGCAAAGCCGCGAAGGGGATACAGATATAGTATCCGATGGTTGAAAACATAGACGTTTCCTCCAAAAAGTAAATGAGGTCAGGGCAGGAGAGGAGCCAGGAAAAACCGCGGCTGCTCCAGTGGACCCGTCGAAGGCGGATCAAATAGTTGCAGACAGTTTCGCCGTGTATGCGGCGGCAAAGCCCTGACCCTGGGACCCTGGCCGCCCCTGATCACACAAAGACGGGGCATCCGCGACGCGGCAGAACCTGCGGCGGATGTCCGAGGGCGGCGGAGCCGGTTGACAGACCGGTGAAGGGGGAATTGGAGAGAGATCAGCCTCCCTCTTTCCCTTACGGCACGGGGTCGTATCCCCCCTTGTGAAAGGGATTGCAGCGCAGAATTCTTCTGAACGCCAGCCAGCCGCCCTTGAGAGCGCCGTATTTCTCAACGGCCTCCAGGGCGTATTGGGAGCAGGTGGGAATGTAGTTGCAGCAGCGGGGCCGGTAGGGCGACACCGCCCTCTGGTAAAACCGGATGGCCAAAATGAAAATCCGCTTCATCTTTCCTCCTCCAGAAGGTTCAGCTTTCGGCAGGAGCGCAGGAACGTGTCGTTGAGTTCCCTCCAAGAGGTCGTCACCGTTCTCCCCCGGGCCACCAGAATGACATCCCAGCCCCTCTGGAGCTTGTCCCGGTTGAGGCGGAACACCTCCCGCAGCCGGCGGCGGGCCCGGTTCCGCGTCACCGCGTTTCCGATCTTCGTGGAGGCGGTGATTCCCAGACGGGTGCGGCCCAGCCTGTTCTTCCGGCAGTAGACCACCATGGAACCGTTTACGGCGGAGGAACCCCGCTGATACACCCGGCGGAACTCATAATTCTCTTTCAGCGTACAAGCCCGCTTCATCTCATTCCCCAGCTTTCCTGAACAAAAACTCTTTTAGGGACGGAGGAATCTAAGAAAATTCCAGCCGTCCCTGAAGACGTTGTTCAAGTGTCTCCCGCGTGCTGTGCTCAGTAGGACAGACGCGCGCGGCCCTTGGCGCGGCGGCGGGCCAGAACCTTGCGGCCGTTGGCGGTAGCCATCCTCTTGCGGAAGCCATGGACCTTCTGGCCGTGGAGCTTCTTGGGCTGATAGGTACGTTTCGTAGCCATTTTGAGACACCTCCTGTTACAATTGCGTCCGCCCGTAGGCGGCGCTTACTCGACACCGTTCTCCATCCGGAGACCGGCGCAGTAAACTTTCAATGCGCTCACTGACTTAATGCGCATTGGATAGTATACCTTCTTTTTCAAAAGGTGTCAAGATGTACTTCAAATTTCCCTGAAATTCTCCTCTTTTCATTCTTTTTCGAAAGATTTTCTACATATAGCGCCCGTCTTTCAAAAAAAATCTAAATCTTGCGCCGTTTCGGACAATTTTTTTTGAGCTTTTATATTAGAATAAGTATTGCCTCTCTTTGCTTTTTTTGCTATAATGAGTTGTATTATTTTGTCCATTTTTCACGATACTTTTCCCAGCAACTCAAAATTAGAGAGAGGTGTTTCCTTTTGAACTCTGTCGCCGACATATGGGACAATATTCTGGTACAGCTGAAACAGGACCTCTCGGAGACCACCATCGCCACCTGGTTCGACGAACTGGAGGCTGTGGATATCCGGGGGAACACATTTTTTCTCCACTGCTCCAACGATTTCAAAAAAGGCTATATCGAATCTCTGTTTCTGAAAAACATCAAAGCGGCCCTGCGGGACATATTCTCCATGGACTTCGAGGTCTCCATTCTGGACGATCCCTCCTTCTCGGAGTTCAAGGGTCCGGCGTTGAAAAAGAAAGAGGACCGCTTTACCTCCGAGGAGTTCACCTTTGAAACTTTTGTGGTGGGCCCCTCCAACAAGCTGGCCTACGCGGCCTCCATGGCGGTGGCGGAGCATCCGGCCCAGAACTACAACCCCCTCCTCATCTACGGGGATTCCGGCCTTGGCAAGACCCACCTTCTCAACTCCATCGCCAACGTCATCCGCAGGGACGACTCCCGTTCCAAAATTGTCTACATCAAGGGAGACGACTTTATCAATGAGTTCATCGAGCTGGTCCGGGCCGGCCGGGGCAGCGAGTTCAGGGCCAAGTACCGCAGCGCAGACCTGCTGCTGGTGGACGATGTGCAGTTCGTGGCCGGCAAGGAACAGGTGCAGAATGAATTCTTCCACACCTTCAACACCCTCTATGAGTCCGGCCGTCAGATCGTGCTGACCTCCGACCGGCCGCCCTCCGAGATGACGCTGCTGGACGACCGGCTCCGCACCCGGTTTGAGTGGGGACTGCTGGTGGATGTGGCTCCACCCGACTTTGAAACCCGGGTGGCCATTGTCAAGAACAAAGCCGCCATTCTGGGCATGAACCTGCCGGACAAGGTTGCCTTTACCATCGCGGAAAAAGCAACCGCCAATGTCCGCCAGCTGGAGGGAATCGTCAACAAGCTGCTGGCCTACAAGGACCTGCTGGGAGACGAGACCAACGAGGACACCGTATCCCGGGCCATTCAGGATATTTTGAAGCGCAGCAGTGAGTACATCCCCACCCCGGAGGCCATTCTGGACTACATCAGCAAGTACTACGGCGTGGAGGAATCCCTCATTCGAGGCCAGCAGAGGGTGCGGGACGCCGTGCAGGCCCGGCAGATCGCCATGTACCTCATCCGCTCCATGACCAACATCTCCGTGGTGGACATCGGAAAGGTCTTTGACAACCGGGATCACTCCACCGTCCTTTACTCCATTCAGCGGGTGGAGGACAAGATGAAACGGGACCCCGCCTACGCTGAGAAGATCAAGGAGATCAAAACCAACATCAACTCCAAACGATGACCTTTTTTCCACATTTCCCGTGGAAAAAGAACAATACTCTGTGGATAACACGCTTTCCCGGGAAAGGCTGGGGAAAGAGGCGAAAAAGAGGGAACTCCCCTGTGGAGGGTCTGTCCCTTCTCCCCCAACGGACTTCGATTTTTATCCACATAATTTTTTCCTACGGCTTCTATTTCTTCAAAAATTATTTATTTTCTTTTTTAGAGAGCACGATTCCCTCTATTCTGACTGAAAGGAAACCACCGCTATGATGAAGTTCTCCTGTGAGAAGGCGCTGCTGCAAAGCGCCATTGCCGTCACCAGCCGCGCCGTGGCTCAGAAAAGCTCCATCCCCGCTCTGGAGGGCCTGTTTCTCCGGGCCGGAGAGGAATTGACCGTCTCCGGCTATAATATGAATACCGGCATCCGCACCAGGATCTCCGCCGGGGTCGACGAGAGAGGAGAGATTGTGCTGAACGCCCGCCTTTTCGGCGATATCATCCGGCGGATGCCCGATGATATGATCACCTTCTCCGCCGATGAGCGGCAGATGGTTCACCTCAGCTGCGGCGACGCGGATTTTGATATTCTGGGTCTGTCCGCCGCCGACTATCCGGATCTCCCGGAGGTGGAGGACGAATACTCCGTGTCTATCCAGCAAAAAGTCCTGCGGGCCATGATCGAGGAGACCTCCTTTGCCGTCTCCAGCAACGAGAGCCGCCCGGTGCATACCGGCGCTCTGTTTGAGATCAGCGAGAGGGGATTGACCATGGTGGCGGTGGACGGGTTCCGTCTGGCCGTACGGAGGGAGCCACTGGAACAGCTGGCGGGAGGCGCCTTCTCCTTCGTGGCCCCCGGTTCCGCCCTCAACGAGGTGAAGAGCATCTGCGGCGATACGGAGGACACCGCCTCCGTTACCCTGGGTAAGAGGCATATCCTTTTTGAGGTGGGAGATACGGAATTGATCTGCCGACGTCTGGAGGGAGAATTTCTGGACTATAAAAACGCCATTCCCCGGTCAAACCCCATCTCCGTTGTGGCGGAGACAAAGTCCCTCATTGAGAGCATCGACCGGGTGTCGGTGGTGATCTCCGACAAGCTGAAAAGCCCTGTGCGGTGTGTGTTCGGCCATGACAAGGTGATGCTGTCCGCCAAGACCGGCAACGGCGAGGCAAAGGACGTCTGCCGCCTCTGCGGTGACGGCGGCGATTTGGAGATTGGATTCAACAACCGCTACCTCATGGAGGCACTGCGGTATGCTCCGGCGGATACGGTGAAGATCGAGCTGAATACCGGGGTTTCCCCGGCGATTATTGTTCCAACAGATGAAAATGATAATTTTTTGTACATGGTGCTGCCGGTGCGGCTGAAATCGGCGGAGTGAGATTATGAAAACCATTACGATTGCAACAGAGTGGATCAAGCTCCAGGATCTGCTGAAATTCGCGGGACTCGTGGAGACCGGCGGCGAGGCCAAGGAACTGATTCAGGCCGGCCAGGTTCAGGTGGGAGGAGAAGTCTGTCTCCAGAGGGGAAAGAAAATCCGTCCCGGGGACGACGTGTTATTTAACGGCGACCATTATACGGTGGGTTATGCGGATTGACCGCCTGGAGCTGGAGGGATTCCGGAATTACGGATGCCAGGCCGCGGATTTTGACTCCCGGTGCAACGTGATTTTTGGGGAGAACGCCCAAGGGAAGACCAATCTGCTGGAGGCGCTGGTATACCTCTCCCGGGGAAAGTCCCCGCGGGCCAGAACGGACCGGGAGATGATCGGTTTTGCCGCCCCCGCCGCCCGCATATCCGCCCGGGTCTTTGCCCGGGAACGGGAGTTTTTGGTACGGGTGGATCTGTTTCGGGACCGGCGGCGGAAGATGTCCGTCAACCAGGTGTCAGCCAAGAACAGCGCTGCGCTCAGCGAGGTTTGTCAGACCGTGTTTTTCTGTCCGGAGGATCTGTTTCTCATTCGGGAGGGAGCCGCCGTTCGGCGGAAGTTTATGGATACTGCTTTATGCCAGCTGCGGCCCCGGTATGCCGCCGCCCTGGCGGAGTACGGTCGGACCTACGATCACAAGACCCGGATTCTCCGGGACGCGGAGGAGCGGCCGGACCTGCTGGATATTCTGCCGGAGTTCAATGAGCGGATGGTGTGCCTAGGGGCGGTGCTGGTTCACTACCGCCAGCAGTTCACCGCGCGGCTCAGCGAGTACGCCGCCGTCCACCACCGGGAGTGCTCCGGAGGGAGGGAGGACCTGGAGATCCGATATAAGACCGTCTCGTCTGTGGAGGACCCGGCGTCGGAGGTCTCCGTTCTCGTAGAGCAGCTGCGGCATCATATGAAGGAACACCAGGCGGCGGAGCGGGCTTCCCGGCTGTGCCTCTCCGGACCACACAAGGACGATCTGCTGGTGAGCATCGACGGCAGGGACGCCAAGCAGTACGCCTCCCAGGGACAGACACGGACGGCGGCACTGGCCATGAAGCTGGCGGAGCGGGAGATCTATCGGAATGTCTCCGGGGAATACCCGGTGCTGCTGTTGGACGATGTGCTCAGCGAGCTGGATCCCAGGAGGCAGGAATTTGTGCTCAATCGGATTGCCGGAGGACAGGTGTTCATCACCTGCTGTGAGGATGACAGGCTTCCCCAGATGCTGGGGGGGAAGGTGTTCCATGTGGAACGAGGGGTGATTGGGTGATCCCCAGTCTTGGATGTTTCTCGCCCTGACGGGCGGGGAGGATTTCAGCCATGATGATGGCTGGGCAATGCACCCCCCATTTTCTCTTTTTCTGAGCGCAGAAAAAGAGAAAACGGGCCGTGCACGGTCCAAAAGAGAAAAAGACGCTGGGGCGGAATTTGACCGCGAGGGTCAAATTCGCCCAAATGCGGGGGTCTTCTCAGACGGTGCCCGGAAATTTGGCAGTCTCAATCCGGCTGCGGCTGACAGTGTTCCGCTCTTTGGCGCTCTGCCGCAGTTGGGACTGCCTCCGAGATTGTTTTGCAGGTTTGACGCAAGGCCCCTTGCGTCGATTCCCGCGCTTCGCGCCTAGCTGGTATCGTGCGGGGCGGCCCGCCCTCTGATCACCACCAGGCCGTTAGGCAAATTATTCATTCCGAGCTGTTTCCTTAAAGATTTTCCCTTTAGGAGAAGGTGCCATTTGCGGAGCAAATGGTGGAGCAGAATGTTGATCTCCGCGCCTGATTCGCCATATGAAGTGAGGAGGGATGATATGACAGATTCAAAGAAAATCCTCAAGGGAATTGCGCTTGCCTTGCTTTTAATTCTGCTGGGTATTGAGGTCTGTATGGAGATGCGGTACTCCTGTGACGAGGCGGTGGTGACGTCGGAGAACACAGAAGCCATTCTGCGGCGGGTGCCGGAGGTGGAGATCACGGAGGAGGACCGGGATCTGGTTGAGGCGTTCTCCCGGTGCACTGCTGTTCGGGAGCTGATGGAGAGCGGTGAGAGTGGGGATTTATCGGCCGCGGAGAACCCGAAGCTGATGGAGGCGGCGGAATCGCAGCTTTCCCCGGAGAGCGCGGCGGCTGTCGTGGTGAGTGTGATTTTTTATGAGGAGAATCCGTCCCTGTATGTCAATTGGACGGATGGCGGGGGCCATATGCTTGTTCTTGGAAAAGAGAGAGACGGCGCAGAGAGCGAGTATTATAAGCTGTACCGTGCCGGCAGAAGAAAACTCTATGAGAACTGGGACAATGAACAAGCCCGGAAAACCGTGGTCCGCCGCCGGTGGCTGGCGTGGCTGCGGGACCGCGTGTGGGAGGATTGACCATGTATCTGCACCTGGGACAAAGCGAGATCGTCCCCTACCGCCGGATCATCGGCGTTTTTGACCTGGACAAGTGCTCCACCTCCAGGAGGACCCGGGACTATCTGGCCGCCGCCCAGAGAGAGGGCGTGGTGCTGGATGTGTCTGGAGATCTGCCCAAGTCCTTTGTGGTGTGTGACCACCCCTACCATGACCAGATTGTCTATCTCTCCCAGCTGAATCCGGCCACGCTGGCCAGCCGTGCGGAGAGAAATCGAATTGAGTGAATACGGAGGTTTTTATGAAGTCCATTGAGTACCTTTGGAAGGACCGCAGGCGCCGCCTGGGTCTGCCCCTCTCCTTTACCCGATACAGCCTCAGCGAGGACCGGCTTTTCTGCGAGACGGGCTTACTCAACCTGAGGGCCGACGAGGTGCTGCTCTACCGGGTGCGGGATCTGGAGCTGACCATGACGCTGGGCCAGCGGATCTTCGGCGTGGGGACGGTGTGCGTCCACTCCTCGGATAAGAGCGTTCCCCACCTGGACTTGAAGAATGTAAAAAATCCCCGGGAGGTCAAGGAGTTAATCCACCAGAACGTGGAGGCCGCCAAGGACAAGCGGCGGATGCGCACCACGGAGCTCATGGGAACGGGCCAGGAGCCGGAGGGGCTTTGTGATGTGGAGGACCCGGAGGACGAAGAGCTGGACTGAGAGACAGAGGACGAAAGGAGCACGACGATGGCGGATCCTTCGATCATTCTGGTTTGTATGGTTTTTTGGCTCTATCCGTGGTTTCACGGGCCGGTTTTGCTGATTGCCATGGGCTTTGCGCTGGCGGGGGCGGCGATTCAGCTTGTCCTGCTCCGCAGGACAAGGAAGGCCCGCTGGTTTCCCCTGCTGGGTGCGGGGATTATGGCGGCTTTGGAGGTGCTGTACCAGTTGAATCAGATTCACGTGATCAGCACTATACAGGGTCATGATATCTGGAATTACATCGGCTTTGGCGTTGTGGTGCTTTATGTCTTGTTCGGTACGCTGATCGGATGGATGATCAGCTTGGCCTTTGACAGGCTCCGCGCCGGAAGCAGAACCGGTCAGGTCCCCTGACAGGACAATCCTATGCGGCTTTTCCCACGTATATTCCCAAAATCAATGCGGAGTGGGAAAAGGCAGGCCGGATGGATTTTTTTCAGCCACCGGCCCGGCTTTTTCTGCTCTGAAAAATCATAAGGAGAATAATATGGCAGACAATGAAATTTTGAATTCCACCGTTGTAGACGCGTCCAACGAGTACGACGCCTCCGAAATTCAAGTGCTGGAGGGGCTGGAGGCCGTTCGCAAGCGGCCCGGCATGTATATCGGCTCCACCAGTGAGTCAGGCCTGCACCACTTGGTCTATGAAATTGTGGACAACGCCATTGACGAGGCTCTGGCGGGATACTGCGACGAGATTACCGTCACCATCAACCCCGGAGACACCATCACCGTTACCGACAACGGCCGGGGCATCCCCGTGGACATCCAGACTCAGACGGGGCTTCCCGCCCTGGAGGTGGTGTACACTGTGCTCCACGCCGGCGGCAAGTTCGGCGGCGGAGGCTACAAGGTCTCCGGCGGCCTCCACGGTGTGGGCGCCTCCGTGGTGAATGCCCTCTCGGAGTGGCTCACCGTCCAGGTGCACAAGAATGGCGAAATCTACGAGATGAAGTTCTCCCGTGGTAGTGTGACGGAGAAGATGACCGTGGTGGGCAAGACCGACCGCACCGGCACCACTGTCACCTTCAAGCCGGACCCTGAGATGTTCGAAATCACCACCTACAACTACGATACCATCCATACCCGGATGCGGCAGCAGGCCTTTTTGAACGCGGGGCTGAAAATCTCCACCTTTGACAAGAGGGAGGGACGTGAGGCCGCGGACTCCATGTGCTATGAGGGGGGTATCCGGGAGTATGTGTCCTGGCTGAACCAGAACAAGACGCCCATCCACGCCGGGGTCATCTATATGGCGGGACAAAAGGATGACGCCTCCGCAGAGGTGGCACTGCAGTACAACGACGCTTACAACGAGATGATCGTCTCCTTTGCCAACGACGTCCGCACCCCCGAGGGCGGCATGCACGAGGAGGGCTTCAAGCGGGCGCTGACCACCGTGCTGAACAACTACGGCCGGAAGATCAAGATGCTGAAGGACGACGAGAAAGTCTCCGGCGAGGACTGCCGGGAGGGCCTCACCTGCGTTATCTCCGTAAAGCTGACGGAGGCCCAGTTTGAGGGCCAGACCAAGGCCAAGCTGGGAAACTCTGAGATCCGCACCCTGGTGAACAACATTGTCTCCGAGAAGCTGGACACCTTCCTGGAGGAGAACCCCCAGGTGGGACGGATGATTCTGGACAAGGCCCTTACCGCCAACCGGGCCCGGGAGGCCGCCAAGAAGGCCCGGGAATCCATCCGCCGCAAGACGGCCCTGGGAGGCGCCGCCATGCCGGATAAGCTCCGGGACTGCAACGAGAACAACCCCGAGCTCACTGAGATCTACATCGTGGAGGGCGACTCCGCCGGAGGCTCCGCCACTCAAGGGCGGGATTCCCGGTTTCAGGCCATCCTGCCTCTCTGGGGCAAGATGCTGAACGTGGAGAAGGCCCGGGCGGACAAGGTCTACGGCAACGACAAGCTCCAGCCGGTCATCACCGCCCTGGGAGCCGGGATCGGCGAGGAGTTTGACGCCGGGAAGCTGCGGTATCACAAGATCATCATCATGGCCGACGCCGACGTGGACGGCGCCCACATCCGGACACTGCTCTTGACCTTTTTCTTCCGCTTCATGCGGCCCATGATTGAGCAGGGATACGTCTACTCCGCCGTGCCGCCCCTCTTTAAGCTGACGAGGGGCAAGACCACGCGGCTGGCCTTCTCCGAGGAGGAGCGGGACGCCATCTCCGCGGAGCTCCGGGGGGACAACCCCAACGCCAAGGTGGACATCAGCCGGTTCAAGGGCCTGGGCGAGATGAACCCCCACGAGCTGTGGGAGACCACCATGGACCCGGAAAAGCGCACGCTGCGGCGGATCACCCTGGACGACGCGGTGCGGGCGGATGAGATATTTACCATTCTCATGGGGGAAAAGGTGGAGCCCCGGAAGGCGTTCATCGAGGAGAACGCCCAGTACGCGGTGAACCTGGACTATTGACGGGATCAGGCATCTTCCATGGAAGAAATCATGATAAAGCGGGCAGTACCCCCCTGCCGGAGGGCATAAAAATCCGGTATGCCAGACAGGAGAACCCGCCAAGGAGGAAATGCGGCGAAGTTTCGGAGGCTTATATTGGGGGTGCTGTGGAAAAAGTCCGCCTCGGAAAATGCCGCAGTCTGGAGCTGTCCCTGAATGAGTACAATGAGGAGAGCTGTTTGCTGCTGGAATCCTCTTCAGAACTGATTTTTCTGCAAATCTGGTGTGGAGAGACCGGAACCGCCTGGGCCTGTTATAACCCGGAATTTTCTGACTCCGGCCAGGAGGCCCCCATTGAGCCCAGCGACGGACAGTCCGTGTTTCCCATGAAATGCACCATGAGGGACCGGGAGCTTGCGGTGAAGTGCGTGGAATGGCGTGTCCGCACCCTGGAGCCCTGCCCCGGCATGGACTGGCTGAGAGACACCCGGTAACTGACAGGGAGGAAAACCCTTTCCCCAAAGGAGAAGTCATGTCCCGCGGGGACAAAGATATAACTTACCTCTAACAAGGAGGACACAAAATCAATGAGTAAGAAACCCCAATACGACCCGGAGGAGATCCGTTACCCTGGACAAAAAATTGTGGAGTCTCCCCTGGTACCGGAGATGAAGCAGTCCTATATTGAGTACGCCATGTCCGTCATCAAGGGGCGGGCCCTGCCGGACGTGCGGGACGGCCTCAAGCCTGTCCACCGGCGGATTCTCTACGCCATGTATGAGGACAACCTCACCAGCGACAAGCCCTTCAAAAAATCCGCCACCTGCGTGGGCGACGTGCTGGGACGGTACCACCCCCACGGCGACGCCAGCGTCTACGACGCCCTGGTCCGTCTGGCTCAGGATTTCTCCATGCGCTACATGCTGGTGGACGGCCACGGCAACTTCGGTTCCGTGGACGGAGACCCCCCGGCGGCCTACCGGTACACCGAGGCCCGTCTGGCCAGAATCTCCGATGAGATGCTGCGGGACATCGAGAAGGAGACGGTGGACTGGGACCCCAACTTTGACGAGAGCCGCCAGGAGCCACAGGTGCTGCCCTCCCGTTTCCCCAACCTGCTGGTGAACGGCTCCAGCGGCATTGCCGTTGGAATGGCCACCAACATCCCCCCCCACAACCTGCGGGAGGTGGTCGGCGCGTGCCTGTGCGTGCTGGACAATCCGGAGGCGAGTCTCAGCGATCTGATGGAGCACGTGAAGGGGCCCGACTTCCCCACCAAGGGCATCATCATGGGCCGGTCCGGCATCCGGGCGGCCTACGCCACCGGACGGGGACGGCTGATGGTCCGGGCACGCCATGACTTCGAGGAGTTCGGCAAGGACCGCACCCGGATTGTCATCACCGAGATCCCCTATCAGGTGAACAAGCGGATGCTGATCAAGAATATGGCGGACCAGGTGGAGGACAAGCGGCTGGAGGGAATCTCCGACATCCGGGACGAGTCCGACCGCAACGGCATGCGCATTGTCATCGAGCTGAAACGGGACGCAAATCCCCAGGTGGTGCTGAACCGCCTGTTTAGTCAGACCCAGCTCCAGACTACCTTTGCCATCAATATGCTGGCTCTGGTGCAGGTGAACGGCCAGCCCCAGCCCAAAATTCTCTCCCTGCGGCACATCATTGACGAATATCTGAACTTCCAGGAGGAGGTCATCGTCCGGCGGACGAAATTCGACCTGCGGAAGGCTCAGGAGCGGGCCCACCTTCTGGAGGGACTGCTGATTGCCCAGGACAATATTGACGAGGTCATCAAGATTATCCGCACCAGCTACGACAACGCCAAGGAAAACCTGATGAGCCGGTTTGGGCTGGACGATGTCCAGGCCCAGGCCATCTGCGACATGCGCCTCATTGCCCTCCAGGGTCTGAACCGGGAGAAGCTGGAGAACGAGTATAAGGAGCTGGAGGAGCGGATTGCCTATTTCAACCGGATTCTCACGGATGACAGCCTGGTGCGCCAAATCCTCAAGGAGGAGCTCACCACCGTCGCCGACAGGTACGGCGACGACCGGGTCACCGAGATCCAGGACGTGGAGGACGAGATCGACATCGAGGACCTGATCGAGGAGGAGGCGTGCGTCTTCACGCTGACCCAGGCGGGCTACATCAAGCGCACACCGGTGAGCGAGTATACCGCTCAGTCCAAGGGCGGCATGGGAAAGAAGGGCATCACAACCCGGGAGGAGGACGTGGTGGCGGATGTATTCACCGCGTCCACCCACGACTATATCCTCTTCTTCACCGACACCGGCAAGGTTTACCGGAAGAAGGGCTACCAGATCCCCGAGAGCGGCAAGACCGCCAAGGGCACCAACATCATCAACATCCTCCAGGTGGAGCAGGGCGAACGGGTCCAGACCATGATCCACACCCGCTCCATCGAGGACGACGGACGGTTCCTCTTCATGGTCACCCGGAACGGCACTGTGAAGCGCCTGCCGGCCAATACCCTGAAAAACCTGCGGAACAACGGCCTGCGGGCTCTGCGGATGGACGAGGGAGACCGGCTGATCACCGTGCGGGAGACCGACGGGGAGCAGAAGATTCTGATTGCCACCCACGATGGCTTGGCGGTGTGCTTCGACGAGGCGGACGTGCGGCCCATGGGCCGGGAGGCCATGGGCGTTCGGGGCATCCGTCTGCGCCAGGGAGACTACGTGGTGGGCGCCGCCCGAGCCAAGCCGGGACATGAGGTCCTCTCCATCACAGAGCGGGGCTACGGCAAGCGCACCAGCGTGGAGGAGTACCGCATTACCAACCGGGGCGGCATCGGCATCAAGAACTACATGGTCACGGATAAGACGGGACCGGTGGTCGGAATCAAAGTGGTGGACGGCAGTGAGGATCTGCTGCTGATGACCCAGTCCGGCATCCTCATCCGGACCCATGTGGACAGCATCCGCATGGCGGGGCGGGCCACGCAGGGCGTTATTGTCATGCGCTTTAAGGAGGAGGGCGACCGGGTGATCTCCATGGCTTTGACAGAGCGTGAGGAGAGCGGAGAGGCCGTTCAGGCGGAGGAGGAACTCCTGGAGTAACCGCGGCGGTCCCGGGCCGGCAGACCTTGGAAATAAAAAGAGGACGTGGAGAGATCCACGTCCTCTTTCTTTGAACTCGAAGAGCTTGTATAGGGGGATGTTCAGGGCTTTGGCAATATCAATCAAGAGATCAACACTTGCACCGCCGTTTCCTGTTTCTACACGTTGGATATGATTGTGGCTGACGTTTCCGCACATCTCCGCAAATTGTTCCTGAGTAATTTTAGATTCTTTTCGATAATACAAAATGTTCAGGCCAATTTTGACCCCTCATTGTAATGGCTTATATTCATGAGAACACCTCGTGAATATTTTATACCGTGTTTAAAAATATATAAGAACTTTAAAAAGGTATTTACCACTTTTAAAGTTGATATTACAATTGAACCAGATTATAATACCATCTTAGAGATGGTATTTTGGATTTGGTAAAATTTTGCTGTCCCTGATTCTGGTGATAAAGTTATTGCCTTTTTACCTCGTTTACAGTATCATGCTAGTACGTTATCCGAGGCGGTACCTGTTGGCGGGAGAAAAGACGGCCGATCTGATTCTCTCCTTTGAAGATCGCCTCTTTGCAAAAATAAGGAAGACCTGGAGGCGGAAGAAGATGAAAACAGTTACCATTTACACCGATGGGGCCTGCTCCGGCAATCCCGGACCCGGCGGATGGGGCGCCATATTGATCTATGGCGCCCACAGGCGGGAGCTCTCCGGCGGCGAGCCGGACACCACCAACAACCGTATGGAGCTGACAGCTGTCATCCAGGCCCTCTCCCTGCTGAAGGAGCCCTGCGCCGTGGACTTGTGGTCCGACTCCAAGTACGTCATCGATGGGCTGGAGAAGGGGTGGGCCCGGGGGTGGAAAAAACGGGGCTGGGTAAAGTCCGACAAAAAGCCGGCGCTGAACCCGGATCTCTGGGACCGCCTGCTGGAGCTGGAGGAGATTCACACCCTGCGCTGTCACTGGGTCAAGGGCCACGCGGAAAATGAGTACAATAACCGCTGTGATGAATTGGCGGTGATGGAGAGCCAGAAGCATAAGTAATCCTAAAAAGGATAACATTTACAAATCGTTCATAAGAATAACACAATTCTGTCATGTTTCTGGGGTATCTTAATCATCAAGCAAAGGGTTTTCCCAGCCCGATGCATTTTCTCCCTCCTAAACACACACAGCAAAAAAGACCGCCAAAGGCGGTCTTTTTTGTTTTAATTTGCAGGTCTTCCCCAAAGCTGTTTTATGTGGAAAAGGCGGAGATGGACGCGGGAAAAGGAGATATTCAGCCGAATTCATTCCGGCGGCCTCTTTCACTGATCAGGAGATTCCAGCTCTGCTGTTCGATTTGATTGAAGAGATCAATTGAAAATTCGCCGGCGGGGATCTCACCGAAGTATGGCCAGTTCCTTCGAGGTGTTTACGCTGATGTATAAGGGCAAATGTCGATGTCACCCAAAATAATGATTTTGGGCATGAACTTTCTCCTCTCCACGCAATATTAAAAATTGCTGACAGCGGACCTCCGCCCCGTTTGCCGGGAATTTTGACATTTAGTGTAAAACGCAGGTGAGACGAGCAGGGCTAAAACAGCCCCACCTGGTTGGGGAGCACGTCCCCGCCGATGCCGCGCAGCTGCTGGACATTTTCCTCCCAAAGCAGGTCCGCAATGGCCATCTTCTGGATGATGTGCTTTACCGTGGTGTCCAGAGCCGTGCCCTCGCTGTAATCCGCCGGAAAGATGAAGTCCACCCGGCCCTTGACCAGGAGGTCCTCCACCCCCTGGCGGTTTCCCTCCTGGTATACGGCGATGGCCTGACCGCCGTAGGCCCGCATCATCTTCATGCAGGGCACGTCCGAGAGGCCGTCCCCCATGTAGACCATGTTGGTGAAAGGAATCCGCTTGCTGTCGTCGGGCATGGAGTCGTTGAGGGTCTTGTCATCGGACACGTCCAGGACGCCCTTGTTGATCCGGTAGACGAACTGCGTCTTGGCGGTGAAATTTACCGCCAGCTTGGGCCACACCGGCACGCCGTTTTCGTCATAGTAAAACTCGCTGGCATAGATCTCCTTGAACTCTCCGCTGATGGAGGAGCCCTCGATGATCTCCCGCAGGCCGGAGGAGATGATGTAGTGCTCCACCTGGACGCCCAGTGTCTCGCCGTAGTCATTGATTCGGCGAAACCAGCCCTCCACACCGGGAAAGAACACAATGCCCCGCCCCTTGTCTACCAAGTCCGCCCGGGTGAAAGGAAGATTTTTTTTCTCCGCCTCCCGGAGCATGGTGTACATATAGGCAAGGACCCCGTCAATGCGGTTCCGACGGCCAAAGCCGTTGGCCTCCGCCCAGAAGTCCGCCGGGGTCATGCCCAGGCTGGGGATAAAGGCGTAATTCTGCATATCGGTGGTGCACAGGGTCTTGTCAAAGTCATACAAAAAGGCGATGATGGGCCGCTGGTTTGCCATAGATGTCCCTCCCTCTGGAAAAGCAGTTCTAGGGCTTGTTTGAAAATTGTCAACACGCCCAAACAGCGGGCCTTTTTCTGCCATACATCGTTAAATTTTCTTGCCATCCGTCAGGATGCCTGCGAAAATTTGCCTTGTCTGGCGAAAAAATTCCTCGCTGTTGGGCATATCGCCAATTATCAAACAAGCCCTAATAAAATTAGAACCGCCTTTTGAGAAGATTATATGCCGCTGGTGTAGTTGGGGCCAAATTTCAGGTCGTCCAGCTTGTCGAACTTGATACGGCGGGTGGCCTCAACCGCCTCCTCCGGCTCCTTGGCAAAGGGGTCTCCCTCGGGATAGGAGTCCTCCGAGACGGCGGCCACAGGGGGAATCTCCACGGGAGGAGGCTCAGGCGCGGGCACGGCCGGTTCTTCCGGCGCCGCGGTCCCCTCCGTGGGCGCCCCGGCAGAGGAGACCGCAGCGCTCTCCCGAAGCTCCGCCACGGACGGCGCAGAAATGTTTGCCGGCAGTTGGGGAAGCTCCTCCAGAAATTTCATCTCCTGGCTGCACACCTTCTGAACGGCGGAAATGAACTGGGCCAGCTCTCGCTGTCCCTGGCGCAGGCGGTCCTCCGCCGCCTCTACCTCCCGCTGGATCTGGGCAATGCGCTCCCGGGCGTCCGATTCCGCCTGAGCCAGCAGATTGTCCCGCCGGGCCTCGGCCTCCCGGACAATGGAGTCCGCCATCTTCTGGGCCGTGAGAAGGGTGGCGCGCATGGAATCCTCCGTGGCGCGGTAGTCCTCCACCTTCTCCACCAGAACCTTCATCTTGGCTTTCAGCGCCGCGTTTTCCTTGTACAGCGCCGTATAGTCATCGGTGAGCTCGTCCAAAAACTCGTCCACCATGGCCATGTTGTATCCGCCCATGAGCCCCTTGGTAAAGGCGTGGGAGGAGACTTCCTGCGGTGTCAGCATTCCAGCAATACCCCCTATCAGCGCTGTTCTCTATGGTTAAAAATACAGCCCGTTGTTCTCAAGCTCGTCGATCAGATCGCCCTCAATATCCACGTGGTAGGGCGTGATGATATATGTATTGGCGGCCACTTTCTTGATCTTGCCCTCCCCGGCGTAGGCCACGCCGGAGAGAAAGTCGATCAGGCGGCGGGCGATGTCCTTGTTGGTGGACTCCAAATTCAGCACCACCGTCCGCTTGTCCTTCAGGTGGTCGGCGATCTCGGAGGCGTTTTCAAACCGCTCCGGTTTTACCAGAACGACCTTCAGCTGGGTGGTGGCGTGGATGTTCACCACCTTGTTCCGGCGGTCGTCGTACTTGCTGCGGCGGTCCTCGAACTCGTCCCTGCGGACCGGTTCCTCAAATTCCTCAAAGTCGTCGTCCTCGTCCTCGTAGGGATGGGTCCATTTTTTCAGCTCGTCGATAATGCTCATGGCAAAGCCTCCTCAGTGCGCTTGCGCGCGAGATCGTATTCCAAAGTCCGCCCTGGAGCGGCTCTGCGCCGGGAGAGGAGCGGCGGTCACAGGGTGTAGTCCCGGGCACCGAAGATGGCGGTGCCTACCCGGACCATGGTTGCGCCGGCGCGGACGGCGTCGGCATAGTCGCCGCTCATGCCCATGGAGAGATACTTTAATTCATTATGGAACAAATTTTCGTTAATGTCAACATAAAGTGTATGAACTTCCTGAAAACAGCGCATATTGGACTCCCGGTCCGCGTCTGCGGGGGGGATGGTCATCAGGCCCCGCACCCGCACATGCTCCCGGGACAGGGCGGCCTCCGCGGCGGCGGAGACGTCCTTGGGCGCGAAGCCGCTCTTGGCCGCCTCGCTGCCGATGTTCACCTCCAGCAGGATGTCCTGCCGGAGCCCCAGCCGGGCGGCGGTCTTCTCAATCTCGTCCAGCAAGGGGAGAGAGCCCACGGACTGGATGAGGGACACGTGTCCCACTACCTGTCTGACCTTGTTGCGCTGGAGATGCCCGATGAAGTGCAGCGGCGCGCCGTCGTAGGCGTTTTCCGAGAGCTTTTTCACCATCTCCTGGACCCGGTTCTCCCCCAGAGCGTCGATGCCGGCGGCAATAGCCTCCCGGCATGCGTCTGCGCCGTTCATCTTGCTGGCTCCCACCAGGAGAATTTCCTCCGGCCTCCGGCCGGCCTCTCTGGCGGCGTCCGCCAGTTCCGCCCGTACCCGGGCAATGTTCTCCGCAATGGACATAAGCCCACCCCTCTTTCCGTTATTCCAACACGACTTTCCCATCGTATAGATCTCTGGCTGTGACAATGACTTCATCCCCGGAGCGGAGGACCCGCTTCTTATTCGAGGAGGCGGGCTGGACCAGCACGAAGCCTTCCCCGCTGTACAGTACCTCCGCCGGCTTGAAGACGGCCTTCACGCCCACTACGCAGTACACGCCGGTGGTCTGGACCTCCGTCTCACTGCCGTCCGGGCCGGTGACGGTGCGGGGCACCACCCGCAGCGCCTCCTGGGGAACCCGGATGCCGGTCATGGTGTTCAGGATGATCTCCGCGCTCTGCTGGCGCAGCAGCGTCAGCTGGGACAGATCGTACTTCCCCTGAAACACCACCACGGAGCGCCCGTCTTCCTCCCAGCCCACGGACTGGACGCTCACGTCCAGATCCCGGGCCACGTCCTTGGAAAACCGCAGGGAGACGCTTCCGGCGTCCTGGATCTCCCGGATCTCGCTGACGCGCAGGGCGGCGGCGTAGTACCAGTTATCCCCTAAGATCAGCTTTCCCACGTGGGAGCTGACGGTGCTGTCCGGCTGGACGGCGCTGAGCTGGGAGGGGGACATCTCCAGGATGCTCTCCGGCGTCAGCACGGTTTCGTAGCCGTCCACCACGGCGGAGTACAGCCCCGACACCGGGGCGCTGATCCGCCGGGTGGAGCCCGCCGACTGGCGGCGCAGGTCCTTGAGCTCCTGGCGCAGGGACTCCAGCTGTTCGTCCAGGCTGCCGCCGGAATATGTATAGTCCCGCTTCATCACCAGGGCCCGCAGCTCGCTGCCCCGCCTCTCCACGGTGTCCAGCCGTCCGGCTGTCAGGGCGGTCCTCACCGCCAGCAGGTCCTGGGCGATCTGATTGTCCAGCTTTGCGGAGGCCTCGTAGCTGAGAGAGGCGCTCTGGACGTACTCCAGCTGCTCGATCCTGGCCTCCAGGGCGTCGATCTCGCTCTGCCGGTCCAGGGAGACCTGGTCGGCGTAGACCGCCGCCACCGTGCCGCCTACGCTGACCCGCTCTCCCTCCGCCCGGGCCAGACGCAGCAGGCCGCTGTCGTTGTCCTCCAGCACCCGCTCGCTGCGCACCACGTAGCCGGAGGCGCTGACGGTCTCGTCCACCGTGCAGCCGTAGGCTGCGGCGGTAGTAAAGGGATCCTTCATATAGCGCAGGGACTGATAGCCGAAATAGGCCGTAACGCCCAGGCATACCAGCAGCATCAATATTCGGGTGGCCAGAGAGGTGCGTCTCATAAGGGTCTCCTTACGTCCTGTTGTTTCGGGGCTGTCAGCCCTCCGTCTCCGCCAGCTCCACGGGTCTGGCGGGCGCGATGGTGGAGATGGCGTGCTTGTAAATGACCTGCTGCCTGCCGTCGCTGTCCAGGACCACCACGAAGGCGTCAAAGCCCGTGATGACGCCCCGCATCTGGAAGCCGTTCATCAAAAACATGGTGACCGGAAGCCTGTCCCGCTTTGCCCTGAGAAGAAAGATGTCCTGCAAATTGGCTTTTGTCTGCATACTGTCCGCTCCTTTTTCTTTCGTGGCGGACAAATTTATGTACGGTCCGCCCTGAATCTAGGATACGCCAGCGGCGGACAGGATTTCCGTCGAAATCCGTAGGGCTTTTGCAAAATCCCGCTTTTTTTCCCAATAGATCCAGTGGATGGCCGGATTTCGCCGCAGCCAGGTCAGCTGCCGCTTGGCATACTGCCGGGAGCGGAGCTTTACCTCCGCGATGGCCTCTGCCTCCGTGCGCGTGCCCCCCAGCACCCCCAGGAACTCCTTGTAGCCGATGGCCTGCATACAAGTGGCGCTCCGGGGCAAGCCCTGACCCAGCAGGCCGCGGACCTCCTCCAAAAGGCCCTGCTCCACCATGGCGTCCACCCGGCGGTCAATGAGGCGCTTCATGTCCTCCCGGCAGGCAAACTGGAGGCCGATCCACACGGCGTCGTACCGGGGCGGCAGGGCGCGGGTCTCCTCGTTGTGGGCGGTGATGGTCTTTCCCGTCTCCAAATAGACCTCCAGGGCCCGGAGGATGCGTTTTTCATCCGCCGGGTGCAGCCGCTCCGCCGCCGGCCGGTCCACCTGCCGCAGCTCCGCCAGGAGGGGCCCGATGCCCTCCGCCTCCAGCCGGGCCTGGAGGTGCCGCCGGACCTCACCCCCGGCGGCGCCCGGGGCGAAGCCGTGGCCTCTGATTACGGCGTCCAGCCACAGCCCGGTGCCGCCCACCAGGATGGGCAGCTTTCCCCGGGCCAGAATGCCGTCGATGACGGGGATGGCGGCCTGGGCGTACCGGGCGGCGGACCACTGCTCCCCAGGGTCCGCCACGGCGACCATGTGGTGGGGCACCCCGTCCATCTCCGCCTCGGTGGGGGCGGCGGTGCCGATGGTCAGGCCTTTGTAGATCTGCATGGAGTCGGCGGAGACCACCTCGCCGCCGTACCGCTTTGCCAGAAGCACACCCAGGGTGGTCTTGCCGCAGGCCGTGGGGCCCACGACACAGACGGCCTGCGCCGCCATCAGAAGGTCCGCCCCAGGGCCCGGGCCTCTTCGCAGGACGCCTCCATGACCGCCAGGACCTGGGAGGGGTCCAGATCCAGCCCGCCGGCAAACACGTAGTCAAACCGGGGGATGCCGAACATGGCGGAGAGCTGTTTCCAGTAGAGCACGCCAAGGCTCTGGGGCCGCTCCAGATCGCCGCCGGTGGTGAGATAGGCCAGACGGGAGGCCTGGCAGTCTCCGTGACAGCCGTCGGATTCGTAGTGGTAGGTGAGGCCGTTGGCGGAGATGTGCTCGATGTAGACCCGCAGGAGGGCGGGAAAGCTCAGGTCCCAGAAGGGGGCGGCCACGGCGATTCGGTCCGCCTGCTGGAACTGCCGGGCCAGGGCAAAGGAAGGCACGTCAAACTTCCCCGCTTTTGCCAGGGCGTCCCGCTCATCCAGTGATGATGGAAAAAGGGGCTTCAAACCCAGGGTCTCTACCTGCACCGTCTCAATCTCTGCCTCCGGGTGACCCCGCCGGAAGCTCTCCAGAAAGGCCTCCGCCAGACGGCGGGTGCGGGAGTCCGCCCCCCGCTGGCTGACGCAGCAGTCAATATACAGCAGTTTCATAGTCAATCCTCACTCAATATGGTGGTGGTGATGGCGGAGAGGCATCCCCGGTGCGGCAGAGGGGGCTGACCCGGGTCTGCCGGTCCCTCTTTGACACGGAGAAGTCCTTCTGTCCTGCAAAATGAGGAAATGCCCGGTCTTATGCCCGCTTAAACATCTTCTCCAGCTCATGCCTGGTCAGCTTTACCGCCACGGGCCGCCCGTGGGGACAGTATCTCACCTCTCCGCTCTGCACCTTCTCCACCAGCGCCCGCAGCTCCGCCGGGTCACTGGTCCAGCCGCCCTTGATGGCGGCCTTGCAGGCCATGGTGTGCAGCAGGTTCTCCCGGCGCTCCTCCGCCGAGCGGCCTGTCCGCAGACATTCCGCAAGCTCCTCCAGGGTGGCGGAGACATCCGCAGCGTCGATGTCCGCCGGGACCTCCCGCACCAGTATGGCCCCGCCGCCGAAGTCCTCGCAGCCAAAGCCCAGCTGGTCCAGCAGGGGCAGGTTATCCAGCAGCAGCGTTCCGTCCTCCCACTTCAGTTCCGCCGCCGCGGGCTGGAGCAGGGTCTGCCGCATGGGCGGCTCCCGGGCTGCCATCAGACGGTCGAAATTTATCCGTTCGTGAGCGGCGTGCTTGTCAATGAGGTAGATGCAGCCGCCGGCGCTCTCACAGACGATATAGGTGTTGAGCACCTCCCCGGCAATCCGCCAGGGGGTCTCCCCCGCCGGCTCCAGGGTCTGCTGGATATTCTCCCCCCCTTCCGCCGGAATGGCGGGTACGGGGAGGCGCCGGGACGCCTCCGGTACCGCCGGGGTCCTTGGCGCCACAGGCGGCGGCAAAACCGGCCTGGGAGCGGAGGCTTTTTCCGAAACCGGCCCGGACGCCGCCGAGGGCGGCGGGGCGAAGACGTCCCCGCTGGGGGGTGCGGTTTTTTCCGCGGAGGTCCGGTAAACCATTTCGCTCCGGCTGTCCGAGAGCTTCGCCGGAGCCTTCCACTCCGTGTTCCAGCCCAGGCGGGGCTTTTTCTCCGGCGCCGGGGCGGGGCGGCTCTCCTGCTGGCGGTAGGTTTTGGCGTCCATGGCCTGGAAGAAGTCCCGCCGGGGATTCACAGCTGTGTCCGCCGCAGGGGAAGGGGCGGATACAGGGCCGCCCTGTTTTGCAAGACTGTCCAGCACGGTGTGATACACCGCATCAAAGACCTCCCGCTCCCGGGCAAACTTCACCTGGGTCTTGGCAGGATGGACGTTCACATCCACGGCGGAGACCGGCAGCGTGACGGACAGTACACAGCCGGGGAATTTTCCCTTCATAATCTGGTTGCGGTAGCCCTCCTCCAGCGCCGCAGTCAGCAGCTGGGACTTGATGAACCGCCCGTTGACGAAGAAGACCTGCATGGACCGGGAGCCCCGGCCCTGGAGAGGGGCGGTGACGAAGCCGGAGACGGCGATCTCTCCGCCCCGGCCCTCCACCGGCACAAGGCCCTTTGCGAAGTCCCGGCCCAGGGCGGCGTAGACGGCGGAGGCCGGTTTCCCGTCCCCGGGGGTGTGGAGGGACTCTGTGCCGTCCTTGGTGAATTTAAAGGAGATATCGGGATGGGACAGGGCCAGATGCTGCATGAGGCCCGCCACGGCGGCGGTCTCGGCACTGTCTCTGCGCATGAATTTCAGCCGGGCGGGGGTGTTGAAAAAGAGGTCCCGGACGGAGATGGCGGTGCCCTCCGGGGCTCCGGCCTCTTCCACGGTCCCCGGCACACCGCCCTCCAGATGGAGGGACGCGCCGCTTGCCGCGCCCCGCTGGCGGGTGAGGATTTCCACCCGGCTGACGGCGGAGATGGCCGCCAGGGCCTCACCCCGAAAGCCCAGGGTGCCGATGCGTCCCAGGTCCTCCGGCGAGCGGAGCTTACTGGTGGCGTGGCGGAGAAAAGCGGTGGGCAGTTCGCCGGGGGCGATGCCGCAGCCGTTGTCGGTGACCCGGATCAGCCCCATGCCGCCCCGGCGGATCTCCACCGCTACGGCAGAGGCACCGGCGTCAATGGCGTTTTCCACCAGCTCCTTGACCACGCTGGCAGGGCGTTCCACCACCTCGCCGGCGGCGATGAGATCGGCCACATGGGCCTCCAGTTGGCGGATCTGGGGCATGGGATACCTCCTTGTTCATAAGCGTCTTGAAAATTGAGAAGACCGCCTGAGAGAGTGCGGCTGGCCTGGGGCAATGGCCTGCACAGGGGTGCGTGTCCGGCAAATCAATGCCGGGTCCTATGGAAGTCCGCCCTCCTTTGCCGCCATTATTTCTGAGGATTGCCATAGGGGGTCAAGGGAGAGGAGGATAACACAGTGGACCACACTTCCCCGCGGGGGCCGGTGTCCTCGGCGGGCCGTTTGCCCCAGGGATTCTCCTCCCCGGCTGCTCTTACAGCAGTGCCGACGCGATCAGCGGAATGGTGATGATGGAGGCCGCCGTGGTCAGCAGGGTCGCCTGGGCCATGCACTCCTTGTCCCCGCCGTACTCCAGGCACAGCATGCTGCCGTTGATGGCTACGGGCATGGCCATCTCAATGACGGTGATCCCCAGCAGCAGGGACTCTGTCCCCAGGGCCCGGAGGATGATATACAGCACCCCGGGCAGCACCAGCAGGCGCAGAGCAGAAAGGCACCACAGCCGGGGGGATTTGAACACCTGACCCATGGGAAGTCCTGCCAGCAAGGAGCCTACCACCAGCAGCGACAGCGGTACCGTCACATTTCCCACAAAGGCAAGGCACTCTCCCACAAGGGCCGGAGGCCGGAGGCGGGTCAGGGCGAAGAAGAGCCCCAGAACGGCGGCGGTGGTACAGGGGGTGATCAGCTGCTTCCACTGAAAGCGCTTGGCGCCCACCAGCATCAGGGGGCCCAGGGTGTAGGACAGCAGGTTGAAGGGCATAGCCAGGATTACGGCGTAGAAAAGGGCCCCCGGGCCGAAAAGAGCCGTGGCCACCGGGTAGCCGATAAAGGCGATGTTGCCGAAGACCAGGCCGAACCGCCACACGCCCTTTTGTCCCGGAGTCCCCCCCAGAAGGCGGGGAGCGGCCAGGGCAAAGACCATCTCCAGCAGGTAGAAAACCGCCGCCACCTTTAAGACGGCCAGAACCTCCGCCAGCTCCGGCAGGGTGTCCCCGGTGATGACCGCCGCCACAATCATGGCGGGCATGGTGATGTTCAAAACCACCTTGGACAGTCGCTGGTCCGTCTCGCTGTTGAAGTAGCCCAGGCGGTGGGCCAGAAAGCCCATGGCCATGGCAAACAGGATCACCAGCATCTCGCAGAGGGTGTTAAAAAAACTCATGGTATCTCTCTCGATTCTCTCATAAAATCAGCCCATCATGGTCCATATGGACAGGGCGTTGGCCGCCGCGTGAAGAGCCGCGGAGGCCCACAGGGTGCCGGAGTGCTCATAGGCCCAGGCCAGCACCAGCCCTGGCACCAGATACTGCACCATCAGCAAAAAGTAGGTGATGTCCCGGTTTACCACGGCGAACTGCCAGACATGGAGCAGGGCAAACAGAAGGCAGCTCACAAGATAAGCCGCCGCCCGGCTCCGGTCCTTCAGATTGCCGAAGACCAGCCCCCGGAAGAGGGTCTCCTCTACAAAGGGGGCCAAAAACACAACGATGACAAGCATCATATGGGGCGCGCCGCCGGCGCGGGCGGAGATGGTGATGTCGTTGAGATTGGTGCGGGTGCCTACCGCCATGCGGACCAGGCGGTAGGCCAGCTCGTTGAGGCCGTACAGGGCCACCAGGCCCGCCAGCACGGTTTTGACCGTGCCGTCCAGGTTGTCCAGGAGCCGCCGGGAGGTCCGGGCCAGAAAGCCGTGGAAGATGATGACCGTCACGGCCAGCAGGATGTAGTAGTAGATCAGCGTCTCCATATCGCCGGATAGGGTGATCCCCAGCAGCAGCTCCGCAAGGCCGAACAGCGGCTTTGCCGCAAAGGGCAGCACCAGCAGGTAGACGGCAAAGAACACCGTTCCCGCGATCTGTTCTCCCGGCGACATATAGGCGCCGGATTTTCGTTTTGACATGGCGATTCCTCCGGGAGATGAGATGGGAGCGGGCGCCCCGCGGGTGTCCGTTTCCCGTCAGGCGGGCCGCCGGGGCGGCGGCCCCTGCGGCAGTCTGGCGGCAGAAAAGCGGCGCGGGGCGTTCCCCGCAAACGCCGGTATCTTGGGCAGACACACAGGTTTACCCCTGCGAGAGCTTCTTTTTCAGCTCATACAGCAGCCCCATAGCCTCGATGGGCGTCAACGTATCCGGCTGGCAGCGGCGGAGGGCGTCCAGCACCTCCCCCTCCCCCAGGGCGTCCAGGGAGACCTGATCCGCCGCCCGGCGGGGCGGTGTGTAATGAACCCCGTTTTCCGCCTCCAGCTCTGTCAAAACCTCTCGGGCCCGGCGGAGAACCTTGTCCGGCAGGCCCGCCAGACGGGCCACCTCGATGCCGTAGCTGCGGTCCGCGCCGCCGGGGATGATCTTGCGCAGGAAGATGATGTCCTCTCCCCGGGTCTTTACGGCGATGTTGTAGTTCACCGCGCCGGGGAGGGTGTTCTCCAGCTCTGTCAGCTCGTGGTAGTGGGTGGCGAAAAGGGTCTTGGCACGGGTCTTCTCCGCGCAGTGCTCCAGCACCGCCCGGGCGATGGACATGCCGTCAAAGGTGGAGGTGCCCCGTCCAATCTCGTCCAGGATGAGAAGGGAGTTCTTTGTGGCGCAGCGGAGAATGTCGGAGACCTCAGTCATCTCCACCATAAAGGTGGACTGTCCGGCGGAGAGGTCGTCGCTGGCGCCAATCCGGGTGAAAATCCGGTCCACAATGCCGATGCGGGCGTGGGCGGCGGGGACAAAGCTGCCCATCTGGGCCAGCAGGACGATCAGGGCCACCTGACGCATATAGGTGGACTTGCCTGCCATATTGGGGCCGGTGATGATGGAGACACGGCCCTCCTTTTCCCCCATAAAGGTGTCGTTGGGCACAAAGAGGGCATCCCGGAGCATCCGCTCCACCACCGGGTGCCGGCCCTCCCGGATCTCAATGACACCGGACTCGTCCACATCCGGGCGGCAGTAGCCCCCACGCACCGCCACGGCGGCGAAGGAGCACAGGGCGTCGGTCTCCGCCACGGCGGAGGCGGCTTTCTGGATACGGGGCGCGGCGGCGGAGATCTCCTCCCGCAGCCTGGTGAAAAGCTCGTACTCCAGTGCCGTCACCCGCTCCGAGGCGGTGAGGATCTCGTGCTCCAGGTCCTTGAGCTCCTGGGTGATGTACCGCTCCGCGTTGGCCAGGGTCTGCTTGCGGACGTAGCCCTCCGGCACCTGGCCCCGGAAGGAGTTGGATACCTCGATGTAGTAGCCGAAAACCTTGTTGTAGCCGATTTTCAGGGAGCGGATGCCGGTCTTCTCCTTCTCCCGGGCCTCCATCTCCGCCATAACGCCCTTGCCGCTCTTCAGGATATGCCGCAGGCGGTCCACCTCCTGGTGGAAGCCGTCCCGGATGAAGCCGCCCTCTCGGACGGAGAAGGGGGGCTCGTCGCAGATGGCCTCCGTCAGGCGCGCGCCGATGTCCTCCAGGGTGTCCAGCTCCTCCGTCAGCTCCGCCAGACGGCGGTCGGTGAGGGCGGAGAGCTGTCCCCGGATCTCCGGCAGCTTTCCGATGGCGGAGCGGAGGGAGGCCATGTCCCGGCCTCCGGCGGTGCCGTAGACGATGCGGCCCAGAAGGCGCTCCATGTCCCCCAGACCCGTCAAGGCGGCGGTGAGCTCCTCCCGGGCGATGGTGTTTTCCACCAGAGCGGCCACGGCGGAGTTCCGCCGGTGGATGGCGGTGACGGACAGCAGCGGCCGCTCCAGCCAGCTGCGTAGGCACCGTCCGCCCATGGGGGTCCTGGTCTTGTCCAGCACCCAGAGAAGGCTTCCCTTTTTCTCCTTGTTCCGCAGAGTCTCCGTCAGCTCCAGGTTCCGCCGGGCGGCCAGGTCCAGCTCCATGAACCGGCCCTGTTCGTAGTAGTCCAGGTCGTTGATGTGGGAGAGGTCGGTTTTTTGGGTCTCGTATAAATAGCTCAGCAGGCCTCCCAGGGCCATGGCGGCCGCCGGGACGGCGGCGGGCAGGCGGGAGAAGGCCTCGTCCCCGAACTGCCTGCGGATGTTCCGCTCCGCCTCGTTGAGAAGGAAGCGGCGCTGGCCGCCGTTTTCCACACGGCAGTGGAATTTTTCCCGCAGGACCTCCGTCAAAGCGGTCTCGGAGAAGGCGCTGTCGTTTAAGATGGCCTCCGCCGGGGAAAAGCGGCCCAGCTCGTTGATCACGTGCTCCGCCCGGTCCTTTCCGGTGAAGCTGGTGAGGTGGGCCTTGCCGGTGGTGATGTCACAGAAGGCGGCGGCGGCGGAGCGGGAATCCATGCAGATGCCGCAGATGAAGTTGCTGGATTTGTCGTCCAGGCACGCGGCGTCGGTGACGGTGCCGGGAGTGACCACCCGGATGATGTCCCGCTTCACCAGCCCCTTGGCGGCGGCGGGGTCCTCCATCTGTTCACAGATGGCCACTTTATAGCCCTTGGCGATCAGCCGGGCGATGTAGGCCTCACTGGCGTGGTAGGGCACGCCGCACATGGGGATTCGCTCCTCCTCCGGCTTTGCGTGCTTGCCGTGGTCCCGGGAGGTAAGGGTTAAATCCAGCTCTTTTGAGGCCAGACGGGCGTCGTCCTCGAACATCTCGTAGAAGTCGCCAAGGCGGAAGAACAGGATGGAATCCGGGTTTTCTTTTTTGATCTCCAGATACTGTTTCATCATGGGGGTTAGCTCTGACATGCTTGGCGCCTTCTTTCTGTTGGTTACTGCCCAGTAGACGGGGGGAGGCCGCCCTTCGGGCGGAGGGGGCTTTTTTCTCCCCGCCCGCCAGGGCGAGCAAAAGCCTCCCCCGCCCGAAGGGTGGTCACACCGGCTCCCCGTAAAGGGCCCAAGTATTACTCCTGGTAATCTTGACAGTGACAAACTGTCCAATCATCCCCTCATCCCCGGTGAGCCTCACCAGCCTGTTTCCCTCCGTCCGGGAAGACAGGGGATATTCCGGGTCATCGCTGACCCCGTCCACCAGCACCCGGAGGGTCTTTCCCACATATCCGGCGTGGAGCGCCGCCGACTTTGCGTTCTGCACCTCCAGGAGCTTGTCAAACCACCGCTGCTTTTCCTCCCGGCTGGCCGGGTCCGGCAGCTCCGCCGCCTTCGTCCCGGGGCGGGGACTGTAAATGAAGGTGAACAGGGCGTCAAAGCCCACCTCCTCTACCAGGGACACCGTGTCCATGGCCTCCGCCTCCGTCTCCCCGGGAAAGCCGATGATCACGTCGCTGGTCACCACCAGCCCCGGCATGACGCCGCGGGCGTAGTTCACCAGCTCCAGATACTGCGCACGGGTGTACCGCCGGTTCATCTCCTTGAGGACCCGGTCGCTGCCGGACTGGAAGGGCAGGTGCAGCTGTTTTGCAACATGGGAACACCGGGCCATGGTGTCAAAGAGCTTCTTTGTGGCGTCCTTGGGGTGGCTGGACATGAAGCGGATTCGATACTCCCCGGGGATCTGGTCGATCTCCGACAGAAGGTCCGCAAAGTCGTAGTTCAGCTCCAGGTCGTTTCCGTAGGAGTTCACATTTTGGCCCAGGAGCGTGATGTCCCGATACCCCGCCTCCACCAGTTCCCGGACCTCCGCCAGCACGGCGGCCGGGTCCCGGCTCCGCTCCCGGCCCCGGACATAGGGAACGATGCAGTAGGAACAAAAGTTGTTGCACCCGTACATGATGGAGACCCAGGCTTTCACCCTGTCCTCCCGCACCGCGGGGATGCCTTCGGCGAGGCATCCGTGCTCGTCCGCCACCGAAAAGACCCGCTTCTTCGTCTCATAGACCTGCCAGAGGAGCTCCGGAAATTTCCACAGGGCGTGGGGACCGAACACCAGGTCCACATGGCGGTAGGACTCCCGCACCCGTTTGGACACCCGCTCCTCCTGGGCCATGCACCCGCACAGGGCGATGACCTGTTCGGGGTTTTCTCTTTTTGTGTGGGTCAGCAACCCCAGGTTTCCAAAGACCCGCTGCTCCGCGTGCTCCCGGACGGCACAGGTGTTCAGAATCACCAAGTCCGCCTCCCTGGGCTCGACGGTGAAGGTGAAGCCCATCTGCTCCAGCATTCCCATAAGCTTTTGGCCGTCTGCCACGTTCTGTTGGCAGCCGAAGGTATCCACACAGGCAATGGGGTGGGCTTCCCGGGAGGCGAACATGGCCCGGACTCGCGCCCCAAATTCCCGCTGGCGTCTGAGTTCCGCCTCCGGCACCAGCACCTTTTCCCGTTCCAAATCCATCTCCTCCAGATCAATATACTATAACTAAAATATCATAGCACAAAAGGAGAAAAAGCACAAGCGGCAAAATGGACAGGGAGTGTCTACGCGGGTTGTAATATTAAATGCGAAAGAACACGAAACCACCCGAAAGGGTGCGGAACGGTTCTATCACATTTATTTTTTTGTATCACAACCGGGCCGGAAAATCATGTGGGAGGGCAAAAAGATGAAGAAAAAATGGGAAGGGATGAACTTGACGCACTCCGGGCAAAGCGCAAGAAGGCAGAGACAGAGAAATAGACAGCAAAAAGCCCTTACCGATGGCAACATCGGTAAGGGCTTTCTAATATGGTTTTTGTCACCCACAAGCCGCAGAGGAACACTTTTCACCTGCAATCCACCGGGGATACAGAATGATACGGCCTATGGGGAGCGTTATCAAATCATTATCAAAAGAGGGACGTAAATCCACGAATACGTTGCGCCACAAGGGGTTTGAGACTTAAAAAGCTCACTCCCACTCAATTGTGGCAGGAGGTTTGCTTGTAATGTCATATACAATCCGGTTGATATGGGGCACCTCGTTGACAATCCGCACGCTTACCCGGTCCAGCACCTCGTAGGGAATCCGGGTCCAGTCCGCGGTCATGAAGTCCGTGGTGGTCACGCTGCGCAGGGCCAGGGTGTAATCGTAGGTCCGCCCGTCTCCCTGAACGCCCACGGAGCGCATGTTGGTCAGCACCGCGAAATACTGGTCCATGGTTTTTTCCAGGCCTGCCTTGGCGATCTCGTCCCGGAAGATGAAATCCGCCAGGCGCAGGGTGTCCAGCTTCTCTTTGGTGATCTCCCCGATGCAGCGGACGGCCAGACCCGGGCCCGGGAAGGGCTGGCGGCTTACCAGGTACTCCGGCAGGGCCAGTTCCCGGCCAAGCTGCCGCACCTCGTCTTTGAAGAGGAGCCGCAGGGGCTCCACGATCTCCTTGAAGTCCACGCAGGCCGGCAGGCCGCCTACGTTGTGGTGGCTCTTGATGACCGCCGCGTCCCCTGCGCCGGATTCGATGACGTCCGGGTAGATGGTGCCCTGGACCAGATAATCCACCCGGCCGATCTTTTTGGCCTCTGCCTCGAAGACCCGGATGAACTCCTCACCGATGATCTTCCGCTTGGCCTCCGGCTCCGCGACTCCGGCGAGCTTTGTGAGGAACAGCTCCTCCGCATTGGAGCGGACAAAGCTGATGTCCCACTGGGAAAAGGCGGCCTCCACCTCGTCCCCCTCGCCCAGCCGCATGAGGCCGTGGTCCACAAACACGCAGGTCAGCTGGGGACCTACGGCCTCCGCCAGCAGGGCCGCCGCCACGGAGGAGTCCACGCCGCCGCTGAGGGCCAGCAGGACTTTGCCTTTTCCGATTTTCTCCCGCAGGGACCGGACGGCGGTCTCTTTGTATCCGCTCATGGACCAATCCCCCACGGCGCCGCAGACCTCGTAGAGGAAGTTGCGGATCATGTCCGTGCCGTGCTGGGTGTGGTTTACCTCCGGGTGGTACTGGACGCCGTAGAAGCCCCGGGCCTCGTCGGCGATGGCCACGTTGGGGCAGGCGCCGGAGCGGGCCGTCAGGGCAAAGCCCTGGGGGACCTTCTCCATGTAGTCCCCGTGGCTCATCCAGGTGATCCCCTGGGCGGGGAGGCCCTTGAAGAGGCGGCAGGCGGTGTCAAAGTACGTTTCTGTCTTGCCGTACTCCCGGGCGGAGTCCTCCGTGGCGGCCACGACCCTGCCGCCCAGGGTGTGGGCCATGAGCTGGCAGCCGTAGCAGATGCCAAGGATGGGCACGCCCCAGGTGAAGATGTCCGGGTCCACGCGGGGGGAGGTCTCCAGGTATACGGAGTTGGGTCCGCCGGTGAAGATGATCCCGATGGGGTCCATGGCGCGGAGGGCATCCAAGGGGGTGGTATAGGGCCTGACCTCGCAGTAGACGCCGCACTCCCGCACCCGGCGGGCGATGAGCTGATTATACTGGCCGCCGAAGTCCAGGATGATGACGGTCTGGTGGGACATAGAACGCACTTCCTTATTTTAATTTCGCGCCGGGACTTCCCGTGAGGGTGGGAGTCCCATCCTTCAGCTGGAAGGCGGCGGCATAACCGTGGAGCGGCTCTGGCCCTACGGCCTGAACATGCAACGGAAATGTGAGGCGGTAGGTTCCGTCGGGCAGGCCGGCATAGGGAGCCCAGGAAAACCGGAGGAAAAGTCCTTGCCGGGGGAGAGGGAATGACCCTCCAGGGTGACGCCCCAGTGGGGACCGTCCAGCCGGGGGACGCTGTACCAGGCGCCGTCCAGCAGGACCTCCAGGGCGGCAAAACCCCCGTTTCCGTGGGACAGGGACTGCCCGCTCCGGTTGGTAATCTTCCAGGAGAGCGTGCCGCCGCTGACAGTCAGCGCCATAGGCACATCCTCCAAGGCGGCCTCCGGTCCGGAGACCGCCATAAAGCGGGGGTCCCACCGGCCGTCCCGCAGGGCCAGAATCCGCAGGCGGGGCAGCAAGGGGAGGCCCTCCGGGGTCTCCCCTTCCCTGACAAGCCGGTTCCAGATAGCGGGAAAATCCACCGCTGTTTGCAGGGCGTTTCCCCGATTGTCCAGCCAGATACCTCCGCAGTACGCAGCTACATAGTCCGACTCCGTGCCGCCGATGCGCAGGGTGTAGATGGGCCAGGGGTTTTCCAGGGCGGTCCAGTTGGTCACCGCGGAGCCCTGGATAGGGCCGAAGGCGGTTTCCAGAGCTGTTTTTTCCGGCCATGCCGAGGCATAGATATGCGCCGAGGAGACGGTCTCTCCATCGTAGCGGGACAGCGTCACGGTTTGCTGTAAGGCGAAGGGCAGCTCCAGCGTGATTTCCTTCTCCGCCACGGTCATAACCTCGCGGGAGGCTGCTGCCTGCTTAACCTCCTGGGGGGGTGAGGGCCGAAAGCTCCGCTCCGCCCCACTCCACCGCGGCAAAGCCCTTGCGCTGGAAGGAAGGCAGGTCCTGTTCCGGGATCTCCACCGCCTCCGTCAGGGGCCGCCAGGCCATGAACACCCGCAGCAGGCTGTCCGGCTGCGGGGTGATGGTGAGTTTTGCGTGGTCCGTGTAGTGCTCAAACTGGAAGGAGATCAGGTTGAATGGATTGCTCTGCATTCTGGGCAGCCAGTAGACGATGAACTCATTGGCCTCCCGGCGGGTGAGACCCAGTTTTTCAAGGGAGCTCTCCAAAAAGGCGGCGGTGTCCTCCCCGGGGACGCAGAAGCCCTGGGAGAAGTCATAGTCCCCGTCGGAGAGGCCCTCCCAGTAGAGGTAATTGTAGGTCTGGCCCGCCTTGTCCGTCAGGGTGCCGTCCGGGGCGGCGATGACGGTCCAGCCCCTCTCGCCGCAGGCGGGATAGGTGCAGGTCAGTTCCCCATCGTAGTCCAATCGGACGTTGACCTCGGTCTCCTTCTCCGGGTAGAGGTAGAGGACGGGCTTGGCGTCGAGGTCAGTATGATCGCTCTGCCGCTCCTCCCGGCAGCCGGTGAGCAGGGCGCACAGCAGCGCCGCCAGACACAGCGGGACAAAAAAGATGACTCTTCTCATAAAGTGCCTCCTTTTCAAAGTTCTGATACAGGATTAGACGGAAAAAGGGGCGGGGTGGTTTCGGGGAGATTAAAAATTAGTCCTCCCGGAAGACGATGTTGCCGGGCTCGGCGCTCTCGATGATGGCCAGGGACTTGAGGTTCACTCCGGCGGCCCGGAGGCGGTCGCCGCCGCCCTGGAAGCCCTTCTCCACGGCGCAGCCGATGCCCACCAGGGTGGCTCCGGCCTTTTCCACGATGTCGCACAGTCCCCGCATGGCCTCGCCGTTGGCCATGAAGTCGTCGATGATCAGCACCCTGTCCTCGGAGGAGAACCACTCCTTGCTCACCAGCAGCGTGACCTTCTTTTTATATGTATAGGAGAAGATGTCGCTCTGGTACAGGCCGCCCTCGATGTTGTCGCTCTTGGCCTTCTTGGCAAAGATCATGGGCTTGTTGAAGTGCCGGGCCACCACGGCGGAGAGGGCAATGCCGCTGGCCTCGGCGGTGAGAATCATGGTGACCTCGTCCATGTTGAAGTGGCGGCCGAACTCCTCGGCGATGTGCTCCATGAGCTCCGTGTCAATGCGGTGGTTCAGAAAACCGTCCACCTTGATGATGTTGCCGGGCAGAACCTTGCCCTCCTTGACGATGCGGTCTTTCAGTTCCTGCATGTGTGTCATCCCCCTTACTTATTTTGTAAAATTATCGTAAAAAATATGTACTACCATTATCCCGGATTCCTCCGGATTTTGCAAGTGATTTTCCAGACAAAAAGCCCCTGTTCCAGCAGAAAAGCCCTGTCTGTTTTCGACAGAAAGTACAAAACCTCCAAAAAGCCGCGCCGTGAAAGGACACGGCGCGGCTTTTTCGTCATTCGAGGGCCTGGGCAACCTTGTCGAGCCAGGCGCCCTGGAAGGACTCGATGTCCCCGGCGTCCACCAGGGCTGCCAGGGCGGGGTCGATAGGCATCTCCGCCAGCAGCTGGAGGCCGTGGCGGGCGGCGGCCTCGGCGGTTTTGCCCTCGCCGAAGAGGCGGAGCTTTTTGCCGCAGTCCGGGCAGGAGACATAGCTCATGTTCTCCACCAGGCCCACAATGGGCACCTCCATCATCTCCGCCATCTTCACGGCCTTCTCCACCACCATGCTCACCAGCTCCTGGGGGGAGGCCACCACCAGGATGCCGTCCAGGGGGATGGACTGGAACACGGAGAGGGAGACGTCGCCGGTGCCCGGGGGCATATCCACAAAGAGGTAATCGCAGTTCCACAGCACATCCGTCCAGAACTGCTGCACCACGCCGGAGATGACCGGGCCCCGCCAGATAACCGGGTCCGTCTCGTTCTGGAGCAGCAGGTTGGTGGACATGACCTGGATGCCGGTACGGGTTTCCATGGGGAGGAGGCCCTCCTCACTGCCCACGGCCTGACCGTGAAGGCCGAAGGCCTTGGGGATGGAGGGGCCGGTGACGTCGGCGTCCAGGACGCCCACGGCGTGGCCCCGGCGGCGCATGGTCACCGCCAGCTGGCAGCAGGTCATGGACTTTCCCACGCCGCCCTTTCCGGAAACGACGCCGTACACCTTGCCCACCCGGGCGGCGGGATGGTGCTCTTTCAGCAGGGACTGGGGCTCCTGCCGCTCTCCGCAGCTCTCGCCGCAGGAGGCGCAGTCATGGGTACATTCGCTCATGGTCTTTAATCTCCTTATTGATCAAGTTCAGGGCCGCCCTTTGAAAAGGGCGGCGGGGGTGTGGGGACAAAGTCCCCCGCGGGTTTGGGCAGAGTCCGGCATATATCAGTATGGACACTTACAGCTCCCTATGCATAATCCTATTCTATACCAGAGCCCCGCCCTCCGTCAACCGCTGAATGGAGACGCCGTCATCCCCGGCGAAAAATTCCGCCTCCCGGCTGTGGCAGGTGAAGAGGAGAATCTGCCGGTTCTCAGCCGCGCTCCGAAGATACCGCAGGGCGGCGGCACAGCGGGCGTTGTCAAAATTGGTCAGGGCGTCGTCCAGGACAATGGGCACCCGGGTCTCCGCCGGAAGCACCAGGTCGCAGACGGCCAGCCGCACCGCCAGGTACAGCTGGTCGGCGGCTCCGGCGGACAGCAGCGCCGCGTCCCGGCTGACGCTGTCCCCGGCGGGCTCGGCGGAGAGATGGAAGCTCCGGTCCAGGGTCACACCGGTGTAGCGTCCGTCCGTCAGCTCCCGGAAAATCTCCGCCGCACGGCGGCCCAGCTCCGGTGAAAACCGGGTCTGGAGGGCGGTGTTGGCAGAGGTCAGGGCCTCCATGGCCAGCTGGATGGCCCCGTACTCCCCCTCCAGGACCTCGATCTCCTGGCGCAGATGGGCGGCGGAGGAGCGGAGGACCACCGGGTCCCCCAGGGCGTGAAGCTGCCCCGACAGGCGGTCCGCCTCGGAGCGGGCGGCGGCCAGGGCGTTCCGGGTCTCCTCCAGACCGGCGGCGACGGCGTCCCGGTCCCGGGCGGGAGCGGGGAGGTCCTCCTCCCCGTCTCCGGGGGCGGGGGCCTGCTGGGCCAGGAGATCACAGCGGAGCCGGGCCTCCCGGGCGGCACCCACTGCCTCCGTCAGCTCCCGGCGGCGGACGGCACAGGCGCGCAGGGCGGCATCGGCGGCGGGCACGTCGAAGGCGGCGGGGGCGAAGCGGCGGACCTCCAGCAAAATACCCTGCTCGTTGGTGGTGAGGGTGTTGTACAGGGTCTCCGCGGCGGCGGACTTGGCGCTCAGGTCCGACTGAGCCGCCTCCGCCGCCCGGCAGAGTGCGGTAAAGGATTCCAGCTCTCCCTGCCGCTGCCGGCGGACCTCGGCGGCCCGGGTCTCCCACCTCTTTTGCCTTTGGGCGGTGAGAATGCCCAGCACCAGGAGGCACAGCCCCCCCGCCCCGCAGCCGCAGCCAAGGGACAGCGGCAGGACGGCGGACATGGACAGGATTTGTCGGGCGAAAACAAAGAGGGCGGCCCATACGCCCAGGCCCGCGGCAAGGGCCAGCAGCGCCCCCCAGAGAGGGAGCCGGGGCCGGGGCTCCAGGCTCAGGGGAAGCCGGGCGGCCTGCTCCGGCGTGTGGCCGGCAAAGGGGCTGTCGTTTACGGCGGCCTCCGCCCGCAGCGCCTGCTTCCGGGCCTCGTCCTGCTCCTCCCGGGCCTTTTTCAGGGAGCGGCGCACGGTCTCCAGGTTGACGATAGCGCCCCGCAGGCGGCCGATGGCGTCGTTCTCCGGAATCCGCTCTTCCTCCGTTCGACGCCGCAGGTCCGCGGCCCGCTCCGCCGTCTCCCGGGCGGCGGTCTCCGCCTGGGCCTGGGCCTGGTGACGGCGGCTGGCCTCCCAGCGGTCACAGGCGGCCAGCTCCTCCTCCAGGGCGGCCTTCTCGGCCTCCAGGGCCTCCGTTCGGCCCCGGGCGGAGAACAGCTGGACTTCCAGCTCCTCCAGCTCCTCCAGCTGGCGCTCTGTCTCCCGAAGCTCCTCCTCAAGGGCGGGGAGCTGGCCGGTTTTGTTGTGCCGGCGGCGATTCAATTGTTTTTTTAATGTATCGGCGGCCTCGGAGTAGGAGGTGCCCTCCTCCCCGGAGGTGATGAGGGCGGCGATGCGCCGCTCCAGGCCCGGGTCCTGGGTAATGGCCAGTCCGGCCTGGCGGATGAAGGCGCTGCGCTCAAACACCTCCCGGCTGACACCCAGAAGGGTTTCTCCGCAGGAGGGGCCCGTCAGGCCGGGGACCGGTTCGCCGGTGCCGGCGTACACCGCCTGGAACTCCCCCATGGGGGCGGTCTGGCGCCGGGTGGAGCGGGTCAGGGTCAGCTCCCGGTCCTCGGCAAGGCAGTCCAGCCGGCCGGACATGGAGACACCGGCCCAGGGAGCGAAGCGGTTTTTGTCAGCGATGAAACCGGCTTTGTCCCGCTCCCGGCTGTTGATGCCGAAGAGCATGGCAGAGAGAAAGGCGCACCAGGTGGACTTCCCCGCCTCGTTGGGCGCCTCGATGATATTCAGGCCGTCCTGAAGCTCCAGAGACTGGTTCTGGAGCCGGCCAAAGGTGGCGGACATCTTGCGGATCAGCAAAAAGATCACTCCTCGGAGAATATATTTTATCATGTAACACAGAATAGAACGGACAGGAAATGCCGGGGGAAATGATTGTGAAAAGTTGGGCATAGTGGTCTTGTGCAAACCATTATACCATATCATGGTTTGCTTGCACAGCCCATTTTCTGTTTTGCACAGAAGTAGTACCAAAAATCCGGGAAAGAGCTGGGCAGGTTGAAAAAACAGGAAAAAAGAGAAGAAAATGGGTTGACAAACGAGGCGCGATTTGGTATTCTAACAAAGCTGTGAGACAGCGGAGGCGCGGGAGAGAGCTGCGAAAGAAGAGTTAAAGAAATTCGAAAAAAGCAGTTGACAAACGCGCGGCGAGCTGTTATAATAGCAATGTTCCGCCGAAAGCGGCATGCACCTTGTAAATTAAACAACGTAACGAAAAGAAAGCACCAGAGTTCGTGGTTCTTATGGACCATGACGAAAAAGGGCTGAGGCTTCGGGTTGAGTCAATTACCGAAGCTGAGGCAAAAGAATGAAGCTATGGCAAATAGCTCTATGAGGGTTTGAACAATTTCGGAAGAGGTTGTTTAGATA
>CAJTZI010000002.1 GCA_910584075.1 uncultured Oscillibacter sp.
TGAGCTCGTCAAAGGTCACGTCCGCGCCCACGTCCACACCGGTATGTACCTCAATGCCCAGAGACAGGATGGAGGCGATCTCCGCGTCCAGCTTCTCCCGGGGGAGGCGGTAGTTGGGAATGCCGTAGCGCATCATGCCGCCCAGCTGGTGCTGCTTTTCGTACACCGTGACCTTGTGGCCCATGAGGGCCAGGTAGTAGGCGGCGGAGAGGCCCCCGGGGCCGCCGCCCACAATGGCCACGGACTTGCCGGTGGCGGGGGCGGCTTTCGGCTGGGGCACATCCCCGGCGTGGTCCACGGCGTAGCGCTTGAGGCCCCGGATGTTCAGGGCGTCGTCCACCATGTTCCGTCGGCACCGGGCCTCGCAGGGGTGCTCGCAGATGTAGGCGCAGGCGGTGGGGAAGGGGTTGTCCTTGCGGATCAGGCGCACCGCGTCGTCGCAGCGGCCCTCACTGATCAGGGCGATGTAGCCCGGAATATCCACCCCGGCGGGGCACAGCGCCACACAGGGCACGGGGTTTTTGAGGCTGCCCAGGCACCGGTGGTGGAGGATGTGCTCCTCATAGTCGTCCCGGAAGCCCCGAATCCCCATGAGGACCAGGTTGGCCGCGTCAATGCCGATGGCGCAGTCCGCCGTGTCCACGATCACCTGGGCAGTGCCCTCAATGCGGTCCAGAATCTTCATGCTGGGCTCGCCGTCCAGCACCTCCCGGATCATATTGGAAAGCTGGGTCAGCCCCACCCGGCAGGGCACGCACTTGCCGCAGGTCTGGGCACGGCAGAGATCCAGAAAGTTCAGCGCCATGTCCACCGGGCACAGCCCCGGGGGGCTTGCGGCAATCCTCCGCTCCATGTTCCGGTACAGCTGCTCCACCACGGCCTGGGCCTGACCGGGTGTCTTGACTTCCAGTCTGCTCATACTGTCACTTCTTTCCGAAAAGTTTGTTTGGTTCCCTAAATATAATTATGAACCCGGCCATCGAAAAAGTCAACAAAAGTTATTATTTAGTCAAAGCCGCGTTAAATATGAGACAATTTCTTGTGAAAAACCACAAAAGCGGTCTAAAAAACGTTTACCAGTCCTTTTGGAGACCGCCAAAGGAGGATGTGTTAAAAGCATAACAGCTCTCCACCGTCCCAAAGGCTCCCCAGAACGGAACGCGGGGAAAATTTTTCCCGCCGCCCATGGGGCGGCGGAAGATTCCTCACTGGCTCAGCAGGGCCAGATTCCGGTCTGTGATCAAGTTGGGGACGCTTTGCAGCACCACAATCCCGTCCACGCCGTGCTCCTGGGCGTAGGCGGCGGGAGAGCCCCGGTAGTAGCGCAGGTCCAGCAGGTGGACCTCCTCAAAATGCCGGGCCAGGAAGGGGGCCAGGGAATCCGCGTAGGAGTCCCGGACCAGCATCAGCCTTCCCGTGCCCGCCTCATTGCGGATTACGCACAGGGGCTGGCTGCCTCCCAGAAAGGCGGAGTATTTGTCCTTTTCCCCCAGATAGTCACTGTCATACAGTCCCGTCTCCTCCGGCGCACCGTCCCGCCAGGAGATGACGCTCAGGCCCCGGTCCTCCACCCAGAACTCAATGCTGTCCGGCTCCAGCCAGTGGATGCCGGACTGGGAGTAGAGGGTCCCCTGAAACCCGTTGGAAACCAAGAGATCCCGCTCCTTCGCCGCCTCCGGCTCCAGAACCTCCTCCCCCCGGCCCAGGGCCTCCATGAGGACGGCATAGCCGTAGTAGGCCCCTAGGGTGGTCCAGTGGTGGTCTGTGCGGTAGAAGATGTCCTCCTCCGCCCGGGCCCGGAGGGCGCCGAGGACGTCCACAGGCTCCACCCCCTCCAGCTCTGCCGCCCGGGAGATAAAGGCCGCCTGATCCCAGCTCTCCGCCCCGGCGGGGAGCTTTTCCCGCCAGACCTCCGCCGCCGAGGGGACCAGGGCCAGGTATACCGGAATCTCAGTCCGCTCCGCCATGCGGCGGACGCAGTCCAGGTTTCGATCCTCCAGACCGTCCAGAGGCGGATTGACCTTGGCGATCAGCGTGTCGCCGCAGAGGTACACGTTGTTGAACTCCCGCTTGCCCAGCAGCAGCTCTGCCCGGGCCTTCACCCCTGTCCACCCGTCCCGCAGGGGGAACTGGTCGGCGAAGTAGTCCTCCGCCGCCTTTGTAAAGCTGCCGTCCGCCAGGGCGGACCAGGTCAGCTCCGGCCGCTGGGCGAGGGTCCGGTTCTCCGTCTCGGACCGCGCCCGGTCCGGCATCAGGACATGCCACACCAGAAGTCCCCCCAGGAAGAGGCAGAAAAAGGCCGCCAAAAAGCGGCTGTATGCCTTTGTCATTCCGCCGCCTCCTCTCAAAACCGGAAATACAGAAACGGATTATAGCTGCCGTCTACCAGATACGCGGTGCAAAGCACCAGACCCAGACCCATCAGCACCGGGGTCAGCACCTTCTCCGCCCGCGCAGGCAGCTGCCGCCAGATCCGCTGTCCCAGGGTGGTGGAGGCCGCGATCAGGATGGCAAGCGTCAGGCCGTAGCTCCGCAGGGCGTAGCCGTCGGCGGCGCTCCACAGCTCCCCTCCGCCAAAGCACACGGAGAAGTACCCGCCGCAGACAGACAGGTCCTCCATGGCGAAGATCCCCCAGCCAATGAACACCACCGCCAGAGTATACAGGTGCTTCACCCAGACGGGCGTCTTTTCCAGCACCTTCCGCAGGACGAATTTCTCCAAGATCAGCCACGCCGCGAAGTACAGCCCCCAGAGAATGAAATTCCAGCTGGCCCCGTGCCAAAAGCCGGTGCAAAGCCAGACAATAAGGATATTCCGCAGGGTTTTCGCCGCGCTGCCCCGGCTCCCTCCCAGGGGGATATACAAGTACTCCCGGAACCAGCCGGTGAGGGACATGTGCCACCGCCGCCAGAACTCCGTCACCGAGGCGGAGAGATAGGGGTGGTCGAAATTCTCGTTGAACCGAAAGCCGAAGACCCGTCCCAGGCCGATGGCCATGTCGGAGTAGCCGGAGAAGTCAAAGTAGATCTGAAAGCCGAAGGCCAGAATACCCAGCCAGCCCCCCGCCGCGGTCAGCGTCCCCGCCTCCCGGGCCGCCAGCTGGGCGTCCCACAGGGCGCCGATGGAGTTGGCCAGCAGCACCTTCTTGGCAAGGCCCAGGGTAAACCGTCTGACCCCCAGGGCGAAGTCCTCCGCAGTGTTCACCCGGCGGGCCAGCTCTGCCGCTACGGTCTTATACTGGACGATGGGTCCGGCGATCAGCTGGGGAAACATGGTGACATAGGCCCCAAAGCTGACCAGATTCCGCTGTACCGGCGCGTCCCGGCGGTAGACGTCAATGGTATAGCTCATGGTCTGGAACGTGAAGAAGGAGATGCCGATGGGCAGGGGAACGCCCAGCCGGGGAAGCTCCGCCCCCAGCAGCGCCGAGAGGTTGGCCGCCAGGAAATCCCAGTATTTGAAAAAGCCCAGCAGCGTCAGGTTGAACACCACCGACTGCCCCACAAACCACCGGGCCAGTTTGTCCCGGTGCCGGAACCGCTCCACCAGCATCCCGTGGGTGTAGTCGATCAGGGTGGATAAAACCATGATGGAGATATAGAGCGGCTCTCCCCAGCCGTAGAAGATCAGGCTCACCGCCAGCAGTACGCCGTTCCTGGCCCGGCAGGGCACCAGGAAGTACACCGCCAGCGTCACGGGCAGGTAGGCGAACAAAAACGTCAGGCTGCTGAAAACCAAGGAACGCTCCCCCTCTTTTCCAACTTTAAAAGCAGCCGCCGCGGTCTCGCCGCGGCTGCCTTGCTTCAAAGCCTGTATTCACAACCGCCGGGCACCGTCTGACCGGTCTTGTCCCGCCGTACTGCACCGCTCTTCCCCGTCTGTGGAAAAAATCCCGGCCCGTCCGGCACTGCCCGGTTATGAACGCAGGTTCTTGCTCTCTTTACAAAGGGACCTTACGCGAAGGCCTGATTGAAAATCTCCTCCAGCCGGCTCTGGGTATCCGTCACGGCCAGCAGGGCCAGATACCTCCCCTGCCGCTGGACGGTGGTCTTCTCCCACTGCTCAATGGACTCGGGATACCACGCCCCGCCGGGGTTGGTATCATCGCCCACCTGGTAGTCGATGCGGCCCTGGAGAATCTCCTGGGCCTTGTCCGCGTCCTCCTCGGAAGCGCACTCGACCAAAACCACCTCGTTCACCGCCGCGGACATCATAGGCGTCCGGGCGATCAGCTGCCGGAGCTCCAGGCCGCTGAGGCCAGGGTAGTACAGGTCCAGCATCTCCTCCGAGAGATCCTCCATGTATCCGTCGGTCCACCAGTCGCAGACCTCCCCCATGGAGGCGTAGACCTCTGTCAGGTCCACGTCCTTGGACTCGGTCTGGTTGTCGCGGGAGCCGCCGCAGGCGGTCAGGGCCAGCAGGGAAAACAGGGCCAGGGTCAGTGTCATCCATTTTTTCATTGTGTCGTTTCTCCTTTTATCGTTGAATTTTGTCTGCCCTTAAGACGGGCGGACATTGAAAAAAGTTCCCGCCTCAGTATTTCCTTTTTTCGAAAAAATAGAGCGGCAGTTCTCTCCTTGCTTTTATACTGGAAATCCGCTATAATTTCAACATCAATTCCGTAACATTTCGGCAACTGTTTTTGTTACTTTTTGAAAGAGAGGTACTATGCCATGTACAGCTTCCGCAACGATTACAGCGAGGGCGCCCACCCCAAAGTCCTCCAGCGCCTGATTGACACCAATCTGGAGCAGACCTGCGGCTACGCCCTGGACCCCTTGAGCGGCGCCGCACGGGAGACCGTCCGCCGCGTCTGTGCCGCCCCGGAGGCGGACGTCCACTTCATCTCCGGCGGCACCCAGACCAATCTTTTGACCATCGCCGCCTTCCTGCGGCCCTATGAGGCGGTCATCGCCCCCTGCACGGCCCATATCAGCCTCCACGAGGCCGGGGCCATTGAGGCCACGGGTCACAAGGTCTGTGCCGTGGAGACCCCCGACGGCAAACTGACGGCGGAGATGGTGGCCTCCGTGGCGGACGGCCACACCGACGAATTCATGGTCCGTCCCCGGATGGTGTACATCTCCGACTCCACGGAGCTGGGCACCATCTACACCAGGGGGGAGCTGACGGCCCTGCGCCGCTGCTGCGATGAGCGGGGTCTGTACCTCTTCCTGGACGGCGCCCGGCTGGGCTCCGCCCTCACCGCCCCGGGCAATGACCTGACGCTGCCGGACCTGGCCGCCCTGACGGACGCCTTCTACATCGGCGGCACCAAGAACGGCGCCCTCTTCGGAGAGGCCCTGGTGCTGAGACAGCCCCTGGAGCGCTTCCGCTGGCACATGAAGCAGCGGGGCGCCATTCTGGCCAAGGGTCGGACCATGGCCCTCCAGTTCCAGGCCCTGCTGGAGGACGGACTCTACTTTGAAATCGCCCGCCACGCCAACGACATGGCCATCCGCCTCCGGGACGGCATGGCAGCCCTGGGGTACGAGTTCCCCATCCCATCTCCCTCCAACCAGCAGTTCCCGGTGCTGCCCAATACAGTGGCCCGCCAGCTGGAGGAGATGGGCTACCAGTTTGAGGAGGAACGGGTCATTGACGAAAACCACACCTGCGTCCGCTTCGTCACCAGCTGGGCAACGCCCCAGTCCGCCGTGGATGAGTTTCTCCGGGATTTGGCAGCGTGCAAGTGAGGACCACGTTAAAACAGAGGGAGCGCCGCGGCGCTCCCTCTGTTTTTTCTCAAAAGCGTGTTTACTCCCCGTCCTCTCCCTCCCCGGGGACAACGCCGTTCTCCTCCTGGGCCTGGAGGAGGTAGTCCTGGGCCCGGGTCTTTCTGCTGGGGACAAAGCTCAAAGCCGCGCCGCGGCTCTTCCCCTTGCTCTTGGCGTAGAAGAACCCCGCCACAGAGAAGACCACCGCGCCGATAAAATTCACAAAGAGATCCTTCATGGTGTCGATCAGGCCGATGTCCAGATACCCACCCATGCCCAGGCTCTCGCCGTTGATGACCACGTCCTGTATATCCGATATGGTGATGACCTTGTTGGAGTGCGTCATATCCAGTGCCGCGCTGTGGATGGCGTGCACCACCGTGTCCCGCTGCATGTCCATGCCGAAAAACCAGTCCATAGAGAACTCAAAGAACTCCCACAGCACACCGATGGTCATGGAGAAACAGAAGGCCACCAAGGCCAAAAAGAAGGGGGAGAGGTCAAAGGTCAGCCGCTCGTCGTCGTTTAAGAGCATAATGAGGGAGAACCCCACCGCCGCCGCCAAAAAGCCGTTGAGGGTGTGGAGCATGGTGTCCCAGTGGGGGACCCGCTCGTAGTAGGCGTTGACCTCCCCCAAAATCTCCGCCGCGAAGATGAAGCACAAAATGGTGATCTCCAGCGGCGGCGGCAGCTCGATGCGCAGCTTCACCTGGAGCCAGCTGGGCACGTACAGCAGCATCAGCGTCAGGACGCAGAAAAAGGCGCTCTCATAGCTGCCCAGCATCAGCTGGCGAACCAGAACCACAATCACCAGCGCCCGCAGCACATAGAACACGATAAAGGAGCTCCTGTGCTCCCGCAGCTCCCGGTCCATAGCCTGACGGAAGCTCTTCTTCTCCCGTTTTTTCTCCTGCTTTGTCTTTTTCAAGCCGGTTTCTCCTTTTTGCATATTAAAAATATTATAGTATTATAGCACAAGGATCCCCCGCTGGCAAGCGGGGGATCCTGATGGGGAGTGTCTAATTGCGCGTTTTTATGATGCTTCCCAAGAGCAATGCAGGGGCCGGCGCCCTCGCCGGCCCGTCTCCCCTCCGCTTCTCCCATAGGACGGGCGGACAGTCTCCACCCCGGCAAAGCATCTTCGAATCGGACACTCCCATCCTCTCTCCGCCTTCAGCCATTCCGCCGGTGAACTCACCAAAATCATCCGGCGGGAGCGGAGGCCGCCGCATACTCCGGAAAGCTACATGATCCGATCTGCCGCATACCCCAGCACAAACAGCCCCGCCAGCACACAGGCCAGAAAGAGCGGCAGCCTTCCGCCCTTCCCCCGGCCTCGGAGCAGGGAGTATCCGCCGTACACGGTGAACACAAAACCGATACATACCTGAACAGCTATGCCGATCATCTCTATCTCCTCCTGAAGCTCATGTCGGAACGCCCGGTCTCACCGTACCGCCGCACCCTTTTTGCCCAGGCGGATGCACTCCAGGGTATAGGTCACCTGCATCACGCCCCAGACCAGCAAAAGAACGCTCACCGGCAGCATCCCGATCTCAAAGACCATGCCCAGGACGGTCAGCGCCATCCACACCCCCAGGCACACGCGGGTAGTCACCATATAGGCCCGGTAGCTGGCCTCTCCAATCTGCCGGCGCTCCGACTCGTCGCAGCTGTCCAGCCACTTTTTTTGAAACTTGGTGTCGTAGACGCTGCCGTGCTTCTCCGGATTCATCCGCCGCTCCAGATCCACCACCTTCTGCTGGGCAAAAATCACACACCCGCAGGAGAGGACGAACACCCCGACCATGGCCAGAGCCCCCTCTTCCGGCTGATATGTCCCAATGGCGGTCATAAAAAAGAGGCTGAGCAGCAGCTGCACGGCGCTGAGCAGCAGCGTCCAGCTAAGGAGGGTCTCAACGGACTGGGACACGTCGTCCTCGTCTCCGCCGTCCCAGGCGGCGAACTTCTTTGCGGCGGAGCGGTAGAGGAAAAAACAGCTCCCCATGGTCGCCAGCGTTGTCACAGGGATGCCCCAGGGCATGGCGGAGCGAATCGCGCCGTTCAGCCATCCGGCGATCTCCCCGGTATCCAGCCCAAAAACCCGGCTGCATCCCACCAGAAAACCCAGCAGGCCGCCCACCAGCAGGCTCCCCAGCATGGTCAGAAAGAATTTTGGCAGAGCTCTCCGGTTCTCGCCCTTCTCAGTCCTGTTTTTCATTTTCTTCACCCTCCTGATACGTAAAAATGTCCTCCACGGCCACGCCGCAGAGCTTCGCCAGCTTCAGCGCCAGCGTCACAGAGGGGGAGTAATCCCCCCGCTCAATCTGGCTGATGGTCTGCCGGGACACCCCCGCCATCCGCCCCATCTCCTGCTGGTTTACCCCAAGCCGGGCCCGGTGCTCTTTGAGCCGGTTGTACAATGGCATGACTTACCTCCAATTCTGACAATGTTTTTTGTCAATATGACAACTATTCTTGTCATACGCAGTATAGCACTGACAAGAATCGTTGTCAAGAGAAATCAGAAAAAACCTCCGGAAAAATTTCCGGAGGTTTTCCGCGCTATTTTCGCCTGGGAGCCGGCGGCGGGTCCCGCCACTTATTCACAGGCACGTTTTTCTCCCGCAGGCGCCCCTTCACAAAGTCCCGGAACAGGGCGTACACCACGGAGCACAGGGGGATGAAAAACAGCATCCCGGCGACACCCATCAGCTTGCCGCCCAATGTCACCGCCGCCAACACCCAGATGGAGGGCAGGCCCACGGAGGAGCCCACCACGTGGGGGTAGATCAGGTTCCCCTCCACCTGCTGGAGCACCAGAAAGAGGACAATGAACATCAGCGCCTTCCAGGGATCGGTGACGGCGATGAGCATCGCTCCCACCACACAGCCGATGAAGGCCCCCACAATGGGAATCAGGGCCGTCAGGGCGATGAGGACACCCACCAGCAGGGCGTAGGGCATCCGGAAGACAGTCATGGACACGGCGAACAGCGTGCCCAGAATCGCCGCCTCCAGGCACTGGCCGGAGAGAAAGCTGGAGAAGGTGCGGTTTGCCAGCCGCAGAACCTCCAGGCATCGGTCCGCCGCCCGCATGGGCAGAAGCCCGTAGAGCACCTGCCGCCCCTGGCGGGACAGCGGCTCCTTTTGCAGCAGGATGTAGAGGGAGAAAATAAACCCGATGACAAAGGTGCTCACACCGCTGACAAGCCCCCCGATCAGCCCGCCGCCGCTGGAGAGCAGCCCGCTGCCCCATGCCTGGACCAGGCCCACGGCTCTCTCCGTCAGGTCCTTCCAGTCGATCTCCAGCCCCTCCGCCCAGGACTCCAGCAGGGGCAGGTAGGCCTCCAGCTCCGCCAGCTGGGCCTGGAGCCGCCGGAAGGCGGCGGGGATCTGCTGGCCCAGGGACATAACCGCATCCCCCACCCCGGGGCCGATGACCGCCGAGGCCAGGGTCAGCACGCCGACGACGGCCGCCAGGGTCAGTACCAGTGCCAGGGGGCGGCGGGCCCGGTTCATCCGCCGGTCCTTTGGAAAGAGGTGCCGCTCAATGGCCCGCATGGGGACATTGAGAATGAAGGCGATGGCCCCGCCCAGCAGGAAGGGCCACAGCACCCCCAGCAGCCACCCCAAGGCGGCGAAGACCGTCCCCAGGTTCTGCAAAGCGCAGTAGAAGGCCACACCGCCGCAGACCACCAGCAGCAGGTATTTTATGTTTTGCCGGTTCCACTCCATAGCGCCGTCACACATCTCCCCGGCGGTACCGCTCCGCCGCCGCCAGATACCCCTGGGCAGATTTCCGGCTGCCGGCGATCTCCGCCTCCGTCAGCGCCCGCACCACCTTGGCGGGACTGCCCAGGATCATGGAGCCGTCCGGGGCGTCCATCTTCCCGGTGACCAGCGCCCCGGCGCCCACGATGCAGTCGCTGCCGATCCTGGCGCCGTTGAGCACCACGGCCCCCATGCCGATCAGGGTGTTGTCCCCCACGGTGCAGCCGTGGACAATGGCGTTGTGGCCGATGGTGCACCCCGCGCCCACGCGGGTCTCCTCATGGAGGACGGCCCCGTCCTGAATATTGGTGTCCTCGCCCACGGTAATGGCTCCGTCGTCTCCCCGGAGGACGGCGTTGTACCAGACGCTCACGCCCCGGCCCAGGGTCACGTCCCCAGATACCCGAGCGCCCTCGCAGATCAGGACGGATTCGTCGGAAGCTCTCAGTTTGTATGCCATGGTCATTCTCCTCCGATTTTCTATATTTCTGTATATCCGGAAAAGTGCCGCAGGGACGGCGGCCCGCCGCCTGTCCGCCGGGAAAGCCGGATTTTTGGGGGGATAGGCGGATCATATCCGCCCCCGCGGCGTTCCTTCAGGCAGCCGTTCAAATTCCCGGCGCGAAGTTGCCGTCCACAAACACAGGGATCTCCCTTCCGTCGTGGGTGGTGCCCACAATGGAGAGGTCCTTGGTGCCGATCATGAAGTCCACATGGGTGATGGAGTCGTTGAGGCCCCGTTCCTTCAGCTCCTCCTTGCTCATCTGCTGGCCGCCCTTGAGACAGGGGTACGCCTCACCGAAGGCGATGTGGCAGGCGGCGTTCTCGTCAAAGAGGGTGTTGTAGAACAGGATCTTCTGGTTGGAGATGGGGCTGTCGTAGGGCACCAGGGCCACCTCGCCGAAATAGCTGGCCCCCTCGTCCACGGAGATGGCGGCTTTCAGGGCCTCCTCTCCCTTCTTGGCATGGGCCTCCACAATCTTCCCCTCCTTCACCACAAATTGGAACCCCTCGATGACGCAGCCGTCGTGGGCCAGGGGCAATGAGGCGTACACCACGCCGTTGACTCCGGTTTTCAGGGGGGAGGTGAACAGCTCCTCCGTGGGGATGTTGGCGATATAGTTCTGACCGGAGAGAGTCACGTCGTTGCCCGCCTCCCACACGTGGTCCTCCGGCAGCTCCACAGTCAGATCCGTGCCCAGGGAGTTGGTGTAACGGAGGGACTTGAAGTTCAGGGCGTTCATCTTCTCCAGCCGCTTTGCCAGGGTGTCCAGGTGGGCCCGCCACTTCTCCACGCACCTGCCGTCTCCGCTGATGCGGACGGCGGAGAAGATGGCGTCCCAGAGCCTCTCCATGGCCTCGTCCTCCGGCACATCGGGGAACACCCGCTTCGCCCAGCTGGGGATGGGGATGGAGGCGATGCACCAGGGGAAGCCGCCGCACATCTGGAGCCGGTCGAACTCCTTGAGGGCCTTGCCGCTGGCCTGCTGGGCCCGGACAATCCGCTTTGTGTCCACGCCCTTGAGATTCTCCGGGTCCGTGGCGGAGATGGCCAGATACGCCGCCCCCTCCCGGGCGTGGTCGTTGAAAAAGTGCTGCCGCCACTCCGGCACGGTGTCGAAGACCTCATCCTGAGCGTGGAGATACTTCATCCGGGTCAGGGCATCGTCGGTCCAGTTCATCACCACCTCTTTGCAGCCCACGGCGTAGGCGTCCTCCGCGCACATCCGGGCGAAGAAGGCGCACTCCACCGGGGAGGAGATGATCAGCCGCTGGCCCTTCTGGACGTTCAGTCCCACCCGGACCAGAAGCCGGGCGTATTCCTTGAGTTTTTCATTCATCAATTTTGGATCATCCTTTCGGTGTTGTAAATGCAGGTCACTATAATATGCGCTATTTTAGAACATTTTACCAGAGAAGTAAAGGAAGCGGGGACAGGATTCAAAAAACGTTTACGAATTTCCGCCGCCCCCTCAAGCGGGAACGCCTCATGTTTCTCTTGACTAGAGACGGGATACATGGTAACATGAAGCCAGCTTCACAGGAAGCAAACTTCACATCCGGGGAGGAGGGCCGCCATGAAGACCAGAGTGCGGGAGCTGCGCACCGCCGCGGGGATGACCCAGCAGCAGCTGGCGGAGGCGGTCCGCGTGTCCTCCCGGACCATCATTTCTATCGAAAAAGGGCAGTACAGCCCCTCGCTGATGCTGGCCTACCGCATGGCGGAGGTCTTCGGCGTCACGGTGGAGGCGCTTTGCTGCCTGCGGGAAAACCGGGAACTGGAGGACAGACAGTATGAAAATCTATAACAAAAAGAACTTTTTCATCGGGCTGCTGGGAGAACTTCTCTTCCTCGCTCTCCTCATTTTCAACATTCGCCGCGGCGAGGTCTCCTTTCTCCAGGTCTGTACGACACTCATGTGGCTGATTGTCGGCGGAAGAATCATCTTCCGCAGCCTCTCCCTAAAACACTCCAGAGAGGACCTGCTGCTGGAGCGTGACGAGCGGAACCGCCACATTAACCTGAAAGCCAGCCAGCGGGCGCTCCAAATCACACAGATTCTCTCTTTTATCGGGGGAATGGTGTTGTACGGTCTTGGCGGTGACGATTACAAACACCTCATGCTGGGCACAGGACTTCTCCTTGCGTTTTTCATATCCGGTCTGGCGTATTTTGCCGCGATCTTCTATTACAGCCACAATTCCTGACGGCCCTCAGCTTCCGCCGTCCTTTCGCAGGCTCATGATGGTGCCGTTGAGCTCCGCCCCCATAATGAGCACCACGGAGCTCATGTACAGCCAGATCATCAGCGCGATCACCGTGCCGATGGAGCCGTAGAGCAGGGAGTAATTGGCGATGTTATCCACGTAAAACGCATACAGCCAGCTGACGGCCATCCAGGCCGTCAGAGCCGCCAGGGTGCCGGGCCAGATGTTCCGCCAGGGCTGGCGGCCGTCCTGGGCCATGGCGTAGAGGAAGAACAGCGCGAAGTAGCACAGCACCGCCACCGCCGGGAACCGCAGCCGCGCCCAGGCCTCCGCCACGAAGCCCGGCAGGCGGAAGTGGACCACGGCGTAGCTCAAAACCCGGTCGCCCACGGTCATCAGCGCCAGGGCGGCGGCGATGGTGACGATCAGCATCACGGTGTACAGCAGCGTCTTGAGCACATGGCGCGCCGGCCCCCTGGGCGGACCCAGGTGGTAGGCCGTCCGCACGGAGCGCATCAGGGAGTTGGTGGCCCGCATGGGGAAGTAGATGGAGAACACCAGCCCGAACACCAGCAGGTGCGGGCTGGGATTCCGGCTGACGTAGGTGAGGTAGACCTCAATGAGGTCCACCACCCCCCGGGGCAGGATCTCCCCCAGGGCCAGCAGGATTCCCGCCACGTCCAGCCGCAGCAGGCCCAGCAGGGCGCTGATAAAGATGAGGAAGGGAAAGATCATAAACAGCAGATAGAACGCCAGAGCGGCGCTCTGGATTCCCACATTGTGCCGCAGGTACCGCTGGACCATGAGATAGCCCCCCCGGAGAACGCGGTTGCGGGGAAGTTTAAGCTCCATGGGAAACACCGCCTTTTCTGAATTGGACGCCGCATGATGGAAGAGACACCGCAGGGCGGCGGTCAGCCGCCCTTACTCCCACGTGCTCCAAACCTCCGGACAGTATCCCACGGTGGCCTCTTTGCCGTTGCGGACAATGGGCGTTTGAAAGAGCTCAGGGTGCTCCAGGAGCTTCTCCTCCTGGGCGTCCGGGGTGACGTAGGCCATAAACAGGTCCTCGTAAGCCCGGCATTTGGTGTTCACCAGGGCAGAAAACCCAATTTTCTGCTTGACGGACTGGTACTCCCGGGGGGATAATCCCTTTGAGGGCAGATCGATGTACTGGTACTTGATCCGGCGCTCCTTGAACCAGCGTTCCGCCTTCTTGCTGTCAAAGGACTTGGAGGAGCCAAAAATCTGAACGTTCATGGGACGGTCTCCTTTTTCACACGATCTATTTTAATACTTCGGGGGTGTTTTTTATGACGGAATCTGTCAAAAAATTAAAGGAATGGGTGGACAACGCCTGCGGCATTGTGTTTTTCGGCGGGGCCGGTGTCTCCACGGAGTCCGGCATCCCGGACTTCCGCAGTACCGGCGGACTCTACCACCAGGAGTGGGCCTATCCGCCTGAGGTGATTTTAAGCCATAGCTTCTACAAAAGCAACCCCGAAGAATTTTTCCGTTTCTACCGGGCAAAGCTGCTGGCCCCGGAGGCAAAGCCCAACGCCGCCCACCGGAAGCTGGCGGAGTGGGAGGCGCAGGGAAAACTCACCGCCGTGGTCACCCAGAACATCGACGGCCTCCATCAGGCCGCCGGAAGCCGCAGGGTCTATGAGCTCCACGGCAGCGTCCACCGGAACTACTGCGAGCGGTGCCGGAAGTTCTACGATTTTGACTTTATCCTCCGCGGCCAGGGCGTGCCGCGCTGCTCCTGCGGCGGCACTGTCAAGCCGGACGTGGTACTGTACGAGGAGGGGCTGGACCAGGATACGCTGAACGGCGCCGTCCGGGCCATCGCGGCGGCGGACCTGCTGATCATCGGCGGCACCTCTCTCAACGTTTATCCCGCCGCGGGGCTCATCAACTACTACCGGGGCGGGAGGCTGGTCCTCATCAACAAGTCCGCCGTGGCCCGGGACCTGGACGCGGGGCTGGTGATCACCGACCCCATCGGGGAGGTTTTAGACCAATTGTGAGGTGTCCATCCCCCGCCGCCTGCCCCGGCGGGGGAAATTTTTTCAGAAAAATGGGAGAATGGTGGTTGACAAGCGGGAAAGTTCTGGCTATAATAAGCAAGCAGTCTTTTCCGGGGAACAGATTTGCGGCTGTGCTGGAACTGGTAGACAGGCCAGCTTGAGGTGCTGGTGTCGTATCGACGTGTGGGTTCAAGTCCCGTCAGCCGCACCATTTGGTCCCCTATGAGAGACCGCCGTCACCATGCGCGAGTGGTGGAATTGGCAGACTCGCTAGATTCAGGTTCTAGTGTCCTTTACGGACGTGCGGGTTCAAGTCCCGCCTCGCGCACCATGATAAGTTGACAGATTACACCAGGGGAGTAGTCTGTCAACTTTTTATATTTAAATTTAGTAAACTCATTGCGCCGCAGTAATTTCACTGCGGTATTTCTATTATTAAAGGAGGATCACAATGAACTCAATTCAGAAAAGTGAAGCAATTAAAAGCAGTCTCCGAAAAGGTTTTCAGAACGGCAGCTCCAAAATGGCAAAGCGCAAGTGCTATGGATACACGATCAATTCTGATGGAGAGCTGGAAATAAATCCGGACGAAGCCAAGGTGGTGAACTGGATATTTGAACGGTATCTTGCTGGTGACAGCCTTGGGAAAATTGCTGCGGGTCTGGAAAGGCAGGGCATTCCCTCCCCCACCGGTAGGCCCAAATGGAATCGGGAAGCAATTGACAAACTGCTCTCCAATGAAAAATACACCGGACGGGTGCTGCTCCAGAAAACGGTCAGCACCGGCGCTGTCCAGATCGAAAACAATGGCCTCATGGAACGGTATCTCTACACCGGCTCCCATGAGGCCATTATTTCTGACGAGATGTTTATGGCGGTACAGCAGGAGAAACTCAGCCGCTCCAAAGAGCCGCAAAATCACATTGCCATGAAGCTCTCGCTTTGATATAATGAAGAAAATTGCGGGAGGTCGTGCGAATGCGAAAGGTGACTGAAATTCTTCCTACGCAAGGCCATCGTCCAATGGAACTGCGTCATTTTCGTGTAGCCGCCTACTGCCGGGTCAGCACGGAGTTGGAGGAGCAGACCAGCAGGGAGTTGTTTGAAACAGTCAATCAGGCACGCAAAATAGATCCATAAAGGACTGATAGAAGTCAATACCAGCAAACAACAAAGTGATTGCTTTTCCCTCTCCGGCATCAGCCTTTCTTCCTGAATCGTTGTGCCGCAAAGGATTCAAAGAAAAATCAATTTTGCCGCCTTAGTCCACAAAAAGAGACAGGCGGCGCCTGTCTCTTTTTGTGGTGCGCATCGTTCACGCCGCCCAAAGGGCGGCGTGAACGATCCCGCTGCGGCGGAGCTGATTGAAATCGTGCGGGAAAAAACCGCTGAGGTTTTCCCGCACACACCCTTTCCCTCGTGTGGAGCTTCGTTGTCTACTCCTCTTGACCGGATTTGCTTCGCTCCCCGGAAACGGGGATGCGGTAGGGCTCCGTGCCGCGCTCTGACAGTTTGTGGTCCAGCCAGGTGCGCAGGGCCTCCACACCCTCCTCCGTCCAGTCAAAGGTCTCTGTCTCAATATGCTCCGCCAGCTCAAAACAGGTGTTTTCATAGACCCACGCCTGAATCCTGCCGCTGCCAATCCAGCCCTCCCGCTTAAAGCGGTAGCGGAACGTCCCCAGGCTCCCGGGGTATACCTCCGCCTTGGTGAAAAATCCGCTGTTCAAAAACGAAAAACTGCTCTCCATGCCTCGCTACCTCCTGTACAGAACTTCCTCCCCATTTTACAGGCTCCCGGCTTCCCTGTCAAATTGGTTGCGAAACGGCGGGAATCGAGGTATACTTGCAGAACAGATAAAGAAGGAGGCCTGTCCATGAAAATTCTGGTCCTTTCCGACTCCCATGGAAACATCGACAATATGATCCGGGCGGTGGAACGGGAGTCCCCCCGCGCGATCTTCCATCTGGGGGACTGCTGGCGGGACGGCCAGCGGCTCCACCAGCGATTCCCCGGGATCCCCTTTGAACAGGTGCCCGGCAACTGCGACTTCTTCTCCCAGGAGGCCGCGGAGCGTCTGGTGTGCCTGGAGGACAAGCGCATCCTGCTATGCCACGGCCACACCTACGGCGTGAAGCAGTCCCTGATTGCCGCCGGTTACGCGGCGGAGGAGCAGAACCTGGATGTGTTCCTCTTCGGCCACACCCACCGCCCCCTGGTGGACATGCGGGGCAAGGCCCTCTTTTTGAATCCCGGCAGCATCGGGGACTATGCCCATCCCTTCTACGGGGTGCTCACCATCTCCGGCGGCAGGGCCGACGCCCGGACCGTTCCCCTGGAGTGACGCCCCCGCCCGCGCAGGGTGTCTCCATAAAAAGGCAGGACAGACCGCCGTGGTCCGCCCTGCCTTCTTATGTTTGCGCAGTCCGCTATGACACTTTTGAAAAACCATGCCATAATGTATGTGGCAATCCCCGTAATAGAAAGAGCGCCAATGCCCCCCAGGGAACAGAACTTCTCTTTGTTAAAAGCTCCCCCGCCGCCATCGCAATACCGCCCGCGATCACAAAGAAAAGGATCAGCCAATCTCTGCCTGAAAGCGGGAAACCGTTGTAAAGCAGATGATCGATATTTTCTCTTTTTGCTTTTGCAGATATAAAGACCGCCCCAATTCCCCAAACGACAGGGGTGGTCCCAAAGCTGCCATCTGGTTTGGAATGATTGCGGCAAGCGCATCAAATTGAATCCCGGCGCATATGACGAACACCGCGGTAAATGGCCACATATTGATTGGATGATGAGCCATTTTTGTTTCCGTGTTTTGCTTCATCGGTTCCTCGCTTTACAATTCCGCCTTGTTGGTCAGTCATTAAACAGGTTCCGCTGGAAATAAACTGCTTCCAGCGGAACCTGTTTTATATGATGGCAGGCTCTCAGGCGAACCGTTTTTTCGTCATGCTATGGACGCGGGGGATGTACGGGATGTACCGGTCTGCCCGGCGTCTTCCTCCAGCGCCTCCAGATACTCCTCCAAACACTGGCCACTGTCCCGCATGGCCAGTGCGGCCTCCTTGCCCACATAGCGGTAGTGCCAGGGCTCGTAGCTGATGCCGGTGATCTCGCTCTTGTCCGAGGGGTAGCGCAGGATGAAGCCGTACTCCCAGCAGTGCTCCATCAGCCACTTCTGCTCCGGCGTATCCGCCTGTTTTTTGTTCAGCACCTGATAGCCGGTGGACACGATGTCCAGTGCCAGACCCGTCTGATGCTCGCTGGTACCCGGGACCGCCACCCAGCGTCCGGCCTCCTCCACCGCGCTCTCCCTGCTGTACCCGGCAGCCCGCAGGCGGGAGATCTTGTTGTTGTACAGCCGGGTCTGCACCGCCTGGGTGCGGTAGGCCGAGCAGATCAGGGGCCGCAGGCCCGCCTCCTGGCAGGCGAAAAACATCTCGTTGAGATCCGTCCGAATCCGTTTGTCCACCTTCAGACCGCAGGAGGCCAGCGTCACCAGCTCCACGGAGAAGTCCTCCGGCAGGGTGTTCCAGGGATTTACCAGCAGCAGCTTCCACGCCTCGTCCGCAGCCGCGGATTCCGGCAGCTCCTCCGCCTCCGTCTCCGTCTCCGCCGGGGCAGGCTCTGTCAGCCTGATCGCCCCTGCCATCGGAACCATCATCGCCAGCGCCAGCAGCAGCGCGGCGGCAGATCGCGCAATTTTCATATGTCTTGTCCTTTCCGGCCCGTCGGGCCGCAATCCCTTGTGCTTATGCTCTATCATACACCTCTTTCCCCCATAAAGAAAGGGGTAATTTGTAAATAGGAAAAATTTTTTCTCCGGCGGGATACTGTCATTTCCACAGAAAAAGGCGCGCGTCTTTGGCTAAATCGGAAAATTTCCGGGGCCGGCGTGAAAAGTCATTGATTTTTCAGGTGGTTGATGCTAGATTTTTATAATAACGTTGTAACAGGCGTTTTTCGTTTTCTCATTTCTGTGTACGAACACAGGCGGTGCTTCCAAGACTTTGCCGCCGGATTTCATTTTCAAGGAGGATGTATATTATGTTTGATCCCAATCACGTTTCTCTGGGCATCGCGCCCATCGGCTGGTGCAACGACGATATGCCGGAGCTGGGCGCGGAGAACACCTTCCAGCAGATCGTCAGCGAGATGGCCCTGGCGGGCTTCACCGGCTGCGAGATCGGCAACAAGTATCCCACCGACCCCGCGGAGCTGAAAAAGGCCCTGGATCTCCGGGGAATGCGCATTGCCAGCCGCTGGTACTCCTCCTTCATTCTGACCCGCCCCTTTGAGGAGGAGGAGAAGGACTTCAGGGCCAACCTGGACTTCCTGGCCGCCGTGGGCGCCAACCGCATCAATGTCAGCGAGCAGAGCTACTCCATCCAGGGCCAGATGGACACCCCCGTCCTCACCGGCGGCCACAAGCACGTGATGGACGACGCCGAGTGGGACCGCTTCTGCGACGGGCTGAACAAGCTGGGCAAAATCGCGGCGGACCGGGGCTTCAAGCTCTGCTTCCACCACCACATGGGCACCGTGGTCCAGACCAGCGAGGAGACGGACCGCATGATGGCCAATACCGACCCCAACTATGTCTTCCTCTGCTATGACACCGGCCACTTTACCTTCGCCGGGGAGGACCCCCTGACCATGCTGAAAAAGTATGTGGACCGGGTGGGCCACGTCCATCTCAAGGACATGCGCCTGAGCGTGGTGGAAGAGGCCCGGCACAACAGCTGGAGCTTCCTCCAGGCGGTGCGGAACGGCGCGTTCACCGTCCCCGGCGACGGCAGCGTGGACTTTGACCCTGTGTTCAAGGTCCTCTCCGACGCCGGCTATCAGGGCTGGCTGCTGGTGGAGGCCGAGCAGGACCCCGCCAAGGCCAATCCCCTGGAGTACGCCATGAAGGGCCGGAAGTATATCAAGGAGCACACCGGGCTTTGATCGAAGGGGAGCAGGCTCCCCCTCGACCTCCCCCACCACCAGTGACATCGGTCACTGGTGTGTGCGCCCCAAGGGCGCACAGGTCAAGGTATTTTCGCCATGTACACGCCGCGGCGAAAATGATTCAAATTCATTTCTCCGCTCCGGCGGAGAAACCGGGAGCGCCGCCCCCGGCCCCCCTTTGCGTGATCTCTACAATCATCTTAATGAAACATTAAGGAGATGGTTCCAATGACCTATTTCAGCAAAAATGACGAGCTCCGGCAGGGCTACAACGCCTATGTCGACATGTCTGTGGACGACATGGGCACCCAGATGGACATCGGCCTGCTGGTGATGGAGTCCGGCGACGTCTTCACCTTTGACGAGGCGGAGAAGGAGATCGCCGTGCTGCTCTTTGCCGGCAAAGTGACCTACGCCTGGGACGGAAAGGTCTGCGAGGCCGACCGGCCCGACTGCTTCCACCACGAGGCCTACTGCCTGCTGGCGGGCCGGGGCACCAAGGTCACCCTCACCGCCCGGACCCACAGTGAGCTCTACATCCAGAAGACACTCAACGACAAGCCCTTTGAGGCCGTCATGTACACCCCCGACACCGTCCAGACCCAGCACGCCGGGTGCAGCGGCGAGCTGCTGGGCTGCATGGAGCGGGAGATCAAGACCTTCTTTGACCACGACAACGCCCCCTTCTCCAACATGGTCCTGGGCGAGGTGCTGAACCACCCCGGCAAGTGGTCCTCCTATCCCCCCCATCACCACCCCCAGCCGGAGGTCTACTTCTACCGCTTCGACTATCCCCAGGGCTTCGGCGCCGGCTTTGCCAACGGCGAGGTCTACAAAACCGGCCAGAACGGCTGCGCCGTCATCACCAGCGGCTTCCACTCCCAGACCGCCGCGCCGGGCTACGCCATGTGCTACGCCTGGGGCATCCGGCATCTGGAGGGCGATCCCTGGCTGAAGACCCGCATTGACGACGAGGAGCACCAGTGGCTCTGGAAGAGCGACGCCAACGACCACATCTATCAAGGCTAGTCCCTTTTCTTGAAAGAGTGTAACGACACTTGAGTTTGCGGAGCAAACGCTTAGTGGAGTACGTCCCCGAAGGGGAAAGGTAACCAAAAGAATTTTCGCGCGCTGCGGAGCCCGGTACATGTTTCAGCCCCCGCGGTGGCAACGCAGGCAGCCGCGTTTCGCAGCATCCCTACGCAATCCCACTTTCATACAAGGAGGTCTTTCCAATGGAAACCATTCGCTTAACCATGGCCCAGGCGCTGGTGCGGTTCCTGGAGAATCAGTACATCGACGTGGACGGCCAGGAGAGCCGTTTCGTCCGGGGCGTGTTCATCATCCCCGGCCACGGCAATGTGGTGGGCTTCGGTCAGGCCCTTACCCAGGAGGCCAAGGAGCTGGAGATCTACCAGGGCAAGAACGAGCAGGGCATGGCCCAGGCCGCCGTGGCCTTTGCCAAGCAGATGAAGCGCAAGCAGATCTTCGCCGTCACGTCCTCGGTGGGCCCCGGCGCGGCCAACATGGTCACCGCCTGCGGCACCGCCACCGCCAACAACATCCCCGTTCTGGTGCTGCCCGGCGACACCTACGCCTGCCGCCAGCCTGACCCCGTCCTCCAGCAGGTGGAGCACACCAACAGCCTTGCCACCACCACCAACGACGCCTTCAAGGCCGTCTGCCGCTACTGGGACCGCATCGTCCGGCCCGAGCAGCTGATGAGCGCCGTCATCTCCGCCTTCCGGACGCTGACCGACCCCGCCAATACCGGCGCGGTGTGCCTTGCCATGCCCCAGGACGTGGAGGGCGAGGCCTATGACTACCCCGTGAGCTTCTTCAAAAAGCGGGTGTGGCGTCTGGAGCGCCGTCCCGCCACCGAGGCCGCCCTGCAAGAGGCCGCCGAGGCCATCCGGGCCTCCAAGAAGCCCATGCTCATCTGCGGCGGCGGCGTGCGGTATTCCGAGGCCCACGCGGAGCTGCGGCACTTCGTGGAGGCCACCGGCATCCCCTTCGCCGACACCCAGGCGGGCAAGAGCACCATCGAGTGGAATCACCCCCTGGCCCTGGGCGGCGTGGGCGTCACCGGCGGCGCCGCCGCCAACGAGATCGCCAAGGAGGCAGACCTGGTCATCGGCGTGGGCACCCGCTATACCGACTTCACCACCTCCTCCAAGTGGCTGTGGGGCGACACGTGCAAGTTCGTCAACATCAACGTTTCCGAGTTCCAGAGCCTGAAAATGGACGCCGTCCCCGTGGTGGCCGACGCCAAGGACGCCCTGCCCAGGCTTGAAAAGCTGCTGGAGGGCTATAAGCCCGCTTACACCAGCGAGGTGAAGGACGCCCAGGCCCGCTGGAGGGCGGAGCTGGAGCGTCTGGACGCCATGGTCTTTGAGGACACCCCCGACTGGACCCCCATCATCAACGACGCCAACGCGGACTCCGCCAAGCGTTTTGCCAAGGATGTGAAGGCCGGTCTCTGCCAGACCACCGTCCTGGGCGCCCTCAACGCCTGGATGGCGGACACCGACGTGGCCATCGGCGCGGCGGGCTCCCTGCCCGGCGACATGCAGCGCATGTGGCGCCCCCGGGCCCAGGACACCTACAACATGGAGTACGGCTACTCCACCATGGGCTATGAGATCGCCGGCGCTCTGGGCGTAAAGCTGGCCATCGGCCCGGACCGGGAGGTCTACGCCTTCTGCGGAGACGGCAGCTTCCATATGCTCCACGGCGAGCTGGTGACCGCCATGCAGGAGCACCAGAAGATCAATATCTGCCTGTTCGACAACGCCAGCTTCGGCTGCATCAACAACCTCCAGGTGGGCCACGGCAACAAGACCCTCTGCACGGAGCTGCGGTACCGGAACAAGGAGGGCCTCTTCGGGGACTTCATGGACATTGACTACGCCAAGGTGGCGGAGGGCTACGGCTGCAAGGGCTACACCGTCCGCACCATGGAGGAGCTGAAAGCCGCTTTTGAGGACGCAAAGACCATCAAGGACCGTCCTGTGCTCTTTGACATCAAGGTGCTGCCCAAGACCATGACCGATGGCTACGGCTCCTGGTGGCGCGTGGGCGACACGGAGGTCTCTGAGCGCCAGGAGAACCTGGACGCCTACGTCGACCACCTGGCCCACGTGAAGGACGCGCGGAAATACTGAGCGATGGACTGCCCCTTCTGCGGCATAGAAATGGAGAACGGCGTGCTGCAAAGCATGCACGGGATCCACTACTATAAAGAACCCTTTTTTACCGGCGTGCCCTTCAATTTCAAAGCCAGAAACGAGGCGCTCGGGCAGTCGAACGGACCCTTTCAGCCTCCGTTCATCACGGTCTCCCGGTGCCCCGCCTGTAGAAAAGTCATCTTTGATTATTAAAAAGGAAGGTTGATTATCATGGACAAAGTTTTGAAAATCGGCATCATCGGCTGCGGCGCCATCGGCAAGGACCACTGCCGCCGCATCATCGAGACCGTCCCCGGCGCCACTGTAGTGGCCGTCAGCGACTACGTGGCCGCCGCCGCCGACGACACCGCCGCCAAGTACGGCATCAAGTCCTACGGCAGCGACTGCGACGGCATGATCAAGGCCCCCGACGTGGAGGCTGTGGTCATCACCTCCATCGATCCCACCCACCACGACTATGTCATGAAGACCCTGGCGGAGGAGAAGTGGTGCTTCTGCGAGAAGCCCCTGAGCCAGAACGCCAAAGACTGCGAGGAGATTATCAAGCGGGAGCTGGAGATCGGCAAGCGCCTGGTGCAGGTGGGCTTCATGCGGCACTATGACCGGGGCTACGCGGAGATGAAGCGCATCATCGACTCCGGCGAGATCGGCGCTCCCCTGGTGATCAAGGCCTGCCACCGGAACGTGGCCCAGGGCCCGGGCTTCAAGACCGAGAACGGCGTCACCAACGTGGCCATCCACGAGCTGGACATCTGCCGGTGGCTGCTGGACGACGAGTATGAGGACGTGCAGTGCGTCAAGGTCCGCCAGTCCGCCAACTCCGACAAGGGCTATGACAACCCCCAGGTTATGCTGATGCGCACCAAGAAGGGCTGTTTCATCGACGTGGAGGTCCAGGTGGCCGACGGCTACGGCTACGACATCCAGTGCGAGGTGGTCTGCGAGAACGGCACCGTGAAGCTGCCCGACCCCTACGCCGTGGTCCGCCGTTCCCGTCCCGCCGGCTGGGACAGCCTGAATCCCGCCGAGTCCATGCCCATCATGACCGACTGGAAGGAGCGCTTCATCGAGGCCTATGACATCGAGTTCTGCAAGTGGGTGGAGTCTGTCCACGCCGGCAAGCTCACCGGCCCCTCCTCCTGGGACGGCTATGTGGCCTGCGTGGCCGGCGACGCCCTGAATGCCTCCCGCGGGACCTCCCAGTTCCTGAAGGTGGAGACCATGGAGAAGCCGGAGCTGTACAAGTAATTTCCATAAATCAAAAGGACCGGCGTTCAGCCGGTCCTTTTCCTATTCAATTTCAATATGTACCGACTCGTGGAACACCGGATTCACCAGGCCCGGGATATCCACCGCGTCGGTGAAGTGAACATCCTCTGTAAACTCCCGGATCAGGGAGACGATGTAAGGATGGGGCCGCTCGTCGGGACGGCCCGCCGCCACGCTGACCACGACGGTCTCGGGCTGGAGCATTTTCAGCAGCTTCCGGGTGGTGGAAGACAGGGAGGCGTGGTGGGGAGCCTTGAGAATGTCGCAGGGGGCGGCGGAGGCCGTCTCCCACATATGAGCGTAGAAGTCGCCCCCCAGGACAATCTCCTTTCCGTGGTAGTACAGGCGCTGGCGGAGGCTGGAGACATTCATGCACTTGGCCCAGTGCAGCAGGTCATAGGCGTTCCGCTCTCCCCGGAAAAGGGCGTCATAGACCTCCCGCTGGCGGCGGTACAGCGCCGCCTCGCCGAAGAGGATGTCCATCTCCAGGCTGTCCGTCAGCCGGAGGCGCTCCACCCGATCCCCGGCCAGCTCCGTCAGATGCCCCACGCGCCCGGGGTTCTCCCGCAGGGCCCCGGCATACATGTCCAGGCACCGGATGGCGTTCCGGGCCGCCTTTGGCAGGCCGTTGTCCCCATCGGGCTCCAGGGGCTCCGCGCCGGCGGGCGGAATGTAGGTGGCCAGCAGTTCATCCACCGTCACGCTCTCCAGCAGCCGGCCCAGGCCGCCGATGTGGTCCCGGTGGAAGTGGGTCAGCAGCACCTTGTCCAGACGGGCAACGCCCTGCTTTTTCAGGAAATCCCCGGCGTGGATCCGCCGGGAGCGCGGGTCCAGCTCCCCCGGGTGGTCGTCCCGCACCAGGCTGTCGTGTCCGCAGTCCATCAGCATGGCGAATTTCTGCCCGCCGCCCTCGATCTCCCGCACCAGGGCAGCGTCGCCGTTGCCCACATTGATGAAATCCAAAACCAGCATTGCCCGTCCCCCTCTGATTTTTATTGGTAACAGGATAGCACAGATAGTTGCCTCCGGCAACCAAAAAAGCGGGAGAAGGCTGCCAAATTTTTGTACTGTGTTTTGGAGGACCAGACGAATCCACAGCAGACATGCAAAGGGCCGGAGTGGAAAAAGAGAGATGGCGTTCTTTTTTGGTCTTACAACCGCCGCAGGGCATCTACCAGGGCGGTTTTGCCCTCGGTCCTCTCGTCCTTGATCTTGACAACCCGGGCAGGACAGCCGGCGACAACGGCGTTTTCCGGCACGTCCTCCACCACCACGGCCCCGGCGGCCACCACGGCGTTGGCGCCCACGCGGACCCCCTCGATCACAACGGCGTTGGCGCCGATGAGGACGCCGTCCTCTACGACCACCGGCACAGCGGAGGCGGGCTCCACCACGCCGGCCAGCACCGCGCCTGCGCCGATGTGGCACTTCGCCCCAACAGTGGCCCGTCCCCCCAGGACAGCCCCCATGTCGATCATGGTGCCGGGGCCCACCACAGCGCCGATGTTGATGACAGCCCCCATCATGATGACGGCCCCCTCGCCGATCTCCACCTTCTCCCGAATGATGGCCCCAGGCTCGATGCGGGCCTTTACCGTCCGCAGATCCAGCAGGGGCACGCCGGAGTTGCGGCGGTCGTACTCCACCTCGCAGTCCCCGATGTTGGAAGCATTGTCCTCCAGCACGGCGGAGAGCTCCTCCCAGTCGCCGAAGACGATGAAGCTGTTCCCCTCTCCAAAGACCCTGGCGGAGCCGAAGTCCACTGGCCCCAGGGTGTTGACGTACAGCTTCACCGGGGTCTTCTTCTCGGAATTCGCGATATAGTTGATGATCTCCTGGGCGTTCATATCCGTCACTCCCCAAACAAGATTTTTTGCAGGTCATAGGCACCCCTGGGCCGTCCCGACAGCAGACGGGCCATGTGAAGCGCGCCGTTGACGAAGATCTGGCGGCTGGCAGCCCGGTGGGTGATCTCCAGCTCCTCGTCGGGCCCCAGGAAATGGACCGTGTGAGTCCCCGCCACGGTGCCGCCCCGCAGGGAGTGGACGCCGATCTCGTCCTTGGCCCGCTTTCCGGTGTTTCCCTCCCGGCCGCAGACCACCCGCATGGCCCCGGCAGGGTCGATGGCCTCCAGCAGCAGCTTCGCCGAGCCGCTGGGAGCGTCCTCCTTCTGGTTGTGGTGGGTCTCGGTGATCTCGATGTCAAAGTCCGGCCTCAGCACACCGGAGACCGCCTGGAGAGCCCGGACAAACACCGCCATTCCCAGGGAGAAGTTGGCCGCCCACAGCACGGGAGCCGCATCCCCCAGGGCCTCCAGCTGTCTCCGCTCTGCCGGAGTAAAGCCCGTGGTGCCGGAGAGCAGGGGCGTGCCGGTGCGGCGGATATAGGCGCAGATCTCCGGCAGGCTCTCCGGGCGGGAGAAATCCATCACCACGTCCGCCACCCGGCCCATACGGCCCAGGCTGTCCAAGTCGCTCCGGCCCAGGGCGGCCGTGATCTCGTCTCCGGCGGCCTCGGCGGTCTCCCGAATGAGGCGGCCCATTTTGCCCCGTCCAATCAGTAAAATCCTCACAGAAGTCCCGCCTCCTCCAGAGATTTTTTCAGCTTTGCCGTGTGCTCCGCGCTCATCTCGCACAAGGGCAGCCGCAGGGGGCCCACGTTCAGCCCCATCAGGTTCATGGCGGTCTTCACCGGAATGGGATTCACCTCCATGAACAGGTCGTTGATCAGCTCCAGGTATCTTAGCTGGTTCTCCGCCGCCCGGGCCCGGTTCCCGCCCAGGTAGTCCGCCACAATCTGGCGGCACATAGCGGGCATCACATTGGCGTAGACGGAGATGACGCCGCTGGCCCCCACGCTCAGCAGGGGGACGGTGATGTCGTCATTGCCGGACCAGAGGGAGAAATCCGGCCCCACCAGGCGAGCGATTTTCATGGCGTAGGACATGTCGCCGCTGGCCTCCTTGATGCCGCAGATGTTGGGGTGCTTTGCCAGCCGCTCCGCCACGGGCAGGGGGATGGAGCAGCCGGTGCGGCCCGGTACGTTATAGAGGAGGCAGGGAATGTGCACCGCGTCCGCCGCTGAGGCGAAGTGGCGGTACATCCCCTCCGGGTTGGCCTTGTTGTAGTAGGGAGCGATCAGCAGCAGGGCGTCCGCGCCCATGTCCTGGTACTCCACGCTCTTCTCCAGCTGGGTGGCGGTGCAGTTGGAGCCGCTGCCCACAATGACCGGCACCCGCCCGTCCACCACCTTGATGGTGTGGGCCACCACGGTGGCGTCCTCCTCGTGGGTCATGGTGGAGTACTCCCCGGTGGTGCCAAGGGTCAAAATGGCGTCGGTGCCCGCCTGAATCTGCCGCTCCAGCAGCTGGGTCAGCACTTCAAAGTTGACGCTGCCGTCCTCATGATACGGGGTAACCATGGCGACGATGGAGCCTGTGATGTTCTCAAATTTCATGTTTTCATCCTCCGCACGCTTCCGCATTGGGCATAATAAAATGCCGGTAGAGGCGCACCTCTGCCGACAGTACAGCGTCCGTTCCCATTCCGGCGGCAAAGAGAGGGCGCAAAGCTCCTCCGTCAGACGGCAGCCGTTTTCCGTAGGGCGGGCGGAGCCGGAGTCCCCATGGAACACTACGCCGTTTGGCGGAAAATTATGCGCCGGCCCGCAAAGCGGCCGGATTTGGAACAGACTCTCTCCCCGCCTGCTCCCGGCAGGCGCGGAGTGCCCTGTAAGCGGATAGCGCTCCCGCGGGAAATCCCGCGGACAGTCCCGGGAGTATTCCTCACGGGCCCACCCTCCGTCCGCGCCCGGACGGAGAGTTCGGCGGATCTGCCCCCACCGCGTTCCTGGCCTGCCGGCTCCCGCGACTTCATCTTCTCCGCGCCTCTATCTCATTTTTCGCTATGATACCAGATTCCGCCCGGCGGATACAAGAGGATTTTTCTCAAAAATGCGCATTTTCAGCGGGTTGGTTTTGTATAAATTGACAAAATCCGCCCCATGGTCTGTTCGCGGAGGCGGCGGCGTGGTATCATCAGAGCACCGGAAACCGACTGCGGAACGGAGGAAACTGTGATGCTGAAAACATGGAGCAGCGGTGATGCTCTGACAATACGGGTCTTTGGAAAAGAGGCGGAGGTCTCCGTCTTCTCCCTGGGGGACAGCCGCTTTGACGAAAACGAAGACTGCAGGGAGGATGGTTTCCCCCTGAACCGGGAAGAGCTGGACTGCCTGAACTGGTTTCTGGAAAATGTGAACATCTCAGACTGCCGAAGAGAAATCGCCGCCTACTGCAATGCAATGTACACAGGGACAGGCCGCCCCCCCGTCAAAGAATCAAACCTGGAGCAGGAAATCCAGATCACCGGTATTGCCGTGGGGACCAGCGGGATTACGCAGAGCGAAGACGGGGCCCTGGCCGATCCCCAGATCTCCTTTATGGGTGAGTGCGAGTGCGACCCGGAGCATGGCATCTGCATCGGCTTTCGGGATCAGAAATTTCTGGGCATCCATGCCCAGGACTGGATGCTGTAACGGACAAGGAGGAAGCCCCCATGCCGACTGTTGCCGCCCACCGCCGCGCGCTGCACCGGATCCCGGAGCTGGATGACCGGCTGCCGGAGACCTGCGCCTACGTCCGCTCGATTCTGGAGCCCCTGGACTGTGAGATCACCGCCCCCATTCCCGGCAGCGTCTGCGCCTTTTTTGACGCAGGAAGGCCGGAGACCGCCGCCTTCCGGGCGGATATGGACGCCCTGCCGGTGACGGAGGCCTCCGGAGTTCCCTATGCCTCCGTCCACCCGGGACAGATGCACGCCTGCGGCCACGACGGCCACACCGCCCTGGCCCTGGGGCTGGCGGAGTACGCCGCTGCCCATTTGGCAGACCTGCCCCGGAACGCCCTTTTTCTCTTTCAGCCCGCCGAGGAGACCACCGGCGGGGCGGAGCGGCTCTGTGAGACCGGAATTCTGGAGGAGCGCAGTGTGACAGGCGTCTTTGGTTTACACATCTGGCCGGGACTGCCGCAGGGGCGGGTCTTCTCCCGCCCCGGGCCTCTAATGGCCCGCTCCAGCGAGGTGACCGTCACCGTCACCGGGAAGAGCGTCCACCTGAGCCGGGCGGCAGAGGGGCGGGACGCTTTGACCGCCGGGGCAGAGTACCTCCGGCGGGCCTATGCCGCGATGGATGCCCTGCCGCCGGAGGAGCCCCGGGTGCTGCGGTTTGGAAAGATGGTCTCCGGCACGGTGCGCAACGCCGTCAGCGGGGAAACCCGGCTGGAGGGAAGCCTGCGGACCTACCGGGAGGAGACCCATCATCTCTGCCGGGAACGCCTGGAGTCCCTGGGCCGGGAAATTGCGGCGGAGAGCGGCTGCGCTGTGGAGGTCTGTCTCAGCCGGGGGTATCCGGCGGTGTGGAACCACGAGGAGCTGCATGCCTCCGTCTGCCGCCGTCTGGGGCCGGACGCACCCGCCCTGCTGGACGCCCCGGTGCTGGCGGCGGAGGATTTCTCCTTCTATCAGCGGCGGGTTCCGGGGGTGTTTTTCTTCCTGGGAGCCGGAGACACGCCGGAGCTCCACGCGCCGGACTTCGCCTTTGATGACGAGGCCGTTCTTCCGGCGGGGCTGGAATTTTTGAAAAAGCTCCTCACGATGGAATAAGCGGGACCGGGAGGCGATGCCTCCCGGTCTTGTTACAGCGTTTTCAAAAATCGCTCCATCCGGTCCAGGCCCTCCCGCAGGGCCCCGTCCCCATAGCAGCAGGAGATGCGGACAAAGCCCTCCGCGCCGAAGTACGTCCCCGGCAGGACGCCCACCAGCCCCTCTTTCAGCATCCGCTTGCAGAAGGTCTCGGTGTCCATGCCGTATTTTCGGATGCTGGGGAATACGTAAAAGGCCCCCTCCGGCTCCGCAGCCTCCAGACCCATGGCGGCAAGGCGGGCGCAGACATCATCCCGCCGCCTTTGAAACAGAGCCCGCATGGGGGCGGTGTCCGTCTCCAGGGCCGTGACGCAGGCCCGCTGGACGAAGGCCGGAACGGACGACACGGCGTACTGGTGGAACACCTGCATCTTCTCCTTGACCGGCCGGTCCGCCATGCACCAGCCCACCCGCCAGCCGGTCATGGCCCAGGGCTTGGAGAAGCTGTTGACTGCGACAATCCGGTCCCGCATGTCCGTGAACTCCGCGAAGCTGTGATAGTCCGCGGTGTAGACCAGCTCCCGGTAAACATCGTCGCAGAGGACGAAAACCGGCCGGTCTCTCAGGATTGCATGGACCTCCTCCAGGGTCTCCCGGGTATAGACGCAGCCGGTGGGGTTGTTGGGGGAGGTGAGGACCAGGGCCTTGGTTCTGGGGGTGACAGCAGCCGCCAGGGCGGCGGGATCGATTTGAAAACCGCTGTCCTCCGTTGGCAGGGCCACGGGTACGCCCCGGCAGAGCATTGTGACAGAGGCATAGAGGCTATACGCCGGGGTGGGAATGACAACCTCGTCCCCGGGGTTCAAAATGGCGGAGAGGGCGATGAAAATGGCCTCGGTGGCCCCGGCGGTGACGATGATCTCGTCGGGGGCGTAGCGGAGGCCGTGGGCCCGCTCCTCATATTGGGACAGGGCCTCCAGCAGCCAGGGCTGGCCGTTGTTGGGCGGGTAGTGGGTGTCCCCTTCCGCCAGGGACGCCTGCGCTGCCGCTCGGATGGGGGCGGGGGTGTCCAGGTCCGGTTCTCCGATGGTGAGGGTGCAGGCCCCCGGGGTGGCCCGGGCCAAAGCGGTGAAGCGGCGGATGCCGGAGGTCTCCACGCCGGAGAGGGCGGTGTTCCATGTCAGTTCCATACGGTCACACTCCTTTATATGGGGCACAGTATAACGGACCGGCGGGAGGCTGTCAAGCGGCAGGGGCTCCGGTGAAAAGCCGGAGCCCCTGCCGCTTATTCAAGGATTCAGTTTTCGTTCTCCAGAAATTTCGGTCCCTCCGGCTGGTCTGGGGCGACCTCATCGTAGGGTATAACCTGCGTGGGCGGGGTGGCCTGCGTCCTATCCGCCTCCAGCAGCCTGACATCCGAGGCCGGCTGGGCCACGCCTCCGGCCGCCGGGTAGTAGGAGATCTCCACCCGGTCGCCCGCGTTCAGCAGCACTGCCAGGGGCACGTCGGCGGCGCTGAGCTGGAAGTAGCCATAGTCCTTCCCATCCTCCAGCCGGATGAAATACTGGGTGGTGCCGTTGATCACGGCGGAGCGGATGTCATCGATGACGCCCTCCACCGTCTCCGTCAGGGCGTCGGTCTCATGGGGCGCGTCGATGTCCGCGTCTCCCGCGTCAATCAATCCCCGGTGCGCCAGGGTCTGGCGGTAGTTGATCTCGCACTCGGCAACCGTACTGCCGGTGGAGACGATGTCGTACTGCTGCACGTTGACCATGGCGAACATCTTCACCAGGCCGTCCTCACCCTTCAGCGCCATAAAGTAGGTGGGCTGGTCGGCGATGTTCAAGAGCAGGGGGAATGTGGCCTCGTAGCGCATCTGCTGGACCTGGCTCTGGGCGGAAGCCATGGCGGAGTACTCCGTTGCGCCGGCGCAGGGGTAGAACTTGGTCTCCTTGGTCCGCTGGTTGGAGAGGATAAAGCCGATGTTGGACTGGTCGGAGGTGACAGAGGTGACGCCGGTGTACATATATACATCGTCGTCGATGGCGATATAGTTCCAGCCCTCGGTGGTCACCGTCACGTCCCGCTGGCCGAAGATGGAGTTGATGAAGCCGTTGTGGTACATGCCGTAGAAGTCGTACTGCTGCATGATGATGTCGTAGGAGTAGACCCGGTCCACCCAATTGGGAACCTCCTCGTAGTAGGCGCTCTCGCCGGTGACGGCGTTCACCAGCACCGCGCCCTTTACGTCCGTGCCGCCGAAAAGGCCGATGGTCTTCACAATCCGGGAGCAGACCCAGTAGGGGGTGCCCTCCTCGTCGATCTCAAAGACCGGCTCGGCGAACATCATGACGGGGTAGTGGAACCGCAGGTGGCGGTAGAGATTGCGGCCGAAGTGCTCGGCAGTGGTGTACTTCATGCCCTCCTCCAGTCGGACCACCTCCGCCTCCTGGCTCACCATGTCGATGATGAGATAGGCGGGCAGGCCGTCCGCGCGGTTGGTGAACCACTTGACGAGGTCGCCGTAGCGCAGAGAGGTGACCCGCACCGGGCGGCCCTGGTAGTTGATCTGGGTGTAGGTGGGCAGAATCTCAAACTGGGACACCATATCCGCCAGCTCGCCCAGCTTCCGGGCCCCCAGGCGGGAGGCGGAGTCAGCGTCCAGCATGGGGATCTGGTCGTAGCTGATCTCCTCCACCTCGGCGGTGAAGTCGCCGGTGTCCAGGGGCAAAAGCTCGCTGTACGCCCCCGCCCGCAGCACCACCCAGCTGGTGAGGGAGCCGACTGCAATGGCGGCGATCAGGGCCAGGAACACCAGGAAGGGCACGGTACACTGCCTTTTCACAAAGCCGAAGTACCCCTTGACCCCTTCCCCCTGGAAGCCGGAGGTGAACACGGCGCACACGCAGTACACCGCACACAGCAAAAAGACGAAGACGTAGAACTCCTCGGCGTGGGGGTTCAGGGCGGGCAGCTCCAGGTAGAAGTACACCGCGCCGAACACCAGCGTCACCGCAGCGTTCAGAAGGGTGCGGGTAAAGGCGTTGCCGATGGCCTTGCGGGGCTTCCGGGGCCTGGGCTGCGGCGGGGTAAAGCCGCCCCCCTGGGCACCGCCGGGGTTGAAGCCGCCGCCGAAGGCGCTGGGGTCAAAGTTGAATGAAAATGGCATGTCATCGCTCCTTTTCTCTCTCTGTTCTTACGATTGAATATTATGATACAGGAAAAGTATGAACAAATCAAGTTTTCCCTATGATACAGAAAATTTGCCAGGGCCGGAAAATATGTTATAATTTATGCAATGCGCGGAGACTTTTTCCGTGTAGAGGGAAAAGGAGGTGCGGAGCATGGACGACACGCAGATCGTGGCGCTGTACTGGGCCAGGGACGAGGCGGCGCTGGCGGAGAGCGAGCAGAAATACGGCGGCTACTGCCGCGCCATCGCCCTGGGGATTCTGGAAAGCCGGGAGGATGCGGCAGAGTGCGTCAACGACACGTGGCTCCGGGCCTGGGAGGCCATGCCGCCCCGCCGCCCGTCCCGGCTGGACACCTTCCTGGGCAAGCTGACCCGCAACCTCTCTCTGGACCGCTGGCGGACCCTGCGGGCTCAGAAGCGGGGCGGCGGACAGACAGAGCTGGCCCTCAGTGAGCTGGAGGAGTGCCTCCCCGCCGCCAGCTGCCCGGAGCGGGAGGCAGAGGCCCGGGACCTGACGGAGAGCCTGAACCGGTTTCTGGAGGCACTGCCCCGGGAGAAGCGGGTGATCTTTGTCCAGCGGTACTGGTACCTCTGCTCCGTGGAGAAGCTGGCGGCGATGCACGGGATGGAGAAGAACACCGCGGCCTCCATCCTCTTCCGCCTGCGCGCGGCCCTGCGGGAGCACCTGGAGCGGGAGGGATTCACAGTATGAGCGCGGAACGGCTTTTACATGCCATAGGGGATATCCGGGGGGACTTCATCCGGGAGGCCGCGCCGGCGGGCGTCTCCCGCCGGCGCAGATGGCCCTGGGCGGCGGCCCTGGCGGCGTGTCTGTGCCTGGCGCTGCTGATGGCCAGAACCCGGCCCGCCTCCCCCGCGGAGAACGGCGTCGACGCCTCCGGGGACGTCTCCGCCTCGGCCCCCGAGGCCCCCGGTGCCTCTCCCTCCGGCGGGGAGGACGGTCCCGTCGGATGCGCCCCCTTCTTCGGGGAGATCTCCCAGCCCCTGCTGTACTGGCAGGGCACGGCCTACGCCTGGAACCGGGTGGGCGCTCCGGGCCGCCCCATCGGGGAGCCGCCGGAGACCATTGCGCAGTGGACGGAGCTGGGCCCCCTGGCGGGCGTCACTGCGGAGGAGACCTCGGAAGACCTGTGGCTCTACGCCGACATCGGCCAGGTGTCCGGCACCGTCTACGCGGACCCGGAGGGCCACCCCGGCGTCCTCTATGTGCTGATGACCACGGAGTGGTTCGAGGAGGAATGGGTGCGTTTTGTGGCGGACAAGCGGTTGCTGACCTCTGCTCTCTTCTACGATGGACAGCTCTATTATCTGGACCCCGGACAGTATCCCGCCCATAATGCCGTCATGACCCTTCCCGCCGGCTATAAGCCGGTGGGAACGCTGGTCCCCGCATCCGACCCTGACCGCCTCCCCGACCGGGAACTTGAAGTCAATTGGGAATTCGGCTACGGAGGTCATACGCTCTACGCCAAGCCCGGCTATGACGGCACCCTCTATGTGGAGTGCCAAAGAGTCTGGAGCGGCGGCAGCTATCCGCTGTACGCCCCGGCGACGCTGCGGCCCCAGCCGCAGCCATAGACAGCCGGGGCAGCCGGCACTGGCCAATCCGGCGGAGCCGGACATCCTGCTGCTGCCCCACTACTGGAGCGGACTGAAGGGGCCGGATTACTGGGTATTTGTCCGGTACCATTGAACAACGGGCCGAAGGCGTATGCCTCCGGCCCGTTCGCTTACTTGGTCACCAGGAGCTTCTCGTCCTCCACGGTGAGCTTTGCCGTATCCCCGGCCTTCAAGGTGCCGTCCAGGAGCTTTTCGGCCACGGCGTCCTCCACCCGGCTCTGGATGGCCCGCCGCAGAGGCCGTGCGCCGTACTTGGGATCAAAGCCCTTCCGGGCCAGCTCCGCCACGGCCTCCGCGCTGGCGTCCAGGCGGACGCCCATGGCCTCCATCCGGGCGGAGACGGCGCCCAGCATCCTGCGGGCCACCTCCCGGATGTCCTCCTCCGTCAGGGCGCGGAAGACAATGATGTCGTCAATCCGGTTCAAAAACTCCGGGCGGAAGGTCTGGCGCAGCTCTCCCAGCACCGCCTCCTGGGCGTCACGGAACTGGCGCTCCGCGTCTTTGGAAACATCCTCTGTGCCGGCGGAAAAGCCCAGCCTGCCGCTGGCGGCGGTGAGGCGCTTGGCGCCGATATTGCTGGTCATGACGATCACCGCGTTCTTGAAGTCCACGGTGCGGCCCTGGGAGTCGGTGATGCGGCCGTCGTCCAGAATCTGGAGCAGCACGTTCCACACATCCTCGTGGGCCTTTTCGATCTCGTCGAAGAGAATCACGGAGTAGGGCTTGCGGCGAACCTTCTCGGTAAGCTGCCCGCCCTCCTCGTGGCCCACATAGCCCGGGGGGGAGCCGATGAGGCGGGAGACCGTGTGCCGCTCCATATACTCGGACATGTCGATGCGGACCATAGCGGTCTCGTCGCCGAACATGGCCTCCGCCAGGGACTTGCACAGCTCCGTCTTGCCCACGCCTGTGGGACCCAGGAACAGGAAGGAGCCGGTGGGGCGTTTGGGGTCCTTCAGACCCACCCGGCCCCGGCGGATGGCCCGGGCCACGGCCTGGACGGCCTCATCCTGGCCCACCACCCGCTCATGAAGCTTCTCCTCCATCCGCAAAAGACGCTGTCCCTCGTCCTCGGTCATGCGGGTGACGGGGATGCCCGTCCAGCCGGAGACCACGGCGGCGATGTCCTCGGCGGTGACGGGGCGGTGCTCTGCGCTGCTCTTTTTGCGCTTGTCCCGCTCCAGGTCCACCTGCTCCTGATAGTTCCGCTCAATGTCCCGCAGCTGGGCGGCAGTCTCATAGTCCTGCCGCTGTATTGCGGCCTCCTTGTCCTTGGTCAGGGCGGCGATCTTCTCCTCCAGGCTCTTGAGCTCCTCAGAGGGCTCCTCCGTCTCCATCCGCACCCGGCTGGCGGCCTCGTCCATCAGGTCGATGGCCTTGTCCGGCAGGAAGCGGTCGTTGATATACCGGGCGGAGAGGTTGACGGCGGCGTCCAGGGCCTCGTCGGTGATCTGGAGCTTGTGGTGCTGCTCGTACTTCTCCCGCAGGCCCTTCAAGATCTCCAGAGAGGCCTCCCTGGAGGGCTCCCCCACCTGCACCGGCTGGAACCGGCGCTCCAGGGCGGCGTCCTTTTCAATATATCTGCGGTACTCGTTCAGAGTCGTGGCGCCGACGACCCGGATCTCCCCCCGGCCCAGAGCGGGCTTGATGATGTTGGCGGCGTCCACGGCGCCCTCGGCGCTGCCGGCACCCACGATGGTATGGAGCTCATCGATGAAGAGGATCACGTCTCCGGAGCGCTTCACCTCCTCCAGCGTCTTTTTGATCCGCTCTTCAAACTCGCCCCGGTACTTGGTGCCGGCCACCATGCCGCTGAGATCCAGAGAGAGGATGCGCTTGTCCAACAGGTCCTCGGGCACGTCTCCCAGGACGATTTTCCGGGCCAGCCCCTCCGCCAGGGCGGTCTTGCCCACACCGGGCTCACCGATCAGGCAGGGGTTGTTCTTGGTGCGGCGGGAGAGAATCTGGATCATCCGCTGGATCTCCTCATCCCGGCCGATCACGGGGTCCAGGCGGCCCGCCCGGGCGTCGGCGGTCAGATCCCGGGTAAACTCCCGCAAATTTTTCCCCTTCTCCTCCCGGGGAGCGGCGCCCTTGGCCTCCCCAGCCTTGCTCCGGGGCTGCTCGCTGAGCTTGCGCATCAGGGCGCTGTACAGCCCCCGGGCATCCACCCCGGCGGTGCGCAGGATGCGGACGGCCATGTTATTGCCCTCCCGCAGGATGCCTGCCAGCAGGTGCTCCGTGCCGATATAATTGCAGCCGCCCCGGATGGAGTCCTCCATGGCGATCTCCACCACCCGCTTGGCCCGGGGTGTCAGGCCCTGGGCAGGATTGCCGCCGGGCAGGCCCGCGCCCACGCTCTTTTTGATGATCTCCACCACCATACCGGCGGTGAGGCCCGCCTCGGCCAGGACATCGTGGGCCGCGCCGTCCTCCTCCCGGAGGAGACCCAGCAGCAGGTGTTCCGTGCCCACGTATCCGTGGCCCAGGTCTCCCGCTGCCTCCTGGCTCAGCCGCAGGGCCGCCTCGGCCCTGGGTGTGAATTTATTCTCATTCATGATCTTTGATCTTCCTTTCCTCCATGTTGGAACAGCTCACTGAGCTCCTCCATCCTCCTTGTGCTCCGCCTCCAGGGCGCGGATCTGATCCCGCAGCTGGGCGGCCCGCTCAAAATCCTCCTGGCGGACGGCCTTTTTCATCTCCATCCGCAGGGCGTTCATCTGCCGCATCCGGGCAAAGCGGCCCTGATCCTCCCGGTCCACCAGATCATCCCGTTTCTCCTCCCTGGGCGTCTCCTGCCTCGCCGGACCCAGGGCTGGCATATCGGCAAAGAAATCGTCAAAGGGGTCCTCCAGCAGCCAGCCCCGCCGGTTCAGAAGACTGGGCATGGGGGAGAAGAAGTCCTCCAGAACGCCTCCGCTGAAAAAGCTGTTGAAGCCCTGCATCATCTTCTGGCGCTGGGCCGCCACCCGCTGGGTGTAGCCCAGCTTCTCCGCGCACTCCGCGCAAAGGTGCTTCTCCTCCACATGGCCGTTGATGTTGCTCTGGTAGACAAAGGTAACTTCATTCTTACCGCAATTCTCGCATTTCATAATCAAATACCTCCTGTTATATCCAAATATATTTTGATACCGTTCAGATAATCCCAACCGGCAGGCGCTAGACCTGCAAGATGAGGACCTGCTTCATGATGGCGGCGCGGACCTGGTCCCGCAGCTCCCGGGGCACGGCGGCAAGGGCCTTGTCGCCCACCGCCGCCGCCAGGGCCCGGCAGATCTCCTCCTCCACCGCTCCGGACTGGGCCAGATTACCCAGAATCGCCCGGGCGGAGGGCAGATCCACCGCCTCTCCCAAAGAGTTGATGACGTGCATCAAAAGCGTCTCCCGGTCCACCCGCACCCGGGTGATGCGGATGTACCCGTTGCCCCCCCGGCGGCTCTCCACAATGTAGCCCCGCTCCGGGGAAAACCGGGTGCTCATCACATAGTTGATCTGGCTGGGCACGCAGTTGAACCGCTGGGCCAGATCGCTGCGCTGGACCTCCAGCACGCCGTTCTCCGCCTCGTCCAGGCAGTCCTGGAGGAAGCCGGCGATCAGATCGGTAATTCCCATGGGACACCATCTCTTTCCGTAACGTTTATTTTGACTTTGACTTTCTTTAACCTTTGTTCTGCTGTCAGTATACCACGGAGGGCGCAAAAGTCAAGAGGTTATTTTTGACTTTCTTTGACCATTTTGAAAACAAATTATGAACGGTTAGTTCTGGCAAACCATTTTTTGAGTAGTTTTCGGGATTTTTCAAAAATTTCCCGTTACGGTTTTAACATTCCTCTTGCTTTTTTGAAATTCTATGCTACAATGAGGATACAATTTTAATGGAGGTGCTTCCCATGGCCTACAAGATTACTTCTGCATGCGTCAGCTGCGGTTCCTGCGCGGACGCCTGCCCCGCCGGCGCCATCAGCCAGGGCGATGACGCTTACGTCATCGACGCTGCCGCCTGCCTGGACTGCGGTTCCTGCTGCGACACCTGCCCCAACGGCGCCATCGTCCCCGAGGAATAAGAGGGATACATAAAAGACCCCCGGGCTTGTGGCCCGGGGGTCTTTTATGTATCATGGATTGAAATGGCGCAGGGGGAACCTTCGTTCCCCAAGCCCGGCAGTCCGGGCTTGGGGGCGGTTTTGCCTGTGGCAAAACCGGTCGCCTGCGGGCGGATGATTTGAATCGCGCGGGGGGCCTTCGTTCCCCCCGCACACCCCCCTCCACTCCTGAAGGCTGCGGGGACGGGGGGATGATTTCGGGGTCAATAGACGTGACCGGGGGACCAGTCGCTCCAGAAGGCCTCCTCCGCCTCCGTGGCGGCAGGCACCGCATACCCGTCCTCTTTACTCCACAGCAGGATGGAGTCCTCTCCCTCACCGAAATACACGTTCTCCGGCCTGCCGCTGGAATAGTACCTGGGGTCAAATTTCCACCGGATGACTGCCAAATCCTCCGGGAACATCAAATCGCTTCTGCTGAGAAAGATGTTCAGCGGCAAAAGCGGGCGGTGAATGGAGAGATGATGGCCGTCCTCTTCCTTTTCAAAATATATGGTATTCCGGCACGCCCTGTTCAGCCCCGCCTCCACGCAGATCTCGCCGCTCTCCAGCACGCAGGTGTTCAGGCAGGCATAGTCTCCGCTGTCCATGGGAACCTTACACTGGGTCACGGAGTACCAGATGGCAAACCCACCCAGGCTCAGCGCCGCCACAACAACGGCGCCCGTCAGAAGCGCACGCCGCCAGAGCCGCCGCCACTCCTGGGCGATCCTCTCCACCACCGCCGTGTCCTCTTCCGCCTTCTTCTCCGCCGCCGGCAGGGGCGCGTCCATGTCTTCCAGCGCCTGGCGGCAGGACCCGCAGTCCGCCAGGTGCTCCTTCACCGCCCTCCGGCTCTCCTCCGAGCACACGCCGTCGTGGTACAACGGCAGCAGGTCCTGTACGATTTTACAGTTCATCCAATCCCTCCTTCAATTTTCCCTGGGCCCGGAAGTAGGTCACCCGGGCCCAGCTCTCGCTCTTTTGGAACAGCGCCCCGATGTTCGCGAAGGACAGCTCCCCGAAGGTTCGCAGAGAGAACACCTCCTTGTAGGGCTCCGGCAGGGCGTGGAGCAGGATGTGGAGACGCCGGGCGGTGTCCCGGTCGGTGAACCCCTCCTCAATGCCGCCGTCCGCCGCCTCCGCGGGGCTGTCCCGGAACCGCCGCCGCTCCCGGCAGAGATCCGTGTACAGGTTCCGGGCGATCTGGCACAGCCACACCCGCAGCTGGCACTCTCCCCGGAAGGTGCCGATGGTGGCCAGGGCCCGGAAAAAGGTCTCCTGGGTGATCTCCTCCGCCACAGCCCCGTCCCGGCTCAGAGCCAGGATATATCTGTACACGTCGGCGAAATACAGCCGGTAGACCTCCTCAAAGTCGGGCATCTCCTCACCTCCTTTGTCCATAGGACGGAGAATTTGGGTTTTCGTTACAAACCTGTTTGCAAGTTTCCAAAATCTGATTATAATGGAGGCAGAGCTTTTCGGAAAGGGGGAATCGCCATGGCGGACCTGACCACGGATGTGCGGTATATCAAGGGCATCGGCGAACAGCGGGCCAAAGCCCTGGGGAAGCTGGACATCCGCACCCTGCGGGACCTGATCTCCTGGTTTCCCCGGCGATACGAGGACCGGACGGTCCTCCGCCCCATCGCGGAGCTGCCGGAGGACGCGCCCACCTGCTGCGCGGCCATGATCGCATCCGCCCCCACCGTCACCCACATCCGAAAGGGAATGGACCTGATCAAGCTCCGGGCGGTAGACGAGACCGGGGTCCTGGACGTCACCTTCTTCAACCAGACCTGGCTGAAAAACAATCTCCGCCCCGGAGAAACCTGCGTCTTTTACGGCAGGGCCGAGGGCCGGGGCGCCCACCGGAAGATGGCCTCCCCCGTGGTGGAGCCGGAGGGGCGGCGGGAGGTCACAGGGCGCATCGTGCCCGTGTATCCCCTCACCGCCGGGGTCAGCCAGCTGGTGCTGCGGCGGTCCATCCGCCAAGGGCTGGATGACTGCGCCGCGATCCTGCCGGACATTCTGCCGGACAGCGTCCGCCGGGACCACCAGCTCTGCCACGCTGGCTTTGCCTTTGAAAACATCCACTTTCCCACCTCGCCGGAGGCCCTGGACCTCAGCCGGCGCCGGCTGGCCTTTGAGGAGCTGTTCCTCTTCGCCATCGGTCTCCAGCGGCTGCGCCGGCGCCGGGTGACGGTATCCGTCCCCCCCTGCGCCCCGGTGGACATGGACGTCTTTTACAACGCGCTCCCCTTCACCCTGACCGCCGCCCAGAGGCGGTGCGTGGAGGAGGCCCTGGGGGACATGGTCTCCGGCGCACCCATGAACCGGCTGTGCCAGGGGGACGTGGGCTCCGGCAAGACCATGGTGGCCGCCGCCTGCGTCTACTTCGCCGTGAAGAACGGCCGTCAGGCGGCGCTGATGGCCCCCACGGAGATTCTGGCCCAGCAGCACCACAGGGGTCTGGCTCCCCTGCTGGAGCCCCTGGGCATCCGGTGCGCCCTGCTCACCGGCTCCACCCCCGCCAAGACGAAAAAATCCATCGCCGCCCAGCTGGCGGCAGGGGAGATCGATTTTGTGACAGGCACCCACGCCCTGATCACCGGCTCGGTGGAGTACGCGGACCTGGGCCTGGTGGTGACGGACGAGCAGCACCGCTTCGGCGTGGGCCAGCGGGCGGCTCTGATCGCCAAGGGCCGCCATCCCCACACCCTGGTCATGTCCGCCACCCCCATTCCCCGGACTCTGGCTCTGATCCTGTACGGGGATCTGGACGTGTCGGTCATCGACCAGCTGCCTCCCGGGCGGCGGGCGGTGGAGACCTACGCCGTCCCCGGCAGCTACCATCCCCGGCTGTACGGCTTCATCCGCAAGCAGGTGTCGGAGGGACGGCAGGCCTATGTGGTCTGCCCCATGGTATCGGAGAGCGACGAGGCCCCCGACGAGCGCAAGGCTGTGACGGAGTACGCCCGGATGCTCCAGACCCAGACCCTGCCGGATCTGCGGATCGCCTTTGTCCACGGGAAGATGAAGCCCAGGGAGAAGGAGGCGGTGATGTCCGCCTTCGCCGCCCACGAATCGGACATTCTGGTATCCACCACTGTCATCGAGGTGGGGGTGGATGTGCCCAACGCCTCGCTGATGATCATCGAAAACGCGGAGCGCTTCGGCCTCAGCCAGCTCCACCAGCTGCGGGGCCGGGTGGGCCGGGGACAGCATCAGTCCTACTGTGTGCTGGTCTCCGACAACCGGAATGAGGAGACCCGGCAGCGGCTGAAGGTGATGACAAAGACCTCCGATGGATTCAAAATCGCCGAGGAGGACCTGCGGCTCCGGGGCCCCGGGGACTTCTTCGGCCAACGGCAGCACGGATTGCCGGGGCTGCGGATTGCCGACATCGGCTGTGACGCCAGCCTTTTGAAGGAGGCCCAGACGGCGGCGGAGGAGCTGCTGGCCGCCGACCCGGAGCTCAAGACCTGCCCCGCCGCCGCAGAGCGCATTGCGGTGCTCTTCGCCCAGGCGGCGGATACGCTGAACTGAACGCAGGGATTTTGAAAAGGAATTAATCAAGGCCCTTTTCAGAAGGCGGCGGGTTTCGACAAAGCCCTGGCGGGGTATGAGGGCGGCACTCCCGCGGCCTTGGACGGAGCCCAACGATCTGACTGATCTTTCCAAAAAGAGAGGAGGCGGACCCACACAGGGTCCGCCTCCTCTCTTTTTATCGCTGATACTCAAACTCCCAGTCGTACATGGAGACCGTATCCCCGTCCTGAATACCCATCTCCTCCAGCCGTTGGAAGAGGCCGGACTCCCGCAGCGTCTTGTCGAACCACATGCGGCTCTCGTAATCGGCAAAGTTGACGTTGCCCATAAGCCGCTGGAGCCAGGGGCCGTCCACCAGCCAGGTGCCGTCGTCGCTGCGGCGGATGTCCAGGGGGGCGGAGCTGTCCACCGCCGGAGTCCTGGGTACATACTCCGGCTCGTACACCGTCACCGGGGGCAGAACGGACAGCATCTCCGCCGCCTTACCCACCAGCTGCCTGGTGCCCTGGTGGGCCGCCGCCGAGATCTCAAGAAGTGTAAAGCCCTTTGCCTCCACATGGGCCCGGAGCCGCTCCAGATTCTCCGGCTCCTCCATGATGTCCACCTTGTTGGCGGCGACAATCTGTGGCCGCTCCGCCAGCTCCGGGCTGTACTGCCGCAGCTCCTCGTTGATGGCGTCGAAGTCCGCCACCGGGTCCCGGCCCTCGCTGCCGGAGACATCCACCATGTGGACCAGCAGTCGGCAGCGGTCGATGTGGCGCAGGAAATCGTGGCCCAGGCCTGCGCCGCCGCTGGCCCCTTCAATGATACCGGGAATGTCCGCCATGACGAAGCTGACACCCTCGTCCACCCACACCACGCCCAGGTTGGGGTACAGGGTGGTGAAGTGGTAGTTGGCGATCTTGGGCTGGGCCTTGGAAACCACGGACAGCAGCGTGGACTTGCCCACGTTGGGGAAGCCGATGAGACCCACGTCCGCCAGGAGCTTCAGCTCCAAAATCACATCGTGGCTCTCCCCGGGAAGGCCCGCCTTGGCGAACCGGGGCACCTGCCGGGTGGGCGTGGCAAAGTGCATGTTCCCCCAGCCGCCCCGGCCGCCTTTGCAGAGTGTGAAGGGCTCTTTACCCGACATATCCTTGATGATCTCATTGGTCTCCGCGTCCCGCACCAATGTGCCCCGGGGCACCCGGATTACCAGGTCCTCCCCGTCCCTGCCGGACTTCCGCTTGCCCTGTCCGTCGCCGCCGGTTCCGGCCACATATTTGCGCTTGTACCGGAAGTCCATCAGGGTGGACATATTGTCATCCACCACCAGAATGATGGAGCCGCCCCGGCCGCCGTCGCCGCCGTCGGGGCCGCCGGCCGCCACATATTTCTCCCGGTGGAAGGCCACCACGCCGTTGCCGCCGCTGCCGGCCTGGACCGTGATGCGGGCCTTGTCGATAAATGAAGCCGCCATAGGGGCACCTCCTCTGTGTTTATCTGAACTGTGTTGTTTCCTGTAATATGGTCAGCACAGTTGAAAAGGAGTCAAACCTCCTTTTCAACCGGCGCACATCCGCGTTTCCTATGAAACCGCGCACAGCAAGCTGGCTATATTCTGTTCTATTTTAGCTGAAATATAGGGAGCCGTCAATAGAACGGTTTCCCAGGGCCAAGCCAAACACAAGGGGCCCGGACACCGTCCGAGCCCCTCAGCGTGTTCTTATTCAGCCTCGTACACGCAGGCCTGCTTGCGATCCTTGCCCAGCCGCTCAAAACGGAGCACGCCGTCCGCCTTGGCGAACAGAGTGTCGTCGGTGCCGATTCCCACGTTCACACCGGGGTGGATGTGGGTGCCGCGCTGGCGGACCAGGATATTTCCGGCCTTGACGAACTGACCGTCGGCGCGCTTGGGCCCAAGGCGCTTGGCCTTGGAGTCACGGCCGTTCTTGGTGGAGCCGCCGCCCTTTTTGTGGGCGAAGAACTGAAGACCAATACGAATCATGATAACGGACCATCCTTTCTTCGTTTTTTAGATGGGGAGGATTGATTCATCCTCCAGAACTTCAATATTTTCCGGGTACTCGTCGTGGAGCTCCGTGAAGTAGACCATCAGACCCGTCAAAAGCGCCTGGCAGGCGCTCTCCGCTGCGGGTGCGAGGCCGCCGGGCAGACGCAGGGAGACGGACGCGTCCCTCTCCCGTACCTTCACAGACGCCGCAAGGCCCAGCACGTCGTTGACAGTGGCCTCCACCAGGCGGATGGCGCTGGTGACGGCGGCGCAGACGATGTCCGCTCCCGCCTCGGCGTAGCCGCTGTGGCCCCGGCAGTCAAAGCCGGTAATCCGGCTGTCCTCCACGCGGAAGGTGACAGTGGTCATGCTCAGACGGAGATCTTGGCGATCTCAACCTTGGTGTAAGGCTGGCGATGGCCCTGACGCTTGCGGTAGCCCTTCTTGGGATTGTACTTGAAGATGCGGATCTTCTTGCCCTTGCCGTTTTTCACCACGGTGGCCTCCACGGAGGCGCCCGCCACGGTGGGAGCGCCGAAGGTGGCCTTCTCCCCGTCGATGACGGCCAGGACCTGGTCAAACTTCACGGTGTCGCCGGCTTCCTGGTCCAGCTTCTCGATGTAGACCACGTCGCCCTCGGCCACCTTGTACTGCTTGCCGCCGGTCACGATGATTGCGTTCATGCTTGTTTCAACTCCTTCATTACGGGCTCGCTGTCGGGGGTGGTCCGGAGACACTTTTCAAGACCCATTCAAAGCGGCTTGTCAAGTATATCAGCGGGATTTGGAAAAGTCAACGGTTTTCGGAGAATTTTTGCAAAAAAAACTGTCAGTCGTCCAGCTCCTGCTCAAACTCCAAAATCTCCCCGGTGACGGCGTCCACCGTATACTTGTACTCGTACCCGCCGGACTTGAAGTCGATCTCATACTCACAGCAGCCCGCGCCGTGATGGCCGGCCTGGCTGTCATGGTGGTCCAGCTCCACGGCGCAGCGGGCCGCGGCGTCTGCCGCAAGGCCGGCGTGGCCGAAGGCGATCTCCTTGGCCCGGGCCTCGCCGATGTAGGCCGGAGGAGCGGCAGACGCGCCCTGGGCGGCGGCCGTGACGCCGCCGGCCTCCTTCTCAAATTTCACTACGCTGCCGTCCGCGGCGTTGATCTCATAGTCGTACTCATACCCGCCGGAGAAGAACTCCAGCTCGTAGACCAGGATGCCGTCGTCGTAGTCCCGCTCCCACCGATAGCCGGCCACACTGTCCGCCGTCACGCCGGCGTGGCTGAGGGCAATCTCTTTGGCCCGGGCCTCGCCGATGTCCCCGGTGCCGGAGGGGGCGGGCGTCTGCTTGGGTTTTCCGGCAGTGTCTCCGGCGGGCGTCCGGGAGGGCGCGCTTCCAGACGCCGCCTCTTTCTCAAACTTCACCACGCTGCCATCAACGGCGCTGATTTCATAGTCGTACGCATACCCGCCGGAGGAAAACCTCACCTCGTAGACCGGCACGCCGTTTTCATAATCCCGCTCTGCCGGAAGCGCGGCGGCGGCCTCCGCCGTGACGCCCGCGTGGGCGTAGGCGATCTCCCAGGCCTGTGTCTCGCCGATGTCCCCGCCCTCCGGCACCGGGGTCTTCACCTCCGGCGGCGGGACAGTCTCCTCCGCGTCCCGGCTGAACTTCACAATGCTGCCGGTGGCGGCGCTGACCACGTAGTCGTAGGCAACGCCGTCCGCCGTGAATTCCACCTCGTAGACCGGAGCTCCGCTCTCCTCGTCCCGGGCAATCTCGTAGCGGGAGAGATCGCTTTCAGCAACCCCGGCATGGCTCAAGGCGGCAGACTTCGCCGTCTCCTCCCCCACGTCCCCGCCGGCCCCCGCGGACCGGCCCACCCAATATGCCCCGGCAATCACCGCCAGTGCCAGCAAGCCGCAGGCGGCGATGATCCCATAGCGTCTCCCGTTCTTCCTGTTCTCTTCCGACATAACCATTCCTCCGGTTCTCAATCGTAGGACAGCAGCTCCACCGTCCAGTCCGCGATGAGGGCCCCATAAAATCCGCAGACGGCCCGGCCGGTCTCCACGTCCAGATTGATGTAGTTGCCGCACTCTCTGGCGCTCTTGCCGGGCATCTCCCCCTGGAACTCCCCGGCGGCGGCGAAGACCTCCTTCAAAAGCTCCACGGCTCCCTCCAGGGAGAGCAGGCTGCCGTCGAACAGGAAGTAAAACCCGGTCTGGCACCCCATGGGGCCGAAGTAGACCACGGCGTCCTTCTCTTTGGAATTCCGCAAAAGCGTGGCGATCAGGTGCTCCGCCGAGTGCATCTCGGCGTTGGTCAGAAGGTCCCCGGTGTTGGGCTTTTTGAACCGCAGGTCAAAGGTCACCACGTTCCCGTCCCGGCGGGAGAGGTAGAGCCCCGGCCGGAGCTTGTCGTGGTCCACGGTAAAACTGGCGATGCGTTCCATATTATGCCTCCTCCTTTTGCAGTAATCTGGCGAAGGGCAGGACCACCCTGCCCAGGTTCTCCAGCGCCTGGGTATAATCAAAATACTCCTCCATCTGGCTGTCATAGAACAGGTGGTCCGACACGGATTTCAAAGACACGAACCGCGTGCCGTTCCGCAGGCACACCTGGGCGATGGCACAGCCCTCCATCTCCACCAGGTCCGGATGGAAGGTGTCCCGGACCCAGGCGGAACGCTCTCCCTTGACGGCGAACCAGTCCCCGGTGGCCACCCGGCCCAAAACCGGCTCACAGCCCAAGGTCCGCAGCAGCGCCGCGCACCGCTCTGGAGCCCAGGTGGGAAACTCCGTCCGGTTCACGGTGGAGACCATCCCCAGGGGGTCTCCCGCGCCGGAGGTGTCCACGTCGTGCTGGACAAACTCCCGGACCGCCACAAGCGTGCCGGTGGGCAGGTCCGTGGCGCAGCCGGCGATGCCGGCGTTCAAAATCAGGTCCACGCCGTATTTCAGACAGAAAATCTCCGCCGCCATAGCGGCGTTCACCTTGCTGACGCCGCCCACGCAGGCTGTCAACCCCTCCCCCAGGTCAAAAAAGGGCACGCCGGACACGGTGTCAAAGGGCTCCAGTGCCCCCGCCCCCGGCAGGGCCCGAAACTCCACCGGCATGGCAAATTGCAGTCCGATCTTCATGGAAATCCTCCTATTCTATCTCCGGCAGCTCTCTGCCGCACTTGGCGCAGTACACGAAGCCCTCTCCGAACCGTGCGCCGCAGTAGGGGCAGAAGCGATATGCGCCGTCAGGCTCCTCCCGGCCCAAATCCCCCCGCCTCCGGCGGTCCAGAGGGTCCTGCTCCTCGCCGTCCTCTGTGATGTCAAACTCGGAGAAGCGGTTCTCCCCCGTGGCATTCTTATAATGATAGAGCGCCTGGACGATCCCCACGATGATAAAGAGCACACCGAAGGCCAGAAAGAACGGGGGCGCATCCGCGGAGGCCGCCGCGCCGGTCCAGATTACGCCGAAGATCACGCCAATGACAGACCCCACCGCCCCCATGGCCGACGGTCCCCGGCCGGGCTTGACACTTTTCAAAAAATCCCTCCTCCGCGGCAGTCTCTCCAGCCGCTCCGGCGGCTGGGTCTTCTCTGGATATTTTAGCATCGGAGGGGCGGGAGGTCAAATCTTTTTTCCCCGGAGAACCCCTGGTAAATTGCCAAATTTTTCTCGACTTCTCCTGTTCGAAATGGTATAGTAGTATAGAAGATGTCATCAGCGGAAGGAGGGACGGATGTGAATCTAAAATATCTGCCGGGCCTGCTGGCCGCTCTCTGGGTGACGGTTCTCCCCGTCCTAGCTCCCTCTGCCCCGGCGGTGCCGGAGCCTCTGCCGGTCAAGGCGGCAGTCCTCCGCCAGCCCCTTCCGCAGGTGCCCCTGAAGGAGCTCCCGGCGGAGGAGTTTCCCGCGGAGGAGCCCGGAGAGCCGGAGGAATCGCTCCCGCCGGAGGAGGACGGCGCTTTTACCATTGTGCTGTCCTTCACAGGGGACATGCTGCTGGCCTCCGGCCACGGCCAGCGGGCGGCGGGGAACTTTCTGGACTACGCCGCGAAACAGGAGCCGTTCTACTTCCTGCAAAACGTGAAGCCCATCTTTGACGCGGACGACTTCACCATCGTGAACCTGGAGAATGTCCTCACCGACCGAACCCTGCCCCCCCGGGAGAAGACCACGGACCCCGCCTTCTGGTTCCGCAGCGGCACGAGGAATACCGCCGTCCTCACCTCCTCCGGGGTGGAGGCCGTGTCCCTGGCCAACAACCACACCGGCGACTACGGCGCCGGCGGCTACAAGGACACGGTCAAGGCCGTCACGGACGCGGGGCTCCAGTACGGCGACAACACCCACCCCCTCTACCTGGAAAAAAACGGTTTCCGCATCGCCGTGATCTGCAACGGCTTGTGGAACGAGGGTCAGGCCGTCTCCATCGTCAAGCGGCTCCAGGCGGCGGAGGCGGAGTCCGACTTCCAGATCGTCTTCTACCACGGGGGCAAAGAGGGCGTTCACACGCCGGAGGCCTGGAAGGTCCGGGCCTCCCGCCGCCTGGTGGACGCCGGGGCGGACCTGGTGCTGGGCAACCATCCCCACGTGCTCCAGCCCAGGGAAATCTATAAGGACAGGGAGATTCTCTACTCTCTGGGGAACTTCTGCTACGGCGGCAGCCGGTATCCCCAAAACCGCACCCTCATCTACCAGCTGACCCTGACGGTGAGGGACGGCGCTCTGGTGAGCGCCGCCTCGGAGCTGATCCCCTGCTACGTCTACACCGGCAAGGTGAACAACTACTGTCCCGCCCTCATCACCGACGAGGCCCAGTGCCAGCGGGTGCTGGACTTCATGGACGGCAAGCTCAAATCCCCCTGTTGAGCAAACGGCCTGTATCTGAGCGGACGGCTCTTGTCCCGTCATTCCACCAGCGGTTTATGAAGGATTGAGAGAGATATGAAATACTGAAATTTAATAATCCTCCCCCTTTGATCGGAGTCCTCGCATTTGCACCATACCTTACGAACCAAAGAACAGCTTCTCAAAGCTGGGATTACCCCCCGCAGATTTTTGTAAATGACTCCATCTATTGCGGAACCGGCCATACCGTTTCCGCGATCCCGGATGATGCCGCCTATCTCGGTTCCATCACGGAAGCTGTTCCACAGCATGAGCCAATGGCACATGAGAATTTCTGCTCCAGCACGCTCCCGGCAGGAACTGAACTCTATTCCTCCGCCCTCGACCAGAGTGTGGTATACGCAAAGGTGGAAAATCCCTCAGGTGAATCCTATTCCAAATATGAAAAAAGCGAACCTGCCGGGTCGGACCACGATCCCCCGTCTTCCGCTGGATAGAGAAAGGCCGCTGCTTACCGGCGGCTTTTTTCAGTCTGCCGGGAAATCCGGTTGAAGGTCTGCACACAGGCATTCCCGCTTTGATCCGCGCTTTTCGTTTTCGCCCCCCTTCATTTCTGACATTTTTTCAGTTTCCCTAAAAATTTTTCAGATTTTGTCTTGCTTTTTTTATTTTGTGTGGTATCATGTCCCTGGAAGTAAACGAGATCCCCCGTCAAAATAACTGTTTCTGGAGGCAATCGACCATGAAAGAGGCCATCAAGTGGACCGTCAACCATATGCCCAAAAGCGACGACCGGCAGCTGGGCGTCATGTCCCTGCCCAGCGTGGCCAAGGCCCGCTTTTTCCACAGCAGCTTCCCGCAGTACTCCATCACCCCCCTGGACCAGCTCAGCGGCATGGCCGCGTATCTGGGCCTGGGCGGCCTGTTTGTGAAAAATGAGGCACACCGCTTCGGCCTCAACGCCTTCAAGGTGCTGGGCGGCTCCTTTGCCATGGCCCGGTACATCGCCCAGGAGATGGGACGGGACGTGTCCGAGATGACCTACGACTACCTGACAAGCGAATCCTTCCGCCGGGAGTTCGGCCAGGCCACCTTCTTCACCGCCACCGACGGCAACCACGGCCGGGGCGTGGCCTGGGCGGCCCACAAGCTGGGCCAGAAGGCGGTGGTCCACATGCCCAAGGGCAGCAGCCAGCCCCGTTTTGACAACATCGCCAAAGAGGGCGCCCAGGTGACCATTGAGGAGCTGAACTACGACGACTGCGTCCGTCTGGCCGCCGCCGAGGCCGAGCGGACCGAGCACGGCGTCATTGTCCAGGACACCGCCTGGGACGGATACGAGGAGATTCCCTCCTGGATTATGCAGGGCTACGGCACCATGGCAAGCGAGGCCGCCGACCAGCTGCGGCAGGTTGGCGTGAACCGTCCCACCCATGTGTTCATCCAGGCCGGCGTGGGGAGTCTGGCCGGAGCCGTGGTGGGCTATTTCACCAACCTCTTCCCCAACGATCCCCCCAAGTTCATCGTCATGGAGGCCATGGCGGCGGACTGCCTCTACCAGGGCGCCCTGGCCGGGGACGGCAGCCCCCGGGCGGTCACCGGCGACCTCCGGACCATCATGGCGGGTCTGGCCTGCGGCGAGCCCAACACCATCTCCTGGGATATCCTGCGCAACCACGTCTCCGCCTTCGTCTCCTGCCCCGACTGGGTCAGCGCCCGGGGAATGCGGATGCTGGCGGTGCCCGTGAAGGGCGACCCCACGGTAATCTCCGGCGAGAGCGGCGCGGTGGGCATGGGCCTCCTCGCCGAACTGATGGAAAACGACTGGTACCGGGAGCTGCGGGAGTCCATCGGCCTGGACCGGTTCAGCCAGGTACTGCTGTTCTCCACCGAGGGAAATACCGACCCCCTGAAGTTCCGGAAGGTGATCTGGGACGGGGAGTACGCCACAGTCTGACGCCGTCAGACCAAAATGCAAGGCAGGGTGCGCTGCGCGCCCTGCCTCTTTGATTGAAAACAGCCTCCACCGTGATTGAAATGCCAAATTTAGTCTTATTTTTTAAGCAGTTTCAGTCAATTAAAAGCATTTTTGATTTCGCCTTGCCCAGATGGAAAGAACATGGTATACTACCCCCAGCAGCGGCCTCGCGCCGCAAAATTCCAAAACGCCATTGTATCAGGAGGAGCTATGAAACAGGCAATCCAAATCGGAGCCGGCAACATCGGCCGGGGCTTTATCGGAGCACTTCTCTCCCAGGCGGGCTGGCATGTCACTTTCGCCGACGTGGTGGAGCCCATTATCGAGGCGCTGAACCGCGGCCACGGCTACACCGTCCACATCCTGGACAGCGACCCCGGCGAGATCGCCATCGATCACGTGGACGGCGTGATCTCCACCTCTCCGGAGTTCGCCCAGCGGGTGGCCCAGTGCGACCTCATCACCACGGCGGTGGGGCCCAATGTGCTGCCTATCATCGCCAAGTCCATCGCGGCGGGTATTCAGGCCCGGAAGGCCGCCGGAAACACCGCACCCATGAACGTGGTCTGCTGTGAGAACGGCCTGCGCACCACTACCCGGCTGAAAAACGAGGTGCTCAAGCACCTGAGTGAGGAGGAGACCGCCTTCCTGGAGGCCAGCGTCGGCTTTGCCGACTGCGCCGTGGACCGCATCTGCCCCAAGCCCAATTTTGAGAATATTCTGGACGCCGCCGTGGAGCGCTACTGCGAGTGGGACGTGGAGTCCGCAGCCTGGAAGGGCGAGAAGCCCGACATTCCCGGCCTGACCTTTGCCGACAACCTCATGGCCTATCTGGAGCGCAAGCTCTTCACCCTCAACAGCGGCCACGCCATCTGCGCCTACCTGGGCTATCTGAAAGGCTATCAGACCATCAAGGAAAGCGTCGCGGACCCCGCCATCGGCGCAATCGTCCATGCCGCCATCTCCGAGAGCGGTGAGGGTCTCATCAGGGAATTCGGCTTCGACCCCGACGTTCATCACGCCTATGTGGAGAAGATTTTCGCCCGCTATCAGAATCCCTATCTGGAGGACGAGGTTCTGCGGGTGGGCCGGGAGCCCATCCGGAAGCTGGAGGCCGGCGACCGCCTCATCAAGCCCCTGGTCGCCACCGCCTCCTACGGCCTGCCGGTAGATCACCTGGTCTTCGGCGCGGCGGCTGCTCTCCGCTTTGACTGCCCTGACGACCCCCAGAGTGCGGAGCTCCAGAAGAAACTCCGGGCCGAGGGACCCGCCGCCGCTCTGACGGCTTACTCCGGACTGACGGCGGAGAATCCCCTGACCGGGCGGATTCTGGATGTCTACCGGGCCTTGGCCGTTGTTTGACAGACCGCCAAAATATTCGTTTTTCCTGTGTCCCCGGCGCGTTTTTGCGCCGGGGACACATATTTTTGGTGGATTTCCATATTTTACAGGTGCGTTTTTTGACACTGACGTGGGATTGCACAAAAAGACCCCACATTTTTTGTGATTGAAAATGATTGAATTTCGGTTGACTTTGATCGAAAAAGACGGTATTATAATCACATAAGAAGCAAACAAGCATTTTCAATCAAACAGAAGGGAGAGGGGACAGCAATGCTGGCAGAACAGCGCGCGGAGGCAATCTTAACAGAGCTGGCCCAGCGGCGGGCCGTCAGCGTCACGGATCTGTGCCAGGTGACCGGGGCCTCCGAGGCCACCATCCGCCGGGACCTGAACACCCTGGCGGCTCAGGGCAGGCTCAGCAAGGTCCACGGCGGCGCGGTGCAGCTGAACAGCGAATTCCTCAGCCAGGAGCCGGAGATGTCCGTCAAGCGGGGGCTCCACATTCCGGAGAAGGAGCGCATCGCCCGGTACGCCGCCGCCCTGATCGAGGACGACGACGTGGTCTTTCTGGACGGCGGCAGCACCGTCATGCGGATGACGGAGCACCTGAAGCCCAGCAGCGCCCTGTTCGTCACCAACGGCATGGAGTGCGCCTTCTGGCTTTTGGAGCGGGACCTTCGCGTGTACGTGGCGGGTGGGGCATTGAAGCGGGACACCGCCTCCGCCGCCGGGGCGGAGACCATGGACTCCCTGCGGCGGTACAACTTCACCAAGGCCTTTCTGGGGGCCGGCGGCGTCACGGTGCGGGAGGGCTTCACCGTGGCGGACCCGGAGGACGCGGCTGTCAAGGCCCTGGCCGCCGCCCGGGCCCGGCAGACCTATATGCTGGTGGACTCCAGCAAATTCGGCCGGATCGGCGCGGCGTCCGTCCTCCACATCGACGAGGCGTCCGTCATCACCGACCAGGCCCCGGGCCGGGAGTTTCAGGACTACGCCGAGGTGACGGTGGTCTGAGGGCGGATTCCGCCCAAAATTGAGTGATTTATGATTGAAAGGTCATAATGATATCACTATTTTATTATGAAAGGAAGCAATCATCATGGTATCTGCGAAGACAAAGGTCATCAATCCCCAGGGGCTCCACATGCGTCCCGCCCAGCTGTTCGTCACGGAGATGAACAAATACAAGAGCGAGGTCTCCATCGTCTTCAACGGCAAGCCCATCAACGCCAAAAGCATCATGAACCTCATGGCCTCCTGCATCAAGCAGGGCAGCGAGATCGAGATCCAGTGCACCGGCGAGCAGGAGGCCGAGGCCCTGGCCGCCGCCGTGAAGCTGGTGGAGTCCGGCCTGGGCGATATGTAACAGGAGGTGCGGGATGATTCTGCGAGGGATCGCCGCCTCTGACGGCATCGGCCTGGGCAGGGCGGTGTGCGTCCGGGAGGAGAGTCTGGACTACTCCGCCGTCACATACTCCGGCAAGGACTCCGAGAAGGCCCGGCTCCAGGAGGGCATTGAGCGGTTCAACCAGCGCACCTCCGCCATGGCCGCGGAGATTCGGGAGCGGGTGGGACAGAAGGAGTCCGAGATTCTCACCGGCCAGGTGTCCATGCTGGCCGACCCCTTCATGCTCTCCCAGATGCACGAGGCCATCGACGGCGGCGCCTGCGCCGAGGCGGCGGTGGACAGCATCTGCACCATGTACGCCGACATGTTCGCCGCCGTGGAGGATGATCTGATGCGCCAGCGGGCCACCGATGTGCGGGACATCCGCTCCCGTCTTCTGGCCATTCTGCTGGGGGCCGAGAGCGTGGACCTGAGCCGCCTGCCCGCCGGCAGCGTGCTTGTGGCCCAGGACCTGACCCCCTCCATGACCGTGGGACTGAAAAAGGAGAACGTGGCCGCCATCCTCACCGCCACCGGCGGCAGAACCAGCCACTCCGCCATCCTGGCCCGGGCCCTGGAGCTGCCCGCGGTGCTCAGCGTGCAGAAGGTGCTGGACACCGTGAAGGACGGCGACGGCCTCATTGTGGACGGCGGCGAGGGCATCGCCATTTTGAACCCAGACGAGCGCACCCGGGGCGAATACCTGGCCCGCCAGGAGGAATTTCTCAAGCGCCGGGCCGCCCTGGAGATCTACCGAAACCAGACCACCGTGGACGCCGACGGCAGAAGGTACGGCCTGTACGCCAACATCGGCTCCGTGGAGGATGCGGAGACCGCGGCCCACTCCGGCGCAGAGGGCATCGGACTGTTCCGCACGGAGTTCCTCTTCATGAACCGCACCAGCCTGCCGGATGAGACCGTACAGTATGAGGCATACCGGGCGGTCTCCCAGATCATGGCCGGAAAAGAGGTCATCATCCGCACCCTGGACGTAGGCGGCGACAAGGCCATCGAGTACCTGGGCATGGAGAAGGAGGAGAACCCCTTCCTGGGCCACCGGGCCATCCGGTACTGCCTGGACCGCCCCGAGCTCTACAAGGTCCAGCTGCGGGCATTGCTGCGGGCCGGGGCGGAGAACCGCAACATCAAAATCATGCTGCCCCTGGTGACCTGCGTGGACGAGGTGCGGGACGCCCGGGAACTGCTGGAGCAGTGCAAAAAGGAGCTGGAGGAGGCCGGCGTCTCCTATGACAAGGACATCGCCCTGGGGGCCATGATCGAGACCCCTGCAGCGGCCCTCATCGCGGACCTGCTGGCCCGGGAGTGCGACTTCTTCTCCATAGGCACCAACGATTTGACCCAGTACACCATGGCGGTGGACCGGGGCAACGCCAAGGTGGAAAAGCTCTACTCCCCCCTCCAGCCGGCGGTGCTCCGCTCCATCCGGAATATCATCACCGCCGCCAAGGAGGCGGGCATCCCCGTGGGCATGTGCGGCGAGGCCGCGGCGGATCCCCGCCTGCTGCCCCTGCTGATGACCTGGGGCCTGGACGAGTTCTCCGTCAGCGCCTCCGCGGTGCTGTCCACCCGAGCGGCCATCCGCCAGTGGCTGGGGAGCGAGGCCCGGAAGGTCACCCAGGAGGCCCTGGGCCTTTCCACCCTGGCCGGGGTGGAGGGATATCTGGCCGGCTCCACCGCTCAATAATTTCCCGCGGGCGGGCTGAATATGTCTCTCGCCCCGCCCATCAACAATCATCCATAGAGAAAGGAAATCGCGAGCCATGAAAGAGCGCGTTCAAAAATTTGGGCGGTTCCTCAGCGGCATGGTGATGCCTAACATCGGGGCCTTCATCGCCTGGGGCCTCATCGCCGCCCTGTTCATCCCCGACGGGTGGCTGGGCAAATGGGGTCCCGCCGAGACCATCAACAAGATGGTAGTCCCCATGCTCTCCTACCTGCTGCCCATCCTCATCGGCTACACCGGCGGCAAGGCCGTGGGCGGCCAGAAGGGCGCCGTGGCCGGCGCCCTGGCCACTCTAGGCGCCATCGCCTCCACCGAGAGCACCATGTTCATCGGCGCCATGATCTGCGGCCCCTTGGGCGGCTGGTGCATCAAGCGCTTTGACAAGAGCATGGAGGGCCACATCCCAGCCGGCTTTGAGATGGTGGTCAACAACTTCTCCGTGGGCATCATCGGCGGCATTCTGGCCGTGCTGTCCATCTTTGTCATCGGCCCCGCCTGCGTGGTGGTCACCGACATTCTGGGCAAGGGCGTGGAGTTCCTGGTGGGCCACAGCCTGCTGCCCTTCACCGCCGTGCTGGTGGAGCCCGCCAAGGTGCTGTTTTTGAACAACGCCATCAACCACGGCGTCTTCACCCCCATCGGCACGGAGCAGGCCATGGAGATGGGCAAATCCATCCTGTTCATGATCGAGTCCAACCCCGGCCCCGGCCTGGGACTGCTGCTGGCCTATTGTGCGGCTGGCAGAAAGGAGACCCGCTCCTCCGCCGGCGCCGCCGCTTTCATCCAGTTTGTGGGCGGAATCCACGAGATCTACTTCCCCTATGTCCTCATGAACCCCATCGTCATCCTGGGGCCCATGATCGGCAACATCGCTGGCATCTTCACCCTGTCCATGCTGGGCGGCGGCCTGGTGGCCGCGGCCTCTCCCGGCAGCATCATTGCCGAGATGCTCATGACCCCCAAGGGCGGTTACTTCGCCAACATCGCGGGCATCGCCGTGGCCGCCGTGGTGAGCTTCGTCATTTCCGCCTTTTTGCTGAAATTCTTCGGCAGGGACGCCGACCTTGCGGAGGCCCAGGCCCAGGTGGCCGCCTCCAAGGCCGCCAGCAAGGGTCAGTCTATTCCCGCCGCCTCCTCCACCGGGGCCGCTGTGGACGCCAGGGACGTGCGCAAGATCGTCTTCGCCTGCGACGCTGGCATGGGCTCTTCCGCCATGGGCGCCACCATGGTCCGCAACAAGCTCAAGGACGCGGGCATCACGGACATTGAGGTCATCCACCATCCCGTCAGCGAGATCCCCGGCGATTGCCAGATTGTGGTGACCCACCATGAGCTGTCCGGCCGGGCGGCGGAGCGCGCTCCCCAGGCCCGGATCATCCCCATCAAGAACTTCATGGGCGCACCGGAGTACGACACCCTGGTGAAAGAACTGCTGGATGCCCGCAGGAGCACTGCGGCCCCTGCTGCCGCTCCCGCCCAGGATGAGGCAAAGCCTGATGCTCCCGCCGCCTCCGGCGATATCCTGCTGGAGGAGAAGAACATTGTCCTGGGCTGCGCCCCTGTCACCCCCGAGGAGGCCATCCGGGCCTGCGGACGGCTGATGGTGGACAGCGGCTATGTGGACGAGGCCTATATCCAGGGGATGCTGGACCGTGAGGCCAGCTTCTCCGTGGCCATCGGCAGCCACGTGGCCATCCCCCACGGCACCAACGACGTCAAGCCCCTGATCAAGCGCACCGGCGTGGTGGTCATGACCTACCCGGAGGGCATTGACTGGAACGGCGACAAGGTCAAGCTGGTGGTGGGCATCGCCGCCAAGGGCGACGAGCACCTGGAGATTCTGGGCCGCATCGTGGGCATCGCCTCCACCGATGAGGACACCGACGCCCTGGTGGCCTCCGCCGACGCCGGGAACCTGTTCAAAAAGCTCAACGGTCTGGCATAACCCCCATTCCCGCCCAATCGATTTTCCAATGCGATTTTCCAAAAAACACCCCCGGCCCTGCACGCAGGGCCGGGGGTGCTCTCATACCTCCGGGTCTTCCGGCTCTTTGTCTTCGCCCTCCGCCGCCTCCGGCCGGACCGCTTCCTCCTCCGGGTCCTGGGACGGTGCCCAGTAGATCCTCCAGGCCAGAAACAGCAGCGCCGCCGCGCCGCCGCCCAGAATCACCGTCCCCAGCACCATCATATGGAGGGCGGGCCGGGGCGCCCCGGGCGTGAAATAGGGGTCGATCAACTGGAAGAACAGGTATCCCAGGTACAGTCCGCACATGGCATACAGCCCCGCCCGGCTCTGCCGGCCGGGAGCGGGCCGCTCCGACGGCGCCCCCTCCCGTTTCTTTCGTCCAAACATGGCGCATCTCCTCTCTCAAAGGGCGTCCCGCAGCGTCCGCAGGGAGGCCAGGTGCCCGTCCAGCATGGGCATTGTCATGTCCTCCATCTCCAGAGCCACGTCGCCGTCATAACCGCTCATCCGCACCACGGAGAAAAACTCCCGCCACCAGCGGCTCCCATGGCCGGAGCCCACCGCCACGTAGTTCCAGGCCCGCTCCCGGAAGGCGCTGATGGGCTTGGCGTCCAGCATCCCGTTGGGGCCGCACATCCGCCGCTCCGCCCGGGCGTCCTTTCCGTGGATGTGGTAGAGAGCCCCGTGCTCCCCCAGGACCCGGGCGGCCTCGATGGGATCTCCCCCCATCCAGAAGAGGTGGGAGGGGTCCAGATTCATCCCCACCAGAGGGCCGATCTCCGCCCGCAGGCGCAGCAGCGTCTCGGGGTTGTAAACCAGCTGCATCCCGTGGTTCTCCAGGGCGATGCGCTCAATACCGCACTCTGCCGCCAACCGCGCCAGCTCCCGCCACTTGGGGACCGCCGCCTCGTTCCACTGGTAGTCCAGAATCTCCTGCATCTCCGGCGGCCAGGAGGCTGTAATCCACACCGGCGTCCGGTCCCCGGGACACCCGGCGGGCAGGCCGCTCATCATCACGATCTTCCGCACCCCCAGCAGCTCCGCCAGACGGAAGGTCTTCACCGTCACCTCCCAGTCCCGCTCATAGGCCAGGGGATTGCCGGAGCAGTTCAGGGCGCAGAGGTCCAGGCCCCGCCGCCGCTGGGCGTCCAGCCACCGCTCCCGGGCGGCTGCTGAGGCCAGCAGGCCCTCCAGGTCCACGTGGGGGGCGGAGGACCAGTTGCCCGTGCCGATCTCCAGGGCCCCAACCCCCTCCCGGGCGCAGAAATCCAGCATCTCCTCATAGGGCAGATCCAGGGTGCAGGTCTTGATGGCAAGCCTCATGGTGCTTCCTCCTCTCCGCCGCCGGGGCGGGTGACGTTTTTGACCCATTTCCACCTGTGGAGCCGGAGGGCCACGGGGATAATCTTATAGAGCTGGTCCCATTTCAGCAGGAAGAACACCGCCGCCGGGGACCACTCCCACCAGAAGGCCGCGGCGGCGGACAAAGGCACCACAACGCCCCACATGCTGACGAGGTTCATTCTGGAACTGAAGCCCGTATCCCCGCCGCCCCGGATGATGCCGTTGTCGCAGGCCATCTGATAGGCCGTGCCCACGGTGGTCAGGGCGATCACTGCCATGAACCGGAGGGCCAGCTCCCGGGCCCGGGGCGTCAGGGCGCCGCCGAAAGCCGCCAGAACGGGCCGCCGCAGCAGGAAAATAGCCCCGCCGGAGAGAAGTCCGATTCCCACAAACAACACCTGGAGGGTGGCAACCAGGGGCCGCAGCGCCTCCCGCTTCCCGCCGCCGATGGTCCTGCCCACCACGATGCCGGAGGCGGAGGCCGCGCCGTAGGCCGCCACGGAGAGGACCTGATAGGCCTGCACCGCGATGGCGTTGGCCGCCGTCACATCCCCGCCCAGGTGCCCCAGGATACCGGTCTGCACCATCTGGGCCACGCCCCACAGGGCCTGATTCACCAGCACCGGTGCGGAGACGCGGCTGTAATCTTTGATATAGCTCTTATCGATGAAGAGAAGCTTTTTCAGCGTCAGATTCAGCCGCTTTTCCCGGCATTTCACAAACCAGACCACGATCAAAAGCTCCACGCACCGGGACACCAGTGTGGCGATGGCCGCCCCCCGAACCCCCAGCTCCGGAAAGCCCAAGCGGCCATAGATGAGCAAATAGTTCAGAAACACGTTGATGCACAGCGTGGAGAGGGCGATGGCGTAGCCGATCTTCACAATGCCCACGGACCGCAGGGAGGCCGCCAGAATGTTGGTGACGGTGAAGATCACATATGTAAAGCAGATGATCTGAAAATACTGCACCCCCTGGGCAATGACCGCCTCCTCTCCGGAGAGCAGGCTCAGCAGCGCCTCCGGCACCAGCAGCACCGCGGCGAACAGCACCGCCGCCAGGACTCCTCCGAAGCGCAGCGCCGTGCCGATGATGTGGGGGATGGGCTCCAGGCGGCCTTTGCCCCAGTACTGGGCCCCCAGCACCACGGCCCCCTCTCCCGCGCCGGTGACCAGCATCTGAAGCAGAAACTGGATCTGGTTGCACAGGCTCACGCCGCTCATGGCGTCCTGGCTGTACCGCCCCAGCATCACCGTGTCCATCATGTTCACACCGAAGGTCAACAGGTTCTGAAGGGCCAGGGACAGCGCCAGGGTAAAAAAGGCGCGGTAAAAGGTCTTTTCACGAATCATGGGGTGGTCTCCTCTCCGCAGCCGCAGTATAGAATTCAGTATACCCCAGCCGCGGAAAATTGGCAAGTCCTCCGTAAGTCTACATTCCCGCCCTGACTATGGGAAAATCCCACAAAGGTATGCCCCATTATTGTACACAGCGGCGCCCCCCAAAAGGTCGACCTTTCCTTGCTTTTCTCAAAACCGATGGTATAATAGTGTGGAACGCAGTTCTCAGACCCGTTAAAACGGATGTGCGCAGGAATGGAGCGCGGGGCCTTCACCCCCCATGGAGGCAAAGCCCCAAATCCGGACAGCTCCCCAATGCCCCGAAGGGGATTGAGAACCGCCGCAGTGAATAAAAAGGAGCGTATGTCTATGCCCCCCTCTGATTCCCGCCTGCTGTTCCAGTTCCACGGAAGACCTCCTCTGGGCGCCTCCGTTTCCCTGGCCCTCCAGCACCTGGTGGCCATGATCGTGGGCTGTGTCACGCCGCCCATCATCATCGCCGGGGCCATCGGCCTCAGTCAGGCAGACCGGGTATTGCTCATTCAGGCCTCCTTGGTCATGTCCGCCGTGTCCACCCTGCTCCAGCTGTTTCCCATCGGAGGCCGGTTCGGCTCGGGCCTGCCGGTGATTCTGGGTGTCAGTTTCGCGTACCTGCCCAGTATGCAGGCCATTGCCGCCTCCGGCGGCGGCGTGTCCGCCATCGCCGGGGCCATGCTGGTGGGCGGCGTGGTGGCCATCGTGGCGGGTCTGTTCGTCAAAAAGATCCGCCTGCTGTTCCCGCCGGTGATCACCGGCACGGTGGTGTTCACCATCGGCCTGTCCCTCTACCCCACCGCTATCAACTACATGGCCGGCGGCACGGGCAACACCTACGAATCTGTCACGGCAAAGGGGCTGCCGGAGGCCATGGTGTACGGCTCCTGGCAGAACTGGCTCATCGCCATCCTGACCCTGGCGGCGGTAATGATCTTAAACAACAAGGGCAAGGGCGTGTGCAAGCTGGCCTCCATCCTGCTGGGCATGCTCTTCGGCTACGCCGCGGCGCTGTGCTTCGGCATAGTGAGCTTTGCCGACGTGGGAGACGCCGCGTGGTTCTCCCTGCCCCGCCTTCTTCACTTTGGCGTCAGCTTCGACCTGCCCTCCTGCGTGGCTCTTGGGCTGCTGTTCGCCATCAACGCCATTCAGGCCATCGGCGACTTCACCGCCACCACCGTGGGTGGCATGGACCGGGACCCCACGGACGGCGAGCTCCAGGGCGGCATCATCGCCTACGGCGTGGCCAACATTCTGGCGGCCCTCTTCGGCGGCCTGCCCACGGCCACCTATTCCCAGAACGTGGGCATCGTCACCACCAACAAGGTGGTGAACCGGACGGTATTCACACTGACGGGGGCGTTTTTGCTGCTGGCGGGCGTCTCCCCCAAATTCGCAGCGGTGCTGACCACTATTCCCCAGTGCGTGCTGGGCGGCGCCACCATCACCGTGTTCTCCACCATCGCCATGACGGGGATGCGCCTGATCGCCTCCCAGGACCTGACGGCCCGGAACACCACCATCGTGGGCCTCTCCGCCGCCTTGGGCGTGGGGATCTCCCAGGCCAGCGCCTCCCTGAGCCAGTTCCCCGACAGCTTCACCATGATCTTCGGCAAGTCCCCGGTGGTCATTGCCACTTTGATGGCGGTGGCGCTGAACCTGATCCTGCCCAAGGAGGAGCACTAGGCGGATGAACGGTCTGTGGCTGCTGGTTCCCTTTATGCTGATCCGGTTTGGACTGCTGGCTGTTTTGAGCCGGGAGGCTGTGGTCCGGGCGGCCCATTTCGCCCCCGCGGTGGGCGGAGAGCGGGTGGCCTGCTGGATTTATCAGCTCTCCAACGCGGCGCTGTTTCTGTACCTGCCCTTTCTCCGGGTCCGGACAGAGCAGCCTCTTCCCCTCTTTATGGGACTGATCTGCTATTTCGGCGGCCTGATCTTCTGCACCGCCTCCATGACCGGCTTCGCCGCCCCCTCCGGCGGGGGACTGCGCACCGGCGGAATCTACCGCCTCTCCCGCAACCCCATGTATGTGTCCTACTTTCTCTGCTTTGCGGGGATGGCCCTTTTGGTCCGGTCGGCGGCTCTGGCCGGCATCGTCCTGGTGTTTCAGATCTCCGCCCACTGGATCATTCTGGCGGAGGAGCGGTGGTGTCTGGAGACCTTCGGGGCCGATTACCGGCGGTACGCGGAGCAGGTCCGGCGCTATCTCTAAAGAAGGCAGACCCCTCAACCGGAAAAATCAGGAAATTAGATTGTGAGAAGCCGCAGAGATGGAGGGAATTCGTCATGTTATCCGCAAAACACGCCGCCCTGGCCATTAAAATTCTGTCGCTGTGCCTCATAGCCGCGTTCTCATTCTTCGTCGCCTCGGCGGCGGTCCCCGAGACAAACTTTATCAAGGAGTCCCTGGAGAGCGTGGACGGCAGCAGTAACACCGTGATGAAATTCTCAGCGGCCACCCTTTCCACCTCCCTGGCAATCTCTGCGTTGCCGGACGACTTTGCAACTCCCCTGGCCCAGAGCCTGGCGGACATGAACGTCTATTTTGTGGGCATCCTCGTGATCTTGTTTCTGGAGAAGATTCTAATCCGGTATGGAATCAAACTGGCATTCTCGATTCTCATCCCCTTGGCCTGTCTTGCGGGGATCCTGTCCATCGCCGTAAAAAAGAACGCCCTGAGAGGGTTTGCCGTCCGGCTCTGCGTTCTCGGTCTGGCGGTGGCTTTTGTGGTCCCATGCAGCACGCATATCACCGGCATAATCGCATCCGACCTCACGGAGTATGTGAATGATACCATTGGGGAGACAGAGGATGGCGCCGGCAAGCTCAACGAGGCGATGGCGGGCGGCACTGAGGATCAGACCATTTTTGAAAAACTGTCCGGTCTTTTCCAGACTGCCATTCACGACATCTCCGATCTCCTGCTGCACTTCCAGAACACCATTCGCAGATGCATGAATTCCATTGCGATTCTGATCCTGACCAACTGTCTCATGCCGCTGCTCACCTTCCTCATTCTCAAGTGGCTCCTAAAGGAGCTCTTCCAAATCACCCTTCCGATGCCGCCCGCGAAAAAGCGCAGCGGCGCGGGCGGGGAATCCGAGTTTGAATCCAGCTCTCAACTGGGCTCTGAGCTTGTCGGCACAGGGGAGCACAGACCATGAAAAACAATCAAAAATTTTTGAATCTCACCGCCGCCGTGCTTGCCCTGCTGGTGGCCGGCGTCGTCATCTACGGGTGCGTCCACGGCGTTGACCCTCTGCACATGCGGGTCTCCGACGGTATTGAACAGATTGATCTGGACACCATCCTCCTTCCATCCAGCGGCGTGGAAGTCAATTTCTCAGACGTCATTCTCTCCGGTCCCAACGAGAGTCGAAAGCTGATTGTCAGCACGCAAAGCGGCACGGTGACCACAAAGCTGACAGACCGCCTCATCAAGCAGCTGGACTTTGACTTTATGAAAAAAACCCAGAATGTATCCTATACCGGAACGGGATATTTCGTCGTGGACCTGGACAGCCTGACCGCCGCCAATATCATCCAGGACTGGGAGAACCGGACGGTTACGATTCGGATCGGCCACGCCTATCTGCAGGCGATTGAAATCGCTCCCAGCGGCATCATCATTGACGACGTCAAAGAGAGCCTGCTGGCCCGGGGAGATATCGAACTGACCGTGGCGGATTACAGGGCGATTGAACATGACCTGCGCTCCCGGTTGGAGGAACAGTTCAACACCGCGGCAAACGGGCAGGCCGCGGACGATCTCGCTCTCAGGATGGTACGGGAGGTCTATGAGCCGATTGTCCAAGCCGTTGACCGCCGCTACCATGTTGCTGTAGAATTTCAATAGCTAATTCGTCTGCCTGTCATTTCCGAGTCAAAGCGGGGCGGCCTCCTTTGGGGGCCGCCCCGCTCCGCTTTTATCTGCCCGTCAGCATCAGTGCCACGCCGTAGAGAACGCTGGCCAGGGTGCCGAACACGATCACCGGTCCCGCCACCAAGAACATCTTGGCCGCCATGCCAGTGACAAAGCCCTCGCTCTTGAAGTCAATAGCCGGGGACACCACGGCGTTGGCAAAGCCGGTGATGGGCACCAGCGTCCCCGCGCCGCCGAAGCGGGCGATTTTATTGTACAGGTTCAGCCCTGTCAGCAGGGCGGAAAGCAATACCAAGGAGCAGGATGTGGCGGTGCCCGCGTCCTCCTGGTTCAATCCCGCCGCGGCCCAGCCGTTTTGAATCAGCTGGCCCAGCACGCAGATCAATCCGCCGATGACAAAGGCCAAAAACACATCCTTCACCAGCGGAGACTTCTGGGCCCGCTGCTTTACATACTGCTGATACTCCTGGGGTGACAGATCCATGGGGAAATCCCTCTCTTCCGGAAAATTTCTCCTAGTGTCCCCAAATCGCCGCCGAATATGCGTCCTTGCAAATCCGGGCGAAACGAGGTATATTATTGTCACAGCAAACTTTGGAGGGATCACCCATGAAACCCGAGAAAAAGCCCCTGGGGCTGTACATCCACATCCCCTTCTGCAAGCAGAAATGTACTTACTGCGACTTCTACTCCCTGCCGGGCGCCGAGGCCCGGATGGACGACTACACCGAGGCCCTGTGCGCCCATCTGACGGAGCTGGCCCCCTACGCCTCCGGATACCTGGCGGACACGGTGTACTTCGGCGGCGGCACCCCCAGCTACCTGGGGGAGAAGCGGCTGGTGAAGATCCTGAAAACCGTTTTAAAAAAATACCATGTGACGAAGGACGTGGAGATCACCCTGGAGGCCAATCCCGACTCCGCCGGGGACTGGAAGATGTTAAAGGCCCTGCGGAAGGCGGGCTTCAACCGCGTCTCTCTGGGGATGCAGTCCGCCTGCAGCGGGGAGCTGCTGGAGATCGGCCGGGTCCACACGGCGGACCAGACCGCCGCCGCGGTGGAGGCCGCCCGAAAGGCAGGTTTTCAAAACCTCTCTCTGGATCTCATCTACGGCCTGCCCCATCAGACCATGGAACAGTGGCGGGAGAATCTGGAGACCGCCGTCTCCCTGGGGCCGGAGCACCTGTCCTGCTACGGGCTGAAGGTGGAAGAGGGCACCCCTCTCTTTGCCCGCCGGGAAGAGGCGGACCTGCCGGACGACGAGCTTCAGGCAGAGCTGTACCTGTACACCGTGGACTATCTGGCGTCCCAAGGCTACCGGCAGTACGAGATCTCCAACTTCGCCCGGGAGGGCTCTGCCTCCCGGCACAATCTGAAATACTGGACGCTGGGGGAGTACATGGGCTTTGGCCCCGGGGCCCACTCGGACCTGGGCGGCGCCCGGTACGCCTACGAGAAGGACCTGGAGGGCTACATCCGGGGCGTGCGGGAAAACGGCCCCCTGCTGTCGGAGAGCGACCGCATCCCCCCCATGGACAGGGACATCGAGTGGCTGATGCTGGGACTGCGGACTGTGTACGGCCTGGACCCCAGGGAGTTTGAAAACCGGTTCCGCCGCCGGTTCCGGTGCTTCCTGCCCTTTCTGGAGGAGTGCCGGGAGGCGGGCTACGCCGTGTGTGAGGAGGACCGCTGGCACCTGACGCCCCGGGGCTTCCTGGTGTCCAACCAGATTATCGGCGGAGTGCTGGACGCCCTGTCGGCGGAGAAGCGCCGCCGGGCCGAGGCCGCCGCCAGAGGCGATTTCCGGGTGGAACACTGAGGAGGCCGCCATGCACATCTACACCACGGGCCAGTGGGCCCTGCTCTTTTACTTCTACTGCCTGTGCGGCTGGGCCTGGGAGTCCTGCTACGTCTCCGCCCGCCAGCGCCGGTGGGTAAACCGCGGATTCCTCCACGGGCCCCTGCTGCCCATCTACGGCTCCGGGGCCATCATCATCCTCTTTGCCGTCATTCCGGTGGAGAACAGCCTGTACCTGGTGTGGCTCTTTGGCATGATTGCCGCCACGGCTCTGGAGTATGTCACCGGCGCGGCCATGGAGCGGGTCTTCAAAGTCCGCTACTGGGACTACTCCGACCAGAAATTTAATCTCAACGGCCACATCTGCCTCACCAGCTCCATCGCCTGGGGATTCTTCTCCATTCTGCTTGTGCGGTTCGTCCATCCGCCCATCGGGCGGCTGCTGGCACGGGTCCCCGCCCTGGTGGTGGACCCGGCGGCCCTGGCCCTCACCGCAGTCTTCGCTGCGGATGTGGTCTGCTCCGTCCAGGCCGCTCTGGATCTCAAGGACGTGCTCACGCGCCTGACGGAGGAGAACGAGGACCTGCGCCGTCTGGCCAGACGTGCCGAGATTGCCGCCGCCTTCGCGGAGGACGACCTGCGCCGCTTCCGGGAGCGGACGGAGGTGGAGAAGATCCTTCTCCAGTCCCGCGTCCAGGAGGAGCTCCAGGGCCTGCGAGAGGCCCGGACACAGCGGGCCGAGAGGCGGCAGGCCCGCTGGGAGGAGGCGCTGCACCGCCGCACCGCGGCCAAGCTGGAGGCGCTGAAGACCATTGCAGAGGCCCTGGAAACCTGCCGGGAGCATCTGGACAGCCTGCCGGGACTGACGGAGGAGTCCTTGGCGGAGCGGCGGGCGGACCTGGAGGAGGCCACCGGCCGCCTGCGGCGGCGGGAGGCCGTCATCCGCGCCCGGGAACCCCGGAGCTACCGCCGCTCTCTGCGCATTCTGCGGGGCAATCCCTCCGCCATGGCCAGGGACTTTGGCGATGCCCTGGAGGCCCTGCGGGAACTGACCGGGCGAAAGTAACCATCCACGGGGACGGCGGGCTGCCGTCCCCGTTCCGCCTTTTCGCCCCATTCCCCGAGGATCAATTGCGATCTGACAAATTATGCCTTTCTTAACGAAATAAATATTGACAAATTGTGAACAAGGACTATAATAAAGACTGCAAAATCCTGGGACATCCACGTTTAAACAATTTACTAGGAGGGAAATCAATGCTGAAAAAAATCTCCAACGGATGCGTGCGCATCATGAACCGGTGGCTGCCGGACCCGTTTCTGTTCGCCATCATCCTGACCATCGTGGTCTTTGTCGCCGCCTGCATCGGCACCGCTCAGAACCCCGTCGAGATGATCTGGGCCTGGGGCGGCCGCGGCGGCACCGCCATTGGCATGTGGAACCTGCTGGCCTTCTCCATGCAGATGGCCCTGGTGCTGGTGCTGGGCTCCGCCCTGGCCTCCGCCAAAGTCTGCAAAAACATTCTCAGCGCCATCGCCGGCATGGCCAAGGATAAGAAGAACGCCATTCTCATCACCACCTTTGTCTCCACCATCTGCTGCTGGCTCAACTGGGGCTTCGGCCTGATCGTAGGTGCTCTGCTGGCCAAGGAAATTGCCCGCCGCGTCAATGATGTGGACTATCCTCTGTTGATCGCTTCCGCCTACTCCGGCTTCGTCATCTGGCACGCCGGACTCTCCGGCTCCATCCCCCTGGCCCTGGGCGGCGAGGGCTACACCATTGCCACCACCGGCCAGACCTTTGTAGCCCAGTCCGGTGAGACCATGCTCCACCCCGTGAACCTGCTGATGTGCCTGGTGATCCTGGTGGCCATGCCTTTCCTGAACTATGCCATGCATCCCGACAAGGAGCACACCGTTCTGGTAAACCCCGCCGTTCTGGTGGAGGAGAAGGAGCGGGAGTACTCCGTGGAGACCCCCGCCGAGAAGATGGAGCACAGCAAGATTCTGTGGTTCATCACCTGCGCCATGGGCATCATCTACATCGTGTGGTTCTTCTGGACCAAGAAGACCTTTGTGCTGGATCTGAACATCGTCAACACCATCTTCCTGTTCCTGGGCCTGCTGGCCCACGGCGATCTGCGGAAGTATGTAGACGCCATCGGCGATGCCGCCGCGGGCTCCGCCGGCATTCTGCTGCAGTTCCCCTTCTACGCCGGCATCATGGGTCTGATGACCGCCACCAACGCCAATGAAATGTGTCTGGCGGGTATCATTTCCGACTTCTTCGTGAACATCTCCACCGCTGTCACCTTCCCCGTTTGGACGTTCCTGTCTGCCGGTGTGGTCAACTTCTTTGTGCCCTCCGGCGGCGGCCAGTGGGCTGTCCAGGGTCCCATCGTGATGCCTGCCTCCGCCAAACTGGGCGTGGAAGCAGGTCGTGCCGCCATGGCCATTGCCTGGGGCGACCAGTGGACCAACATGATCCAGCCCTTCTGGGCCCTGCCCGCCTTGGGCGTGGCCGGATTGAAGGCCAAGGATATCATGGGCTATCTGGTAGTCATTCTGATCTTCACCGGCATCGTGGCCTGCCTGGGCTTCCTGGCCTGGGGCCTGTTCTTCTAATTCCGGCAAATCCGCCTCATATGGAAAGCGCCCTCCGGCTCACGCCGGAGGGCGCTTTTTCAGCCTATTCCGCAAAGACCTCCGCCAGCAGCTCCATGGCCCGGGACAGACCATCCGCCTTCAGGCCGGCGTAGTTCACCACCAGGGTATGCTCATACTCCGGACGGGGCAGGGCGGCGTACTCCGACAGGAAGTCCAGCCGCACCCCCAGCTCCTCTCCCCGGCGGCAGAGCTCCCCGTCGGACCGGGCCGTGTCCAGCCGCAGGAGAAAGTGGAGCCCCGCCCCCTGCTCCGAGATGGCAATCCGCCCCGCGAAGGGGCTGGTGCGGAAAGCCTCCAGCACCCGGTCCCGGCGGGCGCGGTACTCCTTGCGCATCCGGGAGAGGTGCTGTTCATAGTGCCCGCCGGCCAGAAACCGGGCCAGAACGTGCTGGTCCAGGGCCGGGACCGTGCAGGCGTAAAACCCCAGCTCCCGGCGGTACCGCTCCAGCAGCCGCGGCGGCAGCACCATGAATCCCAGGCGCATGGAGGGGGAGATGGTCTGAGAGAAGGTGTTCATGTACACCACCCGGCCGCCGTCGTCAATGCTCTGGAGGGTGGGAATGGGGCGGCCGGTGAAGCGGAGCTCGCTGTCATAGTCGTCCTCAATGATGACGCCGTCCTGGTCCTCCGCCCAGCGCAGCAGGGCCTGACGCCGCCCGATGGGGGTCACCAGCCCCGTGGGGTAGTGGTGGGAGGGGGAGAGGTGGAGCACTCCGGCCCCGGAGGCAGCCAGGGCCTCCGGGGCCACCCCCTGTCCGTCCAGGGGCACCAGGCGGCAGACGGCGCCGCATCTGCCGTAGACCTTTCGGATTTTGGGATAGCCCGGGTCCTCCACAGCGAAAGCCGTCCCCTCCAGCAGCTGGGCCAACAGGAGATAGAGGTACTCCGCCCCCGCCCCCACCACAATCTGCTCCGGGGCCACCGCCATGCCCTTCCGGTCCCGCAGGTCCCCGGCAATGGCCCGGCGCAGGGCGGGCAGCCCCTGCCGGTGGACCGGAGCCAGCAGGGCCGCCCCGCCCTCGGAGAGAACCTGCCGGGTCAGACGCGCCCACACGGACACCGGAAACCGGGCGGCATCCACCTGGCCGCTGGTCAAATCCAGCCGCCAGACGGGCTCCTCCGCCTCCTGGGGGAGCGCCACCGGAGGGACGGGGGCAGACAGCCGCTCCACCGCCGCCGCGAAAAAACCCCGCCGGGGCTGGGAGAGGAGAAAGCCCTCCGCCTCCAGCTGCCGGTAGGCGTTCTCCACGGTGATGACCGAGAGCTGGAGATGCTCCGCCAGCGCCCGCTTGGAGGGCAGCCGCTCCCCGGCCGCCAGGGTTCCGTCCAGAATGTCCTCCCGGATGCACCGGTACAGATACTCGTACAGGGGCAGGCTGCCCCGCTCCTCCAGGGAATAGGTCAGCATGACCACCCCTCCTTTCTGACCTTATAAAAAATTGTAAATTTGGATATTTCAATCATATCATATATGCGTTATGCTGGCAACAGCAAGTGCGAGGAAAGGAGCGGACAATATGGAAAAGACACTGGAACGGACTGCCTCCGCCGGAAAGACGCGGCTGCTGGTGACGGCGGCACTGTTCGCCGCCCTGGGCTGCGTCTCCACCACGGTGATCAAGGTGCCCTCCCCCACCGGCGGCTATATGAACCTGGGGGACACCGCGGTGCTTTTGGGCGCCTATTTCCTGGGGCCGGCCTACGGCGCCCTGGCCGGCGGCACGGGTCCGGCGCTGGCGGATCTGCTGGGAGGATACCCCATGTACGTCCCGGGGACGCTGGTCATCAAGGCCGTGACGGCGGTCACGGCGGGGCTGCTGTACCGGCTCCTCCGCAGGCGGGGCACCCCCGGCGTCATCGCCTGCGGCGCGGCGGGGGAAGCGGTCATGGTGCTGGGCTACTGGCTGTATGATGCCCTGCTGGTCTCCTCCGGAGGCACGGCCTTCAAAACGGCCCTGGCGGGCGCCGCGGCGGGGATTCCCAGCAACCTGGCGCAGGCCGGTTTCGGCGCGGCGGCCTCCACGCTGCTGCTGGCAGCCCTGCGCCGCAGCGGCTATGTGAGAAGGGAATTTCCCAATCTCTGAGGCGGGAAGCCCAGATCAAAGTTTCGCGCAGGCCTTTGCAAGGTGGGAAATCCTCCGGTCCCGGAAGCGGCCCACATCCAAAAAAGAACGGTTTTGCCGCCCCGCGGGCGGCAGGACAGCGCCCCTCGTTCCCCGATGCACAAGCGCCCCGGCGGGTTCTAAAACCCGCCGGGGCGCTGTATGCTCTATCATGATTAAAACATCACATCTGTCCCCAGCCACCGGTCCAGCCGCTGTTGGGATTGTCCTCCGGCCGGGGCGGCGCCGCGTTCCATCCCACGCCGGAAGTGCGCTTGGCAATTTCAAAGTAGCCCAGCTCCACGCACTCCCGGTTCGGCACATAGAACAGCCCCACAACCAGGGAGAACACGCTGGCAATCAGGCTCCAGGCCCACACGGGAAGGACGAGGGCCTGGTCCACCAGCTCCTCCGCCGGGAGAGCCGGCATGGGACCGGTGACGATCTGGAATACCAGCCGGTACAGCAGGAACAGCACTGCCAGCAGCGGCAGCGACGCCAGCATCAGCCAGCCGAAATAGCTCCAGTCCAGGGCGAAGATCTGGCTCTTGTAGCCCCAGGTCTGGCGCTTGCTCATGTCCAGGGCCTCCATGACGCCGATGCCGGGGTTCTCATAGAGATTGTACAGGGCGAAGCGGTAGCGGTAGGCGGCCACGATGCCGGGGATGACAAAGAGCATGGACCACAGGATGATCAGCAGCGACTCCACAACGTTCAGGGCAATGAGCTTTCCCACAAAGGAGAAGCCGTCAAACAGCGTCAGGCACTCTGCCCGCTCTCCCCGGCGGACAGCCATGCAGTACAGCGAGAAGCCCGCCCCCAGCACCGCGGTCAGCAGGGTGGTCAGCACATAGGTGAAGATGCCCACAGGATTCCGCTCCAGCACCGCATTGCCGCCGCCAGCCAGGTAGTCCAGCGTGCTCAGCGCCATCGCCAGTCCCAAATACAGCGCCGTCATGCCCCTGGGAGACACCCGGGCGGTGCCGAGCAGCTCCCGGGTCTCCGCCTTCAGCCTCTTTCTGTCAATCAATTCCGCCATCATGGTGGGACACCTCCGTTTTCTCAAAGCTGGCCGGGCGTCCCGGCACTGGTCACAGTTTCGCACATTCCGGCGGGCTTGTCAAGGGAGGCGGCGCGGGAGCGGGAATTTCTTCCAGAAACGGCGGAAATACCCAATTTGTCAGGATGGCATAAAAAAAAGGGGGAATTCCAGCAAAAACCGTCGTTCACAGTCTGGACATTTCTTGAAACAGGGTGTAGAATAGGGAACAATATGTGATAGAAGCGCCAGGGCGCGGACCGCTCATCCCAAAGCCGGCGGATGGAGCTTCCCCCGCGCAAAAGGCCGCTATCAGGAGTAAAAATGAGGTGAAGACTATGGCACAAGCTTTCTTTGGCGGCGTTCATCCCAACGACATGAAGGCCGCGACCAATGAAAAGGCCATCGAGCAGCTGCCAGCCCCGGCAGAGGTGGTCATCCCCATGTCGATGCACTTTGGCGCGCCCTGCACCCCCCTGGTGAAAGCCGGGGACGAGGTGAAGGTGGGCCAGAAGATCGGCGAGTTCCGGGGGCTGGGCGCCCCCATCCACGCCAGCGTCTCCGGCAAGGTGAAGGCCGTGGAGCCCCGCCCCTATTCCATGGGCGGGAACATCACGTCCGTCATCATTGAAAACGACTTCCAGAACACCCTCTCCGAGGAGGTTCAGGCCCCGGCCAGCCCTGACACCCTGACCCCGGACGAGATGGTGGAGATCGTGAAAAATGCCGGCATCGTGGGCATGGGCGGCGCCACGTTCCCCACCCACGTGAAGATCTCCGGCGGCATCGGCAAGGTGGACACCGTCATCATCAACGGCGCGGAGTGCGAGCCCTACATCACCGGCGACCACCGCACCATGCTGGAGCGGCCCGAGGAGATCATCGGCGGCGCTACATACCTTGCCAAGATGTTCGGCGTGGACAAGGTCATCATCGGCGTGGAGGACAACAAGCAAAACGGCATCGACGCCATGAACAAGGTCATCGCGGAGAAGAAGGCCCCCGTTGTGGTGGAGTCCCTCCACTGCCGCTACCCCCAGGGCGGTGAGAAACAGCTCTGCCAGGCCATCACCGGCAAGCAGGTGCCCCCGGGAGGCCTGCCCAGCAACATCGGCTGCGCCGTGTTCAACATCAACACCACCTGCTGCATCTTCCGGGCTGTCACCCAGGGCATGCCCGTTGTCAACAAGGTGGTCACCGTCTCCGGCTCCGGCATTGTGGAGCCCAAGAACATCGAATGCCCCATCGGCACTCCCGTCTCCGCCCTGCTGGACGCCTGCGGCGGCGTGAAGGACGGCACCTACAAGCTCATCGCCGGCGGCCCCATGATGGGCATGGCCCAGTACACCGCGGACATCCCCGTGGCCAAGGGCACCGGCGCCATCCTGGCCTTCAGCGAGAAGGAGGAGCAGACCGTTGAGCATCCCCAGTGCATCCGCTGCGGCAAGTGCGTGTCCGTGTGTCCGATGCACCTGGAGCCCCTCTTTATGTATCAGTACGCCTCCAAGGGTATGGTGGATGAGCTGAACGAGGCCCACATCATGGACTGCATGGAGTGCGGCGCCTGCGCCTACGCCTGCCCCGCCCGGATGCATCTGACCCATATGTTCAAAACCGGCAAGCAGCTGGTGAAGGACAAGGCCGCAGCCGAGGCGAAAAAGGCCGCACAAGAGCGGAAGGAGGCGTAAACAACCATGACGGATTACAAGAATCTCAAACTCATCGCCACGTCCAACCCCCACATCCGGGGCAGCGAGACCACCCGGTCCATCATGCTGGACGTGATCATCGCCATGCTGCCGGCCTTGATCTGGGGCATCTTCAAATTCGGGCTGGAGGCCCTGATCCTCACCGCCGTGTCGGTGATCGGCTGCGTGTTCTTCGAATGGGCCTACCGAACTCTTATGAAAAAGCCCCAGTCCGCAGGCGACCTCAGCGCCGTGGTCACGGGTATGCTGCTGTCCTTTGTCTGCCCCCCCAGCACCCCGCTGTGGATGATCCTGATCGGCGACTTCTTCGCCATCGTCGTGGTCAAGCAGCTCTTCGGCGGCATCGGCAAGAACTTCGTGAACCCCGCTCTGGCGGGCCGCGCCTTCCTGCTGGGCAGCTACGCCGGCGTGATGACCACCTGGGTGGATCCCGCCGCCAATAAGGCCCCCCTCTTCGGCGGTGTGGCCGACGCCGTGACCACCGCCACCCCCCTGGCCATCATGAAGTCCGGCGACATGGCGGGCCTGACGTCCACATACAGCATTCGGGATATGTTCCTGGGCAACATCCCCGGCTCCATGGGCGAGATCTCCGCCCTGATGGTGCTGATCGGCGGCGTGTATCTGATCGCCCGCAAGGTCATCAACTGGCACACTCCCGTCAGCTACATCGCAACTGTTGCCGTGCTGACGTTCCTGTTCCCCAAGTACGGCTCCGGCGTGGAATGGATGCTGTACAGCATCTTCGGCGGCGGCCTCATGCTGGGTGCCTTCTTCATGGCCACCGACTACGCCACCTCTCCCGTCACCAAGAAGGGGCAGGTCATCTTCGGCATCGGCTGCGGCCTGTTCACCGTGTTTATCCGCTACTTCGGCTCCTATAACGAGGGCGTTTGCTACTCCATCATGGTCATGAACCTGTGCGTGGCCCTGATCGACAAGTACACCAAGCCCACCCGTTTCGGCGTCGTGAAATCCGATAAGAAGGAGGGGTGAGCGAAATGAGCATCGAAGTGAACACCAAGGAAAAGGTCGATATGGACCCCAAGTACATCATCAAGCTGACCGTGACGCTGTTTGTCACCTGCGTCGTCGTGGCGGCGCTGCTGGGCCTGGTGGACAACGTCACCCGGGATAAAATCGCTGCCATCAACTGGGAGAACACTGTGGCGGCCATGAAGGCCGTTGTGGCGGACCCCGACGCCACCACATTCTCCGACGCGCTGGAGAACACCGAGGCAATGAGCGCCGCAGCTCTGGCGGGCGGCGGCACCCTGGACTCCGTGTATGAGGTCCAGGTGGGCGGCGCCAGCGCGGGCTACGCCATCAAGGTTGTGGCCTCCGGCTCCCAGGGCAACATTGAGATGATGGTAGGCGTGGACGGCGAGGGCGCCGTCACCGGCGTCTCCATCGTGGACAACGCTGAGACCGCGGGCATCGGCTCCAAGGTCATGGAGAACCAGAACGGCGTCCTGGACCAGTTCATCGGCAAGAGCGCCGCCGACGGCACGCTGGCCGTTGGCACCAATGTGGACGCCATCACCGGCGCCACGGTGTCCAGCAAGGGCGTCACCGCCGGCGTCAACGCCGCGCTGGCCGTGGCCGGCGCCATCGGCTGAGAAAGGGGGAGCTACTTATGAATCTCAAAAAACAGTTTATGGACGGCCTGCTGTACCAGAACCCGGTTTTGGTGCAGGTGCTGGGCATGTGCTCCACCATGGCCATCACCACCTCGTTCTTCAACGGCTTGGGCATGGGCGTGGCCGTGCTGATCATCCTGACGCTTTCCAACATCATCATCTCCCTGATCCGCAAAATCGTGCCCGACAAAATCCGCATCGCCATGTTCATCGTGGTTATCGCGGGCTTCGTCACCATGGTGGATCTGCTGATCCAGGCGTTTCTGCCCGCCCTGGCCAAGTCCCTGGGCGTGTTCATCCCGCTGATCGTGGTGAACTGCATCATCCTCGGCCGGGCGGAGGCCTTCTCCTACAAGAACGGCGTGGCCGCTTCCCTTTTCGACGGCATCTTCCAGGGCATCGGCTACACGCTGGTGCTGCTGGTGATGTGTGTCATCCGTGAGTTCCTGGGTGCCGGCACCTTCGGCGGCGGCCTCCTGGGCCCCGACGGCAAGGGCATTGCCATTCTGCCCTCTCAGTTCCCCATCGGCATGATGACCATGCCCGTTGGCGGCTTCCTGGTGCTGGGCGCTCTCATCGCCCTGATGCAGTGGGCTCTGAACCGGCCGAAAAAGAATAAGGAGGAGAGCAAATAATGGAGACGATTTTCAGCCTGCTGGCAATTTCGCTGGGCGCGATCTTGTCCAATAACTTCATCTTCTCCCAGTTCTTAGGCATCTGCCCCTTCCTGGGCGTGTCCAAGAAGGTGGACACCGCCGTGGGCATGGGCATCGCCGTGACCTTCGTCATGGGTCTGGCCTCCGCCATCACCTGGCTGGTGAACACCTTCATCCTGGTCAAATTCAACCTGATGTACATGCAGACGGTGGCCTTCATCCTGGTCATCGCGTCCCTGGTGCAGTTTATCGAGATGTTCCTGCAGAAGTCCATGCCCACGCTGTACACGGCCCTGGGCGTGTATCTGCCCCTGATCACCACCAACTGCGCCGTGCTGGGCGTGGCCCTGCTGAACATCCAGAACAATTACAGCTTCATCGAGTCCGTGGTGTACGGCATCACCGGCGGCCTGGGCTTCCTGCTTGCCATCGTGCTGTTCGCCAGCATCCGGGAGAAGCTGGTCTTCGCCGACTATCCTAAGTGCTGGGACGGCTTCCCCATCGCCCTGGTGACCGCGGGATTGATGGCTCTGGCCTTCATGGGCTTCTCCGGCCTGCAGGTCTGGTAAGGAGGTACTGGAAATTATGCTGAATGTGATTTACGCGCTCCTGGTGCTGGGCATCCTGGGCGCACTGTTCGGACTGGTCCTGTCCGTGGCCTCCAAGATCTTCGAGGTGAAAAAGGACCCCCGGGAGGAGGCCATCCTGAGCCATCTGGCCGGCGCCAACTGCGGCGGCTGCGGCTTCCCCGGCTGCGGCGGCTGCGCCGCGGCCATCCTGGCCGGCACGGCCCCCGTCACCGCCTGCGCCCCCGCGGGCCCGGAGAACGCCGCCGCCATCGCCAAGATCATGGGCCAGGAGGCCCCCACCGGCGAGCGGCAGGTTGCCTTTGTCCGCTGCAACGGCGGCACCAACGCCGTCAAGCGCTATGAGTACGTGGGTGTAAAGGACTGCGTCTCCGCCACCAAGGTGGCCGGCGGCCCCCTGGAGTGCGCCTTTGGCTGCCTGGGCTTCGGCTCCTGCGTCAACGCCTGCCAGTTCGGCGCCATGTCCATCGGTCCCAACGGCACCGCCGTGGTGGATCCGGACAAGTGCACCAACTGCGGCGCCTGCATGAGCGCCTGCCCCCGGAAACTGATCGTGTCCGTCCCCGCCAACGAGAAAAAGGTGAAGGTGGCCTGCGCCAACCGCGACAAGGGCAAGGCCGCCATGAGCGTGTGCAAGTCCTCCTGCATCGGCTGCGGATTGTGCCAGAAGGAATGCAAGAAGGACGCCATCCACGTGGTGGACGGCGTGGCCGTGGTGGACGGCGAGAAGTGCATCGGCTGCAAGCTGTGCACCAAGGTCTGCCCGCGGGACGCCATTCTTCCCATCGCCACGGCGGAGGAGAAGGAGAAGTACAAGGCCATCAAGAAGGCCCAGGCTGAGAAAGCCAAGGCCGCCGCCGAGAAATAAGCGAAAGCGCCCACCGCCAAGACGGTGGGCGCTTTGTTAAAGTTTGGGGCCGCCCTTTTCAAAGGGCGGTGGGTCCAGGGCGACGCCCTGGTGGGGTCAGGGGCAAAGCCAAGGGGGAGCGCGATACGCGAAACGCGGGCAAACGCGTATGCAAAAATGGCCGGCAGCATATTTACCGAAAGTAACGGAAGTCGGAGAGCGTTCCGCCAAGGAACCATTTTCCCTGGAACAGCCTGCCCAAAACCGTCTGAATATCATAATGACAACAGCTCCCCGGTTCCTGCCCATGGAACCGGGGAGCTGCTATTCATCCGGAACATATTCCGCAATGTCCTCTAGGGCTTTCATGACGCCCCACAGCTTGTCAAAGACGATCACGCTTTCACCCCCGTTTGACAACAATCAGCATGGGGGATATCACCCCCATATAGAAATTGTGCAGAGGTGCATATAATGATTGAAAATGCTGCGCATTTACAGGCCATCGCCCGAAAAAACTGCCTTGGGGCTATAATGAAACCGATCTCCGGTACACCGCTCTGAAAAGCGCTCTCGCCGCACAGATCGCAACGTTCGCCGCCGCCGGTTACACCGGCTTCCTCTCCGGCATGGCGGAGGGAACCGACACCTGGGCGGCGCTGGCAGTCCTGACCCTGAAACAGCAGCTTCCCGCGCTGGAGCTCCACTGCGTCCCGCTCTGCCAGGGGCAGGCGGACCGGTGGACCTCAGCTGCGCGGAAGATTTATTTTTCCATTTTAAAACAGGCGGATTCCATTGTATATGTGAGCCAAACCTATACCCAGGACTGTATGCTCAAACGCAGCCGCTATCTGGTGGACCACGCCGCCTGTCTGCTGGCCGTCTACAACGGCGAACGGCGGGGCGGTACGCCGGCCGGCTGGGCCAGGAGATCATCCTCCCGGCCCCGGCCGCAGACCAGGATTCCTGACAGATTTTCGCCGGAATGCCAGAAAATCCGCCTAAAACCAAAAATTCAAAATTCGTCCGTCCTTTGTTTACAATTTATTTATATCCATCCATTGACATTGCAGGGCGGCGGTGGTAAACTCCTTTTAGCACTCAAGGAAAAGGAGTGCTAATCCAATTTTTTACTGTGAAGCCGAGCGGTTGGGAGCGTCTTTCGTGGAACTGACAGAGCGGAAAAAGCAAATACTGAAGGTAGTGGTGGAAAACTACGTCCGCACCGCCGAGCCGGTGGGCTCCAAAGCCATCGCCGCTGAGATGGGCGGAAGCGTCAGTTCCGCCACCATCCGCAACGAGCTGGCGGACCTGGTGGAGCTGGGCTACCTGGAACAGCCCCACACCTCCGCCGGACGGATTCCCTCCCCCAAGGGCTACCGGCTCTATGTCAACGAGCTGATGGAGCGGCAGCGGCTGTCCCTGCGGGAGACGGAGGAGATCAACCAGTCCCTGCGGGGCAGGATGGAGGAGCTGGACCGGCTCCTCAGCCAGGCGGGGCGGGCGGTGTCCTCCTTTGTGAACTACCCCGCCTACGTGGCCGCCGCCAACCGCACCACCCAGACCGCCCGCCGCTTCGAGCTGCTGGCGGTTGATGAGCACAGCTGCATCGCCGTGCTGATGATGAGCGGCAGCCGGGTGAAAAGCCAGCTGCTGCGGCTGCAGTTAAAGGTGGACGCCGACCAGCTGCCCATGCTGGTAAACCTGCTGAACACCCACTTTACCAGCGTGTCCGTAGATGAGATGAACCAGCGGCTGATGAACGTGGCGGAGCAGATTCCGCCTCCGGCTTTTTTGCTGCTGTCCCAGACCGTATCCTTCGCGGCGGACGCCCTGGAGGAGGCTGGGCGGCGGGAGATCATCACCGCCGGGGCCAACCAGCTTTTGAAGCTGCCGGAATTTCGGGACGCCGACAAGGCCCACGATCTCATCAGTTTCCTCTCCGACAGCAAGGAGAGCCTCCCCCTGCCGGACGATGGGCCCATGAAAATCCTGATCGGCCCGGAGAATGTGACCGATGCCCTGAAGGACGCCAGTGTGGTGGTGGCCAGCTATGACATCGGAGAGGATATGCGGGGCCTGATCGGCGTGGTGGGCCCCACCCGGATGAATTACGCCGCCGTAGCCGCCCGGCTCACCGGCTTTGCCGAGGGCCTGACCCGGCTGTTTGGAAAAGAATTACCCCCGAAGGAGGAACCTGAGAAATGAGCGAAGAGACAAAGCAGCCCACCCCCGAGGAAGTGGAGGAAACCCAGGCCGGATCTGCGGCGGCTGGGGAGACCGTTTCGGAGGAGACGGCGGAGAAGACCGAGAAAAAGGCCAAAAAGAAGAAGGAGAAGGGCTACACCTTCACCCGGGAACAGGTGGAGCAGATGGAGCTGGCGGCCAAACAGCTGGAATCTGTGAAGGATCAGTTTGTCCGCCTCACCGCCGAGTATGAGAACTACCGCAAGCGCACCGCCAAGGAGAAAGACGGCCTGTATCAGGACGCCCGTGCGGACACCATCCGGGAGTTTCTGGCGGTGTATGACAACCTGGAGCGGGCCTGCGCCGCGGAGGGAGACGACGACTCCCCTCACAAAAAGGGCCTCGTCATGATCTTCCACCAGTACCAGGAGATTCTGAAAAAGCTGGGCGTGGAGGAGATCACAGCCCTGGGTCAGCCCTTTGATCCGGAGACCATGAACGCCGTGATGCACGTGGACGACGGGAATTTTGGCGAAAACACAGTGGCCCAGGTGTTCCAGGCCGGCTTCCGGCTGGGAGACAAGGTGGTGCGCCATGTCATCGTGCAGGTTGCGAATTGACCGGTCATGAGGACTCCGTCCCCGCAGGCGGATTTTTGAAAATGCTCAACTTCGTCTTTGTGCTCTCGCAGGGACAGCAATCTGCCGCCTGCTCCACGGGAGCCCCAGAGTTTTCGGAAAAGCAGGCGGCGGGTTATCACCCCTGCGCGATCTCATTGAAATCTGGAAATAATATATAAAACAATGTTGGAATAAATGGGAGGCAATTTATTATGTCTAAAGTAATCGGTATTGATCTGGGAACCACCAACTCCTGTGTGGCGGTCATGGAGGGCGGCGAGGCCGTGGTCATCGCCAACGCCGAGGGCAACCGCACCACCCCCTCTGTGGTGGCCTTCTCCAAGACCGGCGAGCGCATGGTGGGTCAGGTGGCCAAGCGTCAGGCCATCACCAATCCCGACCGCACCATCTCCTCCATCAAGCGGGAGATGGGCTCCGACCACAAGGTGGGGATCGACGGCAAGAACTACACTCCCCAGGAGATCAGCGCCATGATCCTCCAGAAGCTGAAATCCGACGCCGAGGCGTACCTGGGCGGCACCGTCACCGAGGCGGTCATCACCGTTCCCGCCTACTTCACCGACTCCCAGCGTCAGGCCACCAAGGACGCCGGCAGGATCGCGGGCCTGGACGTCAAGCGCATCATCAACGAGCCCACCGCCGCAGCCCTGGCCTACGGCGTGGATAAGGAGCAGACCCAGAAGATCATGGTCTACGACCTGGGCGGCGGCACCTTCGATGTCAGCATTCTGGACATTGACGACGGCGTCATCGAGGTTCTGGCCACCGCCGGCAACAACCGCCTGGGCGGCGACGACTTTGACGAGTGCGTCATGAAGTGGCTGGTCAGCGAGTTCAAGCGCACCGACGGCGTGGACCTCTCCGGCGATAAAGTCGCCATGCAGCGCCTCAAGGAGGCCGCCGAGAAGGCCAAGATCGAGCTCTCCGGCGTTACCACCTCCAACATCAACCTGCCCTATATCACCGCCGATGCCAGCGGCCCCAAGCACCTGGACATGACCCTCTCCCGGGCCAAGTTCAACGAGCTCACCGGCCATCTGGTTGAGGCCACCATGGGCCCTGTGCGTCAGGCCATGAGCGACGCCGGCCTCAAGCCCTCCGATCTCTCCAAGGTCTTGCTTGTGGGCGGCTCCAGCCGCATCCCCGCCGTACAGGAGGCCGTCAAGGGTTTCACCGGCAGCGATCCCTTCAAGGGCATCAACCCCGACGAGTGCGTGGCCATGGGCGCCGCCCTCCAGGCCGGCGTCCTCACCGGTGACGTGAAGGGCCTGCTGCTGCTGGACGTAACCCCCCTGTCTCTGGGCATCGAGACCCAGGGAGGCGTCATGACCCGCCTGATCGACCGCAATACCACCATCCCTGTGAAAAAGAGCCAGATCTTCTCCACCGCCGCCGACAACCAGACCAGCGTGGAGGTCAACGTCCTCCAGGGCGAACGGGAGATGGCGGCCGCCAACAAATCCCTGGGCCGCTTCCACCTGGACGGCATTGCGCCGGCCCGCCGGGGCGTACCCCAGATCGAGGTGACCTTCGACATTGACGCCAACGGCATCGTCAACGTCTCCGCCAAGGACTTGGGCACCGGCCAGGAGCAGCACATCACCATCACATCCTCCTCCAACATGAGCAAGGACGACATCGAGAAGGCCGTGAAGGAGGCGGAGCAGTACGCCGCCCAGGACAAGAAGATGAAGGAAGAGGTGGAGACCCGCAACCAGGCCGACCAGATGGTCTACCAGAGTGAGAAGACTCTCTCCGAGATGGGCGACAAGATCCCCGCCGACGACAAGGGCAAGGTTCAGGCGGCCCTCGACAAGCTGAAGGAGGCCCTCAAGGGCACAGACACGGCCGCCATCAAGGCCGACACCGAGGCCCTCCAGCAGGCGTTCTACGCCGTCAGTGAGAAGCTGTACCAGCAGTCCAATCCCCAGGGCGCCCAGCAGCCCGGCCCCGACGCCGGCGCCGCTCAGGAGGGACAGTACTACGACGCTGACTATAAGGTCGTGGATGAGGACGACCAGAACAAGTAAAACCGCTCTGTGTCCAATGGGACGGGGATCTTCCCCGCCCCATTGGACGGCGTTACGGATTCAATCGGGGATGAGAGACTGGGAATCGGCCATATATGGGAGCCCTCCCAATTCCTCATTCCTGATTACTTGGAGGAACTATGGCTGAGCAGAAACGCGACTATTACGAGGTCCTGGGCGTGTCCAAGGGAGCTTCTCAGGACGAGATCAAGAAGGCCTACCGGAAGCTGGCCAAGGCCAACCACCCGGATCTGAACCCCGGCGACAAGGCCGCCGAGGCCCGGTTCAAGGAGGTCAACGAGGCCTACGAGGTGCTGTCCGACAGTGACAAGAAGGCCCGGTACGACCAATTCGGCCACGCCGGAGTGGACCCCAACTTCGGCGCCGGCGGCGGGTTTGACGGCGGCTTCGACTTCGGCGATCTGGGAGACATCTTCGGCAGCTTCTTCGGCGGCGGCTTTGGCGGCGGGAGGCGGAGCAACCCCAACGCCCCTCAGCGGGGCGAGAGCATCCGATTGTCCCTGGCCGTGTCCTTCGAGGAGGCGGCCTTCGGCTGTGAGAAGTCCGTAACCGTGGAGCGTATGGAGCAGTGCGGCACCTGCCACGGAAACGGCTGCGCCTCCGGGGCCACGCCGGAGGTCTGCCCGGACTGCCGCGGCACCGGTCAGGTACAGGTCCGGCGGCAGACGCCCATGGGCGTCTTTGCCACCACCTCTCCCTGCTCCAAGTGCGGCGGCAAGGGCAAGATCATCCACCAGCCCTGCAAGGACTGCCACGGCACGGGTGCGGTCCGGAAACGCAAGACCATCCAGGCCGCGATTCCGGCCGGCATTGACCACGGGCAGACCATCTCCATCCGGGGACAGGGCCATGCCGGCACCAACGGCGGCCCCGCGGGCGATCTGCTGATCACCATTACCGTCCGGCCCCATGAGCTATTCCGCCGGGAGGGCACCTCCGTTTTGTGCGAGGCACCCATCACCTTTGCCCAGGCGGTGCTGGGCGCAGAGCTGGAGATTCCCACCATCGACGGCAAGGTAAAATACGACCTGCCGGAGGGCACCCAGAGCGGCACCACCTTCCGCCTCAAGGGCAAGGGCATTCCCGCCATCAACGGCCGGGGCCGGGGCGACCAGTACGTCACTGTCTACATCGAAACCCCCCGGAACTTGAACAAGGAGCAAAAGGAAGCCCTGAAAAAATTCGCCGAGAGCGTGGGGGACAGCAATTACGAGGAGCGGAAAAAGTTCTTCAAGAAGTTCAAGAAATGAGGCATGGTCCATGTATCTGGCTGATTACCATATGCACTCCCGCATCTCCCCGGATGCCAAATACCCCATGACGGAGATGGCGGAGGCCGCCCTGCGGGCGGGGATGGACGAGGTCTGCTTTACCGACCACATGGAGCCCGTGGCCTGGAACGGCCGGGACCCCATCCAGTTCTACGACTGGGACGCCCTCTCCCGGGAGTTCGCGGCCGCGCAGGCGGCTGCGGGGGACCGCATCAAGCTGCGCCTTGGCATCGAGCTGGGAGAGGCGGTTCTGGACCTTCCCCGGACCGCCGAGCTGATGCAGGGCGCGCCGGAGCTGGATTTCATCATCGGCTCCACCCACATTCTCTCAGAGCGGTTTGACCTTGTGGATCTGTACTTCTTCCACCCCCAGGACGAAGAGGAAGCGCTGCTGGGCATCGCCGACTATCTCAAGCTGGTAAAGCGGACGGCGGAGTGGGGCCAGTTCGACGTACTGGGCCATCTGACCCTGCCCCTGCGGTATCTCAACGAAAATCAGGGCTTCCATCTGAGTTTTGACGGCTTTGAGGCGGAGGTGGAGGCCATCCTCTGCACCGTAATCCAAAACGGCTGCGGCATTGAGCTGAACACCAACCGGGGCAATGCCCCTTTGCCGGATGAGAAGTGGCTGCGGATGTACCGCGACCTGGGGGGAGAGATCATCACCCTGGGCACCGACGCCCACACTCCGGAGTTTGCCGGCTGTGCCGTGCGGGAGCGGCAGGCGCTGCTGCGCCGGTGCGGCTTCACCCGGTTCTGCACCTTTGAAAAGCGCCGTCCCATCTGGCACGACCTGTGAGGGAAATAGCGGAAGTGTCTTGATTTTTTCTCAAAACCAAGATACAATAGTGAGACACAACAGACAGGAGGATGTCACCATGAAAATTGCGCTGGGCTGCGACCACGGCGGCTATGAGTTGAAACAATATATCATTCAGGTCCTGGAGAAGCTGGGCCACTCCTGCGAGGACTTCGGCTGCGATTCCATGGACAGCTGCGACTACCCCGACTTCGGCGCGGCGGCGGCCCGGGCTGTGGCGGAGGGAAGATGCGACCGGGGAATCGTGATCTGCACCACCGGCATCGGCATCTCCATCGCCGCCAACAAGATCAAGGGCATCCGCTGCGCCCACTGCGCTGACTGCCTCCAGGCGGAGCTGACCCGCCGCCACAACAACGCCAACATGATGGCCATCGGCGCGGGCTTCACCGGCAAAAACATGGCCGAGCGCATGGTGGAGGCCTTTCTCTCCACGGAGTTCGAGGGCGGACGCCATCTACGCCGGGTGGACAAGGTCATGGCCCTGGAGGAGGGCTGACCGCCGTCCGTACCCGCAATTTCTGACAGTCTGCTGAGAGGAGGGAGATGCCATTGGCCAGAGGATACCGCAACTACCGGGGCCGGACCTCGAAGGGAAAGATCGCCTTAGCCGTATTTCTGGTGTTTATCATTCTGGCGGCGCTGAGCGCACTGGCCATGCAGCGTTATATCGCCTATGACGAAAACGGCATCCCCTTCTTCCGCCTGTCGGAGCGGCAGACGGATCCTGCGCCGCCGGCGGAGGCCCCGCCTGTTCAGGACCCGGACTCCTCGGACAGCCTGGAGATTATTGTGCAGGAGCCGGAGGAACCGGAGGCTCCGCCCGCCTTTCAAGTCTACTCTCTGACAACCGCCCCCCTGACCCCGGCAGCCTGGGAGGCCGCCAGAGCGGAGATGGGCGATGCCTTCGGCGGTGTGACCGTTACCTTGAAGGACGCCCGCGGTACCGTCTATTTTGCATCCCAGACCGCCGCGGAGAAGGCGGTCAAGACCGTACAGGGCACCACGGAGGCCCTGCGGACGATTACCGGGGACGAGAACCTGTATGCCATTGCCCGCCTCTCCTGTCTTCCTGACTCCTTTGCCCCCTATATGAACAATAACCCCATGGGGCTGAAAAAAAAGAGCGGGCAGATGTTCCGCAGCGGCGGCACCACCTGGCTGGACCCCGGCAAGCCGGCCTCCCGGGCGTATCTGTGCGGCCTTGTCCGGGAGATCGCGGAGCTGGGCTTTGACGAGATTTTGCTGACGGACACCGGCTATCCCATTCAAGGAGAGCTGGATACCATCAGCTATGGCTCCGACCCCATTGAGGGGAACCTGAGCCTCCTCTGGCAGGACCTCCGCCAGACGCTGGAGCCCTATGGTGTGAAGCTCTCCATAGAGCTCCCCGAGAGCGTGATCTCCGACGGCCAGGAGGCCGCCTCCGGCCTGGTGCTGGCCCAGGCCGTCAGCTGCGCAGACCGGATCTACGCTGTAACAGAACCGGGGCAGGCCGGAATCCTCTCTAATCTGGTGCTCCAGGCGGAGTCTGTGACTGAAAACCGGGTCCAGGAGTTCCTGCCGGAGCTCACCGCGCCGGACGCCGGCTGGAACGGTCCCTTCCTGTTGCTGCCAGCGGCGGAGTAAATGAAAAAGAAGGCCGTGCCCCTTGGGCCACATACCATAGAAAAGTGAACACCCGCCGAAGGAAAGCTGCTTTTCGGCGGGTGTTTCTCTATGGGGAATTGACCGGCAAATCATGTTTTTTCAAGAGTGACACACGGCATCTCTCTTATTACAGCAATCCCTGCCGGAAAGCAGCTGCTTTCCGGCAGGGATTTGTTTTTTGCCGCGTCTTTCCAGAGCCTCTGTTTTTCCGCTCCTCAAACAGGATGCTCCTCAAAGTACCGCCTGGTGGTCTCCGCATCGGCGGCGATGCGGGCGCGCAGGGCGTCCAGGGAGTCAAAGCGCATCTCGTCCCGCAGGTGGCGGTAGAACTCCAGGCGCAGGGTCTGGCCGTACAAATCCCCCTGGAAGTCCAGGATGCAGGCCTCCACGGTGACGTCTGCGCCGTTGTCCAACGTGGGCCGGGTGCCCACGTTGGTCACGGCGGCGTAGTGCTTCCCGTTGGGGAGATAGACCCGGGTGACATAGACCCCGTGGCTGGGCACCAGCACATGGGGCGGGATCGCCAGATTGGCAGTGGGGAACAGGCGGGAGGAGCCCACGCCCCGCCCGTGGCGGACAGCCCCTGTCAGGGTGTGGGGGTGACCCAGAAACCGGGCGGCCCGCTCCGTCTGCCCCAGCTCCAGAAGACGGCGGATGTAGGTGGAGCTGACGGTGAGACCGCTGATCTCCACCTTTGGAATGATATCGCACCCCAGCCCCAGCTGGGCGCATTTGGCCCGCAAAAGCTCCGGCGTCCCCTGGTTCTTGTGGCCGAAGCGGTGGTCATGGCCCGCCACCAGATGGACGGCATGGTACCGTCCCACCAAAATCTTTGAGATGAAGTCCTCCCAGCCGGTGGTCATCATCTCGCGGTCAAAGGGGGCCATGATGACCTCCCGGATGCCGTACAGCCGGCTCACCAGTTCCCGGCGGTCCTCCGGGGAGTTGATCAGGGGACAGGGCACCCCGGTAACCACCTCCTTGGGCGGGCGGTCAAAGGTGAACACAGCGGGGACCGCTCCCCGCTCCCTGGCGGCCTCCACGGCCCGGCGCAGCAGCGCCCCGTGGCCCAGGTGGACCCCGTCGAAAAAGCCCAGGGCTATCACTCGTTCCTTCATGGACATGGTTACGCTCCAAAAAAGTTTTTGATTGCGGTCACTTCGCCGGCGGCGGCCCGGGAGAGGCACAGGAAGTCCCCCTCCCGCCCGTAGACCCGGTAGGTGCCGTCGGCCAGTCCCCTCTCGGTGAAGCCGCCGCCGCTGCGGACCCGCCGCTCCACTCCCGCAGAGCGGACTGTCAGGGCCGGATATTGGGCAAACAGGCTGTCCACAGGGCGCAGCAGCGCCTCACCCCGCTCCTGAACGTCCTCAAGGGTTACGGCCTCCGCCAGGGTGAACTCCGCCGCCATGGAGCGGCGGAGCTCGTACATGGCGCCGCCGCAGCCCAGGACCTGCCCGATGTCATGGCAGAGGGTGCGGATGTACGTGCCCTTGGAGCAGACACAGCGAAAGCGATAATCCGTCTCCCCCGCCTGCTCCAGCAGCTCCAGGGCGTAAATAGTCACGGGCCGGGGCTTCCGCTCCACCTCCCGGCCCTTCCGGGCCAGCTCATAGAGCTTCTTCCCCTGGATCTTTACGGCGGAGTACATGGGGGGAATCTGCTCAATCTCCCCCCGGAAGCGGTCCAGCGCCGCCTCCAGCTCCTGCCGGGTGACTGTGGCAGGACAGACCTCCAGCGTCCGACCGGTGGTATCCTGGGTATCTGTGACGAGGCCCAGCCGCAGTCCGGCGATATACTCCTTGCGGCTGTTCTCCGCAAACTCCACAGCCTTGGTGGCCTGTCCCACAAACACCGGCAGCACACCGGTGGCCATGGGGTCCAGGGTGCCGCCGTGGCCCACCCGCTTCTCATGGAGGATCCCCCGGACCTTGGCGCATACATCCATGGAGGTCCACCCGGCGGGCTTGTCGATCACGAAAATTCCACTTGGCATTTTTCAGACAGGAGATAAAAGACAGAAGATCGGAGATACGGTTTCTCCCCCAGCAGGATTGTATCTCAAAAAGCATCTCCCACCTCCTATCCCCTCACTCCTATCTCTCAAAGTCCGGCGCAACCTGGGCGACAGCTTCCAGAATCCGCCGTTTGGCCTCCGCCCAGGAGGCCTCCACGGTACATCCCGCCGCCGCCGCATGGCCGCCGCCGCCTAAAATACGGCAGGCTGCGGTGGCGTTGACCCGGTCCCCGGTGCGCAGGGACAGCTTCCACACGTCCGCTCGCAGCTCCCGCATGGTGACGGCGCAGTCCACCCCCTGGATCTGACCGCCCAGGGCGGACAAATCCTCGGCGTCGCTCTCCGTGGCCTGGAACCGCTCCATCAGGGACAGGGGCACGGACAGCACCGCCACCCGGTCCCGGTCATAAAACTCACAGGCGCTGAGCATGGCCCCCTCCAACTGCATCCGCTTCCTGGTCTTGGTGCGGAAGAACACCTTGTTCACAGTCCGGCAGTCGATGCCCGTCTCCATCAGCGCCGCCGCCACCCGGTGGGTCTGGGCGGTGGTGTTGGCGTAGACAAAACAGCCGGTGTCCGTTGACACCGCCACATACAGCGGCAGGGCGATCTCCGGGGTGATGGGCCCCAGCTCTCTCAGAATGTCATACAGCAGCTCCCCGCAGGCGGCGGCCTCCGCCCGGAGGATGTTGGCCCTGCCGAAGTGCTCAAAGGAGGGATGGTGGTCCATGGCCAGGTCCACCCGGTCCCCGTAGGCCCCGGCGTTCTCCGGCAGCAGAGAGAGCGCGGCGATGTCTGTGGACACCACCTTCTCCGGCGTGAAATCCGCTGGGGCGGCGTAGGGGGTAAAATAGGGCGCCGTGGTATCCGTCAGGCCGGGATTGGGCAGAAGGTACGCCGTCTTTCCCAGTCCCCGGAGACCCGCGCACAGGGCGGCGGCACAGCCCACGGTATCCCCGTCCGGGCGGACGTGGGTGAGGATCAGTACGTTGTCAAAGCTCCGCAGCAGTGCGGCGGTCTCAGGGACAGTCAGCATGGCTCACTCCTCCGTCCCGCCCCGGGCCTCGTCCGCACGCTCCACCTGGCGCAATACCTCCAGGATGTGGGCGCCGTGCTGGATGGAGTCGTCGCCGATGAACTGCAGCTCCGGGGTATAGCGCAGCTGAAGGGTGCGGCCCAGCTCCCGGCGGAGGAAACCGGAGGCGGATTTGAGGCCCTTGAGGACATCCTTTTCCTGGGACTTGTCCAAGACACTGATATAGACCCGGGCATAGCGCAGGTCGCCGGTGGTATCCACCCGGGTGATGGAGACCATGCCCACCTGAGAGACCCGGGGGTCTTTCAGGCGGCGGAGCTGGTCACTGAGCTCCCGCTGGATCTCCTCGTTGATGCGGCCGATTCGGTTGCTTGACATAAAAATGCCTCCTTCTGGTCCCCTTGCCAGGGGGCGGGGATTTGTATTCCTTTGGAATCCGCCCCGCAGGGCGAACAAAAGCCAGGGGCGGCGGCACAGCCGCCGCCCCTATTATGCGCAGTTATTGGGGGATCTCCTCCATGGTATATCCTTCGATGATGTCCCCCTCTTTGATATCATTGAACTTCTCAATGGTCATGCCGCACTCATACCCGCTGGCAACCTCCTTGGCGGCGTCCTTGAACCGCTGGAGGGAGGCCAGCTGGCCCTCATGGATGACAATGCCGTCCCGCACTACACGGACGGAGCAGGAGCGGACAATCTTACCGTCCTGGACATAGCAGCCCGCCACGGTGCCCACGCTGGACACCTTGTACGTCTGCCGGATCTCCGCGTGGCCCAGGATCACCTCCCGGAACTTGGGCGCCAGCATGCCCTTCATGGCGGCGGTGATCTCGTCGATGCAGTCGTAGATGACCCGGTACATCCGCATATCCACGTTGGCCCGGGCCGCACTGTCCCGGGCGGCGGCATCGGGGCGCACGTTGAATCCCACGATGATGGCGTTGGAGGAGGAGGCCAGCATCACGTCGGACTCGCTGACGGCGCCTACGCCGCCGTGGATCACCCGCACGTTGACCTCGTCGTTGGAGAGTTTCTCCAACGAGGCCTTGACCGCCTCCACGCTGCCCTGGACGTCGGCCTTGACGATCAGGGCCAGCTCCTTGCGCTCACCGGCCTGGATCTGGTCGAACAGGTTCTCCAGGGAGACCTTTTGCACCGGGGCCAGAGCCTTGGCCTTCTCCTCGGCCTTGCGCTGCTCCACCAGCACCCGGGCCATGCGCTCGTCGGCTACGGCAAAGAAAGGACTGCCGGCGGTGGGGGCCTCGCTGAGGCCCGCGATCTCCACGGGGACGGAGGGTCCCGCCTCGGCGAGGCGGTTGCCCTTGTAGTCCAGCATGGTCCGGACACGGCCCACGGCAGTGCCGGCAATGATGATGTCGCCCTGTTTCAGGGTGCCGTTCTGCACCAGCAGCGTGGCCACAGGGCCGCGGCCCTTGTCCAGACGGGCCTCAATCACGGTGCCCTGGCCCGCCCGGTTGGGGTTGGCCTTCAGCTCCTGGACCTCCGCCAGCAGCACCAGGTTCTCCAGCAGGTTTTCAATGCCGATGTTCTTCTTGGCGGAGACCTTGCAGCAGATGGTCTCGCCGCCCCAGTCCTCGGGCACCAGGCCGTGCTCCGTCAGCTGCTGCATGACGCGGTCCGGGTTGGCGTTCTCTTTATCGATCTTGTTCACCGCCACAATAATGGGGATTCCGGCGGCCTTGGCGTGGTTGATGGACTCGATGGTCTGGGGCATGATGCCGTCGTCCGCCGCCACCATCAAGATGGCGATGTCGGTGATCATGGCGCCCCGGGCCCGCATGGAGGTGAATGCCTCATGGCCCGGCGTATCCAGGAAGGTGATGGGCTTGCCGTTCACCTGCACCTGATATGCGCCGATGTGCTGGGTGATGCCGCCGGCCTCTCCGGCGGCCACGGAGGTGTTGCGGATGGTGTCCAGCAAAGAGGTTTTGCCGTGGTCCACATGGCCCATGACCACCACCACGGGGGCCCGGGGCACCAGGTCCTCAGGACGGTCCTCGGTGGCGTCGATGAGCTTTTCCTCAATGGTGACCACCACCTCTTTTTCCACCTTGCAGCCCATCTCCTCCGCCACGAAGGAGGCGGTGTCGAAGTCGATCATCTGGGGCAGGGAGGCCATGATGCCGTTTTTCATCAGCACCTTGACTACCTCCGCGCCGGTCTTCTTCATGCGGCTGGCAAGCTCCCCCACGCTGATCTCGTCGGGAATCTGGACCTTGAGGGGGGCCTTTTTGGCGATCTCCAGCTGGAGTCGGCGCATTTTCTCCGCCTCATCCTGGCGGCGCTTGCTGGAGAAGGTCATGCCGCCCCGGCGCTGGCCGCTGCTGCGGAACTTCTCCTTGCCGCCCCGCTGCTGCTGCATCCGCTCACCCCGCTGGCCGCCCAGGGTCTCCAGGCGCTCGTCGTATTTCGCCAGGTTCACGTCGCCGCCCTTGCGGGTGTCTACAATCTTCTTCTGGGGCACGCGGCTGGCGGGCCGCTGCTGACCGGGCACCGCCTGCTGACGGTCGACCGGCTGCTGGCCGCCGGATGGTTTCTGGCCGGGCGCGGCAGGCCGCTGTCCCCCGGCTCTGGACTGCTGACCGGAAGCCGGCTGCTGACGGTCGGCCGGCTTTTGACCGCCGCCCTGGGGACGCTGTCCCGGCTGGCCGGGTCTGCCGGAGGGTGCCTGCCCTTTGCCCTGCTGGGCCGCCTGTTTCCGGTCGGCCAGCTGCTGACCGCCAGCCTTCTCCTCCGCCTTTTTCTGAACATCGGCAAAGATGTCCTGGATGCTGGAGACCGGATTTTTCTGGGTCAGATAGTCAAAAATCACGGACAGCTCGTGATCTGTCAGGACCTGCATGTGGTTCTTTGGCGCGGCCACATACTTTGTCAGGATTTCGGTGATGGTCTTGGTGGGAAGGCCAAAGTCTTTCGCCACCTCATGGACCCTGTATTTCTCAATACCCAATCAAAACACCTCGTTATGCTCCAACCCGGGGGCTGGGAAATTTTTAATAAGACACAGCGCCGTAATCCGGCCCAAGCCGGACGCGGCCGCTCAATCCTCCCGCTTGCGGAAGGAGCCCTTGCCCTTTTTCACAGGGTGGCTGTGGGCATAGGGCTTTGCCCTTGCCCCCGGTCCGGGGCGGCCGCGCCTGACGGCGGGGCGGGACCCGGCTCCCCGGGATGGGGCCGCCCGCCTCTCCGCGGGGACGGCCCTTTTGGGGGAACTCTCCGCGTTCTTCCCGGGCTTTCGCTTCCCCCGGCGGAGGTTCTTCTCATGGGCCAGACGCTCCGCCTTTCTCTCCTCCGCCCGCCGGACCTTGACCTCCAGCTGGGCGGCAGCCTCCGCGTACCGGACGGGGTCGCCCTCCGCCAGACGGCGGACGACGGCGCTTGCAAGGCCGGTGTCCGTCACAGCCGCCAGGGCCACGGAGGTGCGGCCCAGAGCCATGCCCAGTTCCTCCTTGGTAAAGGGGGTGCGGAGCCACAGGCACTGTCCCGCCAGAGCAAAGTGCTCCGCCCGGCGGCGGGTGTTCTCCGCGGCGTCGGCGGCCAGCAGCAGGACCCGGGCGTCTCTGGCCCGTGCGGCGGCCTCCACCGGCTCCTCTCCCACCGCCAGATTGCCGCCCCGGAGGGCCAGCCCCAGCAGGGAGAGAATTCTCTTATTCTCCATCCGCACCTCGCAGTTCCGCCTCCATGGAGTCGTAGACCTCCGGTGGAATGGCTGTCTCAAAGGCCCGTTCCAGGGCCCGGGTCTTCCGGGCCCGCTGGAGGCAGGCAATGTCGTGGCACACATAGGCCCCCCGCCCCGGCTTCTTTCCGCCGAAGTCCAGGCTCACCTGGCCCTCCGGGGATTTCACCACCCGGAGCAGGGACTTCTTATCCTTCATCTCCCGGCAGCCCACGCACTGCCGCTGAGGGACCTTTTTCACTTTTTGCATAGGGCTGCCCTCCAATCAACACTCAGGTTTTGGCCGGTTCCGGGTCCTTAGGGAAACGGCCGCAGCGGCCGGCGGGGAAATCACTCCTCAGCAGGCTCCACAGTCTCCACGCTCTCAACGGACGCCGGGGTCTCCTCGGCCGCTTCGGGCGCCTCCTCCTCGGGCTCCTGATAGCTCTCGGGCTTGATGTCGATCTTATACCCCGTCAGGCGGGCAGCCAGACGGGCGTTCTGGCCCTCCTTGCCAATGGCCAGGGACAGCTGATCGTCCGGCACCACACAACGGCAGGCCTTGCCCTCGTCCGCCATCCACACATCCACCACCTCGGCAGGGGCCAGGGCGGCGGCGATGAACTCCGCCGGGTCCTCGCTCCACTTGATGATGTCGATCTTCTCGCCCCGCAGCTCGTCGACGATCCCGGCTACCCGCTGTCCCTTGGGGCCCACACAGGCGCCGATGGGGTCCACGTTCTCCTCGTTGGACCACACCGCCATCTTGGTGCGGCTGCCGGCCTCCCGGGCGATGGACTTCACCTCCACGGTGCCGTCGAAAATCTCGGGGACCTCCAGCTCGAAAAGGCGCTTCACAAGGCCCGGGTGGGTGCGGGAGATCAGCACCTGGGGCCCCCGGGTGGAGCGGCGGACGTCCACCACGTACACCTTCACGTGCATCCCCTCGGCCATCTCCTCGCCTGGGACCTGCTCCCCGACCATCAGCAGCGCCTCGGTGGACTCGGTGCCGGTGCCGATGCGCAGGGACACGTTTCCGTTCCGGGGATCCACACGGGTGACCACGCCGGTGAGGATCTCATGCTGCTTGGAGTTGAACTCGTCGTACACCATGCCCCGCTCGGCCTCCCGCAGGCCCTGAATGATGACCTGCTTGCCGTTTCCGGCGGCGATGCGGCCGAACTCCATCTTGTCCACGGGGATGTTCACCACGTCGCCGATCTCATACCGGGCGGAGACTGCCTTGGCCTCCTCCAGGGTCATCTCGTTGGGGGGGTCCACGTAGTCCTCCTCGTCCACCACGTTCTTCTGGACGAACATCTTCAGGTCCTGATGCTCCTCGTCCACGTCCACAATGACGTTCTCCACACCCTCGTGGTCCCGCTTGTAGGCGGTGGTAATGGCCTGTATGATCTTCTCCATCATAAAGGTGCGGGGGATTCCCCGCTCCTTTTCCAGCAGCTCCAGCGCGGCAAAGATCTCCGCAGGATTCATCCCTGCGGGTTCCTTCTGCTTCTTGCCTCTCATGGCGTGACTCTCCTTTTTACTCGTTCTATATATCGCAGCTTCTCAAATTGATCAGACATCAATCCCAAGGGGCGGCTCAGAATTCCACCCGCAGCCGGACCAGGGCGGTCTCCTTCTTCGGAAAGGACAGCGTCTCCTGCCCCACGGTGACGGAGACGTCCCCCTTGGCCTCATCGTATCCCGCCAGGGTGCCGGCGAACTCCTTGCGCCCGTCCCGGGCCCGGTACAGCTTCACCAGCACGGGACTGCCCATAAAGCGGGCGAAATCGGCGGGCCGCTTCAGTGCCCGCTCCGCCCCGGCGGAGCCCACCTCCAGGGTATAGCTGCCCTCAATGGGATCCGCCTCGTCCAGCAGGTCTGAGAGCTTCCGGGACACGGCCTCGCAGTCCAGAATGTCCACGCCGCCCTCCTTGTCCAGCAGCACCCGCAGGTACCAGGTCCCCGCCTCCTTGACGTACTCCACGTCCCAGAGGGTGCAGCCACTCTCGGCGATGGCGGGGGCCGCCAGCTCGGCGGTGAGTTCCGTAATCTTCTTCATAGGAAGATGGCCTCCATGATCTCGCTGTTTTATCAGATTTTAGGAATGTGAAAAAGTCCAATAAAAAGAGCGGACCTGAGGTCCACTCTCCACACTACACATTACTAACATATGCAATATACCACACCCCACGGGAAAACGCAAGCATTTCTTTTGCAACTTGCCCTTGATTCTGTGATATTTTTTCTTTACCTGGCCCGTCTTTCCTGTTATAATAAGAGAGTTATAATAGGTTTGGCGCACCGCCGCCAGTTGGAAAGGAGACCCGCGACAGACGTGAAATTTGAAAAATGGAACATCGGGACCCCCGATCCGCAGGCGGTGGACCGTCTGCGGGAGGCGGGGTATTCCGACCTGCTCTCCACCGTGCTGGCCGCCCGGGGGGTGGGCAGCGCCGAGTCCGCGGCGGAATTTCTGGACCGGGAGCGGACCCTGACGCTCTCCCCCATGCTCATGCGGGATATGGACAAGGCCGTCGGTCGCATCCAGCGGGCCGTGGCGGAGGGAGAGACCATCGCCGTCTTCGGCGACTACGACGTGGACGGCATCACCTCCACGGTGCTGCTGATGGACTATCTGAAAAGCTGCGGTGTCAAATGCCTTCGGTATATCCCCCGGCGGATTGAGGACGGCTACGGACTGTCTAAAGACGCCATCCAGAGCCTGCGGGACCAGGGGGCCACGCTGATGGTCACCGTGGACTGCGGCATCACCGGCAATGGCGAGGTGGACTTCGCAAACTCCATCGGATTGGACGTGGTGGTGACGGACCACCACGAGTGCAAGGAAACCCTGCCCCGGGCCGCCGCCGTGGTGGACCCCCACCGGCCCGACTGCCCGTATCCCTTCAAGCACCTGGCGGGGGTGGGCGTGGCGCTGAAGCTGGTGCTGGCCCTTGGGGGCGAGAACCGGGAGGACGCGTTGTTCGCCCGGTACTGCACTCTGGCCGCCATTGGCACCATCGCCGACGTGATGCGGATGGAGGGGGAGAACCGGACCATCGTCTCCTGCGGGCTGGAGGCCCTGCCTCACACGGATTTTGTGGGCGTTCACGCCCTTTTGCGAGAGGCGGGCCTGCTGGGCAGGCCCATCACCTCCATCCAGATCGGCTTCGTCCTCTCCCCCCGGATCAACGCCGCCGGACGCATGGGAGCGGCGGATCTGGCCGCCGACCTGCTGGAGTGTGCCGACCCCGCCCGGGCGGAGGAGATGGCCCGGGAGCTGTGCGAGCTGAACCGGGAGCGTCAGGCGGTGGAGCAGGCCATCTGCGCCGACGCCGTGGACCAGATCGAAAGCCTCCGGGACGAGGAGCGCAGCGCCCTGGTGCTGGCCAGCGACCGCTGGCACCAGGGAGTGGTGGGCATTGTGGCCTCCCGCCTCAGTGAAAAATACTCCTGCCCCAGCTTCATGATCCACCTGCGCCAGGGCACAGGCAAGGGCTCCTGCCGCTCCTACGGCGGCTTCAACCTCTTCTCGGCTCTGGAGTCCTGCGCGGACCTTCTGGACGGCTTCGGCGGCCACGAGCTGGCGGCCGGCTTCACCATCCCAGAGGAGAACATCCCCGCCTTCCGCGCCCGGATGAACCGCTGCGTGCGCTCCGCCTCCGGCGGGGAACTCCCCGTCTCCTCCCTGGAGATCGACGCCCCCATCGCCAGCCCCGCCGCCGTCACACTCCAGGAGGTGGAACAGCTGACCCTGCTGGAGCCCTACGGCGCCGGCAACGCCCGGCCCACCTTCGCCCTGCTGGGGGCCACGGTGGACGCCATACAGCCCGTGGGACAGGGCAAGCACCTGAAATTCCGGCTCTCCAAAGGCTCCTGCCGGTTTGACGCCATCTTCTTCTCCGTCACGGCGGAGGAATGCGGCCTGACGGCGGGCAGCCGGGTGGACGCCGCCTTCTACCTCCAGGCCAACACCTTCCGGGGAACCACCTCCCTGCAGCTGCAGCTCATTGACATCCGTCCCTCCCTGACCCCCAGCCGCCACGAGGCGGAGGCTCTGGAGCTGCTGGGCCGCCTGCTGGAGGGCGGAGAGCTGACAGCCCAGGAGAAAAGCCGCCTGCGGGCCTCCCGGGAGCAGTTTGCCGCCTGCTGGGTGGTGCTGGAGCGCCGCCTGCGCCGCGGAAAGGCCGAGGCGCCCTGGCTCCCCTGGCTGCGGTGTCTGGCGGCGGAGGCCGGCGGGAACGAGAGCTTTCTCCGCACCGCCCTGGCCCTGGCGGTGTTCCATGAGCGGGGGCTGCTGTCCCTCACCCGCCAGGAGGACACCCTGCTGGCCAGCCTGAACCCCACCCAGGGGAAGGTGGATCTCACCGCCTGTCCCTATCTCGCCCGCCTGAACCCAGGCGGGGCCAATCGGAACCGAGGTGATCTGCCATGACCATACAGGAGCAGTACGAGCACCTGGAAAAGACCATCCGGGGATACAACCCCTCGGCGGACCTTGCCCACATCCGCACCGCCTTTGAATATGCCGACCGGTGCCACGCCGGGCAGAAGCGCAAGAGCGGCGAGCCCTATATCATCCATCCTCTGGCGGTGGCCCAGATCGTGGCGGAGGAACTGAAGCTGGACAGCGAGTCCATTGAGGCCGCCCTCCTCCACGACGTCATTGAAGACACCCCCGCCGAGCACGCGGACGTGTCCCGTCTCTTCTCCCCCACCATCGCCGACCTGGTGGAGGGCGTCAGCAAACTCACCCGCATCCAGTACGCCACCAAGGAAGATGAGCAGATGGAGAACCTCAGGAAGATGCTCATCGCCATGAGCAAGGACATCCGGGTGATTCTCATCAAGATCTCCGACCGGCTCCACAATATGCGGACCATGGAGTACCAGTCCCCGGAGAAACAAAAACAGAAGTCCCTGGAGACCATGGAGATCTATGCCCCCATCTCCCACCGGCTGGGGATGCAGCGGATGAAGTGGGAGCTGGAGGACCTGTCGCTAAAATACCTGGACCCGGTGGGGTATCAGGAGATCGTCTCCCGGCTGGAGGCCAAGAAGACGGAATACGACATGTTCATGCAGAAGACCCGGGCCCAGATGGAGACCCGCCTGGACGAGCTGGGCATTCCCCACCTGGTCTACGGCCGGGTAAAGCACCCATACAGCATCTACCGCAAGATGTTCAGCCAGAACAAGAATCTGGACGAGATCTTCGACCTCTTCGCCTTCCGGGTGGTTGTGGACAATGTGGGGGACTGTTACAACGTCCTGGGCGTGGTCCACGATATCTTCACCCCCATCCTGGGCCGCTTCAAGGACTATATCGGCACCCCCAAGCCCAACGGCTACCAGTCCCTTCACACCACCGTCATGGGCACCGACGGCATCCCCTTTGAGGTGCAAATCCGCACCCGGGAGATGCACGAGATCTCTGAGTACGGCGTGGCCGCCCACTGGAAATACAAACAGAACGGCCAGGGCGCCGGGACCGAGGGGAAGTACGAGTGGGTCCGGCGCCTGCTGGAAAACCAGGAGGGTGCCGACGCCGAGGAGTTCATCCACTCCCTGAAGATCGATATGTTTGCCGACGAGGTGTTCGTCTTCACCCCCAACGGCGACGTGCAGAACCTGCCCGCCGGGGCCACTCCCATTGACTTCGCCTACGCCATTCACTCCGCCGTAGGCAACCGCATGGTGGGGGCCAAGGTCAACGGGCGCATCGTCACCTTTGACCACACGCTGAAAAACGGCGACATTGTGGAGATCCTCACCTCCAAGGGAGCCAAGGGCCCCAGCCGGGACTGGATGAAGATCGCCAAGAGCAACGAGGCCCGCAGCAAAATCCGCCAGTGGTTCAAGAAGGAGCGGCGGGATGAGAACATCGTCAACGGCCGGGCCGCCTTCGAGGCGGAGCTGAAGCACTGCGGCCTCACCATGAAGGACCTGCTGGGCCCCGACCGGCTGCCGGGCCTTTTGAAAAAGGTGACCTATCCCTCCCTGGACGATATGTACGCCGCCATCGGCTACGGCGGCTTCACCGCCCAGAAGGCGGTGAGCCGGATGCAGGGCGAGCTCCAGCGCATCGCCAAGCAGCAGGCGGAAAAACACGCCCTGGAGTCCCTGGAAAGCGCCTCCAAGGCCGAGGACCCCCGCCCCGCCGCCCCCAAGCAGGTCAAAAGTGAGCAGGGCATCATCGTAGAGGGGCTGGACAACTGCCTGGTGAAGTTCTCCAAGTGCTGCACCCCTGTGCCGGGGGACGAGATTGTGGGCTTTATCACCCGGGGGTACGGCGTGTCCGTCCACCGAAGCGACTGCCCCAACGCCTCGGCGGAGCGCCGGGCGGACCCGGCCCTCTCCGGCCGGTGGATCAAGGTCTCCTGGGGCAGCGACACCAACGAGAGCTATCCCACCACTCTGGAGGTGGTGGCCAAGGACCGGCTGAACCTGCTGCTGGACGTGTCCGCGGCGCTGTCCACCGCCAAGACCTTCGTCTCCGGCATCCAGTGCCGCAGCACGGACGACGGCTTCGCCATCGCCCGCATGGAGATCCGCGTCCGGGACGGAGAGCAGATGCACACCATCATCAACAAGCTCAACCAGATCTCCGGGGTCCTCCAGGTCACCCGGCCCTCTGGCTGACGATTAGGAGGAGTTTCTATGCGCGCTGTCGTCACCCGCGTGAAGCACGCGTCCGTCACCATTGAAAACGAGGTCCGCGGCCAGATCGGCCAGGGCTATCTGGTCCTGCTGGGCGTGGGGCCCGGCGACACGGAGGAGACCGCCGTGAAGCTGGCGGACAAAATCTGCAACCTCCGGATCTTCGAGGACGAGGAGGAGCGGATGAACCTGAATCTGGAGCAGGTGGGCGGGAGCCTTCTGGTGGTCTCCCAGTTCACCCTGTACGCCGACACCTCCTCCCGCCGCCCCGGCTTCTCCAAAGCCGCCAAGCCGGACCTGGCCGTTCCTCTCTACGAGAGATTCATGGCCCGGTGCCGGGAGCGGGGCTTCCCGGTGGAGCACGGCGAGTTTGGCGCCGACATGCAGGTGGACTCCCGCAATGACGGACCTGTGACCATTCTGTTCGACACGGAAAACCCGTAAGGAGGTCTTTTCCATGGGACTTTTTTTCGGCAAAGGGAAAACCGCCCCCGGCCGGCCCAGCGGAGACTGGCCCTGGACGCTGAACGTAAGCGGCGCCTTGCGGCCCGATTCCGGCACCTGGGAGATGATTGTGTCCGAACTGCGAAAGCTGGACCCGGAGGACCCGGACAGCTTCCTCATCCTGGAGCAGAGGGACCCCCGGAACTCCCAAAATTACTGGTTCATCCAGAGCGCCGTGAACCGGGCGGGGCCCCGTCCCGGCTGGTACACCGTGGAGGTGGGCTGGGGCTCCCAGCGGGGAACGGGGCTTCGGGACCTGGACGTGCAGACGGTGGAGGAGGTCATCCCCTTCTTCCAGGCCGCCTACAACCGAAAAGCTGTGGACCTGTCCGGTTTTACGGACAGGTCCGGTCTGCTGGGCTGAACAGGAGGGTATTATGAAAGTCAGAATCATGCAGGTGGGCCCCATCGGCACCAACTGCTATATTTTGGAGGATGAGTCCACTCATCAGGCCGCCGTCATCGACCCCGGCGGGGACGCGCCCCGCCTTCTCACGGCGCTGAAGGGGCTGGATGTGCGCTATATCCTGCTGACCCACGGCCACTACGACCACACCGGTGCCGCCGCGGAGCTCTCCGCCGCCTTTCCCAAAGCGGAGGTCTATATTCACGAAAAGGACTACCGGGATGTGGACCCGTCCCTGTTTCCCCTGCACACGGAGCTCTCCGGCGTACACTTCTATGGCGAGGGGGACCGGCTGGTTCTGGGAACACTGGCCCTGGAGGTCCTCCACACCCCCGGCCACTCCGAGGGCAGCGTGACGCTGCGCTGCGGAGACATCCTCTTCTGCGGGGACACCCTCTTCGCCGGCTCCTGCGGGCGGACGGACTTCCCCGACGGGGACACGGCCAAGCTCCTGGCCTCCCTGCGGCGGCTGGGGGAGCTGGAGGGAGACCTCCGGGTCCTGCCCGGCCACATGGAGGACAGCACCCTCAGCCGGGAGCGGCAGACCAATCCCTACCTCCGTCAGGCCATGAGCGGCGGGATTTAAGCCATGAAACTGGTATTGAGAGGCCACGATGAGCGGTATACTGTGGAACAGAGCCTGATGAACCTGTTCCCCGGGGAGCTGCCGGTCTACGCGGTCATTGAGCCCGGCGACGGAAGCTGGGCCGTCGTCACCTGCCAAGAAGAGGCGGACGGCCGCCTGACGGTCACCACGGACCTGGCCTATGGCGGCGGAAAAAACAGCGCCTTTTTCACCACACTCCTCTCCGGCTCAGACTTTGACCGGGAGGGCCAGCGGCGGCACGCCGTTGCCGCCTGCTTTTATCAGGCGGCCCTGGAGCTCCTGGAGGCCCCGCCCCCCTGGGGGATGCTGACGGGGGTACGGCCCGACAAGCCCGCCGCCTGGGCCGTCATGGCGGGAAAATCCCTCCGGGAGGCCCGGCGGATGCTGGAGGAGACCTACTTTGTCTCTCCCTCCCGGGCCGCGCTGGCGGCGGAGACCGGCGGCATGGCGGCGGAGGCCGCCCGGGAACTGGAGCCCCGGGACATCGCCGTGTATATCGGCATTCCCTTCTGCCCCACCCGGTGCGCATACTGTTCCTTTGTGAGCCAGTCGGTGGAAAAGAGCTTCGCCCTGATCGCCCCCTATGCGGACGCCCTCATCCGGGAGATCCGGGCCGGGGGCGAGATGGTCCGGCGGCAGGGTCTGCGGGTCCGGGCCCTCTACATGGGCGGCGGCACCCCCACCACTCTGACGGCGGAGCAGCTGGACCAGGTGCTCACGGCCTTTGAGGAATCCTTCGACACCGCCCACTGCGGCGAGATCACCGTGGAGGCCGGCCGGCCAGACACCATCACGGCGGAGAAGCTGGCGGTTTTGAAGGCCCGGGGCGTCACCCGGGTGTCCGTCAACCCCCAGAGCATGGAGGACCGCGTTCTCCGGGCCATCGGCCGGAACCACACCGCCGGGGACATTGACCGGGCCATGGAGCTGACGGCGCGATACGGCTTTCCCCATGTGAACATGGACCTGATCGCGGGATTGCCGGCGGACTCCCCGGAGGGCTTCCGCTGGTCCCTGGACGCCTGCCTGGCCTACGGCACGGACAACGTCACCGTCCACACCCTGGCCCTGAAAAAGGGCAGCCGCATCCTCACGGAGGGGCTTTCTGTTCCTCCGCCGGAGGCGGTGGCGGAGATGCTGGACTACGCCGGCCCCGCCCTTCGTGCCGCGGGGCACCGCCCCTACTATCTCTACCGGCAGAAGTACATGTCCGGCAGCTTTGAGAACATCGGCTGGTGCCATCCTAAGTCGGCGTGCCTGTACAACATCTATATCATGTCGGAGCTGTGCTCGATTCTGTCCTTCGGCGCCGGCGGGTCCACCAAGATGGTGGAGCCCGGCACCAATCATATCGAACGGGCCTTCAACGTGAAATACCCCAAGGAGTACACGGAGCGGCCCGAGAAGTGCCTGGGCAACCAGCAGCTCTTCGCCGCGTTCTATGAAAATCTCTTCCCCGCCTGAAAGGAGGCTTTCGCCATGCCCTACTCCCTGCGGGAGATCAACCAGCAGATCCGCACCGACCCCCAGGGCTTTGCCCGGCGCAGCGACGATGCCTACACCGAGAAGGTGAAGCGGGCCGCCCACAAGATCGCCGCCCGCCGGGCGGAGTCCCACATCGTGCTGCTCTCCGGTCCCTCCGGCTCCGGCAAGACCACCACCGCCATGAAGATTGAAGAACAGCTCAAGGAGATGGGCATTGAGACCCACACCATCTCCATGGACAACTACTTCAACACCATCGACCCGGAGACCGCCCCCCGGACACGGGAGGGGGCCATCGACTACGAGTCCCCCTTCTGTCTGGACGTGGATCTTCTGAACCGCCACTTTGCCATGCTGGACCAGGGCCGGACCATCCACGTGCCCAAGTACGAGTTCGCCCGCCAGATGCGCTCCGACATCCTCTCCCAGCCCCTGCGCCTGGGAAAGGACGAGATCGCCGTGTTCGAGGGCATCCACGCCCTGAACGACATCATTGTGGGCAAGAATCCCAGGGCCTTCAAGCTCTATATCGCCGCCCGCAGCAACATTGTGGACGAGGACGGCAGCGTCGTCTTCCAGCACGCCTGGTTCCGGCTCTGCCGCCGCATTGTGCGGGACTTCAAGTTCCGGGGCGCCGACGCAGAGTTCACCATGAAGCTGTGGAACAACGTCTGCCGGGGGGAACGGCTGTACATCTCCCCCTACAAAGAGAGCGCGGACATCATGTTTGACTCCTCCCTGCCCATCAGCGTCTCCGCCCTGAAGCCCTTTGTGGTGCCCCTGCTGGAGGACCTGCCCGCCGGAAAGTACCCCGTGGTGGACGACATTCTGCGGGGTCTGGAGAAGATCGAACCTCTGGACCAGAAGTATATCTCCGCCAACTCCCTTGCCCGGGAGTTTATCGGCGGAAGCACCTATTTTGAAAACCCCGCCGCTGCCAACTGAGAAATGAAAGGAGACTTCCCATGAACGAGAAGCTGCAAAACCTGCTGGAACTGGTCCGGCGTACCGCCTGGCAGGCGGGCGACCTGGCCGCCGACGCCGTCTACGGCGCGGGACAGATGGCGGACGACCTGCTGTCCTCCGCCAAGCTGCGCGTCCGCGCCGCCACCGTGGAGGGCAACATCAACGGCAAGCTGATGGAGGTGGGCGAGATGGTCTACGCCACCCACACCGGCACTCCCACGGAGTCCGAGGAGCTGCTGGCCAAGCTCCGAGAGATTGACGAGCTCAAGGCCCAGCTGGCAGACATCAACGACGCCCTTGGCCGCACCCCCGCTATTCCCGTCTGCCCCACCTGCGGCGCGGTGGTCCGGGAGGAGGACGCCTTCTGCCGGGAATGCGGGGGGAAGCTGTGAGCGCCCCCCTGGACGATTCCCGGTACCGGGAGAGCGCCCGGGCCCTGGAAGCCCGTTTGGGGGACTTCCGTCCCCGGGTGCTGCTGATTCTGGGCTCCGGCCTGGGCTTTCTGGGGGACGAGGTGGAAAACCCCATTGTAATCCCCTACGGAGAGGTCCCCCATATGCGGTGCTCCACCGCGCCGGACCACAGGGGGCAGTTTGTCTTCGGCCGCCTCAGCGGCCAGGACGTAGCTGTGATGCAGGGCCGGCTCCACACCTATGAGGGCTGGACCATGGAGGAGGCGGCGTATCCCGTCCGCCTTGCGCGCCTGCTGGGGGCGGAGACGCTGGTGGTGACCAACGCCGCCGGGGCGGTGAACACCGCCTTTTCCCCCGGGGACATCATGCTGATTACAGACCACATCAAGCTCTTCGCCGGCAGTCCCCTGACAGGACCCAACCTTGACGCCTTCGGCCCCCGCTTCCCGGACATGAGCCGTGTCTACACCCCGGCCCTCCGGGAGGTTGCCGGCGAATGTGCCGGGGCGCTGGGCCTGCCTCTGCGCCGGGGTGTCTACATGTACTTCCCCGGCCCCCAGTTCGAAACCCCCGCCGAGGTGCGGGCGGCCCGCCTCCTGGGCGCGGATGCCGTTGGCATGTCCACCGTTCCGGAGACCATCGCCGCGGCCCACTGCGGCATGAAGGTTCTGGGCTTCACCCTGTGCACCAACATGGCGGCGGGGGTGCTGGAACAGCCCCTCTCCGGCCAGGAGGTCATTGCCGCAGGTCAGGCGGCGGCCCCCCGGTTCTCCGCCCTGGTCAAGGCCTGCCTGGAAAAGGTATAGCGGCGGCCGCGGCAGCATACGGTTATGCTGAATTAGGAATTTTGGCATCCGGCCTCTTTTCAACTCTTGACTCCTGATTCTCAATTCCTGATTGTTCGAGGTATTCTCATGTCCAATCCAACCAAAAAGCAGTCCTTCATGGGAGGCGCGGCCATTCTGGCCTCCGCTGTGGTGATCGTCAAGCTCATCGGCGCGGTCTACAAGCTGCCGCTGAACAACATTCTGGGCGATGTGGGCAAGACCTACTTTGACACCGCCTACCTCATCTACAACTTCCTGAACATCTTCGCCACGGCGGGTCTTCCCCTGGCTATCTCCAAGCTCACCAGTCAGGCCCACGCCCAGGGCCGGGAGAACGAGAAGCGGAAGATCTTCCGCACCTCCATCTGGCTGTTTTTCGGCCTGGGACTGGCGGGGTCTTTGCTGATGTTCTTCGGCGCAGACCGGCTGGCGGCCTTCGAGGCCAATCCCATGGCCGCCCAGGCCATCCGGGCCCTGGCGCCGGCGGTGTTCTGCGTGTGCCTGCTGGCCTGTATGCGGGGCTATACCCAGGGCCAGGGGAACATGACCCCCACCGCCGTCAGCCAGGTTCTGGAGGCTCTGTGCAAGGTGGGTCTGGGGCTGCCCCTGGCCTGGTATATCCTGCGCCTGAGCCGGGCCGCGGCGGAAGACAACATGGCCGGCGTGGCCGCCAGCGCCATCTTCGGTGTCTCCGCGGGCACCATCCTCTCCGTCTTCTTCCTGATCTCCTACCTGCTGACCCACTGGAACCGGGCAAAATCCTTGGATGTCCCCTCCTCCGGCAGGGCGATCCTGCGGCAGGTTCTGGTCATCGGTATTCCCATCACCCTGGGCAACTCCGCTCTGGGCATCATCAACCTCATTGACACCAAGATCGTCATGGGGCGGCTCCAGGGCGCCCTGCTGCTCAGCGAGGTGGACGCGGCGGCTCTCAACGGCCAGTACCGCATGGCCATGGATATGCCCAACATGGTGGCCTCCTTCGTCTATCCCGTCACCATGAGCCTGATTCCCTTCGCCGCAGCTGCCATTGCCCAGCGGGACACCGCCAGGGCGGACCGCATCATCTCCTCCGCCTTCCGCATCATCGCCGTGCTGGCCATTCCGGCGGGCGTGGGGCTCTCGGTACTGTCCACACCCATCATGCGGCTGATTTTGCCCAGCCGGCAGGAGGCCGCCGCCGCCGCAGGCCCCCACCTGAGGATCCTGGGCCTTGCCACCATCTTCATCTGCCTGATGATTCTGACCAACGCTATTTTGCAGACCTACGGCAAGGAAAAGCTGCCCATTTTCACCGTCATCGCCGGCGGCCTCACCAAAATTGTGATGAATTACATCCTGGTGGGGAATCCTGAGATCAACATCCACGGCGCCCCCATCTCCACCCTGTGCTGCTACCTGGTCATCGTGGGACTGAATCTGTTCTTTGTCTGGAAGTTCTCCGCCAAAAAGCCCCGCTATCTCCAGCTCTTCGCAAAACCCGTCCTGGCCTCCGTGCTGATGGGCGCCGGCGCCTGGGCGGTGTACGGCTTCGTGAACCGTGCCCTCTCCGGCGGACACTCCGCCTACGGCGCCAACGCCATTGCCGTTATGGCGGGGATTCTGGCGGGCGTGGCGGTCTACGGCATGCTGGTGGTTACCCTGCGCATCCTGCGGGCAGAGGACGTCCGCTCCATCCCCCATGGGGAAAAGCTGGTCCGGCTGTTGCGGCTGAAATAGTGCGCAATCGTTTTTCTGAGGACTTTTTCCATAAAAAACCGAAATATCTGTTGTTTTACGCAAAAAAACTTGCAAAGGCAGGCAATCTATGGTAGATTTTCAATGTAAAGACCGCTATGGCTGGGAGGACCTGCTGGAGATCACCAGGCTCCTCCGCTCCCCCGGCGGCTGTCCCTGGGACAGGGAACAGACCCACAGTTCCGTCCGCCGGAACTTCCTGGAGGAAACCTATGAGGTTCTGGACGCCCTGGACCGGGACGACCCCCAAGGCATGTGTGAGGAGCTGGGGGACATTCTGATGCAGGTGGCCCTCCACGCCCAGATGGAGACGGAGCGGGGCCGCTTTACCATGGACGACGTGGTGGACGGTGTGTCGAAAAAACTCGTATACCGCCATCCCCACGTATTCGGCGGCACCCGGGCGGACACCGCCGAGGAGGTGCTGGTAAACTGGGAGGCGCTGAAGCGGACGGAGAAGGGCCAGCGGTCCACCGCCGACGCCATTGAGGCCGTCCCCCACACCCTGCCCGCCCTGTGGCGGGCGGAGAAGACCGTCTCCAAGACCGCCAAGGCCGGTTTCAACTGGTCCGGTCTCGGCCGCCCTCTGGACAAGCTGGAGGAGGAGGTGCGGGAGCTGCGTCAGGCCGTGGAGGCCGGCGGCCCTGCGGACAGCCCTCACGGCGTACAGGAGGAGCTGGGAGACCTGCTCTTCATCGCCGCCAAGATCGCCCAGATGTCCGGCGTGGACCCGGAGGAGGCCCTGCATCGGGCCTGCGACAAATTTGACCGGCGCTTCCGCCGGGTGGAAACGGCGGCGGACAAGCCCCTGCCGGACTGCACGGAGGAGGAGCTGACCGCCCTCTGGGAGCGTGCCAAAGAACCGTCTTAAACGCATCCGCGTTAAGAAATAAATGAAACACCAAAGACTTTTTAGGAGGATCAATCAATGAACAAAGCTGAACTCATCAATGCCGTCGCTGCTTCCGCCGACGTCTCCAAGAAGGACACCGAGGCGGTCATCACCGCCATGCTGGACACCATCACCGATGCCCTGAAGGAGGGCGACAAGGTCCAACTGGTCGGCTTCGGCTCTTTTGAGGTCAAGAAGCGCGCCGCCCGCATCGGCCGGAACCCCCGGACCAAGGAGGAGATCGAGATCCCCGCCACCGTCCTGCCCGTGTTCAAGGCCGGCAAGCTGCTCAAGGATACCGTTTCTAAATAAAGAGGGGGAGTGACGTCCCTCCTTTAGATTCCCCCTGTTCTACCGAATGTATGGGGCGGACGAAAGACAGCTCCGTTCTACCGGGGTGGATTTCAACACCAGTGACTTCGGTCACTGGTGTGTTTGTCCTGGGGCAAACAGGTCAACGTATTTTCGGCAGGCATATGTCCTGCCGAAAATGATTTCATATCTTTCTTTTGCCCCGGCAAGAGAACCGGGGAAACCTGAGTTTCCCCTGGCCCCTTTCCTTAGGCCTTGTTTGATCAATGGCGAAATGCACAACGGCGAGCGCCGGGTGAGGGGAGCACAGCTGCTGAGCCGGAAAGTGCCGGCAGTTTTTGGGAGGTATGCCCTGTATGCGATTGGATAAATACTTGAAGGTATCACGGCTCATCAAGCGGCGGACCGTGGCCAACGAGGCCTGTGACAACGGGCTGGTCACTGTCAACGGCAGGCCCGCCCGGGCCTCTTACGATGTAAAAATCGGGGACCAGATCTCTCTGCGGTTCGGCGTACGGACCATTACGGTGGAGGTGCTCTCCGTTCAGGAGACCGTCCGGCAGGCCGAGGCCGGAATGCTGTACCGGGAGATCGGACGCTGAAATCCTGTCATAGTTCCCCGCCTCGTCCCATATAGTGGGGACAGGGAGGGACGCCGTATGAATGATTACAATTCCATGCCCCAGGCCGCCCACCGGCTGGAGCTGATCGGCCGGGACCGGCTGACGGTCTCCGGTGTGGAGGATGTGGAGCGCTTTGACGAGACGGGCATCATTATGTCCACCTCCGCCGGGACGCTGGTGATCACCGGGGAGGATCTGCACATCGGGAAGCTGTCCCTGGACGGCGGGGAGCTCCACGTGGACGGCCGGGTGGACTCCGTGTCCTATGAGGACGACGGGGCCGGCCGGGGCGGCTTTTTCAGCCGCCTGTTCGGATAGGCCATGGGAAACCAGGTCTCCCACCAGTTGCTGGTATTTTGCCAGTCCATTCTGCTGGGCCTGTGCGCCGGACTGCTGTACGACCTGCTGCGGCCCTTCCGCCTCCGTCTCCCCCGCCTGACGGGTCTGCTGGACAGCCTGTACTGTCTCCTGGCGGGAACTGCCGTATTTCTCTTTCTCCTGCGGGGGGCGGACGGACAGCTGCGGGGCTTTGTGGTGCTGGGAGCACTGGGCGGGGCGGTGCTGTTTTTCGGCCTGTTCTCAGAGCTGCTGCGGCCCGTATGGGCCTTTTGGGCGGACACACTGGCGTATTTGGCCCGGCTTTTGTCCCTGCCCATGGTTTGGGCAAAAAATTTTTGCAAAAAAATTGCCCTTCACGGAAAAAAGCTCTTTTATTTTTCAAGGAAATGCTATACAATAAGAAAAAGCGGATGGAGACATCCGTCCCGGAAAGGAGGCGGCGGACATGGCAAAAAAAGAGCGCACGCCAAAGGGAAAGCGCCGCATTCTCCGGGCCGGTCCCCTGACAAAGCTGTTGCTGCTGGTTCTGCTGCTGGGCATCAGCTGGCAGCTGTACCGTCTCCAGGGGCAGGTGGAGTCCGCTCAGGCGGAAAAGGACCTTCTCGCCGCCCAGGTGGAGGTCAAACGCCAGGAAAACAACGCTCTGGCCGCCGACATCGCGGCCGGAGGCACCCAGGAAAAAATGGAGGAGATCGCCCGGAATGAGCTGGGCATGGTCTTTCCCGGCGAGTACGTGCTCTGCGATGGAATAGACTGACCGGTGCCGGGCGGATGGAGGAAATCCTCCGCACCGGAGGCCGGCCTGTTCTTTTTCATATATGTGTGTGAAAAAATTTGGAAGGAGAAAGAAACAGCGGTATGGATCCTCAGGTTGGGAGTATTTTGGAGGGCAAGGTGGCCAGCATCACAAAGTTTGGAGCTTTTGTCACCCTGGAGGGCGGAAAATCCGGATTGGTACATATCTCGGAGATCGCCAACACCTTTGTCAACGACGTACACGACTTTTTACAGGAGGGACAGGAGGTCAAGGTCCTGGTCCTGTCCGCGGAGAAGGGGCGCATCAACCTCTCTATCAAAAAGACCCTGCCGTCTCAGGAACGTCCGGCGCCCCGGGGACCCAGGCCCTTCCACGCGCCCCGGCCGGCGGCCCCTCAGCAGACGGACCGTCCTCACCCCGCGCAGGCGGCGCAAAAGCCCCTGCCCCCCTCCGGCGACCAGGCCTTTGAGGACAAGCTCAAGCGCTTTCTCTCCTCCTCCGAGGGGAAGATGGCGGACCTGAACCGCAGCATGGACGGCAAGCGGGGCGGGCGCAGGCGGCGGTAACGCTCAGCAATCCCCGGCGGAGCGCGCTCCGCCGGGGATTCTCATTTAAGAAGGCCGGCTATGCCATACGGGATGCGTCCGCCGGAGTTCCCTTCCCTGAAGGACTTTTTATACGAGGCCGTCCTTCTCCCGGAGGCCGCGGCGCCGCCTCCCAGAGCCATTCTCAGTGAGGAGGGCCTGCGGGTCCATATCCGGGATTTCGGCGGCCGCCCCGGCATGTGTGTCCGATGGCGGAAAGCAGCGCTCAGACCGCCGGCAACATCCGGGTCCGGATTATGGTCCGCCGCCTGTAAGGGCTTTTCCCCGGCTGCGGACACGGAATACACAAAGGAGTGAAGCTGATGAAATGGATGATCGCGTCTGACCTCCACGGCTCCGCCCGGTGCTGCCGGGAGATGCTGGAGGCCCTCCGGCGGGAGGGCGCGGACCGGCTGGTGCTGCTGGGTGACCTGCTGTACCACGGCCCCCGGAATGACTTCCCGGAGGAGTACGACACCCGGGCCGTCACTGCCCTGCTCAACGGCGTGAAGGACCAGCTGCTGTGCGTCCGAGGCAACTGCGACAGCGAGGTGGACCAGATGGTGCTGGAGTTTCCCATGCTGGCGGAGTACGCCTTTCTGGCGGCGGACGGCCTCAAGATCTTCGCCACCCACGGCCACAACTACGGCCCCGGCAATCCGCCGCCCCTGGAGGCCGGGGACTTCCTACTCTGCGGCCACACCCACCTGCCGGTGTGCCGGGACAGCGGCGGCTTCACCTACCTGAACCCGGGCTCCCTGTCTCTGCCCAAGGAGGGCACGCCCCACAGCTATATGATTCTGGAAGGCGGCGTGTTCACCTGGCATGACCTGTTTACGGGAGAGACCTTTGAGCCCCTGCGCTAGTCACAAGAGAAGACCTCCGGCAGGAGGTCTTCTCTTGTCTAAACTGCAATAAAAAGGGGAAAGTCTGTCTTTGGCGATGGGCCGCGCCATGGGACTTCCTTGGGGAATATATCTGATTTAGATTTTTACATACCGCTACCCTTGGAATATTTTCATCTCCTCTTGACGCCCGGTAAATAATAGTGTAAAATTGCACTATTATTTACCAAGGAGGTGCATCAATGACCAGAGACGACTTTGTCCGGGAAATGGACCGGCAGCTCAAATTGGTGCGGACGGAGCACGGCTTCACCCAGGACGCCATGTCCCAGGCCCTGGGCCTCAGCAAAAAGACCTTGGTGCAGATTGAGAAGGGGCGGGCCTCTCTGGGCTGGATGGGGGCGGTGGCCTTGGCTTCCATCTTTTCCGAAAGCCAGGTGCTGGCGGGGCGGCTGGGCGGCGAACCCAGCGACATCATCCAGGCCCTGGCCTTTCAGAACCTGAGGCCCCGCTATCCCAGGACCATGGGCGGCAGAGTCTGGTGGCGGACCTTGGAGCAACGAGGAGAATACCGCGTTCAGCAGAACATCCTCTCCCAGCATTACAGGGCCCTGGACAGCCGGGACGGGCGGGTGTTTTCCTCCTTCGATCTGGAGGAGGTCCGGCAGCGTCTGGCGGAGCTGGAGGAGGACAGCCATGAGGATGAATAAGCAAAAAGTCCTGGCGGCGGCGAAAAAGGCGCTGCGGGCTCTGGCGCTGGCAGCGCTTTTGATTTTTTTCCTGGGTGCCTTCTGGCTGACGGTACTGTTTTTCGGGGCCTTCGGCGCCTTTCCGCTGTATGTGACCCGGGTCATCCCGGTTTTGGGCGTGGCCACCACGGCGGCGGCGATACTGGCCGCCAGCGGCTATTTGCCGCCCAGAGCCCTGCGGTGGCTGGGCCGGGGAACCCTGGCGGTGTGCGGGCTATGTCTGCTCTCTGTGGCCCATGGCGCCTATGACGAGTATCTTGTCCCCACCCTGGACGACCGGACGCTGATGCTGGAGGAGTATGCCCCCTTTCGGGAGGGCACCAAGGCGGCGTCCCTGGACCGTCCTGCCTCCATCCAAATGGAGCCGGCCGCGGCGGAGCGGCTGCGCCTGGACGGAGCCACGGCGCTGTATCCCGTGTACGCCGCCTTTGTCCAGGCGGTATATCCGGAGGAGACGTATCTGCTGACAGAGAGGGACAGGCGCGTGGCCTGTGCCGGCACCGTCAGAGCCTACCGGCGGCTGGTGAACGGAGATGCGGACGTGATCTTCGCCGCGGAGCCCTCCCAGGCCCAGCGGGCCTACGCCGCGTTCAAGGGGATGGAGCTCCATATGACCCCCATCGGGCGGGAGGCCTTCGTGTTTTTCGTCCACCGCTGGAATCCGGTGGACAGCCTGACGCTGGAACAGCTCCGGGGAATCTACTCCGGGGAGATCACCTCCTGGAGACAGGCAGGAGGACTCTTTGGACGCATTCGGGCCTTCCAGCGGGCGGAGGACAGCGGCAGCCAGAGCGCCCTGATGCGGCTCATGGGGGACACGCCCCTGCGGGAGCCGGAGGAGCGGGAGGTCATCGGCGGCATGGGGGAGATCATCCGGGAGGTGGCCAGCTATCGGAACTACCTGGGCGCCATCGGCTTCTCCTTCCGGTTCTACGCCTCGGAGATGGCGGCCAACCGCCAGATCAAGCTGCTGGCCCTGGAGGGCGTGGCGCCCACAAAGGAGTCCATCCGGGGCGGAAGCTACCCCATCGCGTCGTCCTTTTACGCGGTGACGGCCTCCCCCATCGGAGAGCCGGCGCCGGAGGAGACCGACGGGGACCTGGCGGCATTTCTGGCGTGGATCCGCTCCCCGGAGGGGCAGGAGCTGGTGGAGAAAACGGGGTACGTGAGCATCGGGGAGGAGGGATAAAATGAAAAAGAGGGCCATCCTGCGGACCGTCAGCCTGGGAATATTGGTGATCACGGCAGTCTTTGTGATCTTCGCCCTCAGCTGCCTCCGGTGCGGCAGAACGGTCCATATCGGAAATTTCCGGTTCGGCGCGGAGCAGTTGCAAGCTCTATGTCCATTGGATGGCGCCGCTGTTCGCCGGGTCGTTTTGGGTGAAAGAGCGGTGAGGGGACATGGGTGAGATTGTGGCCGCGGCGGTCTATCGGGCCGTGGGACAGGCGGCGCTGTACCTGCTGATCCTCCCCGCGGGGCTGATTGCTCTGGGGTATCTCATCTATATTGCGGTGAGTGCCTTCCGGGAATGGCGCAAAAAATAGAAACCCGCCCATCCCGCCCCCCTCTCCATCGGATGTTCCGCTGCCTGCGGACATCCGGGGAAGGGGGCGGGATGGGCGGCTTGTCTTTTGTCACAGCACCTTGCTGAGAAAGTCCTGGAGCCGGGGATGCTGGGGACTGCCGAAGAGAGTCTCCGGAGCCCCCTCCTCCAGCACAAGGCCGTCGGCCATGAACAGCACGCGGCTGCCCACCTCCCGAGCAAAACCCATCTCGTGGGTCACCACCACCATGGTCATGCCGTCCCGGGCCAGCTCCTTCATCACGTCCAGCACCTCGCCCACCATCTCCGGGTCCAAGGCGGAGGTGGGC
>CAJTZI010000003.1 GCA_910584075.1 uncultured Oscillibacter sp.
CGCTGAAATAGCGGGTTTTCTCATGTCTTCCCGTCCCATCCCGGTTTATCCCGCGTTTCTCAAATATCCTGTCTCTCTACAATAGATGTGGGGGAGACATGGATCTCCCGGCGGGCCTGCATGTCAGGAGAACTCAGCCCGGGGAATGGCGGCATACTTTGCCCGTCTTGGCAAAGTATGCCGCGCATTCCGCCGCCAAATTCAGATCCTCCGGAGAAGAGTTTCTGGCGGCAGGCGTCTTTGATCGGCACTCCTAATGCCATACCGGCACCGCAGACATGGATGATCCGATTATATCCGCTTTCCGGTTTTACTGCATGCTGTTTTCCGAAGACGCGGCAGCCGCCGGGCATGGCGGAAAATCCGCCTGGGAGGGTTACTGCTTTTGACCGGTCTCCAGTGCCGCTTTGACAAATCCGAGAAACAATGGATGGGGTCGGTCGGGACGGCTTTTGAACTCCGGGTGGAACTGAGCTGCCACGAACCAGGGGTGCTCCGGCAGCTCCACCACCTCCACCAGGCGGCCGTCGGGGGAGGTACCTGCCAAAACAAGCCCCGCCGCCTGGAGAGCCCCCCGGAAATCGTTGTTGAACTCGTAGCGGTGGCGGTGGCGCTCGGAGATTTCCGCCGCGCCATAGAGCGCGCGGCTGCGGGTGTCCTCCGCCAGGACGCAGGGATCGCGGCCCAGGCGCATGGTGCCACCTTTTTCAGTGACGTTCGTCTGGTCCGGCATCAGGTCGATGACCGGGTGCTTTGCGGCGGGGTCGAACTCCGTGGAGTTGGCGTCCTCCCAGCCCAGCACATGGCGGGCAAACTCCACCACCGCCATCTGCATGCCCAGACAGATGCCCAGGTAAGGGATACCGCTTTCCCGGGCATACTGAATGGCGGCGATCATGCCCTCGACGCCCCGCCCGCCGAAGCCCCCGGGCACCAGCACGCCGGCGCAGCCCGCCAGGGCTGCCGCCGCGCTCTCCGCCGTCAGTTCGCCGGAGTCCACCCACAGAATCTCCACCACGGCGTCGTTGGCGGTGCCGGCGTGGTTCAGAGATTCCACCACGGAGAGGTAGGCGTCGTGGAGCTGAGTGTACTTTCCTACCAGAGCGATGCGCACCCGCCGGCTGGCCGCCTTTTCCCGCTTCACCATGGCGGTCCACTCCCGCAGATCCGGCCGGTGGGTAATCAGGCCCAGCTTCCGGCAGACCGCTTCGTCCAGCCCCTCCTCCGCCATCAGCAGGGGCACCTCGTACAGCGTGGAGGCGGTGGCGTTTTGGATGACGCAGTCCGGCTGGACGTTGCAGAACAGGGCGATCTTCTGCCGCACGTCCTCCGTGATGGGGGCGTCGCACCGGCACACCAGGATGTCCGGCTGGATGCCCAGGGACAGCAGCTCTTTCACGGAGTGCTGAGTGGGTTTGGATTTCAGCTCCCCGGAGCCGGGAACTTGGACAATGAGGGACACATGGATGAACACCACATCCCCCAGGGGACGCTCTGAGCGCACCTGGCGGATGGCCTCCAGGAAGGGCTGGGACTCGATATCCCCCACGGTGCCGCCGATCTCGCAGATCACCACGTCCACGTCCTCGCCGGCCATGGCGTAGACACGCTCCTTGATCTCGCCTGTGATGTGGGGAATGATCTGAACTGTGGCCCCCAGGTAATCTCCCCGGCGCTCCCGGTTCAGCACGGACCAGTAGATCTTGCCGGAGGAGACGGAGCTGCTGCCGGAGAGGTCCTCATCCACAAACCGCTCGTAGTGGCCCAGGTCCAAATCCGTCTCCGCGCCGTCCTCGGTGACAAAGACCTCCCCGTGCTGGTAAGGGCTCATGGTGCCGGGGTCCACATTGATATAGGGATCGAATTTCTGGTTCCGCACCCGGAGGCCCCGCTGCTTCAAAAGCCGCCCCAGGGACGCAGCGCAGATGCCCTTGCCCAGGCCCGATACCACGCCGCCGGTGACAAATACAAATTTTGTTTTCATGACATTCACCTCGCTACAATTCATTACGGTCTTGGAAAATTTCACGGAATTCATACCCGAGCGCCCAAAAGGGAGCGTCTGTGCCAGACCCGCTCAGTGCACAATAAAAAACCACCGCGGGAGCGTCGCAGGGGGTGAGAAATCCCAGTCTCTTTCGGGACTCTCAGCTGCGATCCGCGGTGTTTTCCGTCGGTGTTTGATTGTCGCTTGCGGCGTGTGCCGCAAATCGCGGCGTTCCAAAATACCTTCCAACTATACCACCCCGCTTTTTTCCTGTCAACGAAAAGTTTGGTTTGAGGCGGTTTTGCCGGAAGTACACAAGGACGGCGAAAAACGGGGAGGGCTATTTGTCAAAAGCGACGGTTGACTTTATCCCTTTAAAGCTATATTCTGTAAAAGAATTGGAGAGACATCTCTCACGATCCAAACAACCATAAGGAGAGATCAACGATGAAAAAGAAGATTTTTGCTCTGCTCCTGGCCGCTGTAATGGTCATGAGCCTGGCCGCCTGCGGCGGCAATGACAGCGGCAATACCGCCGATCCGGCCCCCTCCGCGGATCCCGCCGCCCCGGCGGAGAACAACGAGCCCGCCGGCGAAACCTACAAGGTGGGCATCTGCCAGCTGGCGCCCCACCCGGCCCTGGACGCCGCCACCGAGGGATTCACCGACGCCCTGAATGAAAAGCTCCCCGGTCAGGTGAAAATCGATCCCAAGAACGCCGCCGGCGACACCCCCACCTGCGGCACGATTATCAACGGCTTTGTCTCCAGCGGTGTGGACCTGATTATGGCCAACGCCACCGCGCCCCTCCAGGCCGCCGCCTCCGCCACCGCCGACATCCCGGTGCTGGGCACCTCCATCACCGAGTACGGTGTGGCCCTGGGCATTGAAAACTTCACCGGCACCGTGGGCAGCAACGTCTCCGGCACCTCTGACCTGGCCCCCCTGGACCAGCAGGCGGAGATGATCAAGGAGTGGTACCCCGACGCCAAGACCGTGGGACTGATCTTCTGCTCCGCCGAGCCCAACAGCCAGTATCAGGTGGACAATGTCCAGACCTATCTGGAGGGCATGGGCTACGCCTGCACCCAGTATCCCTTCTCCGACACCAACGACATGGCCTCCGTGGTCCAGAACGCCGCCGACAACAGCGACGTGCTGTACGTTCCCACCGACAACACCGCCGCCAACAACGCCGGCATCATCGACAACATCTGCCGGGGCGTGAAGCCCGTGTTCGCCGGCGAGGAGGGAATCTGCAGCGGCTGCGGCGTGGCTACTCTGTCCATCAGCTACTACGACATCGGCTACAAGACCGGCGAGATGGCCGCGGACATCCTCACCGGCAAGGCCGATGTTGCCGAGATGCCCATCGAGTACGCCCCCCAGTTTGTGAAGAAGTACAACCCCGCCACCTGCGAGGCCCTGGGACTCACGGTTCCCGAGGGCTATGAGGTCTGCGGCTAAACCGCATGGGCGAATCGGTTTTATAGCGAGTGAAAACAGCGGGGAAGGGACTTCCCTTTCCCGCTGTTTTTTGCTATGCTGTGTTTTGCAGCTTAACACAGGGAGGAAAAGAGAATGACTGTCTTTCTCAACGCGCTGCCGGGGGCGGTGTCCCAGGGCCTGATCTGGGGCATTATGGCCATCGGCGTATACCTGACCTACAAAATCCTGGACATTGCGGACCTGACGGTGGACGGCTCCTTCTGCACCGGCGGCGCGGTGTTTGTGATGCTCTTCACCCAGGGTGTGGGCGTCTGGCCGGCGATGCTGGCCGCTTTGCTGGCGGGAATGCTGGCGGGACTGGTATCGGGCCTTTTGAACGCGGCCTGCGGCATCCCGGCCATTCTCTGCGGTATTCTGACCCAGCTGGGGCTCTACTCCGTCAATATGGCCATCATGGATTTCAAGGCGTCGGTGGCCATCAATGTCACCCAGGCGGGCACCCTGGAGAAACTGCTGGTCTCTCTGCGGTTTGTCCAAGGGGCCATTAAGGGGGATTTTCCCATCTGGCGTCACCCCATCCTGGTGGTGGGCCTGTTTACGGCGGGCCTGATCGCCCTGCTGTACGGCTTTTTTGGCACGGAGCTGGGCTGCGCCATGCGGGCCACGGGCTCCAACGGCAATATGGCCCGGGCCCAGGGCATCAACACCGACTTTTGCAAGGTATTGGGTCTGATGGTCTCCAACGGCCTAGTGGCCCTGTCGGGGGCGCTCCTCTGCCAGTACAACGGCGCCAATGAGATCAACGTGGGCCGGGGTGCCATCGTCATCGGCCTGGCCGCCGTCATCATCGGCGACGTGCTGTTCTCCAAGCTGTTCCGGAACTTTGCGCTGAAGCTGCTGGCAGTGGTCATCGGCGCCATCATCTACTATATCGTTCTCCAGGCGGTGCTGGCCATGGGACTGAACCCCAACTACCTCAAGCTCCTCTCCGCCCTGGTGGTGGCGGTGTTCCTGTCCCTGCCCTACTGGAAGGGCCGCTATTTCGCAAGGCCCGTGAAGAAGGGAGGCGCCGCAAATGCTTGAGATCAAGGAGATCTGGAAGACCTTCAACGCCGGGACCGTCAACGAGAAGCAGGCCCTGCGGGGGGTGAGCCTTACCCTGAACGAGGGGGACTTCTGCACCGTCATCGGCGGCAACGGCGCCGGAAAGAGCACCATGCTCAACGCCGTGGCCGGCACCTGGTCTGTGGACCAGGGCGCCATCTCCATCGGCGGCACGGATGTCACCCACCTGCCGGAGCACAGGCGGGCGGCCTTCATCGGCCGGGTGTTCCAGGACCCTATGATGGGTACCGCGCCCACCATGCAGATCGTGGAGAACCTGGCCCTGGCGGCCCGCCGGGGTCAGAAGCGGGGGCTTCGGTGGGGCCTCACCAAGACCGAGAAGGACCGGTACCAGGAGATGCTCAGCGGTCTGGGACTTGGCCTGGAGGACCGGCTCACCAGCAAGGTGGGCCTTCTCTCCGGCGGCCAGCGTCAGGCGCTGACGCTGCTGATGGCCTCTTTGAAAAAGCCCAAGCTCCTGTTTCTGGACGAGCACACCGCCGCTCTGGACCCCAAGACCGCCGCCAAAGTGCTGGAGCTGTCCGACAAGATTGTGGCGGAGAATCATCTGACCACGATGATGGTTACCCACAACATGAAGGACGCCATTGTCCACGGCAACCGGCTGATTATGATGTACGACGGAAAGATCGTCATTGATGTCTCCGGCGAGGAGAAGAAGAAGCTCACCGTCCCCCAGCTGCTGGAGCTGTTCAGCAAAGTCAGCGGGTCCGACGAGGCGGACGACAAGCTGCTGCTTTCCTGAGCCGCTGACTGGGGCCCCGCAGAGAGGGAGCTTGGGCCGGGGCGGATTCACTCCGCCCGGGGCAAATCAGATTTTCCGAGCCCCCGGACGGTCGGGAGGCCGTTTGAGGCGGCAGCGGATCCGGCGAGGCGGACAACAAGCTGCCGCTGTGGCAAACAATGCCAACCGCGCGGCGGGGAGAGCTCCCCGCCGTCTTTTTTTCACAGGACGAAAGGAGAAGATTCCATGAAGCTGGTCACCTATCTTCAAAACGGGGAGGAGTATGTGGGCCTCCTGGAGGGCGGTGCCGTCCGGCCCCTGCCCTGCCCCGATATGAACACCTTGATTGAACACGGGGACTTGGCGGGCATTGCCGCCCGGGCCGGAGCGGAGACGCCCCTGAAGGCGGTTACCCTGCTGGCTCCCATCCCGCGGCCCCGGCAGGACGTCATCTGCCTGGGCATGAATTACAAGGCCCACTTGGCGGAGGCCGCCGGCTATGACGCGGAGGCCTTCGCCAAGGAAAAGCCCGTGGCGGTCTACTTCTCCAAGAGGGTGACGGAGGCCGTGCCGCCGGAGGGCCTGATTCAGAGCCATCCGGGTCTGGTGGAACGGCTGGACTACGAGGCGGAGCTGGCAGTCATCCTGGGCAGGACCGCCCGGAATGTCAGGGCGGCGGAGGCAGGGGAGTACATTTTTGGCTATACCATCGTCAACGACGTCTCCGCCCGGGACGTGCAGACGGGCCACAAGCAGTGGTATTTCGGCAAGAGCCTGGACGGCTTCACCCCCATGGGGCCCTGTATTGTCACAGCGGAGGAGCTTCCCTTCCCGCCGGCCCTGGACATCTCCGCCAGGGTAAACGGGGAGGTGCGGCAGGAGGCGAATACGGCGTGGCTGATCAACTCTATCGGCGAGGTGCTGGAGGAGCTGACGGCGGGCATGACGCTGCTGCCGGGGACCGTCATCGCGACGGGCACTCCCGCCGGAGTGGGCATGGGCTTTGACCCGCCGAAGTTTTTGAAGTCCGGCGACGTGGTGGAGTGTGAGATTGAGGGGATCGGCGTTTTGCGGAATACTGTGGAGTAAAAGAGGAGATTGCTAAAGTTTAGGGCCGCCCTTTTCAAAGGGCGGTGGGGGTGCAGGGGGCACCCCCTGCGGTTTCGCGCGAAGCGCGGACAGAGGCGCAGCAAAGCTGCCCCATACAGGAGAATGAAAAATGATGCGGCTGTGACAGCCGCATCATTTTTGCGTATTTGGTGGTTCTATGGCCGGGGATCAGTGCACACCAAGTGAGGGGACGATGCGAAGAGAGCTTCTGGAGAAGGACGCTGTTTGCCGCCCTTTGGGCGGCAAGGGCACGCTCACTTGCAGAGTTTTTTGCTTCGCACAGCAAAAAACGGGGGTTGGGAGTTTCGCGCCGTGGGCGGCGCGACCCGGGAATTTGCCCCGGGATTCCACAAGCCCTTGAAAAGGCTTGTGCGAAACTTTTATCAAATTCCCCGTTTTCGGTCCGGCAGAAGGATGATCTCCCCGCTCCGCCGTGTAGCGTTCAAATCAATCAGCCGCTGATTGGAACTCCCCCGAAACCGCAGTCCGATGTTTTTCAGCTCCTTCACAAACCGTCCATCCACCAGCACATCCACCAGTGCCAGCATCTCATCCGTCGCCTCACACCGGGGGTGGCTCCCCTCCGTCAGCAGCTCCTCATACGTAAACCCCGTAAAACTCCAGATGTTCTTCTCCGGAAACTGCCCCCGCACCCGGCGGAGGAACGGCACCAGCGCCCGCTGGTTCTCCGGCTCAAAGGGCTCGCCTCCCAGCAGCGTCAGACCGTTGATGTACTCCGGAGCCAGCAGGGAGAGAAGCCGCTCCTCCGTCTCCGCCGTGAAGGGCTGGCCATAGGTAAAATCCCAGGTCTGGGGCTGGAAGCAGTGGGGACAGCGGTTGGTGCAGCCGGAGACGAACAGCGTCACCCGTACCCCTTCGCCGTTGGCGATGTCGCAGTCTTTGATCTCACCGTAGTACATGGGGCCTCCTTGATGAAAAGAGGCGGGGCTTTGCCCCGCCCCTTGTATTTTGGGGAAATTACAGGTGCAGCACACGGTCCCGGATTTCCTGGGTCCGGCCCTGGTTCCAGAACTGGGTTCCAATGTAGCCGCAGGTGCGGCGGGCCACGTTCATCTTGTCCTGATCGGTGTTGCCGCACTGGGGACACTTCCAGATGAGCTTGCCGTCCTCCTCGGTGATCTGGATCTCACCGTCCCAGCCGCAGACCTGGCAGTAGTCGCTCTTGGTGTTCAGCTCGGCGTAGATGATGTTGTCGTAGATGAACCGCATCACCTGGAGTACCGCCTCCAGGTTGTTCTGCATATCCGGCACCTCCACGTAGCTGATGGCGCCGCCGGGGGAGAGGTGCTGGAACTGGGCCTCGAATTTCAGCTTGGTGAAGGCGTCGATCTCCTCGCTGACGTGGACGTGATAGCTGTTGGTGATGTAGCCCTTGTCCGTGATGCCCTCAATGACGCCGAAGCGCTTCTGGAGGCACTTGGCAAACTTGTAGGTGGTGGACTCCAGGGGTGTGCCGTAGAGGCTGAAATCAATGTTGTGCTGGGCCTTCCACTTCCGGCAGGCGGCGTTCATAGTCTCCATGATCTCCAGGGCGAAGGGAGTGGCGGCGGGGTCCGTGTGGCTCTTGCCGGTCATGTACTTCACGCACTCGTAGAGGCCGGCGTAGCCCAGGGAGATGGTGGAGTACCCGCCGTAGAGGAGCTTGTCGATGGGCTCGCCCTTCTTGAGACGGGCACAGGCGCCGTACTGCCACAGGATGGGGGCTGCGTCGGAGAGGGTGCCCTTGAGCCGCTCGTGGCGGCACATGAGGGCCTGATGGCACAGCTCCAGACGTTCGTCAAAGATCTTCCAGAACTTTTCGATGTTTCCCTCAGAGGTCAGCGCTACGTCGGGAAGGCTGATGGTGACCACGCCCTGGTTGAACCGGCCGTAGTACTTGGGCTTGCCCGTCTCGGGGTCTACATAGGGCGTCAAGAAGCTGCGGCAGCCCATGCAGGGGTAGCAGTTGCCGCTGCCGTTCTTGTCCACTTTCAGTTCCAGCATCTTCTTCTCCGAGATGTAGTCCGGAACCATGCGGCGGGCGGTGCATTTGGCGGAGAGCTCCGTCAGGTAGTAATAGGGAGTGCCGGGACGGACGTTGTCCTCCTGCAGCACGTAGATCAGCTTGGGGAAGGCGGGGGTGATCCACACGCCGGCCTCGTTCTTCACGCCCTCGTAGCGCTGCTTGAGAACCTCCTCGATGATGAGGGCCAGGTCGTGCTTGGTCTGGGGATCATCGGTCTCCCCCAGGTACATGAACACGGTGACGAAGGGGGCCTGTCCGTTGGTGGTCAGCAGCGTCACCACCTGATACTGGATGGTCTGCACGCCCCGGCGGATCTCCTCCAGCAACCGCGACTCCACCATCTCCTTCAGCTTGTCTGCCGTGACGGAGGCGCCGATGGCCTGCAGCTCCTGCTCCACGCTTTTGCGGATTTTCTTCCGGCTGATGTCCACGAAGGGGGCCAGATGAGTCAGGGAGATGGACTGGCCGCCGTACTGGTTGGAGGCCACCTGGGCGATGATCTGGGTGGCGATGTTGCAGGCGGTGGAGAAGGAGTGGGGTTTCTCAATCAGGGTGCCGGAGATGACGGTGCCGTTTTGCAGCATGTCCTCCAGGTCCACCAGATCGCAGTTGTGCATGTGCTGGGCGTAGTAGTCGGTATCGTGGAAGTGGATGATGCCGGCATTGTGAGCCTCCACGATCTCGGGGGGCAGAAGAAGGCGGTTGGTGATGTCCCGGCTGACCTCGCCGGCCATATAGTCCCGCTGGACGGAGTTCACCGTGGGGTTTTTGTTGCTGTTCTCCTGCTTGGCCTCTTCGTTGTTGCACTCAATGAGGGTGAGGATCTTGTCGTCGGTGGTGTTGCTTCTGCGGATGAGGGAGCGGGTGTAGCGATAGGTGATGTAGCTCTTGGCCACCTCAAAGGCGCCGTGGGCCATAATCTGGTACTCCACCAGGTCCTGAATCTCCTCCACGGAGGGTGCCCGGTCCAGTTTTTGGCAGGCAAGCTCCACGGACTCGGCGATCCGGCGGATCTGCACGGGCGTCATGCGGATGGACTCCGCGATGCTCTCATTGGCCTTGGTAATGGCCGCGATGATCTTGGTGATGTCAAAACTCACTTCCGTGCTGTTCCGTTTGATAACGTTCATGGACCTTCTCCTCATCTCGTCTGTAAACTGCTTGGATACAGATCTGTATTTTAGTATTGCATATATTGTGATGCTTGACCATTCTAGCATACAAGATATGGGCTTGCATAGTCGCAAATATCACATTTGCAAAATTTTTTCCCGGACACCGGGAAAAGCGTACAGCACCTATTTTCGCAGAAACGCCGGAATTTGTCCATTGTGAGAACAAACCAAATTTTTCCTGAATTTTCTCCGTGCCCGATTTTCCGGCGGCATGAGGGAACATATCCCTGCGGCGCGCCGCATAGGATAGAGCAACTAGAGGCGGGGAGTGTTGTGTTTTGAAGGGTAACATGGAGGAGCGGGCAGAGCGCCTGGCCCAGTACATTATAGAGAACCGGACCACTGTCCGCGCCGCCGCGCAGAAATTCGGCATCAGCAAATCAACAGTGCACAAGGACATCTCTGAGCGCCTGCCCCAGTTCAACAGGGCGCTGTACATACAGGTCAAGGAGGTCCTGGACGTGAACAAGGCCCAGCGGCATATCCGGGGCGGCATCGCCACCCGCAAAAAATACCGCGGCACATGAGGGAAGCTCCGATGAAAACACGCCGGAATTCCCAGAGGCTCCCGGCGGGATTCGGGGGCACAGCATTGCCGGCAGAGTGAAAAGCAGCTGTGGCTTTCACCAGCGAACAGTATAAGGAGGAATCGATATGGCGAAGCAGATGCAGGGGCGGGGGCGCTCCAGGGCGGCGGAGGCGGCGGTCCCGGCCCTGGCGGCTTCCGGCGTGCCCACCACGCCGGAGCCCCCGGTCCGCCGCTGGCCCCATCCGGTGGACGGTGTGGAGCCTGTCCAGCAGACGGACCCGGCGCTCCACTTCATCCACTGCGCCCTGTCCTACCAGAACGAGCTGCTGGCAGACATCAAGGCGCTGCTGGAGCAGATTGCGGCGGGCCGGGAGGAGTCGGAGGAGGATGAGACGGAATAGGAAACCGCGCGGCCGGAGAGGGCCGGCCTGGTGTGTCCTCTTCAATAAATCTATGCTTTTCCGCAATCACAAAGTCACACACAGCAACCGGAGGGACAGCTCTGCCGTCCCTCCGGTCATTTTTGTCACAGCCGGGTCACCACAGGGATGACCATGGGACTGCGCTTGGTGTTTTTGAAAAGATAGCTGCTGACGGCGGCCTTCACCGCCCCTTTCAGCTCGCCGTCATCCCTGCCCCGGCGGCGGGTGACGCCCTCCGCCGCGTCCAGCGCCACGCCTTGGAGGTCCTTCATCAGGTCTCCGGACTCCTTGACATAGATGAAGCCCCGGGTAATGATCTCCGGCGGGCTCAGCAGCGCGCCGTTGTGGGAGGAGACGGGCATCACCACCACCACCATGCCGTCCTCGGCAAGGCGCTTGCGGTCCCGCATCACCACGGCCCCCACGTCGCCTACGCCGGAGCCGTCCACATATACCTCTCCTGCGGGGACGGTGCCGCCGATTTTCAGCGTCTTGGCGGTGAGCTCGATGACGGAGCCGTTTTCCGCAATGGCGATATGATTGCGCTCCAGGCCCATCTGCTGGGCCAGCTGGCTGTGGATCTGGAGCATTCGCTGCTCACCGTGGAGGGGGACGAAGAAACGGGGCTTCGTCAGAGCGTGGATGATCTTCAGCTCCTCCTGGCAGGCGTGGCCGGAGACGTGGAGCATGTCGGCCTTGTCGTAGATTACATGGACGCCTTTGCGGAACAGCTCATTGATGACCCGGCTCACCGTCACCTCGTTGCCGGGGATGGCGGAGGCGGAGATGATGACCTTGTCGCCGGGGCCCACCTCCACCTGCTTGTGCTGGGAGAAGGCCATGCGGTACAGGGCGCTCATCTCCTCGCCCTGGGAGCCGGTGGTGACAATGACCTGTTTGTTTTTGGGCAGGCCCTTGATCTTGTTGATGTCCATGAGGGTGTTCTTGGGCACTTTCATGTAGCCCAGGGAGGTGGACACCTTCATGATGTTCTCCATGGAGCGGCCGGTAACGGCCACCTTGCGGCCAAAGGCCGCCGCGGCATCCAGCACCTGCTGGATGCGGTGGACGTTGGATGCGAAGGTGGTGACGATAATCCGCTCATCACAGCACTGGAACTGCCGCATGAAGGTCTGGCCCACGGCGCTCTCGCTCATGGTATAGCCGGGGCGCTCCACGTTGGTGGAGTCCGCGCAAAGGGCCAGCACACCCTCCTTGCCCAGCTCGCCGAAGCGGGCCAGATCGATGACCTCCCCATCGATGGGGGTGGAGTCGATTTTGAAGTCGCCGGTGTGGACTACGGTGCCCATGCGGGTGTGGATAGCGAAGGCCACGGAGTCGGCGATGGAGTGGTTGACGTGGATGAACTCCACGTTGAACTTCCCTGCCCGCACGGTCTTTCCCGGCTCCACGGTAATGAGCTTGGTGGACTTCACCAGCCCGTGCTCCTCCAGCTTCAGGGAGATGAGGCCGGCGGTGAAGCGGGTGCAGTAGATGGGCATATTCACCTGCTTGAGGACGTAGGGGATGGCCCCGACGTGGTCCTCGTGGCCGTGGGTGATGAAAAGGCCCCGGATGCGGGCGCGGTTCTTGATGAGATAGGTCACGTCGGGGATGATGAGGTCGATGCCGTACATATCGTCCCCGGGGAAGGCCATGCCGCAGTCCACCACAATGATCTCGCCGCCGTACTCATAGGCGGTCATGTTTTTGCCGATCTCGTCCAGACCGCCCAGGGGGATGATTTTCAGTTTTTCTGCCATAGATGCAATAACTCCTTTGAACTCTTAAATAGGATATGTAACAGAGGCTCCAAAGGACACGCCCGCAGGAGGTTTTCCGCAAATGGGCGCACGCAAAGAAGAGACGCCCGTTGCCTGCGCGGCCCCGTTTCGCCGGCAGGGGTTCGGTCACGTCATGTCCGAGTGTCCGTATGAGCTTCTGTGATCTATTCGACCGGCGGGAAAGCGCGTCCCATGCCGGTAAAATATCAGAAAAGGGCGGAGGCCCCGGCAGCCGCACCGGTCCTCAACGCCTGATTTTGGTTAGTATATCACAGTTTGCCCGGTTTGTATACATAAATTTTTCTCATTTTCTGTCGGTCGGAAAAAATCTTTCTGTTGTATTTTCCGGAAAACCGTGATATACTCCGGGCGTTCACAGGAAAACAGTATCTTTGAATCGAGGGCTCGCTATGAAAATACGCATCATCACCGATTCCGCCGCCGATTTGCCCCGTCCCTGCCGCCCGGAGGTCACCGTTTTGCCCATGGCCGTGACCTTTGGGGAGGAGCAGTTCCTGGACGGCGTGGACCTGACCCACCGCCAGTTTTACGAAAAGCTCATCGAGGGGGATGCCCTGCCCACCACCAGCCAGATCAACCCCGCCCAGTTTGAGGAGGCCTTCCGCCAGGCCGTGGACGCGGGGGAAAACGTGGTGGCCATACTCCTCTCCTCCAAGCTCTCCGGCACCTGTCAGAGCGCCCGCATCGCGGCGGAGGAGTTCCCCGGCCGCGTCTTCGTGGTGGACAGCGAAAACGCCACCATCGGCGAACAGATTCTGGTGCTGCGGGCCCTTTCTCTGGCAGACCAGGGGCTGGACGCCGCCGCTGTCGCCAAGAGGCTGGAGGCGGAAAAACAGGACATCCGCCTGGTAGCTCTGCTGGATACCCTGGAGTATCTCAAACGGGGCGGCAGAATCTCCCCCTCCGTGGCCCTGGTGGGCGGGCTGCTGTCCGTCAAACCGGTGGTCGCCGTGGAGCACGGCGAGGTGGTTATGCTTGGCAAGGCCCGGGGCTCCAAAAACGGCAACAACCTGCTGGTGCAGGAGATCCGCAAGACCAGCGGCGTGGACTTTGACCGGCCCTATCTGCTGGGGTACACGGGACTGGAGGACAGCCTCCTGCAAAAGTACATCGCCGACAGCGCCGCGCTGTGGACGGAGCACACCGATGCCCTGCCCGTTGGAACCATCGGCGGCACCATTGGCACCCACGTGGGCCCCGGCGCTGTGGCGGTGGCCTTCTTCCAGCAGTCCGGAAAATAAAACGCAACCCCTCCGGCGAAGCCGGAGGGGTTGTCATATCATAGAGCGCTCAGCCCTTTCTCTTTTCAAAGAAATCGTCGATTTTCTTCTTGATTTCTCCCGCTTTTAGGTATTTCAGCAGATATCCCGCCGGTTTCAGGGACAGCAGCTGTTTCACAACCTCCGGATCGCCCTGGCCGGTGAGGAAGATCACCGGAATCTCTGCGAAGGACTTCTCCAGGCGGAGCATCTCCAGGGTCTGCCTTCCGTCGCAGACCGGCATCTCATAGTCCAGCAGGATCAAATCCGGCCGGTTCAGGGTGATGGTCCGGATGGCGGCCACGCCGGACTCCGCCAGCGTCACGTCGTAATCATCCCGCAGCAGCTGCTTCATGGCCTGCCGGATGGTGATGGAGTCGTCCACCACCAGGATCTTCTTCCGGTTGCTGGCCTCGTCTCTGGCGGCTTCCTCCTCCTGCTTCATCAGATACTGCTCTACCTCGATCAGGGCGTTGTCCGCCTGGATGGGCGTACCCACGCCGCTCTCCAGCAGGTGGGGAGCGATGGCGCAGTAGGCGAAGTACCCCGCGCCGCCGGTGTTGAACAGCAGGCTTACCTGGGGCTTCTCCCGCTCGAACACCCGCCGGAACTGTTCGTAGGTCAGCAGGTTCTCCTCCTTGAGGTCATAGGACTCCCACTCCGGGAAATGCTCCATCAGCCTGCCAACAAACTGACGGGCCGTATATCTGGCGGCATTGAGGAGCATGGTATCCAGCCGGTTGGTCTGGAGGCCCATGGCCTTTCCCACGGTGTTGACCAGCAGCTTCTCCTCGAAAACCATGAGGATTTCCTGGCGGTTCTCATTCCGCTCCGCGCCGTAGACCAGGCGGTAGTACACGCCCCGTCCAAACTTCTCGCCGCCGTAAGCGTCGCTGATCACCTGGGACTCCAGGTGGAACATATCAAACACCAGCCGGATGATGGTTTTTTGGATGGCTTTCAGCTGCTCCTCCGGCAGGAGGTTTTCCCACTTGCTCACCTTTCCGCCGGTGATGGCCTGGTCCTCCGTCAGCGTATGTCCGATGAGCCAGCCGCTGCACACGCCCAGAAAGTGGCCCATGGACTCCGGGGAGAAATTGGTTTTCTCCAGCTCCTCCTCCAGAGCGGGAAGAATATTCTCCTGGAAATTCCTGTGGATGTGGCGGTGCCGCTCCATGCCCTCGTAGCCGATGGACTCCATGTACTTCTCCTCGTCCACGAAGTGCTTCAGGGCATGGCCCTTGAAATACTTGATGCCCTCCTGACACGCCCAGCGGCTCTTCTCCTCCTCTTCTTCCCCGTCAACGATGAAGAGCTTGTTGATAATCTTGAAAAGACGCTGATGCTCCTTGTCGATGATCTCCACTCCGATATTGTACTCTTCCTGCCACACCAGCTGATCGTCCATATGACCCCTCCTTTGATACAGTCAAGCACATCTTTTACGGAAACCGTCCCTGCCGGGCTCCGGCAAGAGAACTGAGAGTAACGCAAAGAAATCCCCCGTCCGGCGGAGCTTTCCGTCAAAGGCGGGAAGCGAAGCGGCATGGGGAATTTCAAAGCTGGAGCTAGTGGGGTGACTCGAACACCTGACCTGCTGATTACGAATCAGCTGCTCTACCGACTGAGCTACACTAGCAAATCTGTTGCGTTAGTATCTTAGCATATCGCCGCCAGGATTGCAAGACCCAAAACGAAAAATATTACCCGGCGGAAGACCTGCTGAATCCTCCGCCGGGCAATCTCTTCTGAAACCTGTATTCACGGGTCCGGCCGCCGCCTGATGGGATATTTTCCCGATTGAACGCAGGAGCTTATTTTCCGAACTCCTCCACCCGCAGGCACCGGGTGGCGTTGAGAATGGCCAGGAAGGCCACGCCCACGTCGGCGAATACCGCCGCCCACATGGAGGCCTGTCCCAAGGCCCCCAGCACCAGCACCGCGAACTTCACCCCCAGGGCAAACCAGATGTTCTGCTTCACAATCCGCAGCGTCTTGCGGGAGATCCGCATGGCGGTGACAATCTTGGCGGGGTTGTCGTCCATAAGAACGATGTCGGCGGCCTCGATGGCGGCGTCGGACCCGAGAGCACCCATGGCGATGCCCACGTCCGCACGGGTCAGCACCGGCGCGTCGTTGATGCCGTCGCCGACAAAGGCCAGCACCGCCCCGGGGGCCTTGGCTCCCAGCAGGCGCTCCACCTGGTCCACCTTGTCGGCGGGCAGCAGCTGGGCGTGGTACTCATCCAGCCCCAGGTTCCCGGCGACGGCTTTGGCCGTGGCCTCGGTATCGCCGGTGAGCATGACCGTCTTTTTCACACCGGCGGCCTTTAGTCCCTCCACCAGGGTTCTGGCCTCGGGCTTGGGCAGGTCGGAGATGACGATGTGTCCGGCGTAGGCGCCGTCCACCGCTACGTGGACGATGGTCCCCGGCAGTTCGCAGGGCTCCCACCGGATGCCCTCCCGTTCCATCAGGCGGCTGCTGCCGGCGGAGACGGCTCTGCCGTCCACCCTGGCGGCGACGCCGTGTCCGGCGATCTCCTCCACGTCTGTGACCCGGCCGCCGCCGGCTTCTCCGTTCCACGCCTTGCGGAGGGAGAGGGAGATGGGGTGGCTGGACCAGCTCTCCGCCAGGGCCGCGCATTCCAGCAGGGCCTGCTCCGTGAAGCCCCCGGCGGGGTGCAGGGCGGTGACGGTGAAGGTGCCCTTTGTCAGGGTGCCGGTCTTGTCGAAGACCACAGTCTCCGTCTTGGACAGGAGCTCCAGATAGTTGCTGCCCTTTACCAAGATGCCGCATTTGCTGGCTCCGCCGATGCCGCCGAAAAAGCTCAAAGGCACGGAGATCACCAGGGCGCAGGGGCAGGAGATGACCAGGAAGATCAGGGCCCTGTGGAGCCAGCCGGTCCACACCGTCCCTACCAGGAAGGCGGGCTGGGCGGCGGCCGGCACCACCGCCAGGGCGGCGGTGGGAATCAGAAACAGGGCCAGGGCCGCCAGGGTGACGCAGGGGGTGTAATATCGGGCGAAGCGGGTGATGAAGTTCTCGCTGGCGGCCTTTTTCTCCCCGGCGTTTTCCACCAGGTCCAGAATCTTGGACACGGTGGACTCCTGGCAGGGCCTGGTGACCCGCACCCGCAGGAGACCCGACTGGTTTACGCAGCCGCTGATCACATCGTCCCCGGGTTCCACGTCCCGGGGCACGGACTCGCCGGTGAGGGCGGCGGTGTCCAGGGCGGAGACACCCTCCAGCACCGTGCCGTCCAGGGGCACCCGCTCGCCGGGCTTCACCACGATGACGGCTCCCACCTCCACGTCCTCCGGGTCTGCCTCCTCCAAAGAACCGTCCTCCCGCTCCAGGTTGGCGGTGTCGGGGCGGATATCCATCAGGGCGGCGATGGACTGGCGGGAGCGGCCCACGGCATAGTCCTGGAACAGCTCACCCACCTGGTAGAAGAGCATGACGAAGACGGCCTCGGCGTACTCGCCGGTGGCGAAGGCGCCCACGGTGGCCAGGGCCATGAGGAAGTTCTCGTCGAAGATCTGGCCGTTTCGGATGTTGCGGACGGCCTTCCACAGGATGTCCCAGCCAATGATCCCATAGGGGATCAGATAGAGCAAAAACCGGAGGGGGGCCCAGCTGGACAGCGTGTAGCCCGATGCCGCCCACCCGGCGGGCGGGGTCCACTGGCCGGTGAAATCGATGACCCAGCGGTCCGCCGGATAAATCTGATCCGGCAGCAGCTTCACGGCAATCAGCAGCGCAGCGGCGGCGAGGATTCTAAACAGCATTTTCCGCTGCCTGCGGGTGAGGTTTTTCATGGGGAACGCCTCCTTAAGAAAGTCTGTGGTTTCCTTCTTGCAATTCTCCTTTGGCTCTGCTATACTGGAGGCAGTCAGACGGCAGGTTTCACCGCCTCCTCTGGGTCTTTTGCAGGCTCCCCTTGGTTTGTCAGGCCGGGAGCCTGCATTTTTGTCCCGTTTTTAGAATCTCAGTTTACAGGTTGATGATGCAGTCCGGCTCCACTTTCCTGCAGACGGCGACGACCTCCTTCATAATGTCGTCAAACCGCCCGTCGTCGGCGTCGATGGTCATTTTCTGGGCCATGAAGCTGACGGCGGCGTCGTTCACACCGTCGATCTTCTTGATGGCGGCCTCCATCTTCGCGGCGCAGTTGGCGCAGTCCAGGTCGGTGAGTTTGAAACGCTTTTTCATAATCAATTCCTCCAAAATGTAATTTTGCGGGGGATTCACTCGGATACGTGCTCCAGCCCCTGGTCAATGATGGTCTTTACATGGTCGTCCGCCAGGGAATAGAACACCGTCTTGCCCTCCCGCCGGGATTTTACCAGCCGGGCGTTTTTCAGCGCCCGCAGCTGGTGGGAGATGGCCGACTGGGTCATGCCCAGCAGCGAGGCGATGTCGCACACGCACATCTCCGCCTCAAACAGGACGTACAGAATCCGGATGCGGGTGGAGTCTCCGAAGATTCGGAACAGCTCCGTCAGGTCGTACAGGGTGTCCTCCCCCGGCAGCTGGCCCCGCACCCGCTCCACAATCTCCTCGTGGGCGTGGATGAAGTCGCAGCACTCCACATTGTAGCGGTCCTCCATAGCCGCCTCCTTTCGTGTGAACAATTGAACGACTGTTCATGTGTTCATAATAATACCCGGGGCCGGATTTGTCAACCGCAATTTTGAAAAAACGTGGAAAAGTGGAGACCGCCGTGGTATACTGTGAAAAATGATTGCAGAGGAGAGCGGACCGCCATGGACGATTTGCTGAGAAAAACCCGGGAGCGCCTGTCCCGCAACGCCTTTATGCACTATAACCACATGGAGCTGGAAGCCGTCCGGCAGGATTGGGCCGTGTTCCGGCTGGATATCCGGCCGGAGAGCCGGAACCCCTTCGGCATGGTCCACGGCGGCGCGCTGTACACCCTGGCGGACAACGCCGCCGGTGTGGCGGTCCACACCGATGGGAGGGCCTACGTCACCCAGGCCGGCTCCCTCCACTTTTTGCGCAACCAGCCGGAGGGCACGGTGCGGGCGCAGGGCCGCGTCCGCTACCGGGGGAGGGCCACCTGTCTTGCGGAGGTGGACATCACCGGAGAGGACGGGACGCTGCTGGCCACGGGGGAGTTCACCTTCTTCCGCGTGGACCCGAGCCAGATGGAGCGGCAGGTCCGGGAGACCCGGTCTCCGCAGGATGACGGGGACGCATAGAGAGGAGGGGGAGCGCTGTGGGAAATTTTGATGTGGGGAAGTTGCTGTCCGCCTCCGTGGGGAAGGTGTCCGTGGGGGACATTCTGACCGCTCTCATTGTGCTGGTGGTCTGCCTGATGGCGGTCCGTCTGCTGATGAAGCTGGCGCGCCGTCTGCTGTCCGCATCCAAGCTGGACGGCAGGGTGCAGAAGTATCTGCTGTCCGGCGTCCGGCTGGTTCTGTACCTGCTGTCCGCCATTATTGTCATGGAGAGCCTGAACGTGGATATGACATCCCTGGTGGCGCTGCTGTCCGTGGCCTCCCTGGGGGTCACTCTGGCGGCGGAGGATGTGCTGGCCAACGTGGCCGGGGGGCTGGTCATCCTCTCCGCCCACCCCTTTGCCATCGGGGACTATATCGAGGCCTCCGGTACCTCCGGCACCGTGGAAGAGATCACCCTGAACTACACCAAGCTGGTGACGCCCGACGGCCTGCTGGTGATGCTGCCCAACAAGTCTCTGGCGGATTCCCAGATGACCAACTACACCATCCTGGGCCGGCGGCGGGTGGCCTGGACCCTCTCCGCCTCCTACGACGCCCCCACGGAGACGGTGAAGGAGGCCTGCCGGAGGGCCCTGGCGGCCACAGAAAACGTTCTGGAGGACCCGGCTCCCGCTGTGCGCCTCTCCGCCTACGGCGAGAGCGGCATTGAGTACACGGTGTATTGCTGGGCGGCGGCGGAGGACTACTGGGAGGTCCACTTCGCCCTGGCGGAGAACCTGCGGGCCGCCTTCGGAGAGGCCGGAGTGGAGATTCCCTACAACAAGCTGGACGTTCACATCCTGGGGGACAGCGGCTGCGGGGCCGGCGGGCCGTCCCCGGAGAGGCGGGACCGCGGTGGAACTGAAAAAGCTGACTGAGCGGATTTTCTATTATCCCCATCAGCCGGAATTTGACCGCCCCATGCTGGCCTATCTGGGGGGAGACCGCTTCTCGCTGGCCGTTGACGCCGGCTATTCGGCGGGGCACGTGGACGAGTTTTACGCCGCCCTGGACAGAGCGGGCCTGAAAAAACCCGATTTTACGGTGATCACCCACTGGCACTATGACCACACCTTCGGTATGCACCGCATCCACGGCGTCAGTGCGGCGCTTGAACGGACCAACGCCTTTTTGGCGGAGCAGCGTGAGCATGCGGCGGACGCCGGCTATCTGGATACACTGAAAAGAGCGGACATCCACTTTGAACGGGAGTACCGGAACTGTAGGGAGCTGAAAATCGTCCTCTCCCACATCACATTTCAAAGGACGCTCCGGCTGGACCTGGGCGGACTGACCGCCCGGGCCTTCCACACGGTATCTCCCCACTCGGAGGACACGGTGTGCATCTATGTCCCGGAGGAGAGGGTCCTGTTCCTGGGGGACGCCACAAGCGAGGACTTTTTCAACGCGCGACCCATGGAGCGGGAAAAGTTGAGCTCCCTTACCGGAATGATCGAAAAAACCAACTGTGAATGGTGTGTGCTGAGCCACACAGAGCCGCTGAAAAAGGCGGAGCTGTTGGAATACCTGTACACGATGCGTTAAAGCGAACAAACGAGCCTGCGGAGATTTTCCGCAGGCTCATTTTCCTGTCTCCAGGGCTCATCCCCGTCCCGGCAGGGGCGGCGCGTGGAGAATCACCCGCCCGAAGCAGGCCAGGGTCCGCCCGCTGCCGGAGGTGAACACCACGTCGGCGTCCGCCCGGGCCCGGTTCAGGGAGAAGAGGTACACCGTCCCCGCCGGGTCCTTGTAATACTGCTTGCAAAGGATATCCCCGTCTACGCAGAAGATACCCACGTCCCCGAAGCGCAGGGGGTCCCGGTTTACATAGGCCACGGAGCCGTCCTCAATATAAGGCGTCATGGAGTCCCCCTGGATGCGCACGGCGAACTCTGCCGCTGGGGGCACGTCCCCGGAGACCTCCAGGTAATCGAAGTCCTCCCCGAACACCGGCGCGGCGTAGCCCGCCGCCGCAGGGGAGCGGTACAGCGGGATTACCCGAGGCTCCGTCTCCGCCGGATTGCTCTCCACCTCATCACGATAGGCGCACAACGTCTCCACCACGGAGCGCACCGAGCCCCGCCCTTTGGCGGACAGTCCCCGGTACTGCTCCAGCAGCTGCCGCTCATCCCGGTTCAGAACCCGTGCCCCCCCCCGGAAGCTGTCCTGAAAAAGGGTGTTGGGGTCCGTCTCCAGGCAGTCAAACAGCCGCAGCAGGACCTCTTCCTTGGGAAAGCTGACGCCGCCCTCGTAATTCCCCACAGCGGACCCGGAGATTCCCATCATCGCCGCCAGCTCCGCCCGGGAGATCCCCAGCTCCTCCCGCCGCGCCCGCATTCGCTCACCAAACCGCATCGCTGTACCTCCCCTTATCGCAGATCCCAAAATCCCGGACCGGCCTTAGCCGTTTTTTAAGCAGACTATAGAGAATCAGGAGTCAGGAATGTGAAATCAGCCTGTGTTTGCGGCTGTTCTCCCAATACGGCTGCATGCCCGATTCTGGCCCATCCCCAGGACTTTTCAAGATCATTCTGTGTGCCATTATCAGTGTACCCTATTTTCTTGTTACCGTCAATATTTTTTACAAGAAACTTGTAAATCTGTGCTTGACATCACAAGTATCTTGTGTTAATATAACCATATCAACAAGATTCTTGTTAGTCCTAACCTCGCGCCCCAGGGGCGCGTCCCAATTCCGGACAAGCCGAAATCGTCCCGAAGGGGGGGTGTCTGCGGGGGGGGGGGGGCCTTTCCGTGTTCCCCCTGCGGGATTCAAATCAACCCGCCCGCAGGCGGCCGCCGTATTCCAGGCCTTCGGTCTGGAATACGGCTCCTCCCCCACCAAAACAAAAAACACGCCGAAGCGTGCTTTTTGTTTTGGTGGGGGAGGGTGGATTCGAACCACCGAAGTCAGTGACAACAGATTTACAGTCTGCCCCATTTGACCGCTCTGGAACTCCCCCATATGAAATTTTGGAGCTGGTGGACGGATTCGAACCCCCGACCTGCTGATTACAAATCAGCTGCTCTACCAGCTGAGCTACACCAGCAGTTCCAACAGCATTAATTATGATAGCAGATAGATCCTGTTTTGTCAACCTCTTTTTTTGGTTTTTTCCGGCAAGTTTTTAAGATTTTTTAAAGGAGTGGTGAAGGAGTGACGCGTTTGTATCGTGACAAGCGCCGCGGAAGGCGGCAGACACTGCTGTGCACCTTGTGCGGGCAGGAGATCACGGAGGGGGAGGAGTACTGGTTTTGCAGCGGCGCCAGCGTGTGTGCCGCGTGCCTGCCGGACCTGGCACGGCGGGAGCTGGCCCCCTGCCGCGAGATCAGAGGAAGGGAAGCTGGATTATGACATTGCTGGAGATGTCCCGGGCGTATTGGGAGAGCGCGGAGATGATCCACGCCCGTGTTGTGGAGCTGCGGGCCCTGGAGCGGGCCCAGACCGACGGCGAGGCCGCCCGCCGTCTGCGCCAGCGCGTCGCGGAGCTGATGCCCATGTGGCGGGAGATGCGGGAGCTGGCCACGCTGACCGGCCGGTATTACGACAGGAGTTATCACAAAAATGAGAAGTACACGATTTAACAACAGCAGCAGCCAGTGGCTGGGGGATATGACGGTGTGGCTGCGGGCCAACGCCGGGGACAACGGCGAGCAGATGACCCGGCTCCGCCGAAACCTGCGCTGGGCCCGGGAAGAGGAGCTGACGGAACGGCAGCGGGAGATGGTGGGGCTGTACTACGACCAGGGGATGACTATGCCCCAGATTGCGGAGCGGCTGGGGGTGAGCCGCTCCACCGTATCCCGCACGCTCCGGCGGGCCAGGGACAGGCTCTACCGCTTTTTGCGGTACACCCTGTGAAGGCTCCCCATGAATTCCGCTGAAACAGGGTCGATTTTCTGTGCAATTCGCAGGGCGTTTTCCTCTTGTGTTTTCCCCAAAAGCCCGTATAATCGGACATAGGGAGCAGTCATACTATATATCATATGGAAAACGGGGCACAGCGCCCTGGAAGGAGACGCCATGATCTACAATACCCTACACAACCGCTGGCTGCGGTTGGTGGCCGCCGTTTTCGGCGAACTGATCTGCGCCGTAGGCGTCAGGCTTTTCATCGTGCCCCTGGGGCTGTACAGCGGCGGCCTGATGGGCGTGTGCCAGCTTTTCCGCACCCTGATGCAGACCTACATGGGCCTGGACTTCGGCGCCAGCGACATCGCCGGCATCCTGTACTTTGTCCTGAACGTCCCCATCCTGCTCTTCGCCTACAAGACCCTGGGAAAACACCTGGTCTTCAAAACCCTGGTGTGCACGCTGAGCTATTCCCTGTTTTACAGCATGGTGCCTACCCCTGCCGTGCCCATTGTGGACGACTATCTGACGGCCTGTCTGCTGGGGGGCATCCTCAACGGCATCGGCTGCGGCATCGCGCTTACCTGCGGCGGCAGCGGCGGCGGGCTGGATATCGTGGGACTGTGCCTGAGCAAGCGGGGCAGCCGCTTCACCGTGGGCAAGTTTTCCCTGACCTTTAACTTCTTCCTGTACGCCGCCTGCCTGTTTCTGTTCCAGCCGGAGATCGCCATCTACTCTGTCATCTACAACTATTTCTCCGCCATGGTGCTGGACCGGATGCACCAGCAGAACGTCAGCGTGGAGGCGCTGATCTTCACCCGGGACGACCAGGACAAGCTGGCCCATTTCATCATGGAGAAGCTGGGCCGGGGCGTCACCTACTGGAACGGTGTGGGCGCCTACACCGGAACGGACCTGCACGTGCTGTGCGTGTGCCTGTCCAAGTACGAGATTGAGGAGCTGCTTCACACCGTCCACGCCATTGATCCCCACGCCTTTGTCACCATGCAGGAGGGCGTTCGGGTCCACGGCAACTTCCGGCGAAAGCTGGACTGACCCTGCGAAACCGGAAAAACAGCCCGTCCCAATCTGGGACGGGCTGTTTTGTCTTTTTGCGCCTCAGTCGGTGACGTAGGGCAGCAGGGCAATCTGACGGGCCCGCTTGATGGCCTCAGTCAGCTGGCGCTGATGCATGGCGCAGGTGCCGGTAGTCCTGCGGGGCAGGATCTTGGCGCGCTCGGAGGTAAACCGGCGCAGCTTGGCGGCATCCTTGTAATCGATGCTCTCGCACTTCTCAGCGCAGAACTGGCAGACCTTGCGGCGCTTGCCCCGCATGGGGCGGGCGGGTCTTGCTTCACGATCGAAAGCCATAGTGCTTCCTCCTTATTTCATAGTCGGCGGTTTCTGCTCCAGAGAGAACCGGACAGAGGACCGGATCAGAACGGCAGCTCGCCGTCCTCCTCGCCGATCTCGGCGAAGTCGGAGCGGCTCTCCATAGGCGCGGGGGCTCCCCGGCCGATGGGCGCTCCGTAGGCGGGAGGGGCGCCGTAATCGCCAGGCGCGCTGTCCCGCTTGGAATCTCCGAAATAGATGTTGTCGGCGACCACCTCGGCGCTTCTGCGCTTGCCGCCGTTGTTGTCGGTCCAGTCGCGGATCTGCAGGCGGCCCTCCACAATGGCCATGCGGCCCTTGGCGAAGTACTTGCTGACAAATTCCGCGGTGCCACGCCACGCCACGATGTCGATAAAATCCGTCTCCTTTTCGCCGCTCTGAGACTTGAAGTCCCGGTCGCAGGCGATGGAAAAGGATGTGACAGCGGTGCCGCTCTGGGTCCGGCGCAGCTCAGGGTCACGGGTCAGACGGCCCATGAGGACAATCCTGTTGAGCATACGTGCCTCCTTATTCGCCCTTGCAGACGATCATGGAGCGCATAACGCCCTCGGTAATACCCAGGACACGGTCCAGCTCCTTGGGGAACTCGGGGCTGCTGGTGAACGTCATCAGCACGTAGTAGCCGTCGTTCTTGTAGTTGATGGGATAGGCCAGTTTCCGGGCGCCCCACTCTTCCACCTCAACGGCGGAGCCGTGCTGCTCAGCCAGGGCCTTGAACTTCGCCACCATCGCGGCGATGCTCTCCTCCCCCTGTGCAGGGTCGACGATATACACGACCTCGTAATTGGCAGTAACCTTTGCCATGTTTGCACCTCCTTTTGGACAAATGGCCCCCGCTCATTGGCGGGAGCAAGGATTTGCCTGCACAATGCAAGCCCTATCATTATACAGGACTTGGGGCAAATGTCAAGAAAAAGATTGGCACTCCCTATGATTTTTCTGCTCAAACGGATCATTCCGCGTCCTGCCCGCCATCGCCGCTCTCCACCGGCGGCGGCTCCGTTCCGGCGGAAGGCGGTTCCTCCCCCGGAGCTGCCTCCCCCTCCGGGGCCTCGATTTTCTGGGAGATCATATGGACCTTTTTGGCGGGCGCCTCGATCCCCTCCGGCGCGGAGGGACGAAAACCGTCCTCCGCCGGCCTGGCAGATGCGTAGGGGTTTTCCACCAGCTCCGGGTCCCGCCCCTCGATGATCGCCACCATCTCGCCGCCGGTGATGGTCTCCTTCTCCAGCAGGTAGGCCACCACCTTGTCCATGTCCTCCCGGTTCTCCCGGATGACCTCCACGGCAGTCTGGTAGCACCGGTCCAGAATCTCCTTCACCGCTGAGTCCATGCGGGCGGCGGTGTCCTGGGCGCAGTCCATGCCGTAGCCGCCGTCAAGATACTGATTTCTCCGGGATGCCAGGGCCATCATGCCGAATTCGTCACTCATGCCGAACATGGCCACCATGTTCCGCGCCACGTTGGTGGCATCCTGAATATCCTGGGACGCGCCGTTGGTCATGGTGTCCATCACCACCTCCTCGGCGGCCCGGCCGCCCATGGAGACGGTGATCTTCGCCATCAGCTCCTCTTTTGTCCGCAGCTCCGTCTTGTCCTCCTCGGGCATCAGCAGGGTGTAGCCCAGGGAGCCCTGGGTGTGGGGGACAATGGTGATCTTCTGCACCGGCTCGGTGTTCTTCTGCTTATAGGCAACCATGGCGTGGCCCACCTCGTGGTAGGCCACCAGTTTCTTCTCAAACTCCGTCAGAACGCTGCCCTTTTTCTCCGTGCCGGCGATGACCAGCTCGAAGGCCGCCAGCATATCCTCCTGGGTCACCAGCTTACGCCCCTTGCGGACGGCCCGCAGGGCGGCCTCGTTCACGAGATTGGCAAGGTCCGCGCCCACGCATCCGGCGGTGGCCAGCGCCACTTTCTTGAGGTTCACGTCCTCCGCCAGCTTGATATTGCGGGTGTGGACCTGGAGGGTGGCGATCCGCCCTGCCAGATTGGGCCGGTCGATGGTGATCCGGCGGTCAAACCGCCCCGGCCGCAGCAGCGCCTGGTCCAGCACCTCCGGGCGGTTGGTGGCCGCCAGGAGGATGACGCCCTTGGTGGGGTCGAAGCCGTCCATCTCGGCAAGGAGCTGGTTCAGCGTCTGCTCCCGTTCGTCGTTGCCGCCCATGCGGTTGTCGCGGGACTTGCCGATGGTATCCACCTCGTCGATAAACACGATGCAGGGGGCCACCTTGCTGGCCTCCTTGAAGAGATCCCGCACGCGGCTGGCGCCCACGCCCACGAACATCTCCACAAAGTCGGAACCGCTGATAGAGAAGAAGGGTACGCTGGCCTCTCCTGCCACGGCCTTGGCGAGGAGCGTCTTACCGGTGCCCGGAGGACCCACCAGCAGCGCGCCCTTGGGGAGCTTCGCGCCGATCTCGGTGTACTTGCCGGGGTTGTGGAGGAAATCGATGATCTCCGTCAGGGACTCCTTGGCCTCGTCCTGGCCCGCCACGTCGGCGAAGGTGACGCCGGTCTGCTTTTCCATATAGACTTTGGCGTTGGACTTGCCCACACCGCCGATGCCGCCCATGCCGCCCATACCGCTCTTGCCCGCGATCCAGCGCATCACCAGCATGAACACCAGCATCAGGATGACGAAGGGCAGAATGTACTCCACCAGGAAGAGCATGATGGGACTGACCTGAGCCTGATAGTCCTTATTCACACGGATGCCGGCGCCCCTTTCAGAGCCGCCTGACAGGGCGTCAATCTCCTCCACACGTTCAATGATCTTCGCGTAGGACTCCAGCTGTACCGTAAAAAACCGCAGGGAGACCGGCCGGTCCGACTGGGTGTAGCCCCCGGACTCCCCCGCGGCGGGGACGGAGACCGTGTAGGCGGCGGTGCCGTCCTCCAGGGTGATCTTCTTATACTCCGCGCCATCCTTGTCGGTGTAGACGTACCCGTCCACCGGCGTGATGATCAGGATGCTCTCGGCGTTGTCAAAATCTATGGAGGCGACGTCGCCAAACTGAAGCATATCCAGAAAATCACTGTACTCCAGCTCCACGGAGGAGGCCTGCCGGCCCGCGCTGGTCATGTAGGTGGAGGCGTAGCTGATGACGATGGTCAGCAGCAGCGCCCAGCACACCAGCTGTACCACGCCCCGCCAGCTGCCGCCGTTCTTGCCGCCGCCGCGTTTGTTTTTGTTGTCGTTTTGATCCATTTATTGGAACTCCTTTCAGAGGAAAATCAGCCCAAAATCACGGTGATCCTCCATATGCCTATATGACAGGCAGTGTATCGCAGTATAACACACAACCCGGAAAGCTACAAGGACCAGGAATGTTTTTTCTATGAAATTTCTGTGAATTCCACTTTATTGTCTCCCGCTTGTATGGTATACTGATTTTTAAATACGACAAAATTTTCTGCGAGATCCTGAGCAGGCTCTAAAGGAGACATTATGGACGAGAAGAGAAAAGACGGCCTCACCGCCGAAGCCGACGGCATCATCGAGGGCCGCAACGCCGTGATCGAGGCATTGCGGGCGGGAACCGCCGTTGATAAGATCTATCTCCAGAGGGGGGAGACGGACCGCACCCTGGGCCACATCGCCTCCAAGGCCCGGGCGGCGGGCATCGTGGTGGTGGAGGCGGACCGGCGGAAGCTGGACGCCATGAGCCGCACCCACGCCCACCAGGGCGTCATCGCCCTGGCCGCCGTGCGGGAGTACGCCAGCGTGGCGGACATTCTCCGCGCCGCGGAGGAGCGGGGGGAGGCCCCCCTGGTCGTGGTCTGCGACGAGATCTCCGACCCCCAGAACCTGGGGGCCATTATCCGCACCGCCGAGTGCGCCGGCGCCCACGGGGTCATTATCCCCAAGCGCCGCAGCGCGGGACTGACGGCCATCGTGGCCAAGACCTCCGCCGGGGCGGTTGCCCATGTGCCGGTGGCCCGGGTGCCCAACATCCCCTCTCTTTTGAAGGAGCTGAAAAAGCAGGGCGTTTGGGTCTTCGGCACGGCGGCGGACGGAACCACCCCTCTCTACAATGCGGATTTGAAGGGTCCTGCCGCCATTGTCATCGGCAGCGAGGGTGAGGGCATGACCCGTCTGGCAGCGGAGAACTGCGACTTCCTGGTCAGTATCCCCATGCGGGGGAAGCTCTCCTCCCTGAACGCCGCCGCCGCCGCGGCCATTTTGCTGTACGAGGCGGTCCGCCAGCGGATCGGCTGAGGAGAGAATGCCTATGAACCCCAAGGACAAGAAAAATCCATACGGCCTGGAAAACGCCACGGACGTACCCGCCGCCCACGAGGACTACTCTCTGGAGGAGATCCTGGCGGAGTTCGGCGGCAGCCTGGAGCAGACTCTCCTCAGAGGGACGGAGACGACTGAGGAGGAGTCCCCGTCTCAGCCGCCTCCGGACCCGGTGCCGCCGCCGCCCCAGCCGGTGTCTTCCATGGCGCGTCCCATGCCGCCGGAGAAGGCCCCGCCGGCTCCCGCCCCCCCTCCCCCGCCGGAGGAGACCCCCACACCGGCGGAAGAACCGGCGGAAGAGCCCACGCCGGAGGAGGAAGCGCCCAAACTGGAGGACATTCTGTCGGACCCCTCGCTGCGGGAGCCTGCCGCCTCCACTGTGGAGATGGACATTCTGGATATGGCCCTGCCCAAGGCTCCCCGCCCCGTGTCCCTGGAGGACATGGTGGGCAGCACCGTGGACGCGGTGATGGAGGAGTCGTCGGAGCCCCTGCTGCCCCCCAAACGGCGGGGCTTGTTCTCCCGGAAGCCCCTGGAGGAGACGGAGCGGCTCTACGGTCCCCCGGAGCCGGAGCCCGAGCCGGACCCGGAGCCCATCGGCCCGGAGCCGGAGCTGTTTCGGGAGGCGGCGGAGTACCGGACGGCGTACCACCGCCGCCGGCGCCTTCTGCCCCCGGCGGCCATCGTCTCTCTAGTCCCCACACTGCTGCTGATTCTGGAACGCCTGGGCATCACCGTCCCCGGCTGGAGCGATGATCCCCGCCGGCAGACCTATGTTCTGCTGGCGTGTCTGGCCGTGACGGCCCTGCTGTGCCACCACGTCTTCACCAAGGGGGCAAGGCTGCTGGCCCGGGGCCGCTGCACCGGAGAGCTGCTGGCCGCTCTCTCCGCCCTGGTCTCGGCGGCGGACTGCGTCTGCCGCCTGATGGAAAACCAGCGGACCGACACCGTGCCCTACGCCTCCGTCAGCTGTCTGGCGCTGACCTTTGCCCTGTGGGGCTGCCAGCGGGAGAGCGGCGGCATGTACGACACCTTCCGCTCCGCCTCGCTGGACGATGATCCCCCCTATCTTGTGACGGACACCCCCCAGGGTGCCTGCAAGCAGCGGGGCGCCGTTTCCGGCTTCTACACCGCCGCCATGCGGGACAACGGCGCGGTCCTGTGGCAGACGGCCTTTCTGCCCCTGGTGCTGGCGGCCTCCATGGTGTTCGCGGGCCTCAGCTCCCTGGGCCAGGACCGGACGGACGACTTTTTTTTGAACTGGTCCGCCATTCTGGCGGCGGGGGCATCCTTCGCTCTGCCCCTTGGCTGGGGACTGGCCTACGGCAATCTGGCACGGCAGCTGCAAAAAGCGGGCTGTGCCGTGGCGGGGTGGTTCGGCGCGGAGCGGATCAGCCGGAGAAAAAAGATGATCCTGACGGACGCGGACCTCTTCCCCCCCGGCACCATGCAGCTGGGGGGCGTGAAGGTCTTCGGCGAAGTGCTGTCCGTGGCGCTGTCCCACGCCGCCTCCATGGCCCGGGCCGCCGGCAGCGGGCTGGAGCGGCTGTTTGACGAGCTGCTGCGCACGGAGCTTGGCAGCTACGAGGAGGTCTCCGGCTTCGCCTTTTACGAGGAGGGGGGCTGGTCCGCCACCATCCGCGGGGAGTCCATTCTCATGGGCACCGCCTCCTTCATGCGGAAGATGGACGTGCGCCTTCCCGGAGACATCAACCTGAAAACCGGGCTGTTTCTCTCTGTGGACCGCCACCTGATCGCCGTGTTCGCCGTGAAGTACAACGCCTCGGAAAATGTGGACTTCGCCCTGCGGATGATGACCCGCAGCCGCGTCTTTCCCATTCTGGCCTCCCGGGACCCCAACATCGTTCCGGAGCTGCTGCGGCGGAAGTTTCACAAGGGCGTGAAGGTGGAATTCCCGGATTTGACCACCCGGGTGGCTCTCAGCGAGGCGGAGCTGGACCGGGGCCTTCCCCGGGCGCTGATCTTCCGGGAGGGCCTGCTGCCCTATGCCGAGACAGTTGTGGGCAGCCGCCGGATGTGCCGGGCGGTGCGCCGCTCCGTCATCTTCTCCCTGCTGGGCAGCGCGGCGGGAACGCTGCTGGCCTTCTATCTGGTGTTTTTGCGGCAGTATGCCCTGCTGACACCCCTGGCCCTGGAGCTCTTTTTGCTGTTATGGACCCTTCCGGTGCTGCTGATGGTGGACTGGGCAAGCCGGTACTGAGGAGGCATCCCGATGACGGATTTTCAAAAATATGATCAGCTGCGGATCGACGGCTCCTGGATCAACCTGGAAAAAGGGACCGCCAGGGGCGGCTGTTTCTGCACGCCCAAAGGCGCGCGGGTCATCGGCTGGGAGAACGGCATCCACTACTGCTTCATCCGGGGCTATGGAGAGACGGTCTTCGCCGTGAACCCGGAGAGCTGCGTGGAGGAGAACGTCTACCCCCTGGCGGCCACTTTCCGGGATTTCCTCCGTCTCCTGCTCTCCTGCGGCACCACCACCGCCGTGGAGCAGATTGTCTGGTGGAGCGAGGCCCAGTTCCGGGAATTTCTGGCGGCGGACCCGGTCCCGCCGGAGCGGACGGCGGTGCTGAACCAAATCCGGGAGGCCTTTCAGCTGGAGCCCATGGAGCAGCCCTTTCAGTACGTCAAGGCACTCCAGGCGGATTTCGACCGCAGCGGGCTCCGCTATGCGGACGAGTACTACGATGTCACCGGCCGCGCCCGTCCCGACGGCTCACACACGGGGTCCAGGGGCTCCGCATTTTCCCCGCTCCTCCTCTCCTTTTTCCGCCATGGTCCCGACGGCGGAAATGCGGAATGAGCCCCGCTCCTCTTCCCGGAATATCGCAAATCCGCCGCCCAGACCGGGCGGCGGATTTTTTATCGCTTTCTATATGGCGTTTCTGTCTACGCATATGCCCCGCAGCGAAAGTCCCTTTGTTGAAAAGCGGCTGAAGTGTCCTCCCGGATGATTTTTAAAAAGCGGTTGACAGACTGGGTGGCGGCGCTGTCCCCGAAAAAGCGCAGGAGGGCCGCCACATTGCGGAGGTCTGGCTCCACGAAGTGGTACTGAAGGTCCACGCTGACCTGATGGCGCGTTCCCTTTTTATCCCGGTGAGCGGTCCACATATTGGCTTTGCTGGGGTGCTTCGGATCAAATATCGGACCGGTATAGTCTTCAGAAGGTCTTTGCGCCTCCAGGCGGGTGACAATACAGGAATCGGCAATGCCCTTGTTCCCCTCCGAGCCGCCGGCCTGATCAAACCACTGAAAGTCTCTGGGCGGGACTTGGTCCGGATCAATCATGTACTGCTCACTCACATCCAATTTGTTTCAAAAGGCGGTGCTGAAGTTGTAGTAGAGGTTTAACCCCTTCCCCTTGTAGTCCGACACGGAGATATAATCTTCCCACCCCGCCTCCTGAATCAGGGAGGTATAACGGTCCGTGATGGCGGCAAGCGCCTCCTCAGTCTTGTAGTAGTAATTGGAATTATAGTATTTATAGGTCCGCTGGGACGTCATCTCGCCGGAACTCGCCGTAAATACTCTCCAGGCAGGCGGGACCCATCATCTGATCCCAGAGGGGAAACGGGTAACCGGGGTCTTTCGCTGTGGCGGTCCAATGCTGGCATCCCTGCTGAAAGACATCCGTCAGGGAATCCGCATCCATGGCCCCGTCCAGAAACTGCCCGGCTGCCAGCTTGGTCTGCTGATCAAACTCCTTCCAGGCAGCGGCCGTGCCGGAATTTCTGCCCAAAGCGGGGCCGCTATTACGCCACTCTCGCCACCACGCTGGCGAAGCTGAACCAGCCCCGGGCGTCCCGGCAGGCGCCGGTCAGCGTCTCCCGCAGCTCCCAGGCCGTCCCCCGGGTGTACAGGGGGGCCATGACACAGTCCGAGATCAGCAGATTCTCCGCGTCGTGGAGGCAGCCCATGCGGGCGGTGCTGTCGGCGGCGTTGGCGATGATCGCCATCAGGGTGTCATAGGCGCTGTTGGCGTACTGGACTACGTTGTTGGTGCTGTCGGAGGTCCAGTTCATCAAAAAGCACTCTGCGTCGTTGCCCACGGCGGTGAGGTCCGCTCCCGCCAGATCGTACTCCCCGGTGCGCAGGGCGGTCCACAGCTCCCGGTTGGTGACGCCCACCGGCGTCACCCGCATCCCCAGCACCTCCTGCCACATCTGGCAGATCATCTGTGCCACGGCGCCGTTGCTGCCCGTGTCCTCGTAGAGATAGGTCATCTCCCCCAGGCTGACGCCGCTGTCATAGCCCGCCTCATTCAAAAGGGCCTTTGCCTGCACACGGCGCTCCTCATAGCTCTCCCCGCCGCTGTCCAGCAGGGCGCCGCCAATGGTGCGGAAGTCCTCCTCCCCCTCCGGGACGCCGGGCGGCACCAGGCCGCCCGCGGCCCGGGCGCTGATGCCGGCGGCGGCGGTCAGGGCGTCGCGGTCGACGGCCAGATGCACCGCCTGCCGCACCAGCTGGTCCGCCAGCATCTCCCGGCCACAGTTGAACAGCACCGCGTAGGTCCCCATTTCCGGGACCGCCGTCCAGGTCTCGTCCACCGCCAGCTCCGCCATCCGCTCCTCCGTCAGGGGCCAGACGGCGTCCACGGTCTTGTGGTCGTAGAGGGAGCGGGCTTCCTCCGCCGTGTCGGCAAAGTGGAACACCAGGGTCCGGGGGCCGGCCTGGGTGCTGTAATACCGCTGGTTGGCCACGGCGGACAGCGTCGCGCCCGCCGTGTAGGACTCCGCCTGATAGGGCCCGTTGCACACCAGAGCCGCGGGATCGGACCACCAGCGCAGGGTCTCCCCGCCGGCGCGCTGGCTCCGCTCCTCCGCCGCCTCCTTCAGCTTCTGCACCACATCCTGCCGCAGCGGGCTGGTGGCGGGGGAGGTGCACACCTCCGTCAAAAACCAGTCATAGCGGCCGCTGAGGACCACCACCAGCGTGTTGTCGTTCTTGGCTGTCACTTGAAGCTGGGTCATGTCCCCGGAGGCCCGGGCCTCATCGTACCCCGCCACAACCGACAGCAGTGCCGCGTAGGGGGACCGGCTGGCCGGATCTGCCAGCCTCTGCCAGGCGTACACAAAGTCCCCGGCCTTCACGTTGACCCCGTCGGACCACTTGGCGCTGCGCAGGCGGAACGTATAGGTCACCCTGCCGTCATAGCTCTCCTCCTGGTCCACGGTCTTGGCCATGCCGCCTGTCACCGTGGGATTGCCGGAGACGTCCACCGTCACCCGCATCAGGTTTTCGTACAGGTGGGCCAGGATGGTCTGGTCCCCGGTCTCCTCGGCATAAATGGGGTCCAGGCTCACCGGCGCCGCCCCCACGCACACGGACAGGGAAACTCCGTCTGTCTCTCCGGCACAGCCCGCCAGCAGTCCAAGGCACATGGCCCCGGACAGGACCAGGCAGGCTAATTTTTTCCAAATTCGCATAAGCACTTTCCTCTATTCACCGCCGGCCTCCAGGGCCGGAATTTTCAGCAATACACTGGTATTATAGAGAAATTCGCCGTTTTTGTAAAGGCACTCCGGGAAAAAAGTTACAAAACGATGACAGTTTTTAGATTTTATTCACAAATTTCCCCGGCAATTCCAACGAAAAACGCGGCCCCCAGCGGGAGGCCGCGAAATAAAAGCAGTCATTCAGCCGTCAAAAGTTTTTTCAGATCCGCTATGGAGACGTCCATCCGCGCGGATACCGCCTCCATGCTCATGCCGGAGGCCAGGAAACGGCGGACCACCATCCCCATGTCCTCCCCCACCTCAATGAGGTGGCCGTCCGGGTCATAGAGGCGGACGGTCCGCTGGCCCCAGCCGTGCTCCACCACGTCCCCCAGGCGGCGGACGTCCGGGCGGCGGTCCAGCTGTTTCAAAAAGCCGTCAAAGTCCTCCGTCTCGAAGCAGAGCTCCATGTTGTGGGACCGGCGCACCATGCTGTCCTCCGGCACACCGGCCAGCCAGGCAAAGTTCTGCTGCAGTGCCAGTCCGCAGGTAAAGGAGACGTTGATTCCGTAGTCATGCTCCAGCTCCAGGCCGAACAGCTCCTCATAGAAGTGCCGGGACACATGAATGTCTGCCGCGGAGATCAGTGCCGCCGTGTACCGCATGGTCTCAGCCCTCCACGGCGGAAAGGTGCCCCTCTCCGTCAAACTTCACGGAGACGATCTCGTTCCGGGTCTTCTGGGCGATGTCGTCAATGCGCATCTTGGATGGGTAGTCCGCCACGAAGGTCACCGCCACGCCCTGGCGTCTGGCCCGGCCTGTGCGGCCGATTCGATGGACGTAGTCCTGGTTCTCGTCGGGTACGTCGCAGTTGAACACGATGTCCACATCGTCCACATCGATGCCCCGGGCGGCCACGTCGGTGGAGACAAAGACCCGGAGCTTCCCCTGGCGGAAGCGGTCCATCACCTGCTCCCGGCGCTTTTGAGGGATGTCCCCGTGAATGCACTCGGCATCGATGCCCCGCATCTGGAGAAACTTGGTGATCCGCTCCGTGGAGCCCTTGGTATTGCAGAAGGCCATGCAGCGGTCAAAGCCGGTCTCGTTCAGGATCTTCTCAATGGCGTCCGCCTTGCCGTCGTAAGACACGTCCATCCGGAACTGCTTGATGTCCGGCTTGTTCTGCTCGTCCTCCCGAACGGTGATCTCCTCCGCGTCCCGCTGGTACACCCAGGCGATGTCCATCACCTCCCGGGAGATGGTGGCGGAGAAGAGGCCCAGATTCCGCCGCTTGTCCATCCTGTCCAGCAGGCGGGTCACGTCGTGAACGAAGCCCATGTCCAGCATCCGGTCCGCCTCGTCCAGCACCACCGTCCGTGCGGTGTCCACCCGGACAGTGCGCCGCTTCATGTGGTCGCTGAGGCGGCCCGGGGTGGCCACTACAATCTGGGGGTGCTTTTTCAGCGTGTCGATCTGCCGCCCAATGGGCGCGCCGCCGTAGAGGCACACCGTCCGTACCCCGGGCTTGTAGGCCGCGAGAATCCGCAGCTCGTCGGTGATCTGGATGGCCAGCTCCCGGGTGGGAGCCAGAATCACCGCCTGAACGCTCTCGTCCTGCGGGTCCGTGTGCTCCACGATGGGGATGCCGTAGGCAAAGGTCTTGCCCGTGCCCGTGGGGGCTTTGGCGATGACATCCCGCCAGTCCATCATGGGCGGAATACACCCCGCCTGAACCGGCGTGGACACCGCGATATTCTTCTCTGCGATTGCCCGCATGATCTCCGGCGACAGCCCCAGGCTGTCAAACCGGACGCCTTCCGTATATTCCATAGCTTTTTTCCCTTTTTTCCAATATAATAGTGTTGTACCGCTATTATACCCGCAATTTTGCCGCTTGTAAAGGGCCGCCGCGTCCGGTCCCGGCTCCCAATTGGGGTTTTTCTCCAGAAGTATGGTATTTTAGTAAATTTTTGCCTAAATCACCAATAATCATTCTATTTTTGTAAAATTTATTGTATATTTTTAGTAAAATTATGTATTGTGTTCATAACATTTTCGCCTTTTTATGATAAATTATTTTTAAGGAAACTCAACTATCCAGCGGGAGGTGTCAAACGTGGCTGAAATGGACTATGTGCGCATTTTACGTGACCTCCGGGAGGACGCCGACAAGACGCAGACGCAGATTGCCGAAGTCTTGGGAACCTCTCAGACCATGTACGCGCGGTACGAACGCGGTGCAAACGAATTGCCCATCCACCATTTGATTACTCTAAGCAGATACTACGGCGTCAGTACGGATTATCTGCTGGGTCTCAGTAAGGAGCGCTAAGTGCGGACAGGGGTACTCCTGTCCGCACTTTTTTCGTGGAGGGTGGATAGAATGGAGAGGGCGGGAAAACCCGCCCTCTCTTCTTTAGGTCATTTCGCTTCGGACCCGCTCAGGGCTCCTCCGGAGCTTCCGCGGGCTCAACGGTAAAGAGTCCGCTTCTGTAATCCCGCTTTGCGCTGTCCACGGTGAGGACATCCCCGGCGTCTTTTTTTGTCACGGTCACATTTGCGTCCCCGGCATCGCCGTCGGTCACCGTTACCACAGAGCTGTTGACCACGCCGTTCTCGTCCGGCTCACCATCCGTCTCTGTCGCAACCGTGATGCCGAGCTGATATTCAGCCTCCACATCCTCACTGGTGAAGTGGTTGGTGTAGGCGGTGCCGTCGCTGTCGGTGACGGTCTCTGTCAGCTCCCAGGATTCCACGCTGCCGGCAACGTCCACCTCTACCGTCCGGTTCTCCGTGGTCTTCTCAAAGTGGTACACGCCGTCCCGCGCCATATTCTCAGTGATGTTTACCTCTTCGCCGGCGGCGCAGAGGACCATCACTTTTCCGTCGTCCCGCTTCTCAATCCGCGCACCTGCGCTGACAGAGAGCATCAGCTGGTTGCCGTCCCGGTCCACGGCCTCATATCGGGTCTCGTAGCCGTCGGACCACACCTCCCGCAGGCTGCGGAACAGCGCCCCGCCGCTGGCCAAATCCGCCGCTCCGGCGCTTACCGCCAGAACAACCGTCATCACGGCGGCGATGGCTCCCGCCCGCAGGACCCTGGGCAGGCGCTTTGCCTGTTTCTTTTCGTTCATCATTTGAAAGACCTCCTTCTTGGCTTCCTCAGAGGCACACAGCCGGGAAAAGGTCTCACAGTATAACCGCTTGTCAATCATGGGCTCTCTGCCTCCTTCAAATTGGTTTTCAGCTGTCCCCTGGCCCGCATGAGCCAGGTCTGCACGGTGGACGGGTTGGCGCTCATGGCGCAGGCTACCTCCCGGACGCTGTACCCCTCGTAGTAGTGGAGATAGACGGCGGCCCGGTATTTGGGCGGCAGGGCCATCACCTCCCGGAAGAGCTCGCTCTGGGCCGGGGTGTCAAAGGCCGCCGTCTCCGGGGCCTCCTCCAGGGGACCGGTCCGGCAGCGCCAGGGGGAGCGCAGCAGGCGCCTGCACTCGTTCACTGCAACCCGCACCACCCAGAACCGCTCGTGTTCCGGCGTGTCAAAGGGGTCCTGGGTATAGAGCTTCAGCAGCGTCTCCTGCATCACGTCCTCCGCGTCGGCCCGGTTTTTCAGGTAGCTGTACGCCAGCCGGAACACCATATCGGCGTACAGCTTCACAGCCGCCTCAAACGCCGCATCTGTCAACTCGTCTCACCTCGCCTGTGTCAGTTTTGAAAGGCCTTTCTGTATTGAATATCCACCAGCGTCGGAAAATATCTCAAAACCGCGGAAATTTTTTTCTTCCACCCGGTCGGGGTGGAAACCGCACCGTCAGATTTCCTGTGTTTTTCCCAAATTTATGCTTTCACTTTCGAAAAAACTCTGCTATAATATTTTCATTGTGTCTGCCTCTGCGGACACATTCCGGCGGGAAGTGCATCACATTTTATCATAATATCATATTCGCCTGCGGGCGTCATAATAAAGGAGCATCGCCATGGAGAGAATTCTGGTTATCGACGACAGCCCTGTTCAGGCTAATCTTCTGAAATCGATTCTGGATGACACCTATGATGTCACCACGGTCCACACCGCCGAGAGCGGGCTGCACTACGCCAAGAGCGGCGACTATTCCCTGATCCTTCTGGACGTGATTATGCCCAGCATCAACGGTTTCGAAGTGCTGGCGCTGCTGCAAAAGGACTCTTCCACCCAGCACATCCCTGTCATCCTCATCACAAGCCTCTCCGATTTTCAAAACGAGGAGCGCGGCCTGACCCTGGGGGCCGTGGACTATATCTCCAAGCCCTTCCACCCCCTGGTGGTCAAGGCCCGGGTCAACACCCACATCAAGCTGTATCAGTACCGCACCCAGATCGAGCGGCAGGCAACACTGGATCAGCTCACCGGCGTGGCAAACCGGCGGCACTACAACGCCGTCAGCCTGGAGCGGTGGCAGGACGCCGTGCGGCTGAACGTCCCCTTCTCCATCTGCATGATGGACATCGACAAGTTCAAAGTCTACAACGACACCTTTGGGCATATGGCCGGAGATCAGGTGATCGCCTCCGTGGCCGGCGCGGCGGCCGCCCGCCTGCAGCGCACAACGGATTTCTTCGCCCGCTACGGCGGGGAGGAGTTTGTGGCCATCATCCTGGGCAGCTCCGCCGCGGACGCCTTTGAGCATATGCGGGGCATCCGGCGGGCGGTGGAGGAGCTCCGCATCCCCCACAACGAGACCGTCTCCCCCTGGGTCACGGTCAGCCTTGGGGGCGTAACCCTGTTCCCCGGCCCCAAGGATTCCTACGACACGCATCTGAAAATCGCGGACACCATGCTGTACGACGCCAAGCGCTTCGGCCGGAACCAGGTGGTCTGGTACAGCGACAAAATGGAGTTCTGGCGGGAAAAAAAATAACGGGGCGCGGAGCGCGTCTCTAGAAGGGAGATTCCATGGGTCTGTTTGGATTATTTAAGAAAAAGGCCGAAGGCGCGGAGACGGCGCCTGTTGAAAAGGAGGCGGAGCCCGCCTTTCTGGAGGACTACGCCGGAATGCAGGCTGAGGTGACGGACATGGAGGGCCGGCTGCTCTTTGTGGCAAAGCTCCTGGGCCTCCAGGAGAACCAGGGAGACCTGCACCTGCTCTCCGAGACCTCCATCTCCCGGGAGATGGAGGAACCGCTGCCTGTGCGTCTCCGCGGATACAGCAGCCGGAAGTCCAAGGCCGCCTATATGGAGGGGGCCGTTCTTCCCACCGGGGACGACCAGGTGTGGAGGGTGGAGAATCTGACGCTGATGAAGCTGGAAAACGACCGCTCCTTCTTCCGCATGGACGTGTCCATGGACGCCAGCCTCACCGCCGTAGGCCGGCCCGGCGCGGAGGAGGAGCCCTGCAGGCTGGTGAACATCAGCGTGGGCGGCGTGCGCATCGCCTCCCCCAACCTGCACCAGATTGGAGAGCGGCTTCTGCTCAGCGTGGATTTGACCTCGGGCAAGGCGCCTTCCACCATGCTCTGCCAGATCCTGCGCATCATCGGGCAGGAGCGGAATTACGAGTACGGCTGCCGTTTCATTGAGCTGAACGACGCGGACGAGGATCGGATTATGCAGATCATTTTCGCCCTCCAGCGCAAGCAGAGCGGCCGCTCCTAATTCCGGGGGATCCCCGGAGTGGAAAATGTCTTCTACAAAGGGGCGCGGCTTTTCAGCCGCGCCCCTTTCACAAAAAGGTCCCCTCCCGCTTAGCGGGAGGGGACCTCTTGCTCCGGTCTCTTACCGGTGGGAAACGTGCCAAATGTTGTCCGCATACTCCTTCACCGACCGGTCAGCGGCAAAGATGCCGCTGCGGGCGATGTTGTGGAGGCTCATGCGGTTCCAGCGGTCCCGGTCCGTGTAGGCGGCGGCCATAGTCTTCTCCGCCTGACAGTAGGACCTGAAGTCCGCCAGCAGGAGGTATTCGTCCGCCGCGCTGCCGCCGGAGCCGAACAGCAGCCGCTGGTACAGGTCCTCATAGGTCACGCCGTCCCGGAAGCCGGTGCGCAGGGCATCCACGCAGCGGCGCAGGGTCTCATCCTGGGTATACAGCCGCTGGGGGACATATCCCTCCCGCTTCAACTGCTCCACCTCGTCGGCGTGGAGGCCGAAGAGGAACATATTCTCATCGCCCAGCACCTGGTTCATCTCCACATTGGCGCCATCCAGAGTGCCAACGGTCAGGGCGCCGTTCATCATGAACTTCATGTTTCCGGTGCCGCTGGCCTCCTTGCCGGCGGTGGAGATCTGCTGGCTCACCTCGCTGGCGGGCATCAGCATCTCCGCCAGAGAGACCCGGTAGTTCTCCAGGAACACCACCTGGAGCTTATCCTTGCAGATGGGATCATGGGCGATCTGATCCTCCAGGGAGTTGATGAGACGGATGATCCGCTTGGCCACCACATAGCCCGGGGCGGCCTTGGCGCCAAAGAGGAAGGTGTGGGGCTGGGTGATGGCGCCCGGATCGTCCCGGAGCTTCTGGTACAGGGCGATGATGTGCAGCACGTTGAGCAGCTGCCGCTTGTACTCGTGAAGCCGCTTTACCTGGACGTCAAAGATGGAGCTGGGGTCTAGAATGACGCCCCGGGTCTTCTTGGCGTGGAGGGCAAAGGCCTCCTTGTTCTGCCGCTTGATCTCCCCCAGGCGGTCCAGCACGGACTTGTCGTCCGCGTAGCTGTCCAGCTTCTGCAGGGCCATGGCGTTGGACAGGTATTCGTCCCCGCCGGTGAGGTCCCGGATCAGGCTGTCCAGGCCGGGGTTGATCTCGCTGAGCCAGCGGCGGTGGTCAATGCCGTTGGTGACGTTTTTGAACTTCCAGGGCTCCATCTGGCAGGCATCCCGGAAGACGTCGCTGCGCAGAATATCCGTGTGCAGGGCGCTGACGCCGTTGACAGCCATGCTGCCCGCCAGGCACAAATTCGCCATGCGGACCTGACCGTCCCACACAATGGCCATGTACTGGGTCTTGCCGGGGTCGTGGTAGTACTCGTCGACCTTCTTCTGCCACCGGGCGGAGATCTCCTTGATGATCTGCCAGATTCGGGGCAGGCGCTGTTCCATCAGCTTCTGGGGCCAGCGCTCCAGGGCCTCCGCCAGAACGGTGTGGTTGGTATAGGCCACGGACTGGGTGGTGATGCTCCAGGCCTCGTCCCAGTTCATGCCGGCGTCGTCGATCAGGAGCCGCATCAGCTCCGGAATCACCAGGGTGGGATGTGTATCGTTGATCTGGATGACGTTCTTCTCGTGGAAGTTCTTCATGGTGCCATACAGGGCCATGTGCTTGGTGGTGATGGACTGCATGGTGGCGGAGACAAAGAAATACTGCTGCTTCAAGCGCAGGGACTTGCCCTCCTCGTGGCTGTCGTCGGGATAGAGGACCTTGGAGATGGACTCCGCCATGGCCTCCTCCTCGGCGGCTTTCAGGTACTCGCCCCGGGAGAACAGGGACATATCCATGGGGGAGGTGGCCCGGGGCTCCCACAGCCGCAGGGTGTTGACATGGTCGGTGTCAAAGCCGGGGATCTTCATGTCGCAGGGCACCGCCAGCACGGTGGTGGCGTTCTCGTTGACGGTGTGGAGCCGTCCGTTGTCCCAGAACTCCCGCAGTGTGCCGCCGAAGCGCACCTCCTGGGCCTCCTCGGGCTTGGGCACCAGCCAGGACATGCCCAAATCCTTCCAGTGGTCCGGCAGCTCCACCTGCTCGCCGTCCACGATCTTCTGCTTGAAAAGACCCAGGTCGTAGCAGATGGAATAGCCGGTGGCCGGGATCTCCAGGGTGGCCATGGAGTCCAGGTAACAGGCCGCCAGACGGCCCAGGCCGCCGTTGCCCAGGGCCGCGTCGGGCTCCATCTCAAAGATGTCCCCGGCCTTGAAGCCCAGGTTGTTCAACGCCTCTTTCAGCTGGGGCAGCACATCCAGGTTGTAGGCGTTTTTCATCAGGCTCCGGCCCATCAAAAACTCCATGGACAGGTAGTGGACCCGCTTGCGCTGCTCTCGGTTGGTCTTCTTGCGGGTCTCCACCCCGCGGATGGCCATCACGTCCCGCAGAACCAGGGCGCAGGCCCGCATCATCTCCTGATCGGTGGCCTCGTCGGGGGTCTTGCTGAAATTCAGCATCAGCTTTTCCGTCAGGGCTTTCTCCAGTGTCTCAGTGGTAAATGGTCTCATCGCGTCTCCATACCCGCCGCCCGCTTACTTCTCCTTCGCGGCGGTTCCTTTCTTCTTGGTCTCTCCGGCAGCTTTTTTCGCCGTATTCTTGCTCCCGGGCTTGCGGCCCCGCTTCTTGGGCTCCGCTGCCGGGGCGGACGTCTTTGCGGGAGCGGCTTCCTCCGCGGGAACGGCCTTTTTGGCGGTCCGCCTGGCAGGCGCCTTCTTCACAGTCTCCTCAGCGGGGACGGTCTCCTGAACGGTCTCCGGCGCCGGAGCAGGCTCCTCAAAAGGGCGGACTTCCTCCACGGTCTCCGCCGGGGCGGGAGCCTCCTCCGCAGGGGAAGACGCCTCAGAAGAGGTCTCCTCCGGGACGGCCTCGGCGGCAGGGGTCTCCTCCACAGGCGCGGCCTCCGGCACGGGCCAGACCTGCCCGGTGACGCTCGCGTAGATCCGCAGATACTCTCCGGCGCTGCGGGCCCAGCTGAAATCACACGCCATGGCCCGCTTGCGCAGGCGGCTGAACGCATCGGGGAAGTCCTTGTACAGGAACACGGCCTCCCGGATGACGTGGAGCATATCGTTGCTGGCGTAGTTGGCGAAGGTAAAGCCGTTTCCGGCGTCCCGCCAGGCCTCATAGGGGTGGACGGTGTCCTTCAGGCCGCCGGTCTCCCGCACGATGGGCACCGTGCCGTAGCGCATGGCGATCATCTGGCTCAGTCCGCAGGGCTCGCTCTTGGAGGGCATCAGGAACAGGTCCGCGCCGGCGTAGATGGCCATGGACAGCTCCTCGTTGTAGTCCAGACGCACCGCCATCCGGCCCGGGTACTGCTGGGCGGCCCAGTGGAAGAACTCCTCGTACTTCTTGTCGCCCTTGCCCAGCACTACCAGCTGCATGGGGAGTTTCATCATATCATGAAGCACTTCACAAATCAAGTCCAAACCCTTGTGAGAGACCAAACGGCTCACAATGGCCACAATGGGCACGTGGGGCTCCTCCCGCAGGCCCATCAGGCGCTGGAGGTGGGCCTTGCACACGTCCTTTCCGGCCATATCCTCCGCGCTGAAGCTGACGGCAATGCTGGGGTCTTTTTTCGGGTCGTACCGGTCCATGTCGATGCCGTTGAGCACACCGTACAGCTTATACTCGCACTGGCGCATGACGCTCTCCATCCGATGGGCGAAATAGGCCATTTTCAGCTCGTTGGCATATGTAGGAGACACGGCGTTGACGGCGTCGGCGCAGAGGATGGCGCCCTTGAGCAGGTTCAGGTCCCCGTCCATCAGCAGCGTGCCGTCCTCCACCCAGCCGGCGTCCAGGCCGAACAGATCGCCCAGGACATAGGGGTTGTAGCGGCCCTGATACTCGATGTTGTGGACGGTCAGCGTGGTGCGGATGGAGCGGAAGCGCTCCTCCCGGACGCCGTCGTCCTTGAGGTAGATTGGCACCAGGGCGGTCTGCCAGTCGTTGCAGTTGATGACGTCGGGCCAGAATTTCAGGTGGTCCAGCATCCGCACCACAGCCCGGGAGAAGAAGCCGAACCGCTCGCCGTCGTCCATATAGCCGTAGAGGTCCGGGCGGTCAAAGTACTGCTCATTGTCCAGGAAATACCACGTTACGCCGTCCTTTTCCAGGGAGAACAGCCCGCAGTAGACGTGGCGCCAGCCCAGGTTCACGTAGTCGTAGCACAGGAAGGTCAGCTGGCTGCCGAAGCGCTCCCGGACCCGCCGGTACAGAGGCAGCACCACGGCCACCTCGGCGCCCTCCGCCGCCAGGGCGGACGGCAGGGAGCCGGCCACGTCGGCCAGCCCTCCGGTTTTACAAAAAGGGACGGCCTCGCTGGTTGCATACAGAATTTTCATGTCTTATTGCTCCTTTTCTTCGTGTTCATCAGAACGTTTCCAATGTCCCACTTCCGCCGGAATGCTCCGGCGTTTACAACTCAATCAGGGGGAGCGCGCTCCCCCTGATTGAAGTCTGTATCAAACAATGCTCCCCTTGGCCACCACGATGGGATAGGTTGCGTGGCCCATCAGGGTCCGGTTCTCCTGGACCTTCACGTCCTTGTCGCAGATCACATAGGCCAGCTTTGCGCCGCCGAGGACGTCGGTGCCCTTGAAGAGAATGCTGTTCCGGACCACCGCGCCTTTGTTCACGTTGACGCCGGGGAAGAGGATGGAGTTCTCCACCACGCCTTCAATGCGGCAGCCCTCACCCACCAGGGAGTTGATGCACACGCCCTCCGGTCCCACATAGGTGGAGGACTTGTCGGTGCCCTTGGCCCGTACAGGCCGGACCGGAGTGAAGAGATCCGCCCGGATGGCGGGATCCAGCAGCTGCATGCTGCGGTCGTAGTACTCCTTCACGGAGCGCATCTGGGCGGCAAAGCCGCTCCAGATATAACTGCGCAGGTACAGCTGGTCCTTCCGGGCCTGAAGCACGTCCCGCCGCCAGCTGTACTGGTCCTTGGCGGCACACTCGTCCACCATCTCCTTGAGAAGTCTGGTGGAGACAATGTATACCTCCAGTCCGCGGTAGCCTCTGGGGCGGTGGAGGTTGTAGAGCACCTCCGTCACCCGTCCGTCGCTGATCTCAAAATAGGTGCCGTCATCGGTGGCAAAGCTGTCGTTTCCGCAGACCACCGTGATGTCCGCGCCGGACTTCACATGGCTCTCATAGATGTCGTTCATGGGCAGGTTCGCCACCAGATCGCCGTCCATCAGGGCCACGTAGTCCTGGCGGATGGTATCCAGATAGCTGCGCACGCCGGCCAGAGCCTCCATATGGCCCCGGAAGGGCATGGCGCCCCAGCTCTGCTGGTAGTTGAAGGGGGGCAGCATCCGCAGGCCGCCCCGCTTGCGGCTCAAATCCCAGGCCTTGCCGGTGCCCAGATGGTCCAGCAGGCTCTGATAATGGCCGTGGAGTACGACGCCCACGTCCGTGCACCCGGCGTTCACCAGGCTGGACAGGGCAAAGTCCACCGCCCGGTACCGTCCGCCGAAGGGGATGGACGCCGCGGAGCGGATTTGTCCCAGCTCCTGCATCTCATTGCGCTTTTCGTAGGAGAAAATAATCCCGTGCAGTCCGTTCATTTGGACACCTCCTCAGCGTTCTTGCCCAGCATGACGCCGGGACGCACCTCGCGGCCCTCCTCCAGGCAGCACCCGGGGGCCAGCACCGTCAGTCCGCCCCAGGTGTCGGAGTCCTCTGCCATGGGACTGCCGCCCACACGGCAGTTTTTCCCTACGCGGCAGCCCTCGCCCAGGATGGCGTACTCCACCACCGCACCGGGCTCCACCACCGTGCCGGGGAGCAGCACAGAGTAGCTGACCCGGGCGCCGGCGCCCACGGTCACGTTGGAGGAGAGGACGGAGTTCTCCACCGTACCCTCCAGCACGCTGCCGCGGTTGATGGCGCTGTGGCTCACCTTGGACTCCCCGCCCAGGAAGGCCGGCGGGGCGTTGACGGACCGGGCGTAGATGGGCCAGGAGTCGTCGCTGAGGTCCAGGCCGGAGGTGGGGGACAGCATATCCATGTTGGCGTCCCACAGGGAATCCAGGGTGCCCACGTCCTTCCAGTAGCCATCAAAGCGGTATGCCGCCATGCGCTGGCCGTCACCCAGCATGGTGGGGATGATGTTCTTGCCAAAGTCGTTCTCGGACGCCGGGTTGGCCTCGTCGTCGGTGAGGTACTGGCGCAGGGTCTTCCAGCTGAAGACATAGATGCCCATGGAGGCCAGGTTGCTCTTGGGCTCCTTGGGTTTTTCGGCGAACTCGGTGATCATGTCCTCCCCGTTGACGCTCATGATGCCGAAGCGGGGCGCCTCCTCCCAGGGCACCTCCATGACGGAGATGGTACAGGCGGCGCCCGCCTCCTTGTGGCGCTTGACCATGGCGGAGTAGTCCATCTTATAGATGTGGTCGCCGGAGAGGATGACCACATACTCCGGGTCATACAGGTCGATAAAGCCGATGTTCTGATAGATGGCGTTGGCGGTGCCCTTGTACCAGGTGCCGCCCTTGCTGCCCATGTAGGGAGGCAGGATGTGCACACCGCCGGTAGACCCGTCCAGGTCCCAGGGCACGCCGCTGCCGATGTAGCTGTTCAGCTCCAGGGGGCGGTACTGGGTCAGCACGCCCACGGTGTCGATGCCGGAGTTGGTGCAGTTGGACAGGGGGAAGTCAATGATGCGGTACTTTCCGCCAAAGGGAACGGCGGGCTTGGCCATATCCCCGGTGAGGACATACAGCCGGCTGCCCTGGCCGCCGGCCAGCAGCATGGCGATACACTCTTTTTTCATTTCTCCACAAGCTCCTTTGCCTGTTTTTTTGCCCTGGATTTTACGGGTCTGGGGAAGGTGCCCTCTCCCCGCAGAAACACCGCGCCGAAGGCGGGGATTTTGATGGCAGCGGAGTGCTCCTTCCCGTGGGAGGGGACGGCCTCCACCGGAACGCTCTCCCTGTCGCCAAATCCGTCGCCGCCGTAGGCGGGGTCGTCGGTGTTGAAGACGGGGGTATACTTCCGGTGGGCGGGAACGCCCATCCGGTAGTTTTCATAGGTATTGGGGGAGAAGTTCACCGCGCACATCAGGTCGCGGCCCTTCTTGTCCTTGCGCAGGAAGACCACCACGTTGTTGTGGTTGTCATCGGGCACCAGCCACTCAAAGCCCTCCCAGCCGAAGTCGATCTCCCACAGGGCGGGTTCCTTCTGGTAGAAGGCGTTGATGTCCCGGAAAAATTTGTGGATCTTCCGGTTCTCCTCACTCTCCAGCAGGTACCAGTCGATGGACTGATGGGAGTTCCACTCATGCCACTGGCCCAGCTCTGCGCCCATGAACATCAGCTTCTTGCCCGGGTGGGCCAGGAGGTAGGCGTAAAAGCCCCGCTCACAGCGCAGCTGGTTGGTGTAGTCGCCGGGCATTTTTCCCACCACAGAGCCCTTCATATGCACTACCTCGTCGTGGGAGATGGGAAGCACAAAATTCTCCGAAAAGGCATACATCATGGAGAAGGTGATGTCCTTGTGGTGGTCCTGACGGAACCAGGGGTCCATTTTCAGATAGTGGCACATATCGTTCATCCAGCCCATGTTCCACTTGAGGTTGAAGCCCAGGCCCCCCACGTCGGCGGGCCGGGTTACCAGGGGCCAGGCGGTGGACTCCTCGGCGATCATGAGTACATTGGGATTGATGGAAAAGGCCAGGGCGTTGAGTTCCCGCAGGAAATCGATGGCCTCCAGATTCTCATGTCCGCCGTACTTGTTGGGCGTCCAGGCGCCGCCCTGGCGGTCGTAGTCCAGATACAGCATGGAGGCCACGGCGTCCACCCGCAGTCCGTCGATGTGGTATTCCTCCAGCCAGAACCGGGCGGAGGAGAACAGGAAGCTCTTCACCTCGCTCCGGCCGTAGTCAAAGACCCGGGTGCCCCAGCTGGCGTGCTCCCGCTTGTTGGGGTCGCCGTACTCGTAGCAGCAGGTGCCGTCGAACTCATACAGGCCCTGCGTGTCCTTGCAGAAGTGGGAGGGCACCCAGTCCAGCAGAACGGAGATGCCGTTTTTGTGCATATGGTTGACAAACCACATGAAGTCCTTGGGCGTGCCGAACCGGGAGGTGGGGGCAAAATACCCCGTGCACTGATAGCCCCAGGAGTCGTCCAGGGGGTGCTCCGTCACCGGCAGAAGCTCGATGGCGTTGTAGCCCATGTCCTTTACATAGGCCGCCAGCTCCTTGGCCAAATCCCGGTAGCCGATGAAGTCCCCGTTTTCCCGCAGCTTCCAGGAGCCCAGGTGGACCTCATAAATATTCAGCGGAGATGCATATATCGGATGCTGTGACTGTCTCTTCCGGAAGGCTCCGTCGGTCCAGCGGAAGCCCTCGATGTCGTAAAGCTTGCTGGCCGTTGCGGGGCGGGTTTCCGTGTGGAAGCCATAGGGGTCCGCCTTCATCCGGACCTCTCCATCCTCCCCCGTCACTGCGTATTTATAAGCGGAATATTCCGTCAGTCCGGGGATGAAGCCCTCCCAGACCTCGCCGATCCGAATTAAACGATTAGCCTGTTCATTCCAGCCGTTGAAATCGCCCACCACGGACACGGCTTTCGCGTGGGGGGCCCAGACCCGAAAGCCCCAGCCCGGCTTGCCCCGCTTTTCGGCGGGATGTGCGCCGAACCAGCGCCAGCCCTCGGTCAGCGTTCCCGCGTGGAAACGCTCGGCTGCTTTGCTGTTTGCCATGTAACTCTCCTCTCTCCGCCTGCCCCGCGGCGACGGCGGCCTCCGTGTTTGAGAAGCGCCCGCTTCCCTTTTCTTCCCAGATATACCATATATTTTGTTTATTATACTTCTTGAAGGAAACAGCGTCAAGAATGGTACTGTCGAAAAAGAGAAAAGACTTTTGGTGAATATGGCCAATTTCTTCTCGCATTTTCACCATATTTTATGTGCACCTTTGGCATTTTACACAGAAGTTTACTGGGCTGATCGCCGCACAATTTCTGCCGGACGGACCAAAACAGCCGCCTTTCCGGTTGATTTTGCCGTCCCGCCCTGCTACAATAGACAAAAAGAACCAATTTCAGAAGGAGATCCGCCTATGTTTTCCCTGCTTACGGAGATCACCGTTGACGGCTTCGCTCTGTGGATCGTTCTGCTGCTGTGCCTGGGCGTATTTCTGGCCTCCTTCATGGACGCCATCGCCGGCGGCGGCGGAATCATCTCCGGTCCGGCCCATCTCATTGCCTTCGGCAGCCTGCCGGCGCCCTACGCCCTGGGGACCAACAAGGTCTCCGCCGCCATCGGCACCGTCTTCTCCACCGCCCGGTTCATCAAAAACGGCTATGTGAACTGGACGCTCTTCGCCCCCTCCATCGCCTTCGCGCTGACGGGCTCCGTCATCGGCACTTGGCTTCAGCACCGCACGCCGGACGCCGTCCTGAAATACATGCTGCTGGCGGTGCTGCCAGTGGTGGCGGTGATCACCCTGCGCAGCCACGACTGGCCCGATGAGCCCGGGGAGATCAGCTTCAAAAAGCAGGCCGCCATTGTCTGGGCCTCCGCCTTTATCATCGGCGGCTACGACGGATACTATGGCCCCGGCACCGGCACCTTTCTGATGATCGCCTTCATCCGCCTGGCCAAGCTGGACACCCGCCACGCTGCCGGCGGCGTAAAGATCATCAACCTCTCCAGCAACATCGGAAGCCTGGTGACCCAGCTGGCCAGCGGGTATGTGTTCCTCCATGTGGGCCTGATCGCCGCCGTCTTCTCCATTGCGGGGCACTACATCGGGTCAGGTCTGGCCATTCGAAACGGCAGCAGAATCGTCCGCCCCACCGTCATTGTGGTGCTGATCCTGTTGACGCTGAAGGTGGGCAGCGAGCTGCTCTTTCCCGAGCTCTGGGGATAGGTCCGCGCTTTTTTGGACCGTCATTTCGTCTGTTTGAAACCAACCGGCACAAGGGGATCTCAAAATATGAAAAAGACCATCGGAATTCTGGGTGGCATGGGGCCGCTGGCTACGGCGGATCTGTTCCAGAAAATTGTCTCCCTCACCGCCGCCTCCAGCGACAGTGAGCACATCCGCGTCTACATCGACAGCAACGCCTCTATTCCGGACCGGACGGCGGCCATCCTCAGCGGAGGGCCGGACCCTCTGCCCGCCATGCGGGACTCCCTGCGAAAGCTGGAGGCCTGCGGGGCGGACTGCGTGATCATGCCCTGCAACACCGCCCACTACTTTCTCCCCCGCCTCCAGGGACTGACAGACATCCCCTTCCTCAGTATGCTGGAGGCTGCCGCCGCCGGCTGCCGCGCCCGGTTTCCGGGAAAGACCGCCGCCGTGCTGGCCACAAGGGGCACCCTCTCCGCCGGGCTGTATCAGGCGGCACTGGAAAAAGCGGACGTCCCCTGCCTCCTGCCGGAGGAGGGGGAGCGGGACGCCCTGATGGCCGTGATCTACCGCGGCGTCAAGGCCGGTGCCCCGCCGGAGCGCTACCGGGCGGCCTTTCTCTCCGTGCTGGACGCCCTGTCCGGCCGGGGGGCGGACTTCTTCATCCTGGGCTGTACGGAGCTTCCGCTGGCCTTTCATCTGCTGGGGCTCAGCCAGCCCAGCCTGGACCCCACAGAGGAGCTGGCCAGGGCGGCGATCCGCTTCTGCGGGTACCCTCTCAGGAACTGAGGGAACATCTTCTTGGCATTTTGCCGGAAATGTCTTTACAAGCGCCCACTGTTTTGTTATAATATAACAACCCTGCGGCGCCGGCCGCGACGGCGCGGGGCATTGCGAGAGAGGAAAATTTTATAATGAGGTGAGTGTATGAACAATAAAATGAGTCTCCCCATGCAGATCCTGATCGCGCTGGTCGTGGGTATTGCAGTGGGCCTGGTGTGCTACTTCGGCGGCTTTGCCGACATCACCACAAACTACTTAAAGCCCTTTGGCGACATCTTCGTCAATCTGCTGAAATTCATCGTGGTGCCGGTGGTGCTGCTGAGCATGATCGACGGCATCATCTCCATGAACGACATGCGCAAGGTGGGTTCCGTGGGCGTCAAAACGGTGGTTTACTTTCTCTGCACCACCGCCATTGCCTGCGTCATCGGCCTGGTGTTCGCAAACATCTTCAACAGCGCCGGTCTCTTCCCCGTGCTGGACGCCGCCAGCGCCGAGTACGAGGCCAAGGAGTTCAGCGGCTTCATGTCCACGCTGGTGGCCATCTTCCCCACCAATATGTGGAAGTCCTTCACCGACGCCAATATGCTCCAGGTCATTGTCATCGCCCTGTTCCTGGGCGGCTCCATTCTGGCCGCCGGTGAGCGGGCGAAGCTGTGCCGTGACTTTGTCTCCTCCGCCTACGCCGTCATCGAGCAGCTGATGAGCTTCATCATCTCTCTGGCTCCCATCGGCGTGTTCACCTATATGGCATGGGTCGTGGCCACCCAGGGCTCCGAGATCCTGGTATCGCTGCTGCTGGTCATCGTCTGCGCGTATCTGGGCTACATCGTCCACGCCGTATTGGTCTACTCCCTGTCCGCAAAAATCTTCGTGGGCATGAACCCTGTCAAGTTCTTCAAGGGCGCCTTCGCCGCCATGATCTTCGCCTTTACCTCCACCTCCTCCGCGGCCACCCTGCCGGTGTCCAAGGAGTGCGCCGCGGAGCTGGGTGCGGAGGATGACATCGCCTCCTTCGTCCTGCCCCTGGGCTCCACCATCAACATGGACGGCACCGCCATCTACCAGTGCGTGGCCACCGTGTTCCTGGCCTCCTGCGCCAACATCCACCTGACCATCGGCCAGATGATCGTCGTGGTGGTCACCGCCACCCTGGCCTCCATCGGCACCGCCGGTGTCTCCGGCGCCGGCATGATCATGCTGGCCATGGTGCTGGAGGCCCTGGGAATCCCCGTGGCCTACATCGGCCTCATTGTGGCCGTGGACCGGATCTTTGACATGGGCCGCACCTGCCTGAACGTCACCGGCGACATCGCCTGCTCCGTGTGCGTCACCAAGTGGGAGGGCAAGAAGAAGTAAGCGTTCCAACCGGGCAAAGCAGAAGAGGCTGCCGCAAGGCAGCCTCTTCAATTTATCGCTCCCGCTCCGCCTGCCGCCGCAGGCGGCGGGAGAGGAGGGAGGCCGTCACGGCCTGGGCCAGGGGCAGGAGATATGAGACCCACGCCGGCTGGGAGAGCCCGCTGTACGCCGAGATGAACAGGGCGTAGGGCATGACGCAGAGGGCGGAGAACAGGCCCAGGCCTCCGCCGGCACCGGCGGCGATCCCCAGGAGGATGGCCGCCACCGCCGTCCACCGGAGGATGACTGCGGCCCGCACCCACCCGGCCCGGTCCCGCAGCAGCATGGCCGCCGGGAACCAGGACACTGCGTACAGCCAGCTGAACGCCGCGCCGAAAAAAGAGGGCGTCTTGCGGACGGAGAAGAAGAGTCCCGCGTTGGCGATGACCGCTCCGGCAAAAAACACCGCCACGGCAATGGAGATCCGGTTCTCCCACTTTTCCCAGTCCGCCTTCATGGCCAGCAGCTTCCGCCGAAGTGACATTCCGCAGTCTCCTTATCGTACAGTATCAGGGATTTTCCGGCTCAGGGGCGTGGAAGCGGTTCCACACCGCCTCCGCCGCGTCCCGGGGCACTGCCGCCGCCAGGGCGTCCACATCCGCCTCCCGGATGGCCTTGACGGTACCGAAATGTTTGCGCAGCGCCTCCCGCCGCTTGGGACCCACGCCGGGGATGCCGTCCAGGGCGGAGCGGGTGGCGCTTTTGCTGTGGCTCTCATGGTGAAAGGTGATGGCGAAGCGGTGGGTCTCCTCCTGAATCTGGCCGATGAGGGAGAACACCGCCTGATTATTGACGATCCCGATCTCCCGGCCCTCCGGCGTTACCAGGGCCCGGGTGCGGTGGCGGTCGTCCTTCACCATGCCGAAGATGGGCACCTTGACGCCGAAGGTCTCCGCCACGCTCAAAGCCGCCTGGGCATGGGTCACGCCGCCGTCGATGAGGAATACATCCGGCAGAGGCAGAAACTTCTCGTCTCCGTCGGCGGCCCGCCGGAGGCGGCGGCGCAGCACCTCCCGCATGGAGGCGTAGTCGTCCGGGCGCCCCTCTGTCAGCTCCTTGATGTGGAAGCGGCGGTAGGCGCTCTTCAGCGGCCGGGTGCCGCTGTACACCACCATGGATGCCACGATGTCGCTCTTTCCCGTGTTGGAGATATCGAAGGATTCCATCCGCTCCGGCGGGGCAGGGAGGTCCAGCATCTTTTGCAGCAGCTCCAGGGTGTGGGCCACCCGCTCCTGGGCGGTGGTAGCCCGCTCCGCCTCCTCGGCGGCGTTTCGCTGGGCCATCGCCCGCAGCTCCGCCTTCTCCCCCCGCTGGGGGATGTGGACCCAGACCTTGTGTCCTGCCCGCTTGGTCAGAACCTGGGAAAGATTCTCACAGTCCTCCTCCGTCCCCTGGGGTAGGAGGATCTCGTGGGGCAGGATGGCCCGGGGGAGATAGTACTGAGCCGTCAGGGCGGAGAGGATCTCCGTCTCCTCCTCCTCCATGGGGGCGGTGAAGAGCTCTGTCTCCCGGCCCGCCAGATTCCCCTCCTCCATGTGCAGCACGGCGTAGCAGCACTTGCCGCTGCCCCGGTAGAGTCCCCAGATGTCCGTGTCGGCACAGAGGCCGGCGATCACCGTCTGCTTCTTGCCCAGGGCCTGGATGGCGTTGATCCGGTCCCGCAGCAGGGCCGCCCGCTCAAACCGCAGGGCCTCCGCCTCCGATTCCATCTCGGCGGTCATCTCTTTCAGGAGCTGCTTGGCCCGGCCCTCCAGCATCAGCGAGGCCTGATGAATGCGGCCCCGGTACTCCTCCGCCGTCATCTCCGGGCGGCAGAAGCCGTCGCACCGGCCCATGTGGAAGTTGAGACAGGGCCGCTCCGCCCCGATATCCCGGGGAAATTTCCTGCTGCATGTGGGCAGGCGCAGGGCCGAGAGCACCGCGTCCAGTGCCTGGCGGGTCTCAAACCGGCCGCCGAAGGGACCGAAGTACCGGGCTCCGTCATTTGCCCACTTGTGGGTCATGGTGAAGCGGGGATAGGTCTCTCTGGACAGCCGCACGAAGGGGTAGCCCTTGTCGTCCTTCAGCAAAATGTTGTAGCGGGGCATATGGCGCTTGATCAGGGAGTTCTCCAGCACCAGCGCCTCAAACTCGCTGGTGACAAAGATGGTGTCGAAGTGGTCCACCTGGGAGACCATCTGCCGCGTCTTGGCGGTGTGGGAGGCGCTGTCCTGAAAGTACTGGCTCACCCGGTTTTTCAGCTTCTTGGCCTTGCCCACGTAGATGACCTTCCCGGTTTTGTCCATCATCAGGTAGACCCCGGGGGACAGGGGCAGGGCGTTGGCCTTTTCCTTCAATTCGTCGTGAGTCATGGACATACCACCCTTTTTGAAATCTTCCTATTGCGGACACCAAAACTTCCGCCAAACGGAGCCGTCCCCGGCGGTCCGGCGCCTGTCCGGCTCATCGCCTCCGCTCAAACGCCCCACAGGTTCCGCAGAACGCCCCAGGCCAGCAGCAGCGCCGCCAGCACCCAGGCACAAGCCCTGGCGGTGCTGGGGCGGTGCTTTTCCGCCCACACCAGCCCCGGAATCCACGGCGCCGCCAGGACCAGCCCCCAGTTGTACCCGGGGACGAAACGCCCGTGGAGCAGCTCCAGGCACAGGTCTGTGACGCCGCAGCCGGGACAGCGCAGCCCCGTAAGATGCCGGAAAAGACAGGGTATCCGGAGTCCCAGGGGAATCAGCACATAGCCATAGAGAAGGCCGGCGCAGAGCAAGCCCGCGCCGGCCAGGAGCGTTTTATGCCGCCGCATACTCATTGATCTCGGACTGCAGCAGAGCGTAGGAAATGATGCTGAATCCAAAGACGGCCAGCAGCAGATAGAGGATCCCCAGGTGCCCCGGCACCTGGCCCTGGTTGACCCGCTGGCGGTCCAGGTCGTCGCCGGCCCGGTAGAGCCAGTAGAGGCCGTAGATATTGCAGGTGACGATGGTCAGCAGCAGCACCAATCCGCCGGAGGGGGCGCTGGGACGGGCGGTCACCAGGTTTACGTCCTCAGCCATGCAGTACAGCCAGTACAGGCTGTAAATTCCGCAGGTGACGATGGACAGCACAATGCAAAGGCCGATGCTCTTTCTCTGGATGGTCATAGACGATCTCTCCCTCATAACAGTATCTCCGTGCAGTATAGCACAGATTCTCTCCGGACGCAACAAAAAAGCGGCTTCCTGAGGAAGCCGCTTTTTCAAATGCACACGTCTGTGTTTTACTCGCCGAAATTGTCGTTGACCAGCTCCACCAGAGCGCCCACGGCCTCCTTCTCATCGGCGCCGTCGGCAATCAGAGTGACGCTGGTGCCTTTGACGATGCCCAGGGACAAAACGCCCAGAAGGCTCTTGGCGTTGACACGGCGGTCCTCCTTCTCCACCCAGATGCCGCTTTTGAACTCGTTGGCCTTCTGGATAAAGAACGTGGCGGGACGGGCGTGCAGACCTACTTCGTTATTAACAGTGATCTCCTGTGTATACATATTACAGCTCTCCTTTTCTACACTAAGTTAAAGTCAGACTGCGTCAAGTTAATTTCTGTTACCATCATAACCGGTTTTTCCCATCTCGTCAACGGTATTTTTCACAAACATTTGCAAAAATCTTGTTTTGGGAAAAATCCTTTTTAGCAGTTTACACCATTTTTGTCCTATTCTATACCTCAGAGGGGCTTTTTTTGCGGGAGGAGGTCTTTTTTTCGCCGGCAATGTGCGCCGCGCCGCCGCCCGCCGGAAAAACTCTCCTGGTCTTTCAAAAACTGCCGGGACTTTTTTGCGGCCCTTCGGAAACAATACCGTTGGCTGACAGGGCCGGGTCATCCGCTCCTGCGGCCTTGACGGGTCTTTTGGGTATCGCGCACACTACCCGCGCGAAGGAGGACCCCAGGATGAAAACAAGTCTTGCGCTTTTGCTGACCTCCCTGCTGCTGGTGTTTTCCCTGACGGCCTGCGGCAGGGACCGGCAGCCCGGAGACGCTGATAACAGCAGCGCCTCCGACGGTTCTGTGACCGGCGACGTCAATGAGGGCGGCTATGACGACTCCGTCACCGGCGGCGTCAACGACGGTAATGGCGGCGGCATGATGGATGACGCCATGGACACCATGGACGACGTGGGCGACGCGGCCCGAAACGCCGTCCGGGACACCGGAGACGCCTTGACCGGCAGCACCACCGGTTACACCAAGAATCACATGGACGGTTACACCTACGACCAGATGGTTCGAAACGGCCGCGTTTTCTAACGTCCCGCGGCGAATGATCGGTCCGGCTGACCGGCGCCCCAAGGCAGCAACTGCTTTGGGGCGTTTTTTTAAGCCCTTTTTTACTTCCCTTTTTTCGGAAGCTCCTGTATAATGGCCAGAAGACATCCGGCCCCCTCCCCGCTGGCGGCCGGACAGAAAGGACGGCGTATGCCATGAGCCAGGAGTTCTCCATGCGGGTGATCGCCCGCGTCCACAGTGATTTCTCCTCCAAATTCGGCGTACCCAGGCAAAGCGGCCTGGTGGAGGAGCTGGAGTCCACTCTGGTGTTTGAGCCGGAGTTCCGCAATGAAGACGCCCTGCGGGGGCTGGAGGGCTTCTCCCACCTGTGGCTGGTGTGGGTGTTCCACCAGGCGGCGCGGGGGGAGTGGTCCCCCACGGTGCGCCCGCCCCGGCTGGGAGGAAACGCCCGTCTGGGTGTGTTCGCCACCCGCTCCCCCTTCCGGCCCAACCCCATCGCCCTCTCAGCGGTCCGGCTGGCGGGCGTGGAGCGCACCGCCGGGCAGGGAACGGTGCTCCGCCTCCGGGGCGCGGATCTGGTGGACGGCACGCCGGTGCTGGACATCAAACCCTATCTCCCCTATGCCGACTGCGTCCCCGGCGCTCTGGGGGGCTTTGCCGCCGCCCCCGCCGGGGAAACGGTGGAGGTGGCAATCCCACCGGACCTGCTGGAGCGCGTCCCGCCGGACCGCCGGGAGGCTCTGCGGGGCGTATTGGCCCAGGACCCCCGTCCCCGCTACCAGGAGGACCCGGACCGGGTCTACGGCTTCGGCTTCGCAGGGCTGGAGGTGCGCTTTTCCGTGTCCGGCGGCGTGCTGGCGGTCCGGGAGATTCTGGAAAAACCGTAACCCACCGGAAATCCCACAAAGGGCGGGGGCACTTTTCGTGCAAATCGTCACTTGAAAATCCGGCGAAAAAAGCTATGATATGGTTACAATCGAGAATTTAAACGTTTGCGCAGGGTGTCGGACCCTGCGGAGCAAAGGAGCGTTCCTATGTCTTATCATTATCTGCTGGACCTGGCGCTGATCCTGCTGAGCACCAAGTTTCTGGGAATCATCACCGGCCGGTTCCAGATGCCCCGGGTGGTGGGGTCCCTGCTGGCGGGCCTGGTGCTGGGCCCCGCTGCGCTGAACGTACTGGCGGAGACGGCCTTCCTCTCCCAGCTCAGCGAGATGGGCGTCATTGTCATTTTGTTCACCGCCGGCATGGGCACGGACCTGCGGGAGCTGCGCAACGCCGGGAAGTCCGGCTTTTTCGTGGCGCTGTGCGGCGTGCTGGTGCCCATGGCCATGGGCACGGGCTTCGGTTTTCTCGCGGGCCGGGCCGGCTGGCTGCCGGACAACACCATGCTGGAAAACGTGTTTTTGGGCACTGTCCTCACCGCCACCTCCGTCAGCATCACCGTAGAGACCCTGCGGGAGCTGGGACGGCTGGACACAAAGGTTGGCAGCACCATCCTGGCCGCCGCCCTGATCGACGATGTGCTGGGCCTGATCGCCCTGACGGTGGTGGCAAGCTTCGCGGGGGAGGGAACCAGCCTGGTACTGGTGCTGGTGAAGATCGCGCTGTTTTTCGTCTTTGCCATCGCGGCCTCCTTCCTGGCCATCCGGGCCTTCCGCTGGATGATCTCCCACGCCAGGGGGAAGAATCTGCGGCGCTACCCGGTGTTCGCCTTTGTGATCTGTCTGCTGCTGTCCTACTGCGCAGAGGAGTTCTTCGGCGTGGCGGACATCATCGGCGCCTTTGTGGCGGGGCTCATCGTGGCCTCCACCCCCAAGGCCAAGTACATCCAGTCCAAATTCGAGCCCCTGAGCTACCTGCTGCTGACGCCGGTGTTTTTCGCCGGCATCGGCGTCAAGGTGGAGCTGCCCTCCCTGGACGGACAGCTGGCTGTATTCGCTTTGCTGCTGCTGGCCACGGCCATTTTGTCCAAAGTCATCGGCTGCGGCCTGGGAGCCCGGATGTGCGGCTTCCGGGGGATGGAGTGCGCCCAAGTGGGCGCGGGCATGGCCTGCCGCGGCGAGGTGGCGCTGATCGTGGCCAACCGTGGCCTCAGCATGGGGGTTATGAGTCAGGCCATGATGACGCCCATCATCATCACCGTGGTGGGCTGCGCGGTACTGACGCCCGTCTTGCTGAAGCTGGTCTTCCGCGGCGAGCCGGAGTCTGTCCCGCACGAGAACAGTCTGATGGACAGCTACCGGGCTATGGAGCGGATGGACCAGATGTCCGCTCAGCTTTTGAACCGGGAGAAGGGGCGGCAGGACGGAGAGGAGCATCCCGCCGCGCAAAAAGGGGATTGATTTTTCCAGGGAGCTTGTGTACCATAGAATCACGCGAATCCGCGCGCCGGGAAGCCGGGACCATCTGTCCGGGCTCCCCGGCGCGCTTGCCCTGCGTATATGCGGAAGGAGAGCGGTCTGATGAGACAGAGAGATTTGACAACGGGAGCCGTATTCCCCACCATGTGCTTTTTCGCGCTGCCCATGATTCTGGGGAACCTCCTGCAGCAGTGCTATAATATTGTGGACTCCTGGGTGGTGGGCCGTTATGTCAGCTCCGCCGCTCTGGGGGCGGTGGGCTCCGCCTTTGCCCTGATGACCTTTCTCACCTCGGTGCTGCTGGGCCTGTGCATGGGCAGCGGCGTGGTGTTCTCCCTGTGCTTCGGCACCCGGGACGAGGCGCGGCTGGAAAACGGCCTCCGGGCCTCCTGCCTGCTGACGGCGGCGGTAACGGCCCTACTCACCGCCGTCTCCCTTCTGGGGGTGGACGCCATCGTGGTGTGGATGAACATCCCGGCGGAGATCACGGAGATGACCCGGGACTATCTGGTTCTGGTGTTCTGGGGCATCCCCGCCATCGCCCTGTACAACTTTTTTGCCGCCTATCTGAAGGCGCTTGGCAACTCCGTGGTGCCTCTGGTGTTTCTGGGCGTCTCCACGGCGTTGAACATCGCCCTGGACCTGCTGCTGGTAGCGGTCTATTCCTTCGGAGCCGCCGGTGCCGCCGCGGCCACTGTCATCGCCCAGTACGTCTCGGGCCTCGGCATCGGCCTCTATACCCTTCTGCGGGACGGGCGCCTGCGGCGGGCCCTCCGCCGCTTCCGAATTCGGGGCGCCAGCCTGCGGGAGATCACCAGCTACTCCCTGCTCACCTGTGTGCAGCAGTCCGTCATGAACCTCGGGATCCTGATGGTCCAGGGGCTGGTAAACAGCTTCGGCACCGGGGTTATGGCGGCCTTTGCCGCCGGCGTGAAGATCGACGCCTTCGCCTACATGCCGGTGCAGGAGTACGGAAACGCCTTCTCCACCTTCATCGCCCAGAACATGGGGGCAAAGCAGCCGGAGCGTATCCAGCGGGGCGTCCGCTGCGGCGTGCTGACTGTGGTGAGCTACTGCATCGCCGTGTCGCTGATTTTGTGGTTCCTTGCAAGGCCCCTGGTTTTAATCTTCATTGACCCGGAAGAGACCGCCGTCACGGCGGAGGGCGTCCGGTATCTCCACACCGTGGGTCCCTTCTACTGCGGCATCGGGTGCCTGTTCCTCCTCTACGGGCTGTACCGGGCCCTGGGCCGGCCCGCCGTCTCCGTGGTGCTGACGGTGATCTCCCTGGGCACCCGGGTAGCCCTGTCCTACGCCCTGGCCCCCCTGCCGGAGATCGGCGTGGCGGGAATCTGGTGGTCCATCCCCATCGGCTGGGCCCTGGCGGATCTCACCGGCTTCCTCATTTATCTGAAATACAGAGACAGGCTCATGCCCTCCGCGGCGCGGGAGGCCGGAAGCGCCGGCCAGCCTCGGGCGGAGAGGTGAGCGGATCTGCATCACAAACCGGAGGGCGCGGCGCGCCCTCCGGTTTCGCCGTGCGGTCCTCAGCTCCCCGCGTTCGTGAAAACATCCAAAATGCGGCCCTGAATTTTGTGATCAAGTTTGATTAAATAAGATTGACTTTGATCATTTCGCGTGATAGCATTCAATTAACGCAAAATTAATCAAACTTAATCATCTCGAATCAAGAAGGGAAGTTGTGACCATGCGCATCACCGATCTGCTGAACACCGCCGGCATCCGGCTCCACGCCGCCCCCGCCGGCAAGGACGAGGCCATCGACCTGCTGGTCAGCCTCCAGGACCGGGCGGGCCGGCTCACCGACCGGGAGCAGTACAAGGCCGACATCCTGGCCCGGGAGGCCATGAGCTCCACCGCCATCGGAAACGGCATCGCGGTGCCCCACGCCAAGAGCACCGCCGTGAAGGAGGCGGGCCTCGCCGCCGTCACCGTCCCCGGCGGTGTGGACTACGGCGCCCCCGACGGCCTGCCCTCCAGGCTCTTTTTCATGATCGCGGCCCCCCGGGAAGGCGGCGATGTGCATTTGGAGATGCTCTCCCGGCTGATGGTCATGCTGATGGACGAGGATTTCTGCCAAAAGCTGCTGGAGGCGGAGGATGCGGAGACCTTCCTGAGCCTGATCGACGCCCAGGAGCGGAGCAAGTACCCGGACCAGCCCTCCGCCGCGCCCGCGGAGGACGCCGGAAGGCTCCGGGTGCTGGCTGTCACCGCCTGCCCCACAGGCATCGCCCACACCTACATGGCCGCCGAGGCCCTGGAGAAGAAGGGCCGGGAGCTGAACATCGGCGTGAAGGCGGAGACCCAGGGCTCCGGCGGCGCCAAAAACATTTTGACCCGTGAGGAGATCGCCGGGTGCGACGGCATCATCATCGCCGCGGACAAGAACGTGGACCTGGCCCGGTTTGACGGCAAGCCCCTCCTGCGGGTCCCGGTGTCCGACGGCATCAACAGGCCCGGGGAGCTGATTGGCAAAATTACCGGCGGTCAGGCTCCTGTCTACCGCCACGACGGCGGCGCCGCCGCGGAGGCCGCCGGAAACGAGAGCGCAGGCCGCCGGCTCTACAAGCACTTGATGAACGGCGTGTCCCACATGCTGCCCTTCGTCATCGGCGGCGGCATCATCATGGCACTGTCCTTCCTGCTGGATAGCGGCGCCGCCGGCACCGCCGCCTTCGGCTCCTCCTGGGTCCTGCCCGCCTTTTTCAACAGGGCCGGAAACCTGGCCTTCAGCTTCATGGTCCCCATTCTCTCCGCCTTCATCGCCCAGTCCATCGCCGACCGGCCGGGATTGATGGTGGGCTTTGTGGGCGGCTCCCTGGCCGCCAGCGGCGCCACCTTCGCCTACTTCGCGGACCCCACCGTACCCATCGTTCCCGCCGGATTCCTGGGGGGACTGCTGGCGGGCTTTGCGGGCGGCTGGTTCATGAAGTGGCTGCGGAGAATCTGCGACAGGCTGCCCGCTTCCCTGGAGGGCTTGAAGCCCATCCTCATCTACCCCGTGGCCGGCCTGCTGTTCATCGGCGCCTTCATGTGTGCCGTCAACCCCTTTGTGGGGATGCTGAATAACGCCCTGACCGGCGGGCTGAACTCCATGGGCGGCTCCTCCGCCCTTTTGCTGGGGGCCCTGGTGGCCGGGATGCAGGCCACGGACATGGGCGGTCCCATCAACAAGGCGGCCTATGTCTTCGGCACCGCCTCCATCGCCATGGCCGAGGGCGGCTTCTCCCCGGTGATGGCCGCCGTCATGGCCGGCGGCATGGTGCCTCCCCTTGCCATCGCCCTGGCCACCATCTTCTTCAAGGACCGCTTCACCGCCGACGAGCGCAAATCCGGCCCTGTGAACTTCATCATGGGACTGTCCTTCATCACCGAGGGCGCCATCCCCTTCGCCGCCTCCGATCCCCTCCATGTGCTGCCGGCCTGCATCGCGGGCTCCGCGGCAGCGGGCGCGCTGTCCATGGCCTTCGGCTGCGCCTCCCCGGCGCCCCACGGCGGACTGTTCGTCTTCCCCGTAATCCGGAACCCCCTGGGCTATGCCGCCGCCGTTCTCATCGGGGCTGTGGCGGGCATGTTCCTGCTGGGGCTGCTGAAAAAGAAAAAAGTGTGATATAATCGTCCCATTACCACCGATGGGAAAGGCAGGTTTTTGATATGAGCGAAAAAAGACATCTGCGCTGGGCGGTGCTGGGCACCGGCGTCATCGCCAACGAGATGGCTCAGGCCCTCCACTCCATGGGCCGCACCCTGGACGCCGTGGGCAACCGCACCCACGAAAAGGCGGAGGCCTTCGCAGAAAAATACGGCATACCCAAGGTCTACGGCGATTACCACGAGATGTTTTCCGACCCGGAGATTGACGCCGTCTACATCACCACACCCCACAACACCCACATCGCGTTTTTGGAGGAGGCCCTCTCCCACGGCAAGCACGTCCTGTGCGAGAAGTCCATCACCCTCAACAGCGCCGAGCTGGAGCGGGCACAAAAGCTGGCGGAGGAAAACCGCGCGGTCCTGGCGGAGGCCATGACCATCTACCACATGCCTTTGTACCGGGAGCTCATCCGGCGGGTGCGGGCCGGGGAGCTGGGACGGGTGAACCTCATCCAGCTGAACTTCGGCAGCTTCAAGCCCTATGACATGACCAACCGCTTTTTCAGCCGCTCCCTGGCGGGGGGCGCCCTGCTGGACATCGGCGTATACGCCCTGTCCCTGGCGAGGCTGTTTCTGGACTCCAGCCCGGACCAGGTGCGCTCCTGCGTCCGCAAGGCCCCCACCGGGGTGGACGAGAACGCCGCCATCGCCATGGCAAACCGGGAGGGCCAGCTGGCCACCGCCGCCCTCTCCCTTCACTCCAAGCAGCCCAAGCGGGCGGTGGTCTCCTGCGAGAAGGGGTATATTGAGATCCTGGAGTACCCCCGGGCGGACAGGGCCGTCATCGTGGACGCCGAAACCGGCCAGACGGAGACCGTCTCCGCCGGACGCACCGCCGACGCCCTGCGCTACGAGCTGGAGGACATGGAGTCCGCCGTCCTGACCGGCGGGGACATGATGCTCCCCTATACCGCCGACGTGATGGCCCTGATGACCGCCCTGCGCCGGGAGTGGGGCGTGGTCTACCCAGAGGAGGAGTGAGCATCTCTGCTTGACTTTGCGCATCTGTGATGATACCATGGTAAAAAAACACAGGGGGCGTTTTCGTATGTTGGCGGAGCAGAGGATGGAAGCGATTCTGGCGGAGCTGGACAGGGAGCAGGCGGTCAGCGTGGCACAGCTGTGCCGGGCCACCGGCGCGTCGGGGGCCACCATCCGGCGGGACCTGAACGAGCTGGCCCGCCGGGGCAAGCTGAACAAGGTCTACGGCGGGGCCATGTCCATCCGGGAGGAGTTTCGGGCAGAAGAGCCGGACATGGAGGTCAAGCGGGAACTCCACACCCAGGAAAAGCTCCGCATCGCCCGGTACGCCGCCAGCCTGATTCAGGACGGCGACGTGGTGTTTCTGGACGCCGGGTCCACGGTGATGCACATGGTGGACCATATCCAGGCCTCCGGGGCTGTCTTCGTCACCAACAGCGTGGAGTGCGTCCAGCGCCTGCCCCTGCGGGGCCTCAGGACCTATGTGCTGGGGGGCGTCATCAAGCCGGGCACCCTGGCCGTCATCGGCGGCGAGGCCATGGAGGCCCTGAAAACCTACAACTTCACCAAGGCCTTCCTGGGGATCAACGGCATTGCGGTCCGCCAGGGTTTCACCACCCCGGACCGGGAGGAGGCCATGGTCAAGGCCCTGGCGGCGGCCCGGGCCCGGGAAACCTGGGTGCTGGCCGACTCCAGCAAGTTCGGCGCCGTCACCGCCGCGGCCGTCCTGCCGCTGGAAGGGGCCCGGATCATCACCGACCGTCTGGAGGACCGCCGGTATCTGGAATACACGGAAATCAAGGAGGTTTGAACGATGGTTTACACCGTCACTTTTAACCCCGCCCTGGACTATATCGTGCGCGTGCGCGATTTCCGGACCGGGGAGACCAACCGCACCGAGAGCGACGAGCTCCAGTGGGGCGGCAAGGGCATCAACGTGTCCACCGTACTGCGCAATTTGGGCGTTGAAAATGCGGCTCTGGGCTTTCTGGCGGGATTCACGGGCCGGGCCCTGGACCAGGGCCTGCGGGACGCGGGCATCCGCACCGACTTCATCTGGCTGGAGGAGGGACTGACCCGGGTCAATGTGAAGATCAAGGCAGACCAGGAGACGGAGATCAACGGCGCGGGGCCCGCCATTCCCGCCGCCTCCCTGGAGGAGCTGTTTGCCAAGCTGGACCGCCTCCAGTCCGGAGACGTGCTGGTATTGGCAGGGTCCATTCCCACCTCCCTCCCGGATGATATTTACCAGCGCATCCTGGCCCGGCTGGCGAACCGGGAGATCCTCACCGCGGTGGACGCCACCGGCAGACTGCTGCGGGCCGTACTGCCCTACCATCCCTTCCTCATCAAGCCCAACCGCGCCGAGCTGGAGGAGCTCTTCGGCGGAGCACTGAACGGTGATGTGGAAATTGAAGACTGCGCCCGCCGCCTCCAGAAGGAGGGAGCCCGGAACGTGCTGGTGTCCATGGCGGGAGACGGCTCGCTGCTGCTGGATGAAACCGGGTCTGTCCACCGGCTGGGCGTCCCCGCAGGCACGGTGTGCAACTCCGTGGGCGCGGGGGACTCCATGGTGGCGGGATTTCTGGCCGGCTGGCTGGAGCACGGGGACTATACCCTGGCCCACCGCCTGGGAACCGCTGCCGGCGCGGCCACCGCCTTTTCGGAGAGACTGGCTGAAAAAGCCCAGGTTCTGGCTCTGCTGGAGACATTTTAAGAAGAACCGTAGCGAGGCACGGCGAAAGCCGTGCCTCGCTGAAACGATATGCGCCGTCCGCCTCACAGGCCCAGGACCGCCGAGGCAATCTGGAAGTAGATCAACAGGGACAGGGCGTCCACAATGGTGGTGATAAAGGGCGAGGCCATCACCGCCGGGTCGAAGCCGATTTTTTTCGCCAGCAGCGGCAATGCGCATCCCACCAGCTTGGCGCACACCACCGTACACACCAGCGTCATGCACACCACCAGCGCCACCTGGGGCGTCACCGTGGGATTGCGCAGCAGCCAGCGGTCCACCAGAAGCATCTTCACAAAATTGGCCGCTGCCAGGCACAGCCCGCAGCACAGGGCCACCCGCAGTTCCTTCCACACCACCCGGAACAGGTCGGAAAACCGCACCTCCCCCAGGGACAGGGAGCGGATGACAGCGGTGGAGGCCTGGGTGCCGCTGTTGCCGCCGGTGCCGGAGAGCATGGGGATGAAGGAGGTCAAGATAGCGCAGGCCATCAGGGAGGTCTCAAAGTGGGTCAGGATAATGCCGGTGAAGGTGGCGGAGAGCATCAGCAGCATGAGCCAGGGTGTGCGGGCCTTCCAGGTCTCAAACACGCCGGTTTTCAGATAGGGCTTGTCGCCGGGAAGGATGGCCGCCATCTTCTCGATGTCCTCGGTGACCTCCTCCTGGAGCACATCCATTGCATCGTCCACGGTGACGATGCCCACCAGACGGCTCTCCGTGTCCACCACCGGCAGAGCCAGAAAGTCATACTTGCTCAACGCTCGGGCAGTGGTCTCCTGGTCGTCCAGGGTGTGTACGGAGATGAAGTTCCGCTCCATGATATCGCCGATGATATCGTCCTCTTCCGCCAGCAGCAGTGTGCGGATGCTGAGCAGGCCAATGAGGCGCCGCTCGTCGTCGATGACATAGGAGACGTTGATGGTCTCCTTGTCCGGGCCGGTGCGGCGGATGCGCTTCAGGGCGTCCGCCACGGTCATGGTCTCCTGCAAGTCCACGAATTCCGTGGTCATGATGCTGCCGGTGGAGTCCTCCGGGTACTTCAAAATCTCGTTGATGCTCTTGCGGGTCTCCGGATCGGCGTGCTTCAAAATGCGCTTTACCACCCCCGCCGGCATCTCCTCCACGATGTCCACGGCGTCATCCAGGTACAGCTCGTCCAGCACCTCTTTCAGCTCGGAGTTGGAAAAGCCCCGGATCAAAAGCTCCTGCTCGTCGCTGTCCAGCTCCACGAACACCTCTGCCGCCAGCTCCTTGGGCAGCAGCCGGAACACCAGGATGGGCGCCCGCTCGTCCAGCTCGTCGCACAGCCAGGCGATATCCGCCGCCTCCAGGGGTAGCAGGAGGTCCCGCAGCTCCGCGTATCGCTTTCGGGACACCAGTTCTTCCACTTGCTCCGCCAGCTCTTCCCACTTGTTCTCAGATTCAAACACGCCGCGCGACCTCCTTTCCAGATTTGCTGTGAATTAAAATTGGGCAGAACACCGGGGTTTTGATTGCAGAACAGCAAAAAATCCCCAATCGTGCCGCCCGGTACGACTGGAGAATCTCCTTCTGCCGGGAAAACGCCTCCGCGGGCAGTCTTCCCCAACCGTTCAAGCTTTAGCCTCACAAGGCGATGAAATCGCGTTAGATGATACCTTCGTGTTCGATATCGCCTGTTCAAACCCTCTCATGATGTCTCCATCACTCCGCGGCAGCGACCCGTATCCTTGTGGTAGCCTTACCTACCGGACAGTATGCACTTTTCTTCCACTGTTATAATATGCCTCATTCCGCCGCTTGTCAACCCCACCGGCCGTGAATCCAGGGGGAATTTTGCCGGAGAAGGGAGAGCAGGACTGTGGGGCGCGTCTCTTTTTTGCCGCTTCAGGAGATAATAAAAAGAATGACAAATGGGAGATTCTGTGGTATAGTAAAACAGCTAAACCGGCAGATCAAAGGCTCGCCGCCGCGCAGAGCGTGTGTTTGCCGGCTTATAAAATCGGAGACAGGAGAGAAGGAGGGTGCTATGGGAGAGCGGAGCCGGGACAACCATCTGATCAGCCACATCGCAGAGCTGCTGAGCGCCCTTCAGGAAAAGCGGCTGGACATCGGCCGGCTGCTGGATGATACCGACGGGGAGCTTCTGCGTACTCTGCCCCAGACCCCGGGCACCCAGGCGGCCCTGGAGAATCTCCGCTTTATGGAGGAGATGCCCGGCGGCGTGCTGATCTACTGCGCCAACGGCGGTGAGGAGATCGTCTACGCCAACCGCGCCCTGCTGCGGATTTTTCAGTGCAGCTCTATGGAGGAGTTCCGGGAGCTCACCGGGAATTCCTTCCGGGGAATGGTGTGGCATGAGGATGTGGACGAGGTGGAGCGGAGCATCTGGGAGCAGGTGTCCAGCAGCCGGTACGATCTGGACTATGTGGAGTACCGGGTGCGCCGGAAGGACGGGCAGATCCGGTGGATCGAGGACTACGGACATTTTGTCCGGGGCAGCCGGGACCTCTTCTACGTGTTTTTGAACGACGTCACAGGCAGGCGGCACCGGCGGCTGATTGAGAGGACGCTGCTGCTCAGCGAGAATCGGGAGCGGGAGCGGCAGCTCCAGTCCCTGGCGGAGGAGTATGACAGGGAGCGGACGCAGATCAACCAGGAGTATCTGCGGCGCTTGAGGGTAATTGAGGGGCTCAGCGCCAATTATGAGACGATCCTGTATGGGGAGCTGGACTGCGATCAGGTCCGGCCCTACCGGCTCAGCAGCCGGGCCTGCCGGATTTTTGGAGAGGAACGGGGAATCCGGTCCCTCAGCGGCTATCTGGCGGACTATGTGCGCACCTGGGTCCACCCGGAGGACCGGGAGACGGTGCGAACGGCGCTCAATCTGGATGCGATTCGCGGCAGACTGCTGGCGGATAAGAGTTTTTGCGTGAATTACCGGGTCCTGGAGAACAGCGAGGAGCGGTATTTGCAGCTTCAGCTGGTGGATGTGAGCCAAGAGCACCAGGCATCCCAGATCGTTCTGGGCTCCCGGCGGATGGATGAGGAGATTCACCACGAGATCGAGCGAAAGCGTCTTTTGGCGGAGGCCCTGGAGAAGGCGAATCAGGCCATAGCGGCCAAGGACACCTTCCTCTCCAATATGTCCCACGATATGCGCACGCCTATGAACGCCATCTTTGGCTTTGCGGCCCTGGCCCGGAAAAACCTGCGGGATCCGGAAGCGGCACGGGAGTATATTGGCCGGATGGAGTCCTCCGCCCGGCAGCTGATGGGTATGATCGAGCGGGTGCTGGAGGTCTCCGCGGCAGTCACCGGGGACTCCCACACTCAGGAGGAAGCCTGCGACCTGTGCGGCATTGTACAGGAGGCCTGCGGCTTCATAGCCCCCCAGGCGGCGGAGAAGGATATCGACTTCATCCTGGACTGCTCCGGCGTGCGCCACAGCGGCATTTACGGCGACGAGGAGAAGCTGCGGCAGCTGGTGACATACCTCACCAACAACGCCGTGACCTATACGAAACCCGGCGGCAAGGTGCGGGTGACGCTGACGGAGCAGGAGCTGATGCCGGGGCAGTACGCGGTTTACCAGCTGGAAGTGGCAGACACCGGCATCGGCATCAGCCGGGAGTTTCTGGCACGGATTTTCGAGCCCTTCTCCCGGGAGCGGGACACCACCCACAGCGGCGTCCACGGCATTGGGCTTGGCATGTCCATCGCCAAGAGCATTGTGGAGAGGATGGGGGGGACCATCTCCGTGCGCAGCGAGGTGGAAAGAGGAAGCGTCTTTACCGCAGTCCTGGACTTTCGGATTCAGCCGGACGCGACCCATTCCGCCGCGGAGGAGGCGGCCGTCCGGCCCAGGAGCATCCTGCTGGTGGAGGACAATGAGATCAACCGTGAGATCGCAACGGAGCTTCTCCAGGAGCTGGGATATGTCATTGACACCGCGCCGGACGGCAGCGTGGCTGTGGAGAAGATGCGGCAGGCCCGGCCCGGGGACTACGATGCGATCCTGATGGATATTCAGATGCCGGTGATGAACGGCTGGGAGGCGGCCCGGGCGATTCGCGGTCTGCCGGACCCGGCGCTGGCGAAGATCCCCATTATCGCCCTGTCGGCCAATGTGTTTGAGACCGATCTGCGCAGGTCAGCCGAAAGCGGAATGAACGCCCACCTGGCCAAGCCCATGGACGTGGCGGAGGTGCAGAAGACCATAGAGGAGTTTTTGTAAGAGCAGATTAGAGGCAGGCGGTCCCAATACGGGACCGCCTGCTTTCTGCCAGGGCAATGCCGGTTAAATTTTTCTGACATCCCATGTTTCGTGTATCTTTTTCCTCCCGGGCGCATATACTGGCGGGAAGCGCAAAATGCAAGGGAGGATATGACGGTGAGATTTTTGCAAAATGACATCCCCGGAGACGTGGATGATCTGATCTTTCAGGACTGCTGGCTGACCAGCGACCGCTGAGAGGGACGCCTCTATGAGGCGTCCCTCTCATTATACGATGGTGCCGCCGCCCACTACCGACTCGCCGTCATAGAGCACCACGGCCTGACCGGGTGTGACGGCCCGCTGGGGCTCCTGAAAGACCACCCGCAGGAGGCCGTCCGGCAGGGGCTCCGCCAGGGCGGCGGCCTCCCGCTGGCTGTGCCGGGTCTTGGCAGTAACCGCCATGGGCGTTTCCAGGGCGGGGAGGGAGATCCAGTTCAGCCGCTTTGCCGTCAGCTCCCGGCTGTACAGGGCGCTGTCGGGGCCCAGGGTCACGGTGTTGGAGACGGGGTCCTTTTCCAGCACGTACAGCGGCGTGTCCGCGCTGACGCCCAGGCCCTTCCGCTGGCCTGTGGTGTAGCAGGGCAGTCCCCGGTGACGGCCCAGGATGCGGCCTGTCTCATCCACGAAGTCGCCGGGGCGCATCTCCGCGCCGCCGTGACGCTCCAGAAACGACACATAGTCCCCCTCCGGGATGAAGCAGATGTCCTGGCTGTCCGGCCGGCGGGCGTTTCCGAGGCCCGCTTCCTCCGCCAGGGCCCGCAGGGCGGGCTTTTCGTACAATCCCACCGGTAGAAGCAGATGGGAGAGCTGGCGCTGGGTCAGCTGGTAGAGGAAGTAGCTCTGGTCTTTTTTCCGGTCCCGGCCCCGCTGGAGGCGCCAGCGGCCGGAGGCGCTGTCAAAGGAGATGCTGGCGTAGTGGCCGGTGGCCATGGCATCGGCGCCCTGCTCCAGCGCCCAGTCCAGCAGGGCGCCGAATTTGACGGCCCTGTTGCAGTCCAGGCAGGGGTTAGGGGTGCGGCCCTGGGTGTACTCGGAGACAAAGCGGTCTATGACCGCCGTCCGGAACAGGTCCCGGAGGTCCAGCACTGTGTGGGGAATGCCCAGCACAGCGGCGGCGGCCCGGGCGGCATCGATCTCGCCCTCCGCCGCCTGAGAACTGTCCGGCCGCAGGCGAAGGGTGACGCCGAAGACGTCATAGCCCTGCCGCCGCAGCAAAAGGGCGGCTCCGGTGCTGTCAACACCGCCGCTCATGGCCACACAGACGCGTTTGAAAGACATATGGTTGCTCCTCTCAATCCGAGATATAGGGATATTGTAGTCCATGACTGGAAAAAAGGAAAGAAAAACATTCCGGTCCCGCGGCGGAGCCGGAATGTGAGAGCGGTCTTGCCAAATTTCAAAATGCAAAGGGTCTGATTGCGGATTTGGCACATCACTGTCATTTGGGATCGCTGCCGCGCCGCCGGGCGGTACGGCTTTTGGATTTTCCTGCAGGCCGGCGGCCCGTCTCTGTGGAGCCGCCCTGCGCGGCGATGAGTTCTCTCGTCATCGATCAAACAAACCCTAGCTTTGGTTCCGAATGAGAAACGCCTGGACAGGCAGGGCGTCTGCCAGGGCCAGCAGAGTGCGGTTAAAGCCGCCGGCGTAGTCGAAGGGGACGTCGGATACGGAGCCCTCCACCTGGCGGTCCGGCAGGGAGAGGGTAAACCGGCTGCCCTTGTCCACCTGGGATTCCGCCATCAGCATACCGCCATGGCGTTCCGCGATTTTGCGGCACAGGGACAGCCCCAGGCCCATGCCGCAGGGGGCGGGGGTCTGACGTTCCATATGGAGATAGCCGTCAAACAAAGAGGCCAGACGCTCCGGCGGAATCCCCTGACCGGTGTCGGTGACGGAGAGGAGCACCCGCCTGGAGTGAACCCGCAGCTCCACGGTGACGGTGCCGCCGGAGGGGGTGAACTTGAAGGCGTTGGAGAGAAGATGGAAGAGCAGCTGCTCCAGAAGCTGGGCATCCACCGCGCATACGTGGCGGGGAAGGGCGCAGGAAAACCGCACCTCCAGACCCAGGGACTGGGCCAGATCTCCGGCCCGGTCGCAGATATCCCCCACAAGCTCCGTCAAATCCCGGTTCTGGAGGGAGAGCGGCGCGTCCTCCGGAAGGGCGGCGGCGGAGAGAAGGTTTACCAGCCGCAGCAGCCTGTAATAGCTCTGGTCCATAACGGCGGCTTTGCGGTCCAGCTCCGGGTCCTGCTCCCGGGCCTCCGGCGGGGCCGCCTGTACGGCCGCCAGATGAAAGGTGCTGAGGGCCCCCCGGATTTGGGCGGCGATAGCGGGAAACAGGGACTCCGGCTGTATTTGATGTGATTCCATGGAAAGCTCCTTTCAGGCGGTTGGGACAAGGTCTGGACGTTGGCAGTAGCATTTGCCGGCGACGGAATGAAAAACCATGGAAAACACTGCCTGCGATGGTAACAGAATAACAAAAAGAGAAAGGAAATACAAGTTTTTTGTCAAATATTATCAGAAAATGTCGAATAAAGCGCGTGAGGAAAGGCGGCGGGCAATGCCCGCCGCCTCAGCTTGTGGGAAAGCTCCATATATAGATAGAGATTTCTGGGCGGGAGACCGTTCCCCGGAAGCCTTACGGCTCCAGATATTTTTCCAGCAGCCGGGAGACCTCCCGCAGGTCGATGGGCTTGGAGATGTGGGCGTTCATGCCCGCGTCCAGACACCGCTGGATGTCCTCGGAGAAGGCGTCGGCGGTCATGGCGATGATGGGAAGCGACGCGTCGGGGCGGTCCAGGGCCCGGATGGCCTGGGTGGCCTCATAGCCCGTCATGATGGGCATCCGCAGGTCCATGAGGATGGCGTCGTAGTAGCCCGGGGCGGCGGCGCTGAACTTCTCCACGCAGACACGGCCGTTTTCCGCCCAGTCCAGCTCCAGTCCCAGGCTGGTGAGCAGCTCGTCGGCGATCTCCCAGTTCAGCTCGTTGTCCTCCGCCAGCAGGACGCGCCTGCCGGTGAAATCGGCCTCGTGCTCCTGGGGGAGGATTTCCGGCACCGTCTCGCCGGTGTCTACGAAGGGACGCAGACCGTAGAAGAGGGTGGACTTGAACAGGGGCTTGGAGATGAAGCCGTTGATGCCGACGCTCTTGGCCTCCGCCTCAATGTCGCCCCAGTCGTAGGCGGAGATCAGCAGGATGGGGATATTTTCCCCCAGCCGGCGGCGCAGCTCCCGGGCGGTCTCAATGCCGTCCATGCCGGGCAGCTTCCAGTCCAGCAGGATGATGTGGTAGCTGTCATGCCGCAGGAAGCGCTCCTCCGCCATTTGGACGGCGCTCTCGCCGTCCAGGGCCCACTCGGCGTGGAGGCCGATGGACTTCAAAGAGGCCACGGTGCTCTCGCACAGCTCCTTGTCGTCGTCCACCACCAGCATATTCCAGTCCGGCAGAACCATGTCCGCCTCCTGCACGGTGGACTTCTCCAGGTCCAGCGTCACATGGAACTCCGATCCGCGGCCCTGTTCGCTGCGGAGCTGGATGGTGCCGCCCATGGCGTCCACGATGAATTTGGTGATGGCCATCCCCAGGCCGGTGCCCTCGGTCCGCTGAACCCGGCGGTTGTCCTCCCGGGAGAAGGAGTCGAAGATCTTTGCCTGGAATTCCGGGGACATGCCGATGCCGCTGTCCTTCACCAGAAGATGGGTGCGGATGAAGTCCTCTCCCTTGGGGGAGGGCTCCTGGTACAAAGCGATGTGGATGCTGCCCTCCACCGGGGTGAACTTCACAGCGTTGGACAGGAGATTCAACACCACCTGGTTCAGACGCACGCTGTCACAGCAGACGTTCTCCGACACAATGTCGTGGATGAAGATGTCAAACTGCTGCTGCTTGGCCCGCACCTGGGGCTGGACGATGTTGACAATGCCGTCCATCATCTCCCGCAGGGAGAGCTGGTCGATGTTCAGCGTCATCTTCCCGCTCTCGATCTTGGACATATCCAGCACGTCGTTGATGAGATTCAGCAGGTGCTTGCTGGACAGGGCGATCTTTTTCAGGCAATGCTGCACCTGCTGCTGGTTGCCGATATTGGCTGTGGCAATGGCCGTCATGCCCACGATGGCGTTCATGGGCGTGCGGATGTCGTGGCTCATGTTGGAGAGAAATTCGCTTTTGGCCTTGTTGGCGGAGACCGCGTCCTGCCGGGCTTGCTCCAATTTAGCCAACTGCTGCTTTGTGATCTGGATGTACTGGAAGAAAATCAGCAGCAGTGCCGCCAGCACCACGGCGCACCCGGCGATCGCCATAGAGCTCCACTGGCGGCTGAGATGGGTGATCTCCTCGTTCAAAGAGCCATAGGGCATAACCACCACCAGATACCACTCCGAGTAGGGCAGCTTGGTGCACAGCAGGTGGCGGCGCTCATTGCCAATGACCAGCACGGTGGAGTAGTCCTCCCCCGCGTCCATGGCGGCCTGGAGTTCCTCAATGTGCTGACCGGCGCCGTTGCCGCCAAGCTCATCGTAGATGGCGTAGATGCGGTCAAAGTAGTTGTCCCGGTATGTCTCGCCGCTGCGGATGACAAAGGTGCCGTCCTGCCGGATGATATGGGAATACATCATGCCGTCCTCGTCGTCAAGGGAGAGGGTGCTGCTGATGTAGTCCACCGGCAGGGCCGCCACCAGGGCGGTGCAGGTCTTCCCGCCGGACATGGGGTAGGTGGAGGAGACCCCCATCAGGACCAGACGGTTCCCGTCCGGGTCTACGCCCACAGCGATCTTTTTTGTGCCCTCATTCAGAGAAGACAGGAAGGGCTCCGGGTCGATTACGGTCAGATCGCTGCCATAGAGGGTTTCAAAGCTGCCGTCCGTGGAGTAGAGAGCCAGGTGTTCAAAGCCCCGGGCCTTGGCGCTGTACACCAGGTCCTCCATCAGGGCGTCCCGGTTCTTGCTGCCGGGGAGGTTGGTCTCCACCAGGGCCTCCACCTGGCTCAGCCGCAGGTCCATGGTGGTCTCAAAGTGCATGGAGATCTGCTGGCTCATGCCGGACATGTAGATCTTGCCCACACTGCTGATGGTCTCCCCGCTCCGCTGGTTCATATAGAAGGCCAGGAAGGAAAAGATGCCGACGCATAGAAGCGATACGGCGATGAGGCTCACCATCAGAAAGCGAAGGTTTTTTTTGTTGTTGTTCATCTGTCGGTACCTCCATGTCCGCGGGTGACGGCATCGTGCATCATGTCCCAACAGACGCCTGAAAGGCCCGAATGGCGCAGACGGTATCCTGATAGTCCCTGCCCACCTGCTCCGCCAGAGCGTCCGCTTCCGGAGTGTAGCCGTGGCGCAGAGCCTCGCTGAGCCGGCTGCTGGAGTCTAGCAGCCGGGTGAGGCCCAGGTTCTGGCATACGCCCTTGATGGTGTGGGCGGCCCGGAAGGCGTCCTCATAGTTTTGGGAGGCCATGGAGTCCAGCAGCAGCTGGTAGCTGCCGTCGTCCACAAATTTCAGAACAAATTTCTGAATCAGGCGGTCGCTGCGAAGGCGGCCCAGGACCTCGTCATAGTTGCCGCCCATGGCGGCGTAGCACTCCTGCAATGTCATATCTGCCCTTCTCCTTTCTAATCCGCCGAGGCGGCGTCCGCCTCTCCGCCGCTGTCAATGGGAGAGATGACGGAGAGCATCTGTTTCATGGATTCGTCGTAAAAGCGGTACTGTCCCCGGCCGCCCCGCTTTACGGTGTACAGGGCCTGATCCGCCGAGTGGAACAGCATATCGTAGTCACAGCCCGCCGTGGCTGTGGGGGCGATGCCCATGCTGACGGAGATGGTGAAGTCCTCGTATGTACCGCAGAGGGATTCGAAGATCCGGGATACCACCAGATCCAAATCCCCCTTGTATTCCAGGAAGATGAGAAACTCGTCCCCACCCACCCGGGCGGCGATGTCGCCGCCGCGGATGCTCTGGCGCAGCTTTTCCGCCACATAGGACAGCACGTGGTCGCCGAAGGAATGGCCATAGGTGTCGTTGGCGGACTTGAAGTGGTCCAGGTCGAAAATGGCCAGGGCGAAGCTGGCGGTGGGCCGGCTCTCAATTCGCTCCAGAATCCGCTTTTTGGCGTAGGCGTGGTTCAAAAGGCCGGTGAGAGTGTCGTGGGAGGCCATCTGCTCCAGGGCGTGGAGCTTCATCCGGGAGTCGTGGATGTCGACGGACTTGCCGATGGCGCCGGTGTAGCGGGCGGGCTCGTCGGCGGACCAGGTGGCCCGGGCCACAATCCGGAACCACCGCTTTTCGCCGTTCAGGTTCAGCTGGCAGTCGTAGGTCACCACCGGTTGGTCCGGACAGGTGCTGTGCAGAGCGTTGGACAGGCCCTGAATCCACTCCGGGTCCATCAGCGCCAGGGCGCTCTCGTTGTGGAGCGGGTCCATAACGGTCTCTCCCAGGCCCAGCTTCTCCGCGCCCCAGGCGGAGATGGTCACCATGGCGGGGGAGGCGGTGTACTCAAACTGGATCTCCTGGGTCATGGCGGCGAAGAAGCTGTATTTCATCCGCTCGTGCTCCAGCAGCTGGAGGGTGCGCTCCGAGGCGGCGAGCTCTTCGTGACGGTGCATCTCCTGGGCGATATTCCGCATCTCCCGCTGGTCCCGCTGGGCCTGGGAATCGGCGGCGAGACCGGAGCGGATGACCTCGGCATTCTCCTGGAGGCACTCCAGCAGCAGGGGATTGAAAGTTCCGCACTTGCCGTCCAAGATCATCTGGACCGCCTCCTCGTGGGGGAAGGGCGGCTTGTATACACGGACGCTGGTAAGGGCGTCGTACACGTCCGCCAGGGCAACCACCTGGGCGGAGATGGGGATGCTATCTCCCTTCAGCCCGTCGGGATAGCCCCGGCCGTCATAGCGCTCGTGGTGCCAGCGGCAGATCTGATAGGCCACATTCACGAGTGGATCGTGCTGATGGATGGGGAGATTTTCCAGCATCTCTGCGCCCACGGTGGTGTGGGTTTTCATGATGGCGAACTCCTCGTCCGTCAGCCTTCCGGGTTTGTTGAGAATGTTTTCGTCAATAGCAATTTTGCCGATGTCGTGAAGGGCGGAGGCGGTGGTGATGATGGTGATCTCCGCGGGGGTGAGACGGTAGCGATCCGTCTTCTGGGAGAGTCTGCGCAGCAGCAGCTCCGTCAAAGAGCGGACGTGGAGCACGTGGAGGCCGCTCTCGCCGTTGCGGAACTCCACGATGTGGCTGAGAATGTCGATCATCAGGTTGCCCTGGCGCTCCTTCTCATAGATCTGGTCCGCAACCATGCCCACCAGTTTCTTTTGTTTGGCGTAGAGCAGGATGGTGTTCACCACGCGGCGGTGGACGATCAGTGCGTCAAAGGGGCGGGCGATGAAGTCTGTGACACCCAGCTCATAGGCCCGCTCGATGTGCCTGGAGCCGTTCTCGGCGGAGATCATGATGACGGGGATGTCGTCGATCCAGTGGTTCTGGTTCATGGTGTCCAGCACGCCGAAGCCGTCCATCTCCGGCATGACGATGTCCAGCAGCACCAGGGAGAGCTCCAGTCCCATCTTTTGAAGGATGGCGACGCCCTCCAGACCGTTTTCCGCCTCTACAATATCATATTCCTCCCCCAGCATGTCGGCGAGAATCGCCCGGTTCAGCTCGGAGTCGTCTACAATTAAAATTTTTTCTTTTCGGGTCTGTTTCATATGCGTAAAATCACATCCTTAACAAAAACATGACGCGCACTGCCAGGTTTGCTGGAGAAACGCAAAAATCCATCTTTATCTTAGCATAAAAAATAGAAACTGGCAAGCGCTTGTATTATGGAAAGAATAAAAAGCCGGGCTGTTTTTGAAAAATTTCAAGAGCGTCTCAAAAAACTGATGGCTTTTACAAAAGGGGCGCCGGGAGCGGCAAAAAATATGGGATTTTACACAAAAAACACGGAAAACAGTGTCACAAGGTCACGGAACAATGGCAAAAAGAGGCTGATTATTGTGAAAATTTTAATAAAACGGAATTATAATAAAGGGAAAACAATATTATAATGCGGTTAAATTTAAGACAATCAAAAATATGGAAGATGGAAATACGGAAAAACCTCTTGCATTTTCCAGATGGTTCGTAGTACAATAAACAACGGCAAAGGCACTTGACACAGATGAGTCCTCTTCTGCTGCGAGGACCATTTTGGGACAGCGGTGCGTGAGGTGTTCCGGCGGGGGTGGCGTTACTATTCGTAAAGAGTTTTGTCTATAGTGTACCATGCGGCAGGGGATCAGTCCAACCGCGAGATGGCACACTATATCTTTTTCATGGTTTTATCGCTTTTTTAGGAGGGATTTCATTGGATTTTCTGTCGACCAACTCCTCTTTGCTGATGGAGAAGTCTCTGGGCTTTTTGTGGACGAAGCAGGCGGCCATTCTGGACAACATCGCCAATGCCGAGACACCCAACTACAAGGCCAAGGTGGTTACATTTGAGGAGACAATCCGGTCCAAGCTGGAGACGGCCCGTTCCGGCATCAAGCCCCGGCAGAGCGTGCGGCAGGTTCTGAACGAGTCGGAGTTCGCCGTGACCGAGCATCTGGACGCCACCCGCATGGACGAGAACGGTGTCAACGTCACCGCCCAGAGCGTGGAGGCCATGCGCAACGCCTACCAGATGCGCTATGTTCTCAACGCCATCAACAGCGACCTCAAGCTGCTGCACGCGGCGGTGCGGGGATGACTTTCAGAGATATTTCAGGAAAGACCTGTAAAATAAAGTGAGCTGACTGTGCGCCGGACTGCTGTCCGGCGGGAAATGGAGAGCATTATGGGGTTTTTAAGCACCATGAATATCGTGGGCTCCGGACTGACGGCCCAGCAGCTGCGGCTGGACATTATCGCGGAGAACGTGACCAACTCCACCACCACCCGGGTGGAGAACGGGGAGGGCCCCTACCGCCGCAAGGTGGTGGTGTTTGAGGCCGAGACGGGGAAGGACGGCTTCCGGGCCGCCATGGCCCGGGCGGCCTACGGTCTGGCCCCCGCCAGCGGGAAGACCACCGCCGGCGGCGTACGGGTGACCAACATTGTGGAGGACCCCTCCGACCTGCCCTTGGTATACGATCCCACCCACCCGGATGCCAACGAGGAGGGGTACGTGGAGATGCCCAACGTGGACATGGTCAAGGAGATGACCGATGCCATGGCCGCCGCCCAGGCCTACGCCTCCAACGTGACGGCCTTCAACACCTTGAAAACCGTGATCGCCCAGGGACTGGAGATCGGAAAGTAAGCGCAGGGAGGAATTGAGTGATGATTACACCCATTGAACAGCTGGCGCCGATCTCGGGAGTTGAGAGCGCCAAGCCTGTGGAAGCGGTCCGGGGAGACCAGAGCATATTCGGAGCGGTGTTTCAGTCCGCCATTGACAATGTAAAGCAGACGGACATGGAGGTGCGGGAGGCCCAGTACCTGCTGTCCACGGGACAGCTGGATAACCCCGCCGCGCTGACCATTGCCGCGGAGAAGGAGTCCATCGCGCTGGACCTTCTGATCCAGCTGCGGAACAAGGCGCTGGACGTGTACTCCGAGCTGACAAGGATCAGCCTCTGATCTGGAACAAATAGGGGGAAGGACTCCCCCTATTTGTCGTGCCTGCGTATTTGCCGGCGGATTCTGAACGGGATCTTAACGGCCTGGAATAATGGAGAGATGAGACAAACAAGACAGGAGAAGGAGGTGACGGCGTTTGAACAAGGTGGTTGACAAGGCCAAGGCCATTTGGGGCAAGGTCTGGGAGCGGCTGAAGAAGATCTCCAAGAAGATCTATATCGCGGCCGCCGCGGCGCTGGTGGTTCTCGCCGTTATCCTGGTGATTGTTCTGAACAACAAGCCCTACTCCGCGCTGGTTACCGGCGTGAGCATGGACGAGATGTCCAGTGTGCTGCAGCTGCTGGAGTCCTGGGGCATCCGGGATTACAAGGTGGAGGACGGGGACACGATTCTGGTGCCGGAGGGCCAGCAGAACCAGCTGCAGGCCCGGGTGCTGATGGAGAATGTGTTCCAGTCCGGCCAGGGAAAATACTATGAGAGCCTTAGCGCCCTCTCCACCAACCAGGAGCGGAATCTGGCCACGCTGAAGGACCTGGAGGAGAAGCTGCGGGCCACCATCCGCTGCTTTGAGAACGTGAAGGACGCCGATGTGGGCCTTACCCCCGGGGAGGACCGGGGCTACATACTGGACAGCGGAAACGTTGTGAAAGCCTCGGCCTGGGTGCGGGTGACCATGCAGGATTCCAAAAAGCTCACCACCCAGCAGGCCGCGGCCATCCGGGAGCTGGTGAGCAACTCCCTCCAGGGACTGGAGGTCACCAGCGTCAGCATCACCGATACCTATGGAAATACATACAGCGGCGGAAGCCTTACCGCCGACAGCGACGCCTCCGCCCTGAAAATGCAGCTGGAGGAGGAGCAGTCCAACAAGATCCGCACCCAGGTCATGCAGGTGCTGGCGCCCGCCTTCGGCGAGGAGAATGTGGATGTAGCCGTCAACTGCGTGGTGGAGGTGGGCAACGTCACCGAGAACCGGGTGGACGTCTACCTGCCGGAGTACGCCCAGGACGGCGAGACCAACGGCCGGGGCATCATCGGCTCTCTCATCTACCAGTGGTCCTACAACCGCGACGGCGATGAGACCGTGGGCGGCGTTGTGGGCACGGAGTCCAATTCCAACCTCCCCAACCAGGACTTCTCCCAGTACGTGGAGAACAACCCCAACCTGGACGGGACGGAGTCCGCGGCGGACGCCAGCGGGCAGATTGACTACGACAACTCCCGCAGTGAAAAGCACATTGTCACCACCGCCGGCTACCTGAAAGACTGCTCGGTGGCGGTGAGCATCAACTCCACCACCGCCGGCAACGTGGACACGGCGGAGTGGCAGCAGCATGTGGCCCGGGCGGCGGGCATCTACGGCGAGGTGGACGAGGAGACCGGCCTGGAGATTCTGGACGGACGCATCTCCGTCATCTCCTATCCCTTCTTCCGGGAGGAGCCTCCCGCACCCGTTCCCGGCATTCTGGACATCGAGATCGCCGGCATCCCCATGTGGGTGTTCATCGCGGCGGCGGGTGGACTGCTGCTGTTCATCATCCTGCTGGTGGTCATTCTGCTGGCCCGCCGGCGGCGCAGGAAGAGACTGGAGGCCGAGGAGGCCGAGGCCCAGGCCAGCGAGGTGGACGCCCTGCTGGCGGCGGTGGGTCTCAGCGGTCAGGCCACCGACGACAACGGCGCCGACGTGATGGAGATCCAGACCGAACAGAGCATGCAGCTGCGCAAGGACATCCGGCAGTTTGCCAGCGAGAACCCGGAGATCGCAGCGCAGATGGTCCGAAACTGGCTGAGAGGAGGGGACGACGATGGCTGAGGCGGCAGCAGCGGCGCAGGCTCAGGCGAAACCCGCCGCGAAGCAGAAGCAGAAGGTAAAGGTGGAGCTCACCAGCGCCCAGAAGGCGGCGGCCGTGGTTGTTGCCCTGGGTGCGGAGAAGGCATCCCTCCTGTACCGGTTTATGGAGCCCGAGGAGGTCGAGCAGCTGACCCTTGAGGTGGCCCGGATGGGGATTCTGGACTCGGAGATCACCGAGGAGATCCTCAACGAGTTCTATATGATGTGCCTGAGCAACAAGGCGGTCACCGAGGGCGGCCTGGAGTACGCCAGAGCGGTCCTGGAGAAGGCCTACGGTCCCCAGGCGGCAGAGGAGATGCTGGGCAAGGTCACCAAGTCTCTGAAGCACAGGCCCTTCTCCTTTATGGATAAGGTGGATGTGAAATCCATGGTGTCCACCCTGCGCAACGAGCGGCCCCAGACCATCGCCCTGGTGCTGGCCCACGTGGACCCCGACAAGGCCGCGGACGTGCTGGCCAGTCTGGACGAGAGCCGGCAGGTGCAGGTGGTCAAGAGCATGGCGAAGCTGGAGGGCGTGTCCCCCACCGCCGTGAAGATCATTGAGGGCCAGCTGCGGGGCCAGTTCGACAATATCATGGTTACCTCCAACATCAAGGTGGGCGGCGTGGACTATGTGGCCAGCGTCATGAACAACCTGGACCGCACCAGCGAGAAAAACATCTTCGACGGCCTGTCCGACTACGACCAGGAGCTGGCCGACGAGATCCGCAAGCGGATGTTCGTCTTCGAGGACATCATCACCATGGACGACCGGTCGGTCCAGCGCTTTGTGCGGGACTGCGACCCCAGAGACCTGGTGCTGGCACTCAAGGCGGCCAACGCCGACGTGGCCAACAAGCTATTTACCAATATGTCCAGCCGTATGGCGCAGAATATCAAGGACGACCTGGAGATCACCTCCAATGTCCGCATGAAGGACGTGGAGGAGGCCCAGCAGAGGATTGTGGGAATCATCCGCAGTCTGGAGGAAAAGGGAGAGATCATTATCCTGAAGGGCGGAAAGGACGATATCATTGCCTAATGTTTGGAAATTCATATCCCGTCCAAAGGCAGAGCCCTACCGCTTCCCCGAGGCCGAGGAGCTGATGCCCCGGACTGCGGAGCCTGTTTCGGAGCCGCCGCCTCCCAGTGAGGCGGCGGCGGAGACGGCACCCGAGCCGGAGATTGCGGAGCCGGAGGCGGAAGAGCCCCAGGACCCCGTCAGCTTTGCCCAGATTCAGGCGGACCAGATCCTGCAGGACGCAGAGCGCCGGGCGGCGGAGATTCTGGAGACGGCCCGGCGGGAGGCCCGGGAGCAGTCCGAGGCCATCCTGGAGGAGAGCCGCCGGGCGGGCCTGGAGGCCGGACGGGCCGAGGGCGTTGCTCTTGGCGTCCAGCAGGCGCTGGAGGAGGGCCGGGAGGCCCGGGAGCGTCAGGCCCAGGCCCAGGAGGCCGAGGTGGCTCAATTTCTGGAGCGGGCCGGTCAGGCGCTGGACCGCCAGATGGACGACAATGTGGAGGAGCTGCGGGACCTGGCCCTGGCCATCGCCGAGAAGGTGGTGAGCGTCAGCCTTAAAAGCAGCTCCGAGGTCATCTGCCGGATGATTCAGGCCGCCATCGACAAGCGCAAGCGGCGGGAGTGGGTCCACATCTATATCGCCGAGTGCGACGCCAAACAGCTGGTGAAGCTCCCCCAGTCCCTGACGGCGGCACTATCCGCCCTGTCCGGGCGGGTGCGCATCATCCCCATGGCAGACGACGAGGCCGGCACCTGCATCATCGAGATGCCGGACGAGATTATCGACGCCAGCGCCGCCACCCAGCTGAACAACATCCGAACCATGCTGTCCGACACGCCCACCGGCGGAATGGACACCAATCTGAATTTGGGCGGAGGGTTCCATGTTCCGACAGATGATCCGCCAGGTCTATAACGCGGAGACGTACAGCCTGACAGGAAAAATCGAGAATATTGTGGGCATGTCCATTGAGGCCTCCGGCGGTCATGCAGCCGTTGGAGATATTTGCCGGATCTACAACGGCGACTCCGGCGGGCAGGTCACGGCGGAGGTGGTGGGTTTCAAAAACGACCACATCCTGCTGATGCCCTACTCGGACATGAATGGCATTTCCGCCGGAAATTTCGTCCGGAACACCGGGCGGCAGCTGACGCTGCGGGTGGGGGAGTTTCTCCGGGGCCGCATTATCAACGCCATGGGCCAGCCCATCGACGGCAAGGGCCCCTTTGACGGCGGCGACCCCTACTGCGTCAGCGGCTCCTATGTCAACCCCCTCCAGCGCCCCCCCATCCGGGAGCGCATGGAGTTCGGCGTCAAAGCCATAGACGGCATGATCACCATCGGCAAGGGCCAGAGAATCGGCATCTTTGCCGGCTCCGGCGTGGGCAAGTCCACGCTGATGGGCATGATCGCCAAAAACGTGAAAGCGGACATCAATGTCATCGCCCTGGTGGGCGAGCGGGGCCGGGAGGTTCTGGAGTTCGTTCAGAAGGACCTGGGTGAGGAGGGGATGCGCCGCTCCGTGCTGGTGGTTGCCACCAGCGACCAGCCCGCCATGCTGCGGATGAAGTGCCCCAGCGTGGCCACGGGCATCGCGGAGTACTTCCGGGACCAGGGGTACGACGTGCTTTTGATGATGGACTCCCTGACTCGGTTCGCCATGGCCCAGCGGGAGATCGGCCTTGCCATCGGTGAGCCGCCGGTGTCCAGAGGCTATACACCCTCCATGTATGCGGAGATGCCCAAGCTCTTGGAGCGCAGCGGAAATTTTGACAAGGGCTCCATCACGGGCGTATATACTGTACTGGTGGAGGGCGACGACACCAACGAGCCCATCGCCGATACGGTCCGGGGCATTCTGGACGGACATATCGTCCTCTCCCGTGCCCTGGCCAACAGCAACCACTACCCGGCGATTGACGTCTCCGCCAGCATCTCCCGTCTGATGGTGGAGATTGTGGACCCGGAGCACCGGAAGCTGGCCTCCCGAATCCGGGACATCATGAGTGTATATGAGAAGAACGCGGACTTGGTGGCCATCGGCGCCTACAAGCCGGGAACCAACCGCAATCTTGACTACGCGCTGTCGAAAATTGACGCAGTCAACGAGTTTTTGACCCAGGATGTCAACGAGGCGTTCAGCTATGACCAGTGCATCGCCAGGATGCGGGCCATATTGAAATAGAGCTTACCAAACAGAAGAAAAGAGGCTGAAAGCGTTTGAAGAAGTTCAAATTCTCTTTGGACACGGTCCTCTCCTACAAGCAGCAGGTGCTGGAGGCGCTCCAGGGTGAGCACGCCCTGGCCCTGGCGGCGGTGCGGGAGCAGGAGGCGCTGCTGGAGAATCTCTGGGGACAGTACCGGGATTACAACGCCGAGTACCGTCGGCGGGCGGAGGAGGGGCTGCCCCTCACCGAGGCGCTGATGTACCAGAACGGTCTGCGGGCTGCCGAGCAGGAAATTCAGCGGGAGACCCAGCATCTGGAGGAGCTGCGGGCGGAAGAGGAGAAGCGGCGGGAGAAGGTGATCGAGGCCAAGAAGGACACCTCCTCCATTGAGAAGCTGCGGGAGAAGAAGCTGGACGCCTATCACAAGGCGGAGGCCAAGAGCGAGGAGGCCTTTATCGAGGAGTTTGTCAGCACCATGCGGGTCAACGCCGCCAATGCCTGACAGGCGCTCCTCATGGTTGGAGCATCCAGACCGGCGCATAAAACCGCCGTTTGGAATATAGATATGGTATTTGGAAGGAGGTGAAAGAGAGATGGATCAGATTTACAACAGTATGCTGTTTATGGCACAGGTTCCGGCGGAGCGTCCCGCGGGCAAGCCCGCCCAGTCCCAGGAGAGCGACAGCTTCCAAAAGCAGATGGAGCAGGCCTCCGGCAAGACGGAGGGCAAGACTGAGACCGCCGTGCAGGACCAGCCCCAGGAGGGCCCGGTCACAGTGGAGGACTCCCAGGAGCTGGAGAAGCAGATGGCTCTGGCGGCTATGGCGGTGATGCAGAACCCGGTGGTCCCGGTGGAGCAGGTGACGGCGCCGGAGGAGACGGCTGTGACAGAGATTTCCGGTGTGGAGATCGTCACGGAGACAGCCGAGGCCCCGGTGGTGACCGCCCCTGAGACGGCGGAGACGGCGGAGACGGCGGAGATCGTGCCCGAGGAGGGCATGGAACAGCCTGTAGAGCAGCTGCCCCAGGAGCAGGCGAAGCCCGTGGAGGCCGAGACCCAGACCGCGGAGGATGCCGGAGCAGAGCTGGAGGTCAAGGTGACCACCGGTGAGACCGGCGGAGCCGAGCAGGAGACCGACACCCAGGACGCCCCCGAGGAGGGAATGGCGGAGGCCCCTGTGTTCCAGGACGTGCGGGAGATCCCCGTGAAGGTGGGCGAGGCCCCCGCAGCGGAGGAGACCCCGGAGACCCCGGTGGAGGACCAGATCGGACCCAAGCTGGCCGAGGCTTTGAAGAGCGGCGACACCCGGGTGGAAATTCAGCTGGCCCCCGATACCCTGGGCAAGGTGACCGTGGAGGTGACCCTCCGGGAGGACGGGACGCTGCATATCGCCCTTCACGCTGAGAACAGCCAGACCCGCGGTCTTCTGGAGCGGAGCGCCGACAACCTGATGGCTATGCTGGGCAGAGACACGCGGCAGGAGGTCCAGGTGGAGGTTCCACGGCAGCAGGAGAGCCAGCAGCAAAATTTCTATGACGGCCAGCAGGGCCGTGAGCACCAGGGCCGCCAGCAGGAGCATCAGCATCAGCAGGAGCGGCAGGGCGGAGAGGACTTCCTCCACCAGCTGCGGCTGGGACTGGTCCCCGGGGACGGGGAGTAAAAACCAAACCGGAAAGGAAGTGAGACAATGAGCGATATGATGAAGGACCTGACCAACTACTACAAAAGCGACGCGGTGACCAGCGCGGTAGCCAATAAGAAGGTCAACATCCAGCAAAAGGGCGACAACACCAAGCTGGATATGACCTCCTTCATTCAGCTGATGATTACCCAGCTGACCAACCAGGGCATTGACGAGTCGGTGGACACCTCCGACATGCTGAACCAGATGATTCAGATGCAGATGGTGGAGACCATGGCCAACCTGACGGACGCCTCCGTCATGTCCTATGCGGCGTCCCTGGTGGGCAAAGAGGTCACCGTGGGCAAGTTTGACTCCGAGGGCAAGCTCCAGGAGATTGTAGGCACCGTCACCGGAACCGGCACCCTGAACGGCAAGCAGGTCATCTTCGTAGGCGACGAGTATTACCAGATGAGCGAGATTCTGGCCGTCGGCAAGCTGCCTCCCAAGAAGGAGGAAGAGGACGACAAGGTCGACGGTACGGAAAAACCCGGCGAGACGGAAAAGCCCGGTGAAACGGAGAAACCGGATGAGACCGAAAAACCCGGTGAAACGGAGAAGCCGGATGAGACCGAAAAGCCCAGTGAGACGCCGAAGCCGGACGAGACCCAGAAACCCGGCGGGACGGAGAATCCGGAGTACAACGGAGAGAACGGCACACCCAATGACCAGGGGGCGTGATATGAGATGATCGAACGGGTATCGAGACAGATACAGCAGCCGGTATCCGCAGCGGCCCAGAGGACGCAGCAGGGGACTGGCTTCCAGGGACTTCTCCGGCAGGAGCTGCAAAAGACGGCCCCGGAGGTGGCGTTTTCCAAGCACGCTATGAGCCGCGCCGAGGAGCGGGGCATCGAGATCACCCCCAGCCTCATGGACCAGATCCGGGGCAGCATGGTGCGGGCCCAGGCCAAGGGTGCCACCAATATCCTGGCCATGGATTCCGAGAAGGCGTTTATCATCAACGTCCCCCACGCGAAAGTGATTACAGCCATCACCCAGGACGAGATGAAAGACAGCGTATTCACCAATATTGACGGCGCCGTGTTCCTGTAAAGAGAAGGCAGGACCGGTTTTCGGAGGCCTTCGCGCTCCGCCCGACTGACGGGGCGCGGACGGCGCCAGAAATCGAAAGGAGACAATTTTTCCCTATGACTGGATCAATGTACGCATCCATTGGAGGCCTGAAGGCGCATATGCAGAAGCTGAGCGTCATCGGCAACAATGTGGCAAACGTCAACACCCAGGGCTATAAGCACCAGCGCACCGTGTTCCGCGACAGCGTGTACAGCATGTACCGCAGCGGCAGTGACGGCACCCAGGTGGTGGGCGGCAAGAACCCCTCCCAGCTGGGCTACGGCTCCATGGTGGCCAGCATCGACCTGGATATGTCCTCCGCCACCTACAACCCCGGCAATCCCACGGACTGCGCCATCGTGGGCGACGGCTTCTTCCTGGTGGGCGACAAGGATGTGGCCCAGGTCATCGATCCCACCAATCCCAACAGCTTCAAGAGCCTGAACCTGAGCCGCGTGGGGGATTTCCATCAGGACGCTAACGGCTACTTTGTGGACGGCTACGGACAGTGCGTCTACGGCTTTTTGTGCGTGGGCGTCAGCGCCGACGGCGAGCCCATCATCAGCGACCAGCTGGTGCCTATACGGGCGCCCCGTATGGAGAATGTGCCGGTCAATATCAAGACCGGCCAGGAGATCAAGGTGGACGATACCACCGGCAAGCCGCCGGCAGCCGCCGGCACGGAGGGTGTGGACTGGGAGTACCGCAACGTGGTCCGCTGGCCCCAGTATAAGAACGAGGGCGCCGGTGACGGCGGCAACAACGGCGGCGGAGCCGGCGGCGGTACGACGAATACCACCACCAACATCAAGCTCCAGGACGCCGTGAAAAAGGTGGGGACCGGAGACACCGCCACCACGGAGCCCCTGCCTCCCGCCAGCATCGACGGCATCACCATCGACGAGAAGACGGGCTGCATCTCCGCCAGAACCAAGGACACCAAAGAGGATATTGTGATCGGCTATCTGGCCATCGGCAACGTGACCAACCCCAACGGCGTCAGCCACATCGGCAACTCCTACTACACCGCCAGCGCCGGCGCCGGCGACCTGAACATCACCATGCTGGGCGGCGCGGCCAAGGAAGTGACCACGCTGGACGCCCAGGGCAACGAGGTGGTGGGAATGCACTACGTCAACGGCAGCATCCAGAGCCTCTACCGGGAAGAAAACGAGGGCAACCAGGGCGACCCGGTAAGCGAGAACGACCTGCCGGAGGAGTCCCGTCTCAACAGCGGCGGCGCCACCACGCTGATGACCGGCTTCCTGGAAGCCCCCAACGTGGACCTGGCTACCGAGATCTCCGAGCTTATCACCACCCAGCGCGGCTATCAGGCCAACACCCGCATCATCACCGTGACCGACTCCATGCTGGAGGAACTGGTCAACATGAAGCGATAATTCCCGGATCTGAGATTTGACAACGCGGCCGGCCGGGGCGCGTGAGACGCGCCCCGGCGGGTACGCCGGAAAGGACGGTATGCTATGATCCTTCTGACAAAGAGGAACCACGAGAAATTCCTGGTCAACCACCTGCAGATCGAGCACATCGAGTGTATCCCCGAGTCTAAAATCACCATGATGAACCACGACTATTACCTCGTCCGCGAAAGCGTGGAGGAGATCATCGATAAAATCGCCGTCTATAACGCCAAGGTCCAGGATATTCACCGGGAGATCTCGGTGACGGACAAGCGTTGAATAGATAGAAAATTTGCGGCCCGGACTTGACCGCCCGGGCGAAAGGGTGTACCATGTCATGAACATAAACTATATCATTGGTCTGGTGGGCGCCTTGGCTGTGTTCCTGTTCGGTTGTGTCACCTCGCTGACGGTGTATCCGGAGTTCAGCTTTTCTGTCACTATCACGAACCTCTGGAACTTCTTCGACGCGGCCAGTATTTTGATCGTTATTGGGTGTACGCTGTTTATTGTGTGCGCCAGTTTCCCTGGGTCCATGCTCAAGGCCATGCCCAAGCACTTCGGAATTATTCTGAAAAACAAGATCTTTGACCCGGTGCAGTACATCGAGCAGCTGGTGGAGCTGGCGCAGATCGCCCGTAAGAACGGCCTGCTGTCACTGGAGGAGAAGGCCAACGAGCAGACGGACCCGTTTTTCAAGCAGGCCATTATGCTCATCGTGGACGCCAACGACCAGGATAAGGTGCGGGCCATTCTGGAAAACGACATTGAGTGCATGAACGCCCGCCATGAGGACGCGGCGGCCATGTACGACAAGGCGTCCAGCGTAGCCCCGGCCTTCGGCATGGTGGGAACGCTGGTGGGCCTCATTAACATGCTGAAAGCCATGAACCTAGACGGCGGCGCGGGAGACCTGGGCGGCGCTATGGGCACCGCTCTGATCACCACGCTGTACGGCTGTATTCTGGCCCACATGGTCTTTGGCCCCGTTGCCCAGCTGCTGCGCGTCCGGGACGAGGAGGAGGTCCTCTGCAAACAGATTATTGTGGAGGGCGTTATGGCCATTCAGGCCGGTGAGAATCCCAAGGCCCTGAAAGAGCGGCTGCTGACCTATATGGCTCAGCGTGAGCGCGAGATGGGCGACACCAAGGGCGGCGAGTAAGCCAGACGAAGAAGAGGTGAGAAGAAAGTGGCCCTGAAGAAAAAGAGCGGCGGCGGAGGCGGCGGCGCCAACTGGATGGATACATATGGCGACATGGTGACGCTGCTGCTGTGTTTCTTTGTGCTGCTCTACTCCATGTCCAGCATTGACTCCGCCAAGTGGGCGGCCATTGTCATGAGCTTCAACCCCATGGCAAGGCAGACCGCAACGGAGACGCCGGGCGGTGATGGCCCCAGCGCTGACGAGGACGCAGGCGGTGTGATGCCGCAGCCGGACGTCAGCGACAATGTCACCCAGGAGCAGATTGACGAGGACATCGACTCTTTGTTCCAGGCCATTCAGAGCTATATTCAGCAGACAGACCAGCAGAGCACCATCACCGCGGCCATGGACGGAGGAAAGATTTATATCTCCTTTGGCAATACGGTGTTTTTTGACGGCGAGAGCTCGTATCTGAGGCCGGAGGCCAAGCCGGTACTGAACGCGGTCAGCGAAATGCTGGGCACAGCCTCTGAGTCCATAAGCGAGGTGCGGGTCCTGGGCCATACCGCCCAGGGTACGCCCGGAGAGCCCAACACGGTTCAAAGAGACCGGACGCTGTCCAGCGAGCGGGCAACCAATGTGGTGATTTTCATTCAGGAGCAGGATGTCATCGACCCGGTGAAGCTGATCAGCGAGGGAATCGGCCAATGGCGGCCGGTGGCCACCAACGACACCTCGGAGGGCCGGGCCCAGAACCGCCGGGTGGAGATGATCATCAGCGGCCGGAACCTCCAGATGGAGGCCGAGGGCGTGACCACCTATTATACAACGAGCTACACGACAACTCAGTAAATCCGTCCGCGGCGATCTGCCGCGGAGCAGGCACAGGCAGGGGGACTTATGGCAGATGTATTATCACAAGCTCAAATAGACGCTTTGCTGAATTCTGTCCGCAGCGGCGAGAAGGATTTGGAGAAGTCGCCTGCTGAGCAGGAGAAAAAATACGCCAAATACGACTTTGCCAGTCCGCGGAAGTTCACCAAGGACCGGATCAAGATGTTGAACGGCATCTTTGAGAACTACTCCCGGGTAATCGGTTCCCGCCTGAACGCCCGGCTCCGGGCGAGCTGCGAGATCACGGTGGAGAGTGTGGAGGAACAGCATTACTACGAGTTTTCCAACGCGCTGACCGAGGGAGACGTGCTGGCTCTGGCGGATGTGGATATCAAGGACAGTCCGCAGGAGCAGCCGGTGATGTTCTATCTCTCCACCGCAACGGCCCTGAGCATGATGGACCGTTTGATGGGCGGCGAGGGCTCGGTGGACGACGATCTGGACTCGGAGTATAGCTACACGGAGCTGGAGCTCAAGCTGTACGAGGATCTGGTGCAGGACGTCATCTCCGTATTGGGCATCAGCTGGGAAAACTACGTTCCCATTCGCTTTGCCTACAACCGCACGGATGTGAACCCCACGCTGAGCCAGCTGCTGGGCGTGGATGAGACCGTGGTGATTGTGGACTTGAAGCTGCAATTTACCAATCTGTCGGGACGCATGAGCATCTGTTTCCCGGGAGACATGCTGATGGCCGTCTTCGCGGAGATCAGCAGGGAGAACCCCGTGCGGAAGGTGGCGGCTGAGGACAAGTCCGATGAGATCTTCGACAGCCTGCAGGACTCCAGTCTGGAGATTGTGGCGGAGATGGCGAATACGCAGCTGTACCTCAGCGATATTTACCATCTGAACGTGGGAGACGTCATCGACCTGGGGTATTCCAAGGACTCCCCCATCTATCTGGAGATTGGCGGTTACCACTGGTTTACGGGCCGAATGGGAACCCATAAGAAAAATATGGCTGTGAAGATAGACGACGTATGCTATCAGGCCGAGCAAAGGAGCGAATAGACGGTATGGAGAAACAGTTATTCAGTCCGATGGATATTGACGCCCTCGGCGAGATGATGAATATCAGCCTCGGCTCCTCTGCGACAGCGGTTTCCAATTTGCTGGACCACCGGGTTGACATCACCACGCCCAAGGTGTCGGTAGTACCCACGGACGAGTTTACCATTGGCAACCTGGAGCCCGCCATGGGCATCGAGATCAAATATGTGGAGGGCCTGGAGGGCAGCAACATCATGCTGCTGCGCCGGCGGGATATCAAGGTCATTGTCGACATTCTGATGGGCTCGGAGACGCCGGACGAGGAGTTTGAGCTCAATGAGCTGACCATCAGCGCCGTGTGCGAGGTCATGAACCAGATGATGGGCGCGGCCGCCACGGCCATGAGTGATTTTCTGGGCTTCCCGGTGGACATCTCCACACCCAAGCCCTTTGAGCTGGAAGACCTCCAGGCGTTTAAGGAAAACCATCTGCCCAAGGGTGAGGACACTCTGGTGGTGGTGCGGTTTGCCCTGAAGATCGAGGACGCGCTGGAGAGCGAGTTCATGAACGTCATCACCGTTAAACTGGCCAAGGAGCTCCTGAAGGGACTGGGCCTGAGTGACGACGAGGAAGAGGAGGCGGCGCCTCCTGCTCCCGCTCCTGCTCCGGCCCCCGCGGCGGAGCCCGACCGCGGCGGCAGCCATATGATGAGTCAGGAGGAGATCGAGCAGATGCTGGCGGGCGGCGGAGCCGCCGCTCCTGCCCCGGCCCCCGCGGCGGAGCCCGACCGCGGCGGCAGCCGCATGATGAGCCAGGAGGAGATCGAGCGGATGCTGGCGGGCGGCGGAGCCGCCGCTCCCGCCCCGGCCCCCGCGGCGGAGCCCGACCGCGGCGGCAGCCGTATGATGAGCCAGGAGGAGATCGAGCGGATGATGGCAGGCGGCGGAGCCGCCGCTCCCGCTCCGGCCCCTGCGCCCGCGCCTCAGCCCGCTCCGGCCCCGCAGCCTGCGCCTCAGCCGGCTCCCGCGGCGCCCCCGCCTGTTCCGGCCGCTCAGCCGGCGACAGCGGCGGATCTGGGGAGCATGATGGCGGCCATGATGACAGCCATGACAACGGCCATGGCCAACAACGCCTCCGCTTCGGCGGCCGCGTCGAAGCAGGCGGACCCGAAGGTCATCAGTACCAAGCCCGTTTCCATGAAGGAGATGGACGTGGAGGAGGTCCTGGGCAAGGAACAGGCCCAGAATCTGGACCTCATCATGGAGGTGCCCCTGCAGGTGTCGGTGGAGATCGGGCGCACCCAGCGGAAGGTGCAGGAGATCCTGTCCTTCTCCAAGGGTTCCCTGGTGGTGCTGGATAAGCTGGCCGGCGATCAGGTGGACCTGTTTGTCAACGGCAAGTGCATTGCCCGGGGCGACGTGGTGGTCATTGACGACAACTTCGGCGTTCGGGTCACAGAGATCGTGCAGAACCCTGGTTTTGAGCTTCCGAAGAAGAAATAAGACGCGAATACAGGGATAATCATACGAAATATGTAAATTACTAAGATTGAAAAGGATGGATACGACAATGGCTAAGAAGATTTTGCTGGTTGACGATGCCGCATTCATGCGGAAGATGATCAAGGATACCCTGAGCAAGAACGGGTACACCGAGCTGTTCGAGGCTGTGGACGGCGCTGACGCGGTGGAGAAATTCGGTGAGATCGGTCCTGATCTGGTGATCATGGACATCACCATGCCCAACATGGACGGTCTGGAGGCCCTCAAGGCTATCCGCGCCAAGGATGGCGGCGCCAATGTGGTCATGTGCTCCGCCATGGGCCAGGAGAGCATGGTTATGGACGCGGTGCGCTCCGGCGCCAAGGACTTTATTGTTAAGCCCTTCAAGCCGGATCGGGTGCTGAAAACCGTGACCAACATCCTGGGCGAGCCCTGATCGCAATGCCGGGGGAAGAGCCTGAGATGCTGGCAGGGAACCCATTCTTCTCACTTTTGTGGATGGTCGTCAGCGTCATTGTGATCATCGCCCTGGCCTACTGGTTTACCAAGTACGTGGCCGGCCGGGGGGGCCTGGGCGTCTTCGGACCGCTGAAGGCGGGCGGAGGGCTGGAAGTGCTGGCTCAGCTGCCCCTGGGACGGGACCAAAAGCTGGTGGTGGCCCAGGCGGGAGAGAGATATTTTCTCCTAGGCGTCACGGTCTCGGAGATCTCCATGCTGGCGGAGCTCACAGCGGAGGAGGCCGCCTTTTGGCTGGAGCCGGCGGGAACAGAGGAAAAGAGAGAGACGCCCAGCTTCCGCGAGGCGCTGAATACGGTTTTGCGCCAGAAAGGGCGGAGGTGAGGAAATTGCTGCCAGAGGGACTGATCAGTATCAACGGCGACAGCGTACAGGTGCTGGAGGTTTTGTTCCTGACCACCATGATTACGCTTCTGCCGTCACTTCTGGTGATGATGACCTCCTTTGCCCGGTATATCATCTCCTTTTCCTTTCTGCGCACGGCCATGGGCACCCAGCAGACGCCGCCCAACATTGTGCTGGTGGGGCTGGCGCTGATTCTGACCTACTTCACCATGGCGCCCACACTTTCCCAGATCAAGACCGAAGCCTATGACCCCTATGTGGCGGAGGAGATCAGCCAGCAGGAGTTTCTGGAGCTGGCCTCTGTGCCGCTGAAGGACTTCATGATCCGCAACACTCGGGAGAACACCATGCGGATGTTCTGCGACCTGGCCCATGTGGATACGCCGGATACCATTGACATGGCCACCGCCATGGAGCTGCCCATGCGGATCATCATACCCTCGTTTATGACCACGGAGCTCCAGTGGGCCTTTACCATCGGACTGCTGCTGTATATCCCCTTCATGCTGATCGACATTGTGGTATCCTGTACGCTGATGTCCATGGGCATGATTATGCTGCCGCCGTCCATGATTTCCGCGCCGTTCAAGCTGCTGCTGTTTGTGTCTCTGAACGGCTGGGAGCTTCTGTTTTCAAATTTGGTAAAGGGATTCAACTAGCGGAGGGAGGTCTGAGAGATGATAGATACGGCTGCCATTTCGGATCTGATGCGGGACTCCGTAGGTCTGGTCATCAAGCTGGGCGGGCCCATGCTGGTGCTGAGCATGCTGGTGGGCGTGGTGGTAGCCATCTTTCAGGCCGTGACCCAGATCCACGAGCAGACCATCGGTTTCATTTTCAAGGTGGTGGTCATCGTCTCTGTTCTCCTGATCGGCGGCGGCTGGATGCTGGAATCCTTGCAGGAGTATACCAGGGAGATCTTTGCCCTGATCGGCTCCTGACTGAGATGGGCATATGATCGATTGGGCTGAGCTCACGCTCTTTTTGTTTATCACAGCCCGCATCAGCGGTTTTGTGCTGTTCAACCCCATTTTGGGACGGCGGAATATCCCCGGGACGTTTCGCAGCGGCTTTATATTGGTGCTGTCGGTGTTTGTGATCTCTTTTGCGGCGCCGGATAGGGTGCGCGTTCCCGGCAGTACCATCGAGCTGGTGTTTTGCATTCTGCTGGAGCTGGCGCTGGGGTATCTGCTGGGGTTGGTGATGAATTTTTTCTTCTATATTCCACAGCTGGCGGGCCATGCCATTGACACCCAGATGGGCATGACCATGAACCAGATCTACGATGCCAGCGCCCAGGCGAACCTGTCGGTGACCAGTGTACTGCTCAATACCCTGATGCTGCTGCTGTTTTTTGCCGGCAACGGACACCACACTCTGCTGCGGCTGATGCTGACCTCCCAGGAGATCGTGCCCTTTGGCACCGTCACCTTTGGGATGGATGCTGCCAACGCCCTGCTGGAGCTGTTTATAGAGTGTACCCTGCTGGCGGTAAAACTGTGTATGCCCATCCTGGCGGCGGAGCTGATTGGACAGCTGGGCATGGGCGTTTTGATGAAGGTCATTCCCCAGATCAACGTGTTTTCCATCAATATCGAGCTGAAAGTGATTATCGGCTTGGTGATGCTTCTGATGCTGATGGCGCCTTTCAGTGAATATCTGCTGGAGGCGGAGCGTGCCATGCTGGACAGTATGCACACCCTGCTGGGCCTCCTGTAAGAGGTCCGCGGCAGCTGAAGACAGGCCCAAAGGGGGGATGAGCGTTGGCCGAAGGTTCTAAAACCGAAAAAGCGACACCAAAAAAGCGGCGGGACGAGCGAAAAAAAGGTAACGTCTTTCTCAGTCAGGACGCGGTGGCGGTTACGACGCTGCTGGGCTCCTGCGCCGCGCTGTGGCTGATGGCCGGAAATATCATCCGGGAGATGTCCGCGTTCATGACCGCGTGTTTGGCGGCCTGCGGAGTCAGCCTTCCGGTGGGAGACCAGGTGGCGGAGCTGGAGCACCAGGGAATTTTGCTGCTGGTGAGGACCGTGCTGCCCCTGCTGCTGGTCACAGCCATCTGTGCCGTTGTGGCAACCTTTGCTCAGACGAGGCTTCTGGTCAGCGGTGAGCTGCTGCGGCCAAAATTCAGCCGGATCAATCCCCTTCAGGGGATTAAGCGGCTGTTTTCCCTGAAAAGTGTGATCGATGCTTTGAAGGGCATCATCAAGATTATCCTTTTGCTGGTAATTATATACATCAGCCTGGAGGACATGGTCCTGGAGAGCTACAAATATCTCTACACGGACCTGAGGGCGGCCTGCGCCCACCTCTTTGACGGCGCGAAGAGCATGGTGATTCGGATTGCCATCGCCTTTATCGCCGTTGCCGCCCTGGACTTCATGTATCAGTGGTGGGACTACGAGCGGCAGCTGAAAATGAGCAAGCAGGAGATTAAAGAAGAGTATAAGCAGACGGAAGGCGATCCCCAGGTAAAGGGAAAGATCAAGCAGATCCAGCGGGAGCGGGCTCAGCGGCGCATGATGCAGCAGGTGCCCTCTGCCGATGTGGTTATCCGAAACCCCACCCACTTCGCGGTGGCGCTGCGGTACAAACCGGAGCAGGATGCCGCCCCGATTGTTCTGGCCAAGGGGCAGGATGAGCTGGCGCTGCGGATCGTAAAGATGGCGGAGGAGCACAAGGTGGCGGTGATCGAAAACGTGCCGCTGGCCCGCTCCCTCTACGCCTCCACAGAGCTGGATCAGGAGATCCCCCCGGAGCTCTACGGCCCGGTGGCGGAGGTGCTGGTCTACATCTTCCGGCTGAATAAAGATAAACGGCTGTTAAAATAACGGGGCCGCTTCGCCGCAGGGCGGAGAGGCCGGGCATGAGACCCGGTCCGGCGGCGGAAAGGAACTTACGGGGCGGGAGGTGACCGGCGCATGAAGCGGATACTGAACAATGCAATATCCCTCGGCGTCGTGGTCATCGTTTTGTTTTTGATCATCCCGCTGCCAACCCAGCTGTTGGACTTTCTGCTGATTATCAACATCGGCCTTTCGATCATGATCCTCATGATCACCATGAACATCTCAGACGCGCTGGAATTTTCCATCTTTCCCTCGCTCCTTCTGATTACCACGCTGTTCCGATTGGGACTGAACGTATCCACCACCCGGCAGATTCTCTACCATGGATATGCCGGTGAGGTCATCCAGAACTTTGGCAACCTGATCACCGGCGGCAATATCGTCATCGGCGTGGTCATCTTCCTGATCATCGTGCTGGTGCAGTTTATCGTCATCACCAAGGGCGCCGAGCGCGTGGCCGAGGTGGCCGCCCGCTTCACCCTGGACGCCATGCCCGGCAAACAGATGGCCATTGACGCCGACCTCAGCTCCGGCCTGATCAACGAGCAGGACGCCCGGGAGCGGCGCCACAAGATCCAGAAGGAGGCCGACTTCTACGGCGCTATGGACGGCGCCACCAAGATTGTCAAGGGCGACGCCATTATGTCGCTTTTGATCACCATGATCAATTTCCTGGGCGGTGTGATCATTGAGATCCTCATCAACCACGGTGAGTTTGTCAGCGCCCTGAACCGCTATTCCATCGTCACCATCGGCGACGGCCTGGTGTCCCAGCTGCCGGCCCTGATGATCTCCACCGCTACCGGCATGATCGTCACCCGGTCGGTGTCCGAAGGCAGCCTGAATAAGGATGTCATCAAGCAGTTCAAGGCCCAGCCGAGAGCCATTATAACCACCGGAGTCATTTTGTGGTTTTTGGCGGTGATTCCCAATACGCCCCATCTGGCCCTGGCCCTGGGCGGCAGTGTGCTGGTGGGTGGCGGCGTGTTCATCAGCCGCCGCATGGAGCAGGAGCGGATTGCCGCGGAGGCGGCCGCCCAGAGCGCGGAGGTCCAGCCGGAGGCCGCAGCTCCCAGCGAGACCGACTACTACAAGGACATCAATAACGTCTACTCCCTGCTGTCCGTGGAGCCCGTGGAGATGGAGTTCGGATACAGCCTGATCCCCATGGTGGACGAGAGCCACGGCGGCAAGCTCATCAGCCGCATTGTCATCTTCCGGCGGCAGTACGCCCAGGACATGGGCTTCGTCTTCCCCTCCATCCGCCTTCACGACGCCTCGTCCCTGGGGACGAACCAGTACGTCATCCGAATCCGGGGCGAGGAGGTAGCCCGGGGCGAGATTCTGGTGGACTACTATCTGGCCCTGGAGCCGGCCAACCCCCTGGGGGAGGTGGACGGCATCGAGACCATCGAGCCCGCCTACGGCATCCCCTCCCGATGGATTCTGCCGGAGAACAAGGAGATGGCGGAGATCTACGGCTACAACGTCATCGATCCGCTGTCCGTCATGCTGACCCACCTGTCGGAGACCATCCGGAAGTACGCCCACGAGCTTTTGAACCGGGCGGAGACCATTCAGCTGGTGGAGAACCTGAAGCGGACGGAGCCGGAGCTGGTGGAGGAGGCCATCCCCGGCGTGGTCACCTACGCCACACTGGAAAAGGTTCTGCGAAACCTCCTGCGGGAGGGCGTGCCCATCAAGGACCTGGGCATTATTCTGGAGACCCTGGTGGACAGTCTCTCCCAGGGCCGGGACATCGACGCCGCCACGGAGCAGGTCCGCGGCGCTCTGGCCCGCACCATCACCCGCCGCTTCTGCGAGGACGGCCAGCTCCGTGTGGTCACTCTGGACGCGGAGGTGGAGAAGAAGATCATCGCCTCCCTGACCCGGAACGAGCAGGGCGTGTACCTCGCCATGGGGCCGGACCTCATGCAGCAGATCGTGGGGCAGCTGGCGGAGCAGATGCGCAAGTTCAGCGACCTCTCTCAGACTCCCATCATTCTGGTGAGCCAGGTGATTCGCGGCTATTTCAGCAAGATGATCACCCAGTTCTATCCCAACGTCTATGTGCTCTCCTTCAATGAGATCACCAGCAACGTGCAGATCCAGGCCCTGGGCAACATCACACTGGACACCCCCGCCCGGGACAGAAGGGCGGTGGGAACATGAGCGAGGCCGCGGCCGCCAGACAGTACACCGAGCGGGAGATTGAGGCCATGGAGACTCAGGACCTGCTGCGCCTCTACAAGGAGAGCGGCAATGAGGAGCTGAAATGGCCTCTGGTCCTGCGGTACGAGGGACTGATCAAAAACGCCGCCATGCAGATCCGCGGGGTTTACAGCAGCTTTGCCCAGATTGACGACATTATCAACGAGGGCATCCTGACGCTGCTGTGGGCCATTGACAAATATGACCCCGACAAGGGGGTCAAGTTTGAGACCTACGTCTCCAAGCGCATTCGGGGCATGGTGATTGATCTGGCCCGGAAGCAGGACTGGATGCCGCGGAACGTCCGCCAGCGGGCCCGGGAGATTGACCTTGCGGCGGCGGAGCTCTCCTCGGAGCTGGGCCGCTACCCCACGGAGGGAGAGATGGCCGAGCGGCTGGGGGTGACCCCGGAGCGGTATCAGAAGGACGCCGCCAACGTGGCGCTGAGCAGCATCCTCTCTTTGGATATGCTGATGGACACCCGGGAGGACGGCTACCAGCTGGAGATCCCCTCCAGCGATACCCAGAGCCAGCCGGAGACGGCGCTCCAGGAGCGGGAGATGCAGCGGGCTCTGGCGGCGGGGATCGGCACACTGCGGAAGAATGAGCAGATTGTCCTCTCTCTCTACTATGAGAAAAATCTGCACCTGAAGGAGATCGCCCAGGTGATGGAGCTCAGCGAGCCCCGGATCTCCCAGATCCACACCCGGGCCATCCAGAAGCTGCGAGCCTATATGGAAGCATACATGAACGACGGGAAAATCCCGAACGCCAGGAGGAAGAAGGGGTAACATATGTATAAGGGCTTTTACAATCTCACCTCCGCCATGCTGACCCACCAGCAAAACCTCAATGTGATCGGCAACAACATGGTGAACATCTCCACCGCCGGGTACAAGCAGCAGCGGTACACGGCAAGTACCTTTGACGATGTGATGTACAGCCGGGTGGGCAATATCTACAACATTGGCCAGGAGATCGGCCGTCAGAGCTATATCCGGGCGCCCAGTCAGATCTACACGGATTACGCCCAGGGCATCCAGGAGCCCACGGGGCTGCCGCTGGACTTCGCCATCAACGGCGACGGCTTTTTCGCCGTGCAGGATCAGGACGGGGAGATCGCCTACACCAGAATGGGAAACTTCTCCCTGAATGACGAGGGATACCTGTGCCTCCCGGGCTACGGCCGGGTTCTGGACCCGGACGGACAGCCCATCTACCTGGGGACGGACAAGATCACCGCCACGGAGCAGGGGCTGATCTACTACGACGGCGGCGGCCTGATCGGCAGGCTGGGCGTCTATGCATTTGAGGACAACGAGCAGCTGGTCCACAACGATATGGGCCTTTTCACCGGCGAAGGCGCCCAGCCTCTGGAGAACTTCGAGGTCTGGAACGGATATCTGGAGCGGTCCAACACGGATATGGTCAAGCAGATGACGGAGATGATCACCTACCAGCGGGCGTTCCAGAGCGCGGCCCAGATCAGCAAGATCTACAATGAGCTGATGACCAGAAGTGCCAACGACGTGGGCCGGATGGTCTGATTTGACTGAGGAGGCTGCCAAGATATGAATCAATCCTTTTTCATCGGCGCGGTAGGCGCCCACCAACAGCTGAAGCGGCTGACCGTGCACAGCAACAACATTGCCAACGTCAACACATACGGCTTCAAGGCGGAGAAGGCCCGCTTCACCGCCTTGATGTATGACAATATCCGGGCCATTGAGAACGATGAGCTGCCCTCCGGCGTGGGCTCCGCCCTGTGGGTCACGGATACCGATTTCTCCACCGGCGCTCCGGTCATTACGGAGCGGGACCAGGATTACATGATCGTGGGCGACGGCTTTTTTGCCGTGGTGGATTTGGCCAGCAACGAGGTCTCCCTTACCAGGAACGGAGCCTTTGTGATCTCCGAGCTGCAGCAGGCCAGCGGCGAGGTGGACGATGAGGGCGTGCCCCTCATGGAGACGGTCTACTACCTCTCGGACAACCAGGGCCGCTTCGTCCTCAGCCGCAGCGGCGGCATGATCGAGGTGGACGACCAGCACGCGGAGCAGCCGGTGGGTGTGTTCGACTATATCAATTACAGCGGCATGGAGCATATTGACGGCACCCGGTTCCTGGCCGTGGACAAGAACGGCGGAATCCGCCTGAGCGACAGCCAGGTGGTTCAGGGTGTGGTGGAGCAGTCCAACGCGGATTTGGCGGAGGAGCTTACCAAGGTGATTGAGACCCAGCGGGCCTATGGCATGGCGCTGAAAATGGTGCAGACCTCCGACGAGATTGAGAGCACCATCAACGGCCTGAGCAGCTGAGACAGGAGGGGGCTATGACGATTAAAAATTATGATGAGCTCAGCTCCCTGGAGCTGGATACGCTGAAGGAAATCGGCAGCATCGGCACCGGAAACGCCGCGACTTCCCTGTCCGCCCTGATCGGAAAGACGGTGCGCATTCAGATGCCGGAGGTCCGCATCATGGGCTACAATGAGGCCATCGAGTGGATCGGCGGCCCAGAGGAGATCACCGCCGGCGTGCTGGTGGGCATGAGCGGGCAGATCAGCGGCATCATGCTTTCCGTGCAGCAGCTGGAATTTGTGAATCTGGTGCTGGACAGTATGCTGGGCCAGAGCGTGAAGGACTACATAGACCTCCAGGAGCTGGAGAGCTCGGCCCTGACCGAGGTGGGCAACATCATGATCTCCACCTTTATCAACGCGCTGAGCGGACTGGCCGGCATCGACATCGAGCTGACGGTTCCCGCATTTACTGTGGATATGCAGGGCGCTATCATGGCGGTGCCCATGGCGGAGTACGGCGGGCAGTCCGACTATATCATGACCATTGGCGGGGACTTTATCTGCAACGGCAAGGAGATCCCCTGCCGCCTGTTGTTATCACCGGACATCCGGTCTCTAAACTTTTTGCTGAGGAAGCTGGGAGTAGACAGTGGAGAGTAAGATCACAATCGGCATCGCGGATATGAAAATGGCACAAAACAGCGGAATGCTGATCACCTATGCGCTGGGGTCCTGCATCGGGATCTGCCTGTACGACCAGAAGATCAAGCTGGGGGCGCTGATCCACATCATGCTGCCGCTGAACATGGAGCCAGGCCGCAAGAATACGATGAAGTACGCCGACACGGGAATTCGTGAGACATTGAAGATGATGGAGGCCAAGGGCGCCTCCCGCAGCCGTATTACCGCCAAGATTGCAGGCGGCGCGAAGATGTTTGAGATCAAGGGCGGATCGCTGTCCAACATTGGGCAGCGGAATATCGAAAGTGTGCACAACACCCTGAAACGTGAGGGCGTCAAACTTTTGCAGGAGGACGTGGGCGGTACAGTGGCCCGCACGCTGCTTTTCGACGTGGGCACCGGCCTGGGCTGTGTGCGCTGCTATGGCAAGCCGGAGCATATTTTCTAAAGAGAGGCTGACCGCATGCGGAAACTGACGCGGCGCCATCCTAAATACAACCATTGGAAGGAGTGTTCGGAACATGTTGGAAGAGGATAAAAGGGGCATTTTGCTGGAGTCCGGCACAAACGAGATCGAGGTCATGCAGTTCACCATCAACAACAGCCTGTACGGCATCAACGTCGCCAAGGTGAAGGAGATCATCGTCTCCGCGCCGGTGAAGAGCATGCCCCACGCCCACCCGGCGGTGGAGGGCATCTTCAAACCCCGGGACATTGTGATCACGGTGGTGGACCTGCCCAGGTACCTGCTGGGGGTGGAGACGGAAAAGGGCCCCAAGGACCTGTTCATTGTCACCAATTTCAACAAGATGAATATTGCCTTCCGGGTCCACACGGTGGTGGGCATCAGCCGCATCTCCTGGAAGGACATCCAGAAGCCGGACAAGACGGTGTCCGGCGGAAACGAGGGCGTGGCCACCGGCATTGCCCAGTGCGGCAGCGACCTGGTTACCATCCTGGACTTTGAGAAGATCGTGGCGGAGATCGCACCGGAGACCACCATCCAGATGTCGGAGATCGACCAGCTGGGCGAGCGCCAGCGCAGTGACGCGGCCATTCTGGTGGCGGAGGACTCCGTGCTTTTGAGCAAAATGATTGAGGAGGCCCTGCACAAGTCCGGCTATGTCAATACCCGGATGTTCCCCGACGGACAGGAGCTGTGGCACTACCTGAACACCATCCGCGGCGAGAAGCTGGACAAGAACGTGTCTCTGGTCATCACGGATATTGAGATGCCCCAGATGGACGGCCACCGGCTGACCAAGCTGATCAAGGACGACAAGGAGTTTACACATCTGCCGCTGATTATCTTCTCCTCCCTGATTACCGAGGAGATGCGCCGCAAGGGCAAAGAGCTGGGCGCGGACGAGCAGATGAGCAAGCCGGAGATCGGCCATCTGGTGCGGGTGATCGACCATCTGCTGGATGTAAAGGCCAAGTAACAATGGTAAAGAAGGGAACCCCATGGCTAGTAAATATATTGTAAGGCAGCCGATCAAAGATGTGAGCGGAAAAATTCTGGGCTATGAGATCCTGTACCACGGAGAGAATCAGGCTTTCAGCTCCGACAATTCCTCCGCCGGAGATTTTGCCTCCGCCGACACGGTGTACAGCTTTTTGACCCAGAACAGCACCAAGGCCCTGAAAGGCTCCTTGAATTTTATGACCTTCACCACCGCGCTGCTGATGCGGAAGACTCCCCGGCTGTTTGACCGGTCGGAGCTGGTGATTCAGATCGACGACAGCGTCATTATTCACCCCCTGTCCATGCGTTTTGTGGAGCAGTTTGCCAAGGAGGGCTATAAGATCGCGGTCAACGAGTTTGAGTTTGCCCCCCGCTATCTGACGCTGATGGACGGCATCGACTACATCAAGATCAACTCCGAGACCATTGCTCCGGCGTCTATGCGCAATACCATCGAAATTGCCCACAGCATGAACAAGAAGTGCATCGTCAGCAACATTGAGGACGAGGCGGGCTACCAGCGGGCGGTGAACATGGGAGCGGACGCCCTGGAGGGAAGCTATGTGGCGGAGCGCGTGACCACGGCGGTCCACAACAGCGCCTATCTCCAGAGCAGCTTCTTCCAGCTGATGGTGGCGGTGACAAGGGATGAGCCGGACGTGGACGAGATCGAGCGGCTGATCTCCATGGACGCCAGTTTGACCTTCGGCCTTTTGAAGATGGCCAACTCCGCCTATTTCGCCCTGCGTCACCGGGCTACCACCATTCACCAGGCTATCATGACCCTGGGCCTGGGGCAGCTGAAGCAGTGGATTTACCTGCTGAGTGCCAGCAATATGGATAACGCAGATACCAGTGGTGCGGAGGAGTTTTTGAAGCTCTCCTTCATCCGGGCCAACTTCTGCAGTGAGCTGATGAAGCACGCCAAGGATATGCCCATCAGCCGGTCGGAGGCCTATCTGATGGGTATGTTCTCCACGCTGAACTACCTGGTGGACGCGCCGCTGGAGGAGATCCTGGAAGAGGTGCCTGTGGCGGATGAGATCAAGGCGGCCCTCATCCGCAAGGAGGGGCGCTGCGGAAAGCTCTACCAGCTGGTTTTGAGCTATGAGACGGCCAACTGGAATGCCATCACCGCCTTCGCGGAGGAGCTGGGGATCCCCAACCAGGTGATCACCAACATCTACTTTACCTGTATGGAGGATGTGAACTTCCTCTGGGATCAGCTGAACCACACCTCTCCCAACCAAGAGCCGGATGAACCGGATACCGCGGAGCAGGAGCGAGGGGAAGACGCGGAGGGACATGACTGAGGGCCGGAATGGGGCTCCAGATATAAAGAGATCCGGCACCTGGCGTGCCGGATCTTTTTTCACAGGATTTACACTCTGCCGTGGTGGGGGGATTTAGCCACGATTTTGCAGGCCTGCATCAGCTGGGTGGTAATGTCGCTGCTGTGCTGCACCTCGTAGAAAGTGAGCTTGGGGATCATCTCGCCCTTGCTCATGACCACGTACTTGGGCGGCAGGTGGCTCAGGGTGTAGGCCATGACGTCCACCATGCAGTGATCACAGCAGCACATGCCGGAGGCGCGCATGTACTTCTCAGCCTTTTCCCGCACCAGGACCTCCATGACGTTGACATAGGCGGGCGGCTCGTACTCCGCCTGCCGGGGCGCAGCGGGCTCTGCGGGGTGGGGCGCGGCGATTTCCGCGGGCTGCGGCGCGGGCGCGGCCACCTGGGGAGGCTCCGGTTCCGGAGCAGGCTGAGACGCAGCGGGCGCAGCGGGCGCGACAGGCGCCGTGCGGGCCGGTTCCGGAGCGGGCGGCGGCGTCTGGACGGCGGGCTTCGCCGGATTCAAAGAGGCCTCCAGGGCGTCCTTGATCTGGGAGGAGACGGCGGCGTCGGCATTGATGGAGGCGATGATGGGCGGAATGGGGGCCGCGGCGGGGGCGGAGGATTCCGGCGCGGGAGCCGCGGGGGCCGCGGAAGCTGCCGTCTCCGCCTGGGGGGTGGGGGCCGGTTCCGTGTTCCGGTTTTTGCTGAGAAGATTCATCACATGGGCGGTTTTGCTGGTCTTGGAATCTTTATTTGAGGCCATAACGAACTCTCCTTCATGTAAAAATTATCGTTTTTTACGGCGGGGAAACCTGTCCCCTGCCACGGCGCTGACAATCTTTTGCAGGTCCCGGGCGGAGGTGGCGTCGGGCTTGTAGCTCAGGACGCTCTGGCCGTAGGCCGGGGCCATGGCGACACTGACGCTCCGCCGGATCTTGGCGGAGAACACCTGGCTGTGCAGCTGCTCCGCCACCTGTTCCGCCAGGTCCAGAATGTCCCGGGAGAGGGTGAGGCGGGGATTGTACTTGTTCAGCAGAATTCCCAGAACTTTCAGGTTGGGATTGAAGGAATTCTGCACCGTCTCGATGATATCCTGGATTTGAGAGATGCCCACAAGGCTCAAAACCTCCGCCTCCATGGGGAGGATGATGCCGGTGGAGGCCACATAGGCGTTGATGGTCAGGATGTTCAGAGAAGGCGGCGTGTCGATGATGATGAAGTCGTAGCTGTCTCTTACAGCGTCCAGCTGCTGGGAGAGCATGAACTCCCGCCTGGGGGCGGTGAACTCCACCTCCGCGGCGGAGAGCAGGATGTCCGAGGAGAGGATGTCTCCGTACTCCGTGTGGGCGATGGCCTGCTCAATGGCACAGTTTCCCTTCAGCACGTCGTAAACCGTGTAGCCGTCACCGATGTCCAGGCCCAAGGTGAAGCCCAGGTTGCCCTGGGGATCCAGATCAATGCCCAGGACCCGGGCGCCCCGTTCATGCAGGCCGCAGACCAGGGCGGAAACCACCGTAGTTTTCCCAACGCCGCCCTTTTGATTTGTAACAGTGATGATTTGCGTCAAAGGTTTTTCCCCCTTACTGTAAAAACTATGTGCGGACCTCTTATTTTTATTATACTATATGTCGATAAAAAAACATAGAGGAATTGTAAAAAAACTTTATCCGGCGGCCGGACCGGTCCATACCCGGAAGGGGACGGGAGCCGGATGCTATTTCATGAAGGGAGTGGATCAATATGGCATCGATCAGCGGTACCAGGGGCTCCAGCGCCACTAGCATATACGGCACCAGAAATGTCATCAGCGGCCTTGCCAGCGGCATGGATACGGAGAGCATGATCGAAAACGCGATCTCCGGCTATAAGAACAAGATTTCCAGTCTGAACCAGCAGCGCACAAAGCTGGGCTGGCAGCAGGAGGCCTACCGGGACATCATCAGCAAAATGGCGGGCTTTACCTCCAAGTACACCTCCTATACCTCCACCACCAACCTGATGTCCAGCAGCTTTTTCAATCAGGCGGTGCGGACGGTTGCCAACGGCGCCAATGCCTCCAAGGTGGCAGCCTCCGGCAGGGGCAGCAGCGACGTGGTCATCAACGGCGTGCGGCAGCTGGCCACCGCCGCCACTTACAAGCTCAGCGGTTCCGCCCTGACAGGCAACGCGGAGGGGAAGTATGCCTCTGCGGCCGCCTCCGGGAGCTTTGACCTTGACAAGATGACCGTCAGCAGCTTCAGCGGCACCATGAGCCTGAACTACGGCAAGGACCAGACCCTCTCCTTTACTTTCAGCGAGGGCGACGTGTTCGACAGCATTGAGGACCTGGCGGAGAACATGCGCAAGCAGCTGGAGGGCCAGACCATCTCCCTCTCCAACGGCGGCGGCAAAAAGGCCTCTGAGATGGTGAGCATCGAGGTCGACAAGGTGAACAACAGCATCTCTTTCAAAGATCAGGCCAACAACAAGATCTATATCAGCGGCGTCAGCGACAGCATGAAAGAGGCCTTTGGCGTCAGCACCGGCGAGGGAAGCAAGTCCTTCCGGGTGAAGGAGCTCACTAAGGAAGTGAACAGCGTGGACTACCTCGGCAAGTCCCCCCTGACCATCACTCTGGACGGCGTGACAAAAACCATCAAGATGCCGACCAAGGAAGATATTATCGCGAATCTCGATAAGAATTACAAGTGGTATGATTCGCTGAAGACGAAACTGGAAAACGGGGAGGAGCTCACAAGCGCGGAATCCCGCCAGCAGCGGGACGACGCGTACGTGGCGGCCCTGCAGAAGAGCATTGACGACGCCTTTGGAAAACTGTCCGACGGCACCAGCAAGCTCAAGGTCAGCGACACGATGGCGGACGCGAAGAAGACCTCGGAGGACGGCGTCGTCAAGGGTGTTCAGCTGAAATTTGAGGCTGGTCAGGAGGGCTCTTCCTTTGCGGTCTCCTCCAGCGTGGGCAAGTCCATGGGCTTTGGCAGCACCCAGCTGACCAGCTACCTCAATACAAACAAGACGCTGAAGGACCTGCTGGGCGAGGAGGGGCTGAAGGGCCTGGAGAGCGGCACCGACAAGAACGGCAACACCACCTACGCCCTGGAGATCAACGGTGTCAAGATCGGAGACTTCACGGAGAAGACGGAGCTGAGCACCATCATCAGCCGCATCAACAGCAACAAGGATGCCGGCGTCAATGTCAGCTACTCCAAGCTCACCAATGAGTTTACCTTTACCGCCAAGGAGACCGGCACCGCCGGGGAGATCCAGTTCAGCAAGGATGGTCTGGGCGGCAAGCTCTTCGGCGCCGCGGAGCAGACTGCCAAGGGACAGGACGCCATCTTCACCGCCACCATTGATGGCAAGGAGATGGAGCTGACCCGCAGTTCCAACATCGTCGACTTCGACGGTCTCTCCGTCACCCTCAAGGGGGAGTTTGGGTATAAGCAGGCCGTGGACGACGCGGGCAACCCGAAGCTGGATGACAAGGGCAACCCCGTTTACACCGGTGAGCTGGACCGGACAGCGGAGAAGATCACCTTTACCACCTCCTCCGATTCCGACAAGATCGTGGAGGCCGTCAAATCCTTTGTCAACGACTACAACGAGATGGTCACCCAGATCAAGAACGCCTATTCCACCATGCCCCTCCAGCGCAGCAATAAGCTGTTCTATGAGCCTCTGACCGATGACGACAAGGAGGGCATGACCGACAGCGCCATTGAGGACTGGGAGGAGAAGGCCAAGACGGGCATCCTGTTCGGTGACCGGGACCTGTCCAGCCTTTACAGCCGTCTGACCTCCGCCGTGTCCATGTACGGCCAGGACGGCGCGGATTTGAAGGCTGCGGGCATCACCGTGAATTACAGCAACGGCCTGAGCACCCTGTCCTTTGATGAAAAAATCCTGCGGGACACCCTGGACAGCGACCCGGACCGGGTGAAGGACATCTTCTCCAAGAGCACAGACAACGGCGCAGCCACCAACGGCCTGGTAGCCGCCATTAAGGAGCCCCTGGAGGTCTTCGGCGGCACCACCGGTGCCACCAAGGGAACACTGGTGGAAAAGGCGGGCTCTCCGCTGGCTCCCACCTCCATTTATTCCAACTATATCCAGAAGCAGCTGGATAACCTGGATACCCAGATCGAGAAGTGGCAGGATAAGATGTCCGATCAGGTGGACTATTATACGACCCAATTCTCCAAGCTGGAGCAGCTGATCGCCCAGATGAACTCCCAGAGTTCCTCACTGGCCCAGATGATGGGCGGGGTTTAATTAAGGAGTGCCACAGAGAATGGAAATGCGAGGCTTCCAACAGTATAAGGAACAGAGCATCAACACCATGACCCAGGGTGAGCTGCTTCTCCTGCTGTACGACGAGCTGGTGAAGCGGCTGACCCAGGCGGAGCTGGCGCTGGGCAAGGAGAATTGGGCCTTGTTTGAAGCCTCCGTCCAGCGCAGCATCGATATTATCAACTATCTGGACCAGACGCTGGATCAGCAGTACCCCATCAGCGCCAACCTGACACAGCTCTATGAATACTTCACCTACGAGCTGGGCCGGGTGAAGATCGGCCGCCGGAGCGATCCTCTGACCCATGTGAAGACCATGGTGAACGAGTTGCGGGAGGCCTTCCGGGAGGCACAGAAAAACGGGGAATCCGGGAAGTAGGTGCCAGAATGGAAGCGTCAACGCTGCTGGATGCCCATGTGCAGGCGAAGCGAATTTACAACCTGCTCAATGAGGTGATGGATGTCTCCCGCCAGATGGCGGAGGCCATGGACCGGGATGACCAAGTGGCCATTCAGATGCTGGTCTCCATGCGGGAGGAACCGGTACACAGGCTCCGTCAGGCCCGAAGGGCGCTGAAGGAGCAGAGGGATGCCCTGGAACCGGAGGCGGCCCTGCGGCTTACGCAGCTGCTGAACGGGGAGGAGGCGGAGACAGAGGCGGAGGCGCCTCTGGCGGCTCAGATTGGGGCCAACCGCCGCCTGCTGGAACAGGTTCTGGAGCTGGACCGGGTGCTGAACCGCAAGCTGACCCGTGAGAAATCCATCTATAAATGACAACAGGGCGCCGGCCCCACACCGGGCCGGCGCCTTGTCCCATGTTTGTCAGCCGCCATATGGCGGATTTTGAGAGATGACCCACAGAGGCGCGCCGTCAGAGGTGCTGCGGGAGAGCTCCTCCAAGATCAGCTCCGGCTCCCACTCCATGAGGCTCCGCTCCTGACTGTTGGGGTCGGCCACCAGGATTTTTCCACTGAGGGTGACTCCCCGGAGAACAATGAAGTGGCCGCCTTTGGTGAAGTGGCCGGGGCCCATGAGGGCCACCAGGAGATTGCTGCCCGTCAGGGCGTCCATCAGGGCGTCCGGCGTCCGCTCCTGGAGAGAGACGGCGGTGAGGCCGGACGCGGAGGCCAGACCCTCCACAACGGAGAGGTAGGAGCCGCCCCGCTTGGCCCAGTGTCCCAGGGACACGGCCAGCTGGGCCATCTGGAGGGGATCGGTGTCCGCCTCGGTCATGCTGCCGACCACCATGGCCATGGCCGTAGGGCCGCAGCCGTAGCGTCCGATGTCATCGGTGCCGTAGGGCTGGTCCGCCCAGGTTTCACTGCCCTGGTTGAAATAGACAATAGGGATGGTTCCGCCGGTCAGGATTTCCTGGCCGTTGATTACGTTTAACTCTGTAACAGCCGGGTCCGCGGCGGGGCCGCCGCCGGTCAGGACCGGATCGTCAGCCAGCTGAATGTCCTCCTCCGGCAGCGCTTCCTCCTTGGGGGCCGTGAGTCGGGACCAGAGGACAGCGGTTTGGACTCCGGCCGCCGAGATGCGGCGGGAGACCAGCCGGTGAGCCTCCTCGGAGGCCTGGGAGAGGGCGGCGGCGGCGCGGCCGCAGGCTAAAGCCGCCGTCTGGGCGCCCTGCCGGACAGGAGCGGTGATCTGCTCATAGACGGCTGGGGCAAAAAAAGAACAGGCTGCCAGCTCCACAGCGCCGACACAGAGAACGGCCAGCAGAATGATCAGCGCCAGGTTCCGTCTGGTCCGACTGGGGGAAGCTGATTTTCTCACGTTTTCACCACCAAAAAATCCGAGATAACTCTTGCATGATACCCATCAACAATGGTATTATAACAGAAGGGTACGCCGCATTTCAAGAGGGAAGGGTACCCTTCGCCATCACTGAGGTACAGGAGCGCAGGCCATGCCCACCATCACGCTGGAAAAGGTGACAAAATATTATAAGGTGCAGAAGAAGCACCGCCGGGGCGAAAAACGTCTGGAGACCGGTGTGGAGGACGTGGATCTCACCGTGGAACAGGGGGAGTTCGTCTTTCTGGTCGGCAGCAGCGGGGCGGGAAAGAGCACTCTGCTGGACCTGATCTCCGGCAAGCTGAAGCCGGACAAGGGAACTGTCTCACTGAACGGGAAGGATCTGGCCCGGCTGTTTCCGTGGAGTCACAACCAGACGGCCCTGCTGTTCGGCAAGGTGTGCCAGGAGCAGACGCTGGCCCGGCGGATCACGGTGGAGGAGAACCTGCGGATGGCCGCCATGATCGGCAGGCGCAGGTTTGAGAGTGCGAAGCACATTGACGAGCGGATCCAGAAGGTGCTGGGTCTGGTGGGGATGCGGGGCACAGAGAAAATGTATCCCGGGGAGCTGTCTATCGGCGAGTGCCGCCGGGTGGAACTGGCCCGGGCCCTGATCAACAGCCCGCCCATCCTGGTGCTGGACGAGATTACCGCCAATCTGGACGACGACAACATCTGGGATATGCTGATCCTGCTGAACGAGGTCAACCGGAGAGGGACCACCGTGATCATGGCGACCCACGCCAGCAAATACGTCAACATCATGCGCCGCAGAGTCATCACCCTGGTAGACGGCCATATCTTTGGAGATGTGGAGCGGGGAAGATACGGAGACGTGGTTTAGTGCCGCGGAGCCGATTAGAATATAAAGAAAGTCCGGGATATACGAAAACTGAGGAGGAGATCGGAAATGATCAAGAACATGAAGATCAGGAAGAGCCTGATCATGGGTTACGGAATCACCGTCGCTGTCTCCGTAGTCATCATTATTGCGTCGCTGATCCTGATGAGCGTGCAGAAGGGCCAGTATACCGATATTCTGGAGCGGTATGTCAAGTCCACCCAGCTGGCGTCCGAGTGCCGTATTGAGTATAACCGTGCCGCCCGCAATCTGCGCGACGCGGTACTGTCCGGCGATGTGTCCAGTGTGGATACAGCCAACGAGCAGATCAGTGTACTGGAGAGTACATTGACTGAGCTGAACAGCCTGTATCCTTTGGACGACAAGACTGAGCTGAACAATTTCGTCAACCTGGTGAAGGGGTGGGAGACCGAGGCCACCACCATCGGACAGACAGTCCGGACGAACCAGCAGAAGGCCGCTGAGATGATTGTGGAGAGCTGCACTCCGGCTTTGAATCAGGCTGCCACTGCCGGCGACGCCCTTGCCGCAAGACTCCAGACCGAGGAGAAAAAGATTATTGACCAGCAGGCAGTGATTTCCAACATTGCCATGATCGCCATTGTTGTGGCCATGGTTATTGCCACCATCGTGGTGATCCGCATCGCCCTGATCATCATTAAGAGCATTGTGGTTCCCGCCGAGCAGGTGCGCGTGGCCCTGGTGGGCTTCAGCGAGGGCAACCTGGAAGTGCCTGTGGATTACGAGAGCAAGAACGAGCTGGGCGAGATGTGTCAGGCCCTGCGGACCAGCCAGCATGTTCTCTCCGGAGTCATCGGTGACATCTGCTTCCTGTTGGAGGAGATGGGCGGCGGCAATTTCAACTGCCGCACGAAAACCGAGGAGCTCTATGTGGGCGATCTGAGCGCCGTGTTGAAGTCCATCCGCGCCATCAACCGCAATCTCAGCGACACTCTGGCCCAGATTGACCTCAGCGCCGAGCAGGTCTCCTCCGGCGCCGAGCAGGTCTCCACCGGTGCACAGGCTCTGGCTCAGGGCGCCACTGAGCAGGCCAGCGCCGTGGAGGAGCTGTCTGCCACTATTGCCGACATCTCCACCCACTCC
>CAJTZI010000004.1 GCA_910584075.1 uncultured Oscillibacter sp.
GGGAACTTCGTCCCGGGCTGGTTCAGCGTGTAGGCCTCCTCCATGGGGTAGAAGCCCATCAGTCCGAAGGTGGCGTAGGCCACCGGGCCCGCGTGGCCCTTGGAGAGCACCAGCCAGTCCCGGTCCTCCCAGCGGGGATTCTTGGGGTCGAACTTCATGACCTCGCCGTACAGCACGGCCATCAGGTCCGCCAGGTCCATGGACCCGCCCACATGGCCGAAGCCCCGGCTGTGGATCACCTTCAGCGTCTCCAGCCGAATTTCCGCCGCCAGTACCTTGAGATTTTTTTCGTTCATCAGCTCTTTCTTCCTTTCCATGTTTTGCCGTCTGCCGCGCCGCCGGTTCCACAGGGGCACAGAGACAGTCAGAGCAGGACTTCCCGGGAACTGTGTGCGTTCACACAGTTTTGCATAATTACCACCGGAGGCCTTGTTCATTGCGGCTATATTTTACTCCCATTCAAACCGTCCCGTCAATATCTGTTTGAATTTTCACAAGGGATTGGGAAAAACGCAAAAAAAACCGCTGTATTTCACTGCAAATCGTACAAAGGCGGCGCGGCGTCTGCCGCGCCGCCTTTTAAGCAGCGGGAAAATATGCCCGCCGGTGGTCGTTTATTCGTACCGGGTTCCGGCGCCCTCCACCATGGCGTCATAGGCACGCTTGACCTTGTCGTAGTTTTTGTCGCGGTCCAGGGCTACGCCGCGGCCCACGCCGTCCACAATGCGGCCCACGCCGATGGCCTCCAGCTTGGCGTCCGTCTCCGCCAGAAGGGCGGGGGCGGAGCCGGGGTCGGTGGAGCGGCCGTCGAAGATGATGTGGAGATACACCCGGCTGAGGCCGTTGTCCCGGGCCATCTCGCAGATGTTCAGCGGGTAGTCGATGCAGCCGTGGGAGGACTTGTAGGTCAGATAGGCCAGCAGGTGCAGAGCGGTGCCGTTTTTCTTGGCGTGCTCAATGGCCTGGAGGAAGATGGGATTTTGTTTGAAGCTGCCGTCCTTCACGGCGGCATCCAGACGGACGTCGTCCTGCATCACGCAGCGGCCCGCGCCCAGGTTGGAGTGGCCCGCCTCGGAGTTGCCGGCTTTACCGGCGCCCAGGCCCACAAACTCGCCGGATGCATGGAGCTTGGACCAGGACTTCTCCGCCAGCAGAGAGTCCCAGTAGGGGGTGTCCGCCAGGTGGATGGCGTCGCCGTCGTCGCCGGTGCCAAGGCCCCAGCCGTCGCAGATGATCAGGAGCATCTTCCGGCCCTGGCCCCAGTCCTTGCCCTCACAGAGGGGTCTGCCGTCCATCTCGGCGGGCTGGGGAATGCCCATGACGTTCAGCACCGTGGGAGACACGTCTCCCAGGGAGCCGTCCCGCAGCCGGATGGGGCTGGGATCGGCGGGGTCGATCATGATGAAGGGAACCAGGTTGGTGGTGTGGGCTCCGTCGGGCTTGCCGGCGGCGGTGTAGAGCTTCTCGATATTGCCGTGGTCGGCGGTGATGGCCACCACATAGCCCTTGCCCAGGGCGTCGTTGACCACCTTGTCCAGATACTGGCTCACATAGCCGCAGGCCTTGATCTTGGCTTCGGTGTTCTGGGTGTGGCCGATGACGTCGCCGTTTGCAAAATTGGTCACCACGAAGTCATACCTGCCCAGGGCGTCCATGACGGCGTCCGCCACCTGGGGCAGGGACAGCTCCGGCTTCTGGTCAAAGTCGATGCCCTTGGGGGAGGGGAAGCACAGGTCGTCCTCTCCGGGGAAGGCGGTGTTCTCGCCGCCGTTGAAGAAGAAGGTCACATGGGCGAACTTCTCGCTCTCGGCGCAGTGGAACTGGGTTTTCCCGGCCTCGCTGAGGACCTGAGCCAGGGGCTTCACCACCTTGGCGGGGGCGAAGGCGATGGGGAGATCCTTGAACTTGTCGTGGTACATGGTCATGATGACAAAGTCCAGGTTGTTGAGCTTCCGGCGCTCCGCCTTGTCGAAGCCCTCCTCCGTGAACATCTCGGTGAGCTCAATCTCCCGCTCGCCCCGGCGGCAGCAGAAGATGGCGGCATCGCCGTCGGAAATCTTGCCCACGGGCTTTCCGTTCTCCACCAGAACCATGGGCTCCAGGTGGTAATCGTCCTGTCCCAGCTCGTATGCCCTCTTGACGGCCTCCGCCAGCTGCGCGCCGCCGCGCTTGAAATCAGACATTGCAAAAACCTCCAGTTTACATTAAATTCAGAATCAGGAATCTTGCGGGGAACCCAACCGATTCCCAATGGACACGGTTACTGTCCGTCGCCGGGGGGAATCAGCCGGTCGACAGCCACCTGCCCGCAGGCGGGGAAGATGTCCAGCAGCTGGGGGAAGGTGTAGACCTTGCCGTCGGGCATGTTCTCCTCCGTCAGCTTCAGGGGTTTTTCTTTGTTATACTGCACCGTGACGGTCATGCCGAAGTCGCAGGCCTTGGCGCCCACGATGTCCCGGTTCAGGTTGTCGCCCACGTAGCAGCAGTTCTCCGGCAGGGCGCCCACTTCCTCCATGGCGTAGTAGTAGATGGCGGGGCCGGGCTTGCGGACATAGGTGATGGAGGACTGCTGGACGGTCTTGAAATAGGGCTGCAGGCCATCGGCGTCCAGCCACTCGTCCACCTCCCGTTTGCCAACCAGGTCACTGATGATGCCCAAGGTGTAGCCCCGGGCACAGAGCTCCTTCACGGTCTCGGCGCCGCCTTCCACCACCGTGCGGCGGCCCTTGGTCTGGCGGTACTGATAGGTGAGCTCTGCGGCGTTCTTTAAAATGCGCTCCCGGTCCATGTCAAAAGCCAGCCAGCGGGTCCACAGGACCTCCTCCGGCGCCTCGCACATGAACTTCAGTGCCCAGTCCCGGTACTTGTCGTACCGCTTGTCGATCACGTCGCTGAACCACTGGCTGGGATTGTCGGTCTCCACGCCGCACAGCTCCGCGATCTTCGCCCGGGCGGCGGAGAGGTAGGCGGGGTCCTCGTCGATGACCCGGAAGGTGCCTCCCAGGTCCAGAAAGATGTATCTGATGTCGGTGTTCATATTCCATCAGCCTCCGTGTTGTTATAGTCCTCTGGAAAAGGGGAGATGCGCCCGGGGAACCCTCTGTCCCCGGACGTCCTCCAAATCCATTCAGTTCAAAGGCGGCAGCAGGTTCAGGATCTCCCGGAAGTCCTCCACCACCGCGTCGGGACGGTTCTCCTCGGTGAACTCCACAGGGTGCTTCTTCTCAGGGGAGGAGAAGATAATGTTGCAGCCCACGCCGGCCTTCTTGGCGCCGGGGATGTCCCGCTTGATATTGTCCGCCACGGATACGCACTCGCTCAGCTCCACGCCCATCTCCCTGGCGGCCAGCTGGTAGATCTCAAAGCAGGGCTTGCGCATTCCGCACACGGAGGAGAGGACCACGGCGTCAAAGTACCGGTCCAGACCGTCCTCCTCCAGCCAGTCGGGGACTTCGTTCTCGCCGATGAGGTTGGAGATGATACCCAGCTTGTAGCCCCGCTCGTGCAGGCCCCGGATGACCTCCACGCCGCCGTCCACCACTACCCGGCGTCCCTTGCACTGGCGGTACTGGAAGCTCAGCTCGTGGCAGACCTGCCGGACCCGCGCCTGGTCATAGTCCGGCAGCAGCCACTTGCACCACAGCTCCTGGTCATTGGACTCCCGGTTTTCCTCCAGGGCCCACTTGCGGTAGGGCTCGTAGCGCTCCTCGATCATCTGGTAGAACTCCTCGTAGGGCACGGGAGAGCCGGCGATCTCCGCCATCTTCCGGCGGGCGTGGCGCATCCACGGCTCCTCCAGCAGAGCGATGCGGAGGGTTCCCCCCAGGTCGAAGAAGACGGCCTTGTAACGCTTTGTCGTATCCATGGAGACCTCCTTATCAAGTACGGGCGGGGAAGATGTCCAGCAGCTCCGACAGGGCGGTGATCACATGGTCGGGGGTGAACTCCTTGCCGGTGGCGTGTTCGTTGTTCAGGGTGTCAGGCTCGTCGATGCGGATCATCATGCCGAAGCCCGCGGCCTGGGTGCCCTCCACGTCCCGGACGGGGTTGTCGCCCACGTAGGCGCAGTTGGCCTCGGGCGTGCCGATGCAGCGGCAGGCCAGGTGGTAGATCTCCGGGTTGGGCTTGCGCAGCCGCACCTTGGAGGAGAGGATGGTGGTCTTGAAGCACTGGGCCACGCCGTCGGCGGCCATCCAGTCGGGGATCTCCGTCTCCGTGACGGTGTTGGCGATGATGCCCAGCGTGTAGCCTCGGGCGCAGAGCTCCCTGATGGTGGCGACGGCGTCGGGCCGGGCCACCCGGCGGCCGTCGTGGTCCCGCCACAGGCGGGTGAGACGGGCGGCGTTGGCGAAGATCATGTTGGGCTCGTAGTCCGGCAGCATGTACTGGGTCCACAGCTCACCCTCGGAGGCGTCCAGCAGCGTCTCCTTGGACATTTTGCGGTACTTCTTCCACCGCTCCTCCAGCTTGGCGAAGAGCTCGTCATGGCTCTCCCTGGTCTGGATGAGCTCCATCAGACCGGCCTCGGCCCGGTCAATGAAGTCCTGCTCCTTGAGCACGATGCGCAGGGTGTTGCCTACGTCAAAGAAAATTGTCTGAATATCCGGGGTCATTTCAAAGTCCTCCTTCAAAATAGTATACGAAACTAAGCGCCGCGGAAAATCCGCCGCAAAGCCCCCCGGGGACCCGGCCGTCCGGCGCCGGAGGCGATCTGTAAACGTTTACGGCCTTTTGCTGGTTTCATTCTAAATAACGGCGGGTTCTTTGTCAATATCCCAAATGCCAAAGTGTAGGGGCGTTTTTTCGTTTTTATGCCCAAAAGCCGGAAAAAATCAGATTGTTATTGACAATAGAAGGAAAATCATATATGCTTTTATTATGTGGCTGGCAGTGGAAACGGCGCTGCCGGCCGCGAAATATAAAGCGGAAACGTTTGCGGTTTCCAAGGCCGGGGAGGATAGCTGAATTCTATGAAAAGCGTAACGCTAAAGGATGTGGCGAAAGCCGCCGGCGTCTCTTACGCCACTGTCTCCCGGGCTCTGTCCGGCAGCCCCCAGATCGGCAGCGACACCCGGGAGCGCATCATCAAGCTCTGTGATGAGATGGGCTACACCACAAACTATGTTGCCCGGTCCATGGTGATGAAGAAGACGGATCTGATCGGACTGGTGGTCCCCTCGGTGGACAACCAGTTCATGAGCGAGATGGCCTACCACGCGGAGATGAGCGCCAGGACCCACGGCTACAATATCATGCTGTGCAACTCCGGTCCGGATTTGAAGCAGGAGAAAACGGTGGTCAAGCTGCTGCTGGGCCGGCAGGTGGACGGCATTCTCATTGTGCCCCAGGGGCCCCAGACCTACGAGAACATCCGGGCCTACACCGATCAGGTGCCCACGGTGTTCGTCAGTGAAAACCTGCGGGACCAGCCCCAGAGCTATGTCACCGTGGACAACAGCCGGGGCACCTACATCGGCACCAAGTACCTCTATGAGCTGGGCCACCGGGATATTTTGTACTTCGGCCGACGCCACACCACCACCCACCAGCTGCGGGCGGAGGGGTATATGCGGGCCTGCCAGGAGCTGGGCCTCCAGCAGCGGTTTTTCAACAGCGAGTACAGCCGCTCCTCCATCAACAACGGCTACCAGATGGCCCGGGACCTCTTCTCCCGGCCCATTGACTATACCGCCATCTTCGCCTCCACGGACTCCCATGCCCTGGGCGTCATGCGGGCGGCGGATGAGCTGCGGATCGACATTCCCGGGCACCTGAGCCTGATCGGCTTCGACAACATCCCCTCGGCGGAGCTGCCCCGCATTGAGCTGACCACCATTGAGCAGCCCCTGCGGGAGATGGCCGTTCAGGCCGTGGATATGCTGCGGGACAAGATCGAGCACGGCACCCAGGGGTATGTCCACCAGATCCTCCTGCCGGGGCTTGTAAAGCGGGGCACCTGCCGGACGCTGGACTGAGCGCCGCCCCGCGCATCAAAATTCCAGGGATGCCCGACAGCCACGCCGGACCCCCATAAAAGAAAGGGAGCAGATCTCAATATGAACGGCTATCTCTATGACCCGCACACCCACACGGCGGAGACCAGCAGATGCGGACACCTCTTCGCCGCCGACGTGGTGGACCGCTACGTCCGCCACGGCTTCTCCGGCCTGGTAGTCACCGACCACCTCCATCCGGAGTACCTCTCCCGCATCGACACGGAGCACAATTGGGACAAAGTCATGGACCACTACCTCTCCGGATACCACGCCTCCAAGAAGCGGGGCGACGAGGTGGGCTTTGATGTCATTCTGGGAGCAGAGTTCCGCTTTCCCGAGAACGACAACGACTACCTGGTCTACGGCATTGATGAGCAGTGGCTCCGCTCCAATCCCTACGCCTGCTGCATGAGCGCCCAGGAGTTTTACGACAAGTTCCATGATCAGGTCTTGATTATCCACGCCCACCCCTTCCGCAAGGGCAGCGCCCCCGTACAGGAGACCGCTGTCCACGGTGCGGAGATCATCAACGGCAACCCCCGCCATGAGAACAACAACGACAAGGCCCTGGAGCTCTGCCGCCGCCACCCGGAGTACTTCCGTCTGGCGGGGTCCGACACCCACCGGGACGGGGACGAGGCCCGCACCGCCGTCATCCTGCCGGAGCGGGTCCGCGACTCTTTTGCGTACAAGGCCATGATTGAAAGCTGCAATTTTCACCTCTGGAGCCCGTTGTTCCAGGGGTTTGTAGAGGCCGACGAGGCCATTCGGAAGGAGGCGGCGAAATGAGCCGGTTTGACTCTTTGATCATCGGTGAGGTGGCCCGGGACACCAACGTGGACTATGACGGGACCACTGTCCAGGCCATCGGCGGCGCGGTGTACTACTCCGGCTTTGCCGCCGCCAACATCGGGCACAGGATCGCGGTGCTGCCCAAGGCGGACATGGCTCCGGAGGAGCTGAAGGAGGCCTTCGCCAAGGCCCCCAACGCCGCGGTGTACCCTCTGCCCAGCACCCATTCCTTTGTGACCAAAAACGTCTACCACACCCCGGACCGGGAGCGGCGCACCTCCACGGTGGACAGCGTCATCGACCCCTACCGCACGGAGGAGGTCCCCGCTGAGATCGACGCCGGGATCTGGCATCTGGCGGGGCTGGTGGGAGGCGACATCCCCGATGAGATGATCCCCTTCGCCGCGGAGCGGGCCATGGTGGCCATCGACGTGCAGTGTATGCTCCGCTGGGTGGAGAATGGCGGCATGGTGTACCGCGACTGGGCCGCCAAGCGGGAGATGCTGCCCTATGTCCGGTTTTTGAAGACCGACGCCGCCGAGGCGGAGATCCTCACCGGCCTCACAGACCGGGCGGAGGCCGCCAGGACGCTGTACGGCTGGGGCGCCAAGGAGGTTCTGATCACCCACAACACGGAGGTCCTGGTCTACGACGGAAAGGAGATCTACACCTGTCCCATCAAGGCCCGGAACCTCTCCGGACGCACCGGGCGGGGGGACACCACCTTTGCCTGCTACATCAACGAGCGGCTGACGCAGGATATTCCCACGGCCCTCCGCACCGCCACGGCCCTGGTCTCTTTGAAGATGGAGACCCCGGGGCCCTACATGGGCACCCGGGCGGATCTGGATGCCTACATCAAAGAGTTCTATTAAGAGATATAGACGGCCGGCGCACCGGTTTCCGGTGCGCCGGCCGTTTGTCATTTTTGCCGCGAATCTGTATCTCTTTTGTAATCCTTTTGAGATTTTTTTCGTTTCCTGGAGTGGTATTCTGTTCCTGTCAAATTCGGATAGAAAGGACTTTCTGCCATGAGCCGCTCTCTCGCCGCGCTTTTCCTGCTGTGCCTCCTCCTGTCCCTGACCGCCTGCGGCAAAAGGGAGGACCCGCCCGCCGCTCCGGACACCGCCGCCCCGCAGGAGGACACGTCTCCGGCAAACACCGATGATCCAAAGCCTTCCGGCCTCACGGAAGACGAGGCCCGCCGGGCCGCCTTCGCCCAGGTCCTCCACACCGCCCACGACCGCCAGGAACTGCCGGACGGCACCGTTTTGGACGGCGGTTCCGTCGAAGATATTGAGGGAAATCTCTTCGCCCTGCATGACGTGGACGGCGACGGCGCGGAGGAGCTGATCTTACTCTGGCAAAATGCCGCCATGGGCGGCCAGACGGAGGTTGTCTACGGGTACGGCGGCGAGACCGGACAGGTAGTGGAGGAGCTGCGGGAGTTCCCCGGCGTCATCTTCTACGGCGGCGGCGCGGCGGAGGCCCCCTGGTCCCACAACCAGAACTGGGCCAACAAATTCTGGCCCTACACGCTGTACCGGAACAACCCGAAGACGGACACGTATGAGAACATGGGCTCCGTGGACGCCTGGGACAAAGTCTTGGTTTCCAACGGCTTCCCCCTGGATGTGGATGCCGACGGAGACGGCATGGTCTACGTCCTGCTCACCGACAACTGGGACTTCACCCACCACCAGGACCCCGCCGGCGGCGAGGCGTACTGGTACTACGAGGAGCCGCCGGTGGACGGGGCGGAGTACCTGGCCTGGAGGGACGGCGTCGTGGGAGAGGCGGAGGCTCTGGAGCTTTCCTTCATGCCCCTGACGGCGGAGAACATCGCTCAGGTGCTGGACGTACCCTATGAGGCGCTGATCACGACGCTGACCCCCAATGCCGCGGGCTGAATCATGATCGCCGGCCGTGCCCGTGGTATGCACGGCCCTCCATTAGGGCCTGCTGCCAGCCAGGCCGATAGGCTCATCGAAAGATTTTCGCTTGCATGAGGCGCCCTGCTGCGATTGAAATAGCAGCAGGGTGCTTCTTTTCCAGACCATCCATTTTTTCCGCCGTTTTTGCAGCGGTTCCGCGCTTCACTCGGATATTTGATTCCGGGCATAGCGAAGGATTTTGAAACCACCGGCACAGCCGGCAGCTTTTCTTTTACAAAACTCCCGGCCCCGCACAGGCGGGGCCGGGAGTACCTGTATTCAGATCGGGAAATCACCGCTCCTCGGGGGTGAAGTACACAAAGAAGGTATCGCCCTCATCGCCCTCCTCAAAGGCCTCCAGATAGGAGATGGAGAAGTCCTTGCTGTCGGCGGGCACCTCGTACACCAGAAGGCCCGTGCGCTCCTCGTTTACGCCCAGCACATATGTACCGGGCAGCTGGTCGTCGCTGATGGGGTCCAGCTCCTCAAAGCTCTCCGGGTCGGTGGTGATGGGCAGGCGGTAGTCATCGTCTCCGCTGGAGCCCCACTGGGCCTGGAAGTCCGTGTCATACATCTCCACGCTGCTGGTGACGGTGTTCTTCACCGTGATCTCCACCACCAGCATCTTGCAGCCCTCCGCCGCCGCGCGGCCGGCGAACTCGCCGCAGGTGTAGGCGCTGTTGACGGTGTAATTGAACCAGTAGGCGTGCATGGTGTCGCCCATGCGGCCCTCGGCCCAGCCGTCCTCTGCGTAGACGTCTCCGTCGCCGGAGCCGACGTTATCGCCGCTGCCGCCGGAAGTGCCTCCGGAAGTACCTCCGGAAGTACCTCCGGAATCTCCGGAATCCTTGCCTCCGCAGCCCGCCAGGGCCAGCACCATCAGCAGCGCCAGCAATACCGATAACAACCGCTTCATGTGAAATCCCTCCAAAAATTTCTGAAATTCAATGCTCCCGCGGACGCTTTTTCCGCAGGATGACAAATATTTTATCACTGCCGTATGGCAAAGTCAACCGGCTCTTTGCTGCTCTGCCCGTTTTTCCGCCACCGCCGGGAATCGCCGCCGGCGCAGATCGGAGCTGTGAATCCCATCGGCTTTCCGGCCTTTTCCCCCGCTCAGCGGACTACCGCCGTTGAAAAGACTGGAGCTTCAATTTGGGCAGGCAGCCTGAGAGAAAATTGGTTAAAACAGCTGTAAATTTCCAAAGATAGTGCAACAAATCAAGAAACGATTGTAAAGACAAGCCTTCGCTTTTCGGATATAGTTAAATGCAACAAAAGGAGGGGTTGCTAATAGGAAATATTCGTCTGAAATAGTCAAGTCAATCAGGCTGAAAAAGGGGAAGTGTCACATGGGAAATGTATTGGCGTCTAAGCAGGGCAATATCGGCATCGTCACGTTTGACTGTCCTCCGGTCAATGCGCTGGATTCCAGGGCCTATTTCGCCCTGTATGAGACCATGCACGATTTTGCCATTGATGAAGAGGTTCGGGTGGTCATTTTGACGGGAGCGGGCGAAAAGGCTTTCGTAGCCGGCGCGGATGTCCGCGAATTTGTGAAGTTCAACAGCCGCACCGGTCTGGTTTACACCAAGAAAAACGGCGGCGTCCGGGAGTATATCCGGCACTATCCAAAGCCGGTCATCTGCGCAATCAACGGGCTGGCTTACGGCGGCGGCTGCGCCCTGGCTCTGGTCTGCGATATACGGATTGCAGCAGAACACGCGAAGCTGAGCCTCAGCGAGATCAACATGGGAATTATAGGGGCAATTCCCTACGGCGCCTCCATTGGTGTTTCAGGTACAATCAGAAAGCTGGTCTACTCCGGCGAGAGCATCACTGCCGAACAGGCGTATTACGCCGGCATCGTGGACGAAGTGGTTCCCGCGGCGGATCTGATGGCACGCTGCATTGCGTTGGCAGAGAAAATTGCCGCGAAGGCTCCGGTGGCCCTGCGCAAGGCAAAAGAAGTTCTGGTGGCGGCCACGGAGCAGCTGATGCAGGATACCATTGAATTAGAAACTGCCGCCATCGGAGAGCTTTGGGATACGGAGGACAAGACAGAGGCTGTCACCGCCTTTCTGGAGAAGCGGCAGCCGCGGTTTCAGGGCAGGTAAATCATTTGAAAATCATATGCGGAAAGGACTGAAAAGCGTGGAGAAAACATTCAAACTTCATGTGCAGGAGGCGTGGTGCAAGGGCTGCGGGATCTGCGTGGGCTTTTGCAGAAAGCAGGTGCTCAGCATTGCGGTGAACGGAAAGCTCAGCGTAGATCATCCGGAGAACTGTGTTGGCTGCGGCCAGTGCCAGCTGCGCTGCCCCGATTTTGCGATCGAAGTGGAGGAAATTACAAAATGAGCAATACGACCGTACGTTTCATGCAGGGCAATGACGCACTGGTGGAAGGCGCCATTGCTGCGGGGGCCCGGTTCTTCGCGGGCTACCCGATCACCCCCGCCAGTGAGATTACCGAGGGGATGTCCGTACGCCTGCCGCTGGTGGGCGGTGTGTTTCTCCAGATGGAGGATGAAATTGCCAGCATGGGCGCTGCCATCGGCGCATCCATGGCGGGGGCAAAGTGCCTGACTGCCACCTCCGGCCCCGGATTTTCCCTCAAGCAGGAGGGAATCGGCATTGCTTCCATGATGGAGATCCCGGTTGTGATTGTCGATGTGATGCGGGGCGGCCCCGCCTCCGGCATGTCCACACTGCCCTCACAGATGGACGTCATGCAGGCCCGCTGGGGCTGCCACGGAGATCATCCCATCATTGTGCTGAGCCCCGCTACCGTAACGGAATGTTATGAGCTGGCCATAAAGGCCTTTAATCTGGCCGAGCTGATCCGGCAGCCGGTGATCATCCTCTCCGACGCAATCGTAGGCCATCTGCGGGAGCGCATTGATCTTCCGGACCCCTCTGAGGTCAAGGTGATCGACCGGAAGATGACCACAAAGTCTCCGGAGGAATACGCGCCCTTTGAGGCGGAGGAGGACGGGGTTCCCTGCTTTGCCGGGCGCGGCACCGCCTACCGGTATCATATGTGCAGCAACGTACATACGGAAAAAGGATTTCCGGCGGACACCAACCATGCCGTGGCGTCAAAGCTGCTTGCCCGCCTGCACAAAAAACTGGAAAATTACGAGGATGAGATCACCGCGTACAAGTTCTTCGGCAGTGAGGACTGCGAGACACTGATTGTGGCCTATGGCTGTGTGACCCGCGCCGCCAGAGATGCGGCTGACGCACTCAACGCGGAGGGCGTGAAGACCGGCGTTTTGCAGCTTCAGTCTCTGTGGCCCTTCCCCAGGAAGGTGGTGGCCGGGTACGCGGAGAAGGCCGGCAAGATCCTGATGCCGGAAATGAACCTGGGGCAGTTGATTGACCAGGTGCGGCTGTCCACGGCAAAACCAGTGGAGGGACTGAACCGTTTTGACGGCGCGGAGATCACCCCGCAGCAAATTATTGACAAAGTGAGGGATATGTGATCATGGGAAACGTGAAAGAGTATATCCGGCAGGACAAGCTGCCTCACATCTGGTGCCCGGGCTGCGGCGACGGCACAATCGCCGGCGCGATGATTCGGGCAATTGACGCCTGCGGGTTGAAAAAGGACAATACGGCCCTGATTACCGGCATCGGCTGCTCCGCCCGGTTTAACAACATCATGGACTTCCACACGTTTCAGACCGCCCACGGGCGCGCACTGGCCTACGCCACCGGCTTTAAGATGATGGAGGACTGCTGCTGCCGGTTGGCGGCCACAAGGGCTACGGCATGGCAGTCATGCTGGATATTCTCTGCGGTCTTCTGAGCGGAGGCGTCCCCTCATCCAAGGTCCTGGGGACCACGGATTTTCAGTCCGGAGGCGATATGGGAACCTGCTTTATGATGGCTGCCATCAGCGTGGAGCGCCTGATGCCGCTGGAGGTATTCAGAGACCGGATGGGAGAGATGATCCGGGATCTCAAGGCGTGCCCCAGAGCGGAGGGCGTGCCGGAGATTTTAATGCCCGGTGAGATCGAAGCCCGTGCCGCCGCCGAGAGGGGTGAGAAGGGCATTCCGGTGACACTGCCTGTATTGCGGGAACTGGAGGCAATCGGCGAAAAGGCCGGTGTTGGGAGACTTGTATAGAATTTGGAGCAGAGAAGAAAGGAGAGCCAGGCATGAACGAATACTCTATGCCCCGGTATTTTCAAAACATGAGGCGAATCGGAGAGGCGGACTTCGCCTATGACGAGGCGAATGCGAAGACTCTGAAAGATGCGGAAGCGGAGTTTGCGCAAAGAGCCCGGGAAGTTCTGGAAAACGGCAAACCCACTGAGGCGCTGAACTCCGCCGGACAGCTGAGTGCGATGCAGCGGATTGAGAAGCTGGTGGACGCCGGGAGCTGGCGGCCGCTGAACAGATTGTTCAATCCCCAGGGGAATACCAGCGGCTCCACCAATATCGTGAAAGGCCTGGGCCGCATAAACGGCAAGTGGGCCGTCATCATCGCCTCGGACAACAAGAAGATGGCGGGCGCCTGGGTGCCGGGCCAGGCGGAGAATCTGCTGCGGGCCTCTGATACCGCCAAACGGCTGCGGATTCCTCTGGTATATCTGTTGAATTGTTCCGGCGTTAAATTCGACGAACAGGAAAAGGTCTATCCGGACCGGCGCGGCGGCGGCACTCCCTTTTACCGAAACGCGGAGCTGAGCCAGCTGGGTGTGCCAGTCATCGTGGGCGTCTATGGGACAAATCCGGCGGGCGGCGCGTATCACTCCATCAGTCCCGCCATCGTCCTGGCTCATAAGGACGCAAACATGGCTGTGGGCGGCACCGGCATTGTGGGGGGGATGTCCCGCAATGGAACGGTGGACCTGGAGGCCGCGGAGGAGCTGATTGAGGCGCAGAAATCCGTGCGGCAGAGCGTGCCCGGCACCGCCGCCATCCACCACGATGTGACCGGCTTTATGCGGGAGGTCTATGAGGACGAGGAGAAGATGCTGGAGGGAATCCGGAAGTATGTGGGCTATCTTCCGGCCTATAATCTGGAGTTCTTCCGTGTGGACGCACCCGCGGAGCCGGCCTATCCCGCGGAGGACCTGTACTCTCTCTTTCCGGCAAATCACCGCTGGACCTACGATATGCGGGAGATCATCGCCCGTCTGGTGGACGGTTCCGAATTTATGGAGTACAAACGGGGATATGGCCCCGAGATGATCACCGGCCTTGCAAAGCTGGGCGGACTTCTGGTGGGAATTGTGGCCAATGCCCAGGGGTTCTTTGAGGGGTATCCGGAGTACTGCGGCGAGGATGCCTTTGGCGTCGGCAGGAAGCTGTACCGTCAGGGCCTTATCAAGATGAACGAATTTGTAGCGCTCTGCGCCCGTGACCGCATTCCCATGGTCTGGCTGCAGGATACCTCTGGCATCGATGTAGGCAATGAGGCGGAGAAGGCGGAGCTGCTGGGGCTGGGACAGAGCTTGATCTACTCCATCCAGAGCTCTGATCTTCCCATGCTGGAGATCACCATGCGCAAGGGCAGTGCGGCGGCACACTACGTTCTGGGCGGTCCTCAGGGCAATGACACCAACGCCTTTTCCCTCGGCACGGCTGCCACGGAGATCTATGTGATGCACGGCGAGACCGCGGCGGCGGCCATGTATGCCCGTAAGCTGGTCAAGGAACAGGCCGCCGGCGGTGATCTGCAGCCCACCATCGACAAGATGAACGCGATGATCGCCGACTACGCGGCCAAGTCCCACGCGGATTACTGCGCAAAGGCGGGGCTGGTGGACGAGGTGGTTGCCATGGGGGATTTGCGATCCTACCTGGTGGCCTTTGCGGAGGCGGCCTACCAGAATCCGGCCAGTATCTGTCCGCACCACCAGATGATATTGCCCCGTGTGATTGCGGACTATGACAAGCTGCACACGCAAAGGGAAGAGGGATAGGGCGATGAATATACTTGCTTATACACTGCTGGCTTATGGAATGACAGCCGTCATCTCCTTTGGCGTGGTGGCCGTCATCGTGACGGTAAACAGGATTTTTGCGGCTCCGGGGAAGGAGGCAGATGATGCTTGACCTGCTTGCACAGCTGTTTCCGGGAATCAGCACCTTTTTTGCCGTGGAGCCCGTTGTGGCGGCAGCCCGTATCGCGCTGATTGTCCTGGGCTTTTTCCTGGCGTACTACGGTTTTCAGCGGACGCTGGAGCCGCTGATTATGGTCCCCATGGGGATTGCCATGATGGCGGTAAACGCGGGCATGCTGTTCTTGAATACCGGATTGGCGGGCAATATGTTTGTAGCACCCCTGGTCTCCGACCCGGCGGAGCTGGTGGAGATCATGCAGGTGAACTTCCTGCAGCCCATCTATAATCTGACTTTTTCCAATGGCCTCATTGCGTGTCTGGTCTTTATGGGGATCGGCGCCCGGAGCGAGATCAGCTACCTGCTGGCAAAGCCGTGGAGCTCCATGGCCATTGCCGTGTGCGCAGAGCTGGGGACATTTGTGACGCTGGCGGTCGGAATCACGGTCTTCGGACTGACGCCCCAGGCCTCCGCTGCAATCGCAACAATTGGCGGGGCGGACGGACCGATGGTCCTCTTCACGTCCCTGATGCTGGCGCCGGAGCTGTTTGTGCCGATCTCCATCATCGCATATCTGTACCTCAGCCTGACCTATGGGGGGTATCCGTTTATCATCAGGGCGGTCATCCCGAAGAAGTACCGCGGAATCGATATGTATGTGGATGTTCCTGAGGTGTCACAGAAGTCCAAGTTTATATTCATCATCATTGTAAATTTTGTGCTCTGCCTGCTGCTGCCGGTGGCCTCTCCGCTGATCTTTTCATTTTTCATTGGCATGGCGATCAAGGAGGCGGCGATCAACCGCTACATGGAGCTGCTGGAGGAGGGGCTCTCCTATTTTGCCACATTCTTCCTGGGTGTTATCCTGGGCGTGCTGTGCGAGGCCTCTACGGTTTTAAATCCGACCGTACTGGTGATTCTGGCGCTGGGGATTCTGGCGCTGGCGGTCTCCGCAATCGGCGGATTGCTGGGTGGGTGGCTCATGTACCTCATTCACAGACACAGAGGAGAGGAATTCAATCCGGTGACCGGCATCGCGGGAGTGTCCTGCGTTCCCTCCACGGCAAAGCTGGCCCAGCACGCCGCAATGGAGGAGAACCCCTTCGCCATGATTTTGCCTGTGGCCATGGGAGCCAACATCTCCGGTGTGATCACGTCTGCCGTTGCGGCCGGAATATTTGTCAGCACAATCCACATGATTGGGTAGGATACCCATAAACCAATAAAAAGGAGATTCAATTATGGAAATCAAAGCGAGGATTCCCGGTATGGTCACTGCGGTCAATGTCAAGGTGGGCGACGACGTCAAGGTCAAGACCATCGTCGGCGTCATGGAGGCCATGAAGATGGAGCAGCCGATCGCCAGCCCTGTGGAGGGCCGGGTAAAGGAGATCCGGGTTGCGGCCAAGGATAAAGTGAAGGCCGGTCAGGTCCTGATGGTGATCGAGTGAAGAGGGATTCGGCCGTCAAGGTGCGCCGTGTCCCTGCGCCGGTCCCGCCAGCCGCGAAAGCGTACCGGTGCATAAGCGGTTTTCCACAGCGGTATGATTGCGAAAAAGTCTGCCATCCGGCAGACTTTTTCGACAGGCTGACAGCACGGTGTGAACCGTGCTGTCCTGCTGATTTGGAACCCGTATTCACAGACGGCGTTCACCGTCTGTGAATACGGGTTCTTACACATCTTCACCGGACGTCTCCGGGACGCTTTCCTCTGGGGGCGCTTTCGAGGCCCCCATGTCTTTCGGGTCCACGTAATAGCGGTAATTGAAATTGCCGTGCAGGCGGATGTCCCGCTGGATACTGTCCCGCTGAAGCTCGCGGACTTCCCGCGGCGTCATTTTGCAGACCTTTTTGAAGACACGGGTAAAGTAGTGGGGACTGGAAAAACCGACAATCTGGCTGATGCAGGACATGGAGTTTCTGGTATAGCAGAGCAGATCATAGGCCCGGGATATGCGCACATATTTCAGATAATCAACAATCGTCATGCCGGTGGCGTCCTTAAAGAGCTTGCAGAGGTAGGTCTTATTGTAGCGCAGAGCCTCAGCGAGATTTTCCAAAGCAAATTCCTCGGCGTAGTGGTTGTCAATATAGTGCACAATGTCCGCCGCAATCCCGTGAATATCCTCCATGTTCTTTTTGAGAGACATCCTAATTCGGGGCGATTTGACCGCATCCCACAGCTGCTGCTGTTTTTGCAAAAGCGCAAGCAGTGCCGCCTCAAAAATCAATCTGGAAATTTCCTGGCTGTACTGGCTGTCTTCATACCAGTACTCTCTGCATTTGAGAAGATTGTCGCTGATGAAGTCTTCGCTGATTTTTATTTGCGCAGGCAGCTGCGCGCAGACCTGCCGGAGCTCCTCATCGTGGATCAAAAATTTGATATCTACATACCGCAGCAATCCGTCTTCCATGACTGGCAGTTCATGCAGGGTTCCCGGCCGGAGAAAAATCAGGTCTCCGCCTTCGATCACCACTTTTTGATTGTCCAAATAGTAGGAAGCCAATCCGTTGATGATATACCAGATCTGATAAAAATCGTGGCTGTGCTGGCGGACGCCCCAGCCCTTGAAAAAATCAATCATGAAAATGTGAAGAAGCTCAGTCTTCAAGAGCTCACCCCCAGAAAATAAAACTGTCGGCTGGCTGAGCATCCGCAAAAGCAAGGCTCACGCGGAGTTCTGTCAAAATCTTTGCCGGCAAGAGAGAAAAGCCCGGAAATCCAGACGGGGTTTCAAGGTCTTCAGACGAAGGCCAGCAGACATTTTTGGCGTGAGGATATGCCCGGAGATTGGTTCGGCGCTTCCTGAAAGATCGGAACGCATCCGCTCCGGTCCCCGCAGGCACAACCGGAAAGCGCCTGCCGGACGGGGACGGACAAGCATCCCCTCCCGGCGGGTGCGGGAATCTTTGTGCTCTGCAAACCGGAGAATTCCGTTTTACTCCGCGTTTTCGGCAATGACAGCCTGGACAGAGGCGGAAATCTGTCCGGATTCCGGCGTCAGAGTTCCCTCCTCAGTCAGGATCGGCGTGTCAAGCACACTCTTGACGGCCTTGGCCAACGCGCAGCACGCCGCCACCGCCGCCTTTTCCTCCGGGGTATATCTGGAGTAGTCCGTGCCGCGGGAGGCAATGATCTGTTCCAAAGAGTAGACCATCGGCGAGAAGGCTGCGTCCAGCCGAATCAGCAGCCGCTCAAACAGCACCGCCCGCATCCGGATGCCTTTGCAGAGGATTTGGACGGTATCCATTTCCTCCCGGAATTTCTGTGCCTCCGCCAGATTCTCATAGGCCCGGTCCTTGTTGACATGCGCCTTTGCGCCGACGACGAACCCGATTACCGCCAGAGCCGGTCCGGTCACAAGGCCGCCAAGCACAGCGGTGCCGCCCGCGATGCCCAGCCCTCCGGCGGCCAGAGAGCCGCCTCCCAGAAACGCCAGGGTTGCATTGGTGGCCGCGGCGCCGTTGAGGGCGGCAATGGCGGTCCCCGTCGACGCCGCGCCAAAGGTCATGGCGCCTCCATAGGCGCCGAAGGCCGTGATGGCTCCCAGTGCGGCGCCGCCGGCAACACCTCCCAGCAAAGACGCCGCTATGGACCCCATTGCATGCAGCTCGTCCAGCGACTGCCGGTCGATTCTGAAGTTCTGCAGCTCCCGCAGTCCGGCGGAGTCCTCCAGCTCTATGTTGTGAAGCTGCTCAAAGGCCTGGACAAAGGGCGTCATGCTGTTATTCAGAATCCAGATCTTCTTCCTGCCCAAATCCGTGATGGCTTTGCCGCTGCGCTCCCGGCTCGCGTTGCCAAGGGCGGCGGCCTCTTCCGCGATGGCCCGCGCCTGCTTGTTGGTCTCAGACGCATTCTTCTGATCAAATCCCGCTTTCACGGATTTCCCCACCCCGACAACGGCAGAACCTGCGCCAATACCGATTAACAAGAATGGAATCGGCATATTATCTCCCCTCCGTTTCCACAATCTCCGCTTCAGAAATCAGCGCTTTGATGTTGTCAAACATCATTTGAATATTCCGGTCAAGCTCCTCAACGGTATCTTTGATGACATCATAGGGCTTGGAAGTGGTTTTGACCCATTCTTTCTGCCTGCTTAGGGCTGCAAGGGCCTCCGCGGTATCGGTCAGATCGGCCGTGACAGACTGCGCAAGGCCCCAGCGGTCTGTCAGCATGGCCACAATGCGCCGCTCCGCCTCGGAGTATTCGCCATCCGCGTATCCCAGGTTGATCAGCGTCCATATGACAGATATGCGGACGTCGTTTCGCTTGAACAGATCGCCACTGGAGAGAAAGCCTCCCTCTCCCTTGCGGACTGTCTGCAGGATTTTTTCCCGAATATGCTCCCAATGGGATATTTTCTGCTTATCGTAAGGTTTCCAGCAGCGCCAGATGATCTGATCCCTGCTGTAATCGTCGATCCCCATCTCCTCACAGATCTGGTCAAACCGCGCCCGTTTCGCAGAGGAGACGTCGCCGTCAGCCATCATGAAAAAATAATAGAGCCGGGCCTGAGCCCCTTTTGCGTAGTCTACTGTGTACATAAGGCACCTCTTTTCCAATACTTAAAACCGTCAAACCGCCTTGCCTGACAGAAACATCCATCTCCCTCCGGGAGCCCGCCGGCTCTCAGGCGGACACTAGAACTTGATAGGCCGGTCATCTTCCATCAGTGCGTTGAACTCATCCTGCGAGCGGAACAGCGCCTCTTTTCCGACGGCCTCCGTGATGGAATTTGCCGCCGTGATGAATCCGTCCACATTTCCGATGCGCAGCGATTCCTTGAGATTGTCAAACCCGCGGTGGAACGCCTCTGCGCTGCAGGCCAGATGTTCCTCAATCAGAGATTCCACCTCGTTCCGGTAAGTGCGAATCAGCTCAATCTGCCGCGCGCATTCCGCCTCAACCAGAAGGCGCTCCTCATGGACGAATTTCTCCTCCTTCAAAGACGACAGCAAAATTCCATAGCTGGCGGAGGCAACGGCATAGCCGAGCATTCCGCCCACCAGTCCGCCTGCCACGGGAATTGGAATGACCGCCTGCCCGATTGTGGCAAACAGGGCGGAGGACAGCATGCCGGTGCCCTGTTCACCCAACTCCTCGAAGCACTCCAGACCGTTGATCTCCCCGCTGAAATACCGGCGCATGGTCTTGGCGGATCCCACGCCCACCGCCGCAATGACCCCCGGGAGGTTGGTCCTGGCAAGGGCCCGGACGGATTCTGATCTCGCGTTCTGCATCAAACCCTTGACCGAGGCTCCCGCAAAGCCGGTGCCATAGCCCATAGCGGCGGCAGAGCCGGTATTTCGGGCCACTTCCGCGGCGGCCTTTTCTGGCTCCTCCGTCCCATTGACCAGGGCGACCAGGTTTTGAACGATGGAGACGCTGCCTCCCACCACAGCGCCGAATTTGGCAGACTCCATTCCGGCACGGTGGGAGAGCTTTGCAATATCTTTCGCGGTGGACAGCTTCGGGTGCAGGCGGGCAAACATGGCCTCCTGGCTGGAAACTGTGCTGGGCCGGAGATTTTTCCTGATTTTTTCGTACTTTTCCAATTCGGCTTCCAGCGTTTTAACGGCTTCCGGCGATCCCGACTCCCGCTGCCGTGCGATTTGCGTCTTCAGATCCGAAATCTTATTGTGGGTTTGCTTCAGAATTTCATCATAGAAATCAGATGGGACTTCAATCTTTACATCGCTTTCCAGGTACTTGGAAAACTTTTTGGAGGCCAGCTGGCTCAGTGCCTCCTGCGGGGTGTTGCCCACAAATTTCATTTGGGAACCGGATCCGGGGATGATTCTTCCGGTTGCGTCCACCTCAAAATGATCATACAGCGGGTCATTTACGCGTCCCAGATCATCAGAACGGACTTTTCTCTCCGGCGACCCCTGAATGATCTTCTCGGCGTTTGCCTTGGCCGTTTCTTTCACCTCCGCGGCAAAGCCGGCCTGCTGCTTTAAGTTCTGTTTCTTATAATCTGGATGGACTTTGCTTTCCGCAATGCTTTTCAGGCCTTTTTTCAGCTGCTTTCCCGACTCATTGTCCTGCCCTGCATAGGCGGCCGCATGCTCCTTGACGGCTGAGCCATAGCGCTGGACAGTCTCCGCCGCGGCGCCGGTGATTCCTGCGGCTGTAAGCCGATCCATCTCCTTTTTTCTCTCTTTTCCGGTATCCGATTTGTCCATGAAATCACTCCGCAATAAGGATATCGAGTATGTGTTTTTCAGTTTACTATAATAATTCAACAAATGCAAGTAAAGACTCGGAAGCGATGCGCCGGCCGCTTATTTCCCCATTTTTGATTTTTCCTCAAAGCAGTGCCGGGGCGGCGGTCCGCCGCCCCGGCATTAGGCCCCGTTTGAAAAAGGTCAAAACGCCCAGACAGAGCATCTTTTTCCACTGTGCCGCGTTAAAAATTTTTGAAACACACAACGCATTCCTGCAAATTTTTGCCTCGCCCAGCGAAAGATTCTCTCGCTGTTGGACATTCTGACATTTTTCAAACAAGGCCTAAAATCCCTGAAAGGGACACGCCCCTTTTGCGTCTTGCCATTGCGCCGGGGAGGAAGTTGTGATATTATGTAATCTGTACTGACATGTGATAAGGAGTATTGCCATGACCACCCGGGAGTTTCAGGAACAATCTACCCTGCAAATCTTTCTCTCCTATTTCAGGCCTCACCGGCGGCTTTTTCTCATGGATTTGGGCTGTGCGCTGATGATCTCCCTCATCGACCTGGCTTTTCCCTATGTCTCCCGCTGGTGCATGTATGAGCTGCTGCCGGAGAGCGCCTATCAGACCTTCTTTTGTGTGATGGCGGTGGTGCTGGCGGCCTTCGCGGCGCGGGCGGCGCTGACCTATGTCATCTGCTACTGGGGCCACACCTTCGGCATCCTGGTGGAGGCGGACATCCGCCGGGACCTGTTCCGCCACATGCAGGAGCTGAGCTTTGACTACTTTGACCGCAACCGCACGGGGCAGCTCATGAGCCGCCTGACGGCAGACCTCTTCGACATCACCGAGCTTGCCCACCACGGGCCGGAGGACGTCTTCATCTCCGGCGTCACCATCGTGGGGGCCCTGGTGATCATGTTCACTATCCAGTGGCGGCTGGCCCTGGTGATCGCCGTGATTCTGCCCGTCTTCCTCCTGGTGGTCTGGACCTGCCGCAGGTCCATGCAGGAGGCCTCGGCCCGGGTGAAGCAGCGCACCGCCGTCATCAACGCCGATATCGAGTCCGGCCTCTCCGGCATCCGCACCGCCAAGGCCTTTGCCAACGAGGAGACAGAGCTCCGCAAGTTTGAGACCTCCAACGACAGCTTCAAGACCTCCAAGCGGCAGTTCCACAGGGCCATGGGCCGGTTCAACGCGGTGATGGAGTTCTTTCTGTGCATCCTCTCCGCGGCGGTGATTGCCGCCGGGGGCTTCCTCATCATGCGGGGGCAGATGGACACCGTGGACCTGATCACCTTCAGCCTGTATATCACCACCTTCGTCAATCCCGTCCGCAAGCTCTCCACCTTTGCCGAGCTCTTTGCCAACGGCACGGCGGGCCTGGGCCGCTTTGTTGAGCTGATGCGCACGGAGCCCGCCATGAAGGACGCGCCGGACGCCTGCGCCCTGGGCCGGGTGGAGGGCCGCGTCGACGTGGACCACGTCAGCTTTGCCTATCAGGATGACCTGGATGTGCTCCATGACGTGGATCTCCACATCCGCCCCGGGGAGACCGTGGCGGTGGTGGGGCCCTCCGGCGGGGGGAAATCCACCCTCTGCCAGCTGATCCCCCGGTTTTACGACGTGACGGACGGCGCCATCCGCGTCGACGGACAGGATGTGCGCCAGGTGACCCAGGAGTCCCTGCGGCAGAACGTGGGCGTGGTGCAGCAGGACGTGTTTCTCTTCGCCGCCAGTATTCTGGAGAATATCCGCTACGGCCGCCCCGGAGCCTCCGAGGAGGAGGTGGCTCAGGCCGCACGGCTGGCGGAGATCTACGACGACATCATCGCCATGCCTGAGGGGTTCAACACCTACGTGGGGGAGCGGGGCGCCCTGCTCTCCGGAGGGCAGAAGCAGCGGATTTCCATCGCCCGCATCTTTTTGAAAAACCCGCCGGTGCTGATTCTGGACGAGGCCACCTCCGCCCTGGACAGCGTCACGGAGGCCAAGCTCCAGGAGACCTTTGAGAAGCTCTCCCGGGGCCGTACCACCATCATCATCGCCCACCGCCTCTCCACCGTCCGCAATGCCGACCGCATCGCCGTGGTGGAGGATGGCCGCATCGCCGAGCTGGGCTCCCATGAAGAGCTGATGGCAAAGGACGGGGCCTACGCCGCCCTGGTCCGCACCCAGGAGCTGCGCCATGGATAAGGGTGCTCTGCTGGACCGCTTGGGAGCCGCCGGGGAGGAGCGGCTGATTCTGGCGAAGATTTTGGACCGGGCGGAGCAGGCCCGGAACCGCAGCATTCCCGCCGCCACGGATTTTCTCTCCCCCGCTCAGCTGGCCCGGGCCGGAGACCTGCTGCGTCTGGCGGGGTTCATGGACTACGCCGCTCTGGGGGGCTACGAGACGGCGGAGCGCCGCCTGCTCCTCTTTCTGCCGGACTGGCTGGAGGCGGAGGAGGCGGAGAGCCAGAGCCCCATTCGGTGTCTGCGGGCCGCGTTCCGGGAGGAGTACCGGCTGACCCACCGGGATTTCCTGGGGAGCCTTATGGGCATGGGGATTGTCCGTGAAAAGGTGGGGGACATTCTGGTGGGACCGGACAGTGCTGACCTGATCGTGCTGGACACCGTGGCGGACTTTCTGCTCCAGAGCTGGGACAGCGCCGGACGGGCAAAACTCACCGTCTCCGCCATTGAGGCAGAGAACCTCCATATCCCGGCGGTGAGCTGCCAGGAGGTGCGGGCCACGGTCTCCTCGCTGCGGCTGGACGCCGTGGCCTCCAGCGGCTTCCGGATGGCCCGTGGGAAGGCCGCCGCCCTGATCGAGAGCGGGAAGGTCCAGGTGAACTGGCGGGAGTGTGTGAAGCCGGACAAGCTCCTTGCGGCGGGGGACACGGTCTCCGCCCGGGGCTTTGGGAAGTTTGAGCTTGCCCAAGTGGGCGGCGTGACGAAAAAGGGCCGCACGTCCATTGTGCTGAAGGTCTACGTGTGAGGAGGACAGGCCATGTTGGAGTACACGTTTGAGAAAGTCCCCTGTAACAGAGGCGTGTTTGTTGGAAAGATCCCAAAGGAACAGCACCGGGAAATGCTCCTCCGCCGGGCGGCGGATGGGTGGCGCTATGCGGGGTGGATTCCCACTCAGCAGATCAACGGCGGAATTACGGAGCTGGATTTGATTTTTGAGCGGGAGGACAAGCCATGAACCAGCAGCAGATTGAGCGCATCAATGAACTGGCCCGGAAGGCCAGGACCGCGGAGGGGCTGACGGAGGAGGAAAAGACGGAGCAGGCCGTCCTCCGCCGGGCCTATATTGATTCCGTGGTGGGAAATCTGAAAGGTCAGCTGGACAACACCGTCATCGTGGACGAGAAGGGGCGCCGGCGGAAGCTGAAAGCGAAAAAAGAGGAGGCGTGAACGATGGCGGACCAGAGAAAGACAAACAGCGACGACAGCTGGTTCCCATGGGCGCTGATCATCTTCCTTTTCGTGGTGAAAGCATGGCCGATCGCCTTGGTTATGCTGCTGATCAAGCTCTTTGCCGACGATGAGAAAAAGGAGCGGACAGCGGCGCCGCCCCTGCAAAAACCCGTCCAGCAGCGAAACCAGCCCATGGCCGGAGGACAGGCTGCCGCCCAGCCCCGGCAGCCCATGAAGAAGCAGGCGGCCCCGGAGAAAAAGGCCCGCACGGCCATGAGGAAGGCCGCCAGGTCCCCCTCGGTGAAGAAGTCCAACGCGTGGCTGCTGAAAATCGCCGGCGCGGCGCTGACATTCTTCGGCGTCATGGTCACGGGCACCGCGATAGAGGATATGCTCTATCTCTTTGACACCCTGCGCTTCTGGCTGCCGGAGATGCTCCAGGGGCTGGCCTTCCTGGCGGGCGGTCTGGCCATGCTGTACAGCGGCTTTTCTATGGACAAGAGCCTCAAGCGCTACGCCAAGTACCTCTCCGTCATGGGAGACCGGGAGGCGGTTCCCGTGGAAGAGCTGGCCCGGACTCTGGGTTACTCCCGGAGCCGGGTGGAGAAGGATCTCCAGAAGATGATTGACCGGGGGTACTTCGGCGGAAAGGCGTATCTCAATGTGGAGCTGGGCTACCTCTTCCGCAGCGGTAAGGCGGATGCGGAGTGGCGCCAGCGGCAGCAGGCGGCCCGGGCCGCCCAGACCCCGCCTGCTCCCAAGGAGGCGGAGGAGGGCTACTCCGGTATTCTGCGGAACATCCGCCGGGCCAACGACGACATCGCCGACCCCGTCCTCTCCGCCAAGATCGGCCGGCTGGAGGAGATCACCGCCAGGATCTTCCGGGCGGTGGAGGAAGACCCCGGCAAGCGGGACAAGATCGACACGTTCCTGAACTACTACCTGCCCACCACCCAGAAGCTGCTGGACTCCTACGCCGAGTTCGAGGCCGCCGGGGTGGAGGGGGAGAACCTGCGTCAGGCCAAGGAGCGCATTGAGAGCACCATGGACGCCATCGTCAGGGGCTTTGAGCACCAACTGGACGAGCTGTACAAGGCGGATGTCCTGGATGTGGACAGTGACATCCGGGTGATGGAGCACATGCTCCGCCGGGACACCGCCACCACCGAGGACGACTTCGGCCTGGGCGGCGGCACCGCCGTGCAGGAGGATGAATCGTGAAAAAGTGGAAGATTGCCGTCCTCGCGGCGCTGGTTCTGGCGGCGGTTCTCCTCTGGAGCGGCGGGAGACGGGGCCCCGTCACTGTGGAGCTGAACGGAGAGGAGACCCCGGTGACCCTGGCGGAGGACGAACACGTCTACCTGACGGTGGACCCCGCCTCGGTCACGGCCACAGAGGCAACGGCAGTCCTGCGCAAGGAGGGGATCCCCCAGATCGGCTACGGAGACCGATACTATATTGCCCGAAAAGCACACCACAGCGGCCGGGAGTGGACGGAAGTCCCCTGGCTTGACGGCGAGGGTCCGTCCTGGTGGATGCACTTGACCGTCATGGGGTTTGATCCGGACGGCGAACCGGATCTGGAGTACAGGGAGACCAGTCTGCCGGTGGACTGGACGGACATCTACGGCCCTCTGGAGCCGGGGGAGTATCTCCTTGTCAAGAAGGTCACAGACCCGGCGGACCCCTCCGCCGGGCGGTATATCGGGGCGGCTTTCACCGTGAAATAAGCGTAGAGGAGGCGCGGGGGAACTTCCCCCGCGCCTGTTTGCGTTCGGCGTCCCTCAGTATTTTTTGGACAGCCGCCGGTAGAAAAATACTCCCGCTCCGTACTGGACCAGGAGATACACCGCCAGAAGCAGGATGACCATGCGTGCGTTCTCCACAATCTCCAGCGCGCCCAGCACGCCGAAGACCATGATGGACAGGGCGCACAGCCCCATCCCCAGCAGCCACGCGTACCGCCCGGAGCGGTCCCGCAGCATAGTCTTCCGCTCGTCCCGCAGATCGATCTGCTCCTCCTCCAGCTTCGCCCGGTACGCCTCCGCATTCTCCGGCCGGGTCCACTTCCGGTACCGGACCAGCTGCATGGCCCCGGAGCCCAGCAGCCCCGCGCCAAAGCCCACCATAAGGCTGCTGAGGCGGGTTTCCCACACCAGCCCCGCCAGCAGGATGGCCAGCCCCAAAAGAGCATAGGCCAGAGCGCACCAAAGGTTACTTTTTTTCATCAGAACCGCTCCTCTCGTGAATAAAAATTTCCTCAATGGGCAGACCGAAAAAATCCGAGATGGTGAAGGCCAGGTCCAACGAGGGGTTGTACCTGCCATTTTCAATGGAGCTCACCGTCTGCCGGGACACCCGGATAGCCCGGGCGAAGTCCTCCTGGTTCAGCCCCCGGGTCTTGCGCAGCTGCTCCACTCTGTTGTCCATTTCATCGCCTCCTTTGAAAAACGTAAAGGTACCTTTACTTCTGTTATACCACGACGGGGATGAATTGTCAAGGTTCCTTTACAAAAAATGATGTGGGCGGTTCCGGGTGGCAGGGGACGGCCAAGGGGCCGTCCCCTGCCACAGCTTGAAACGGACGGGGAGAGCGCCTCATACAGGACCTGTGCCACGCATAGGGGCCGCCGCCTTCGGCGGCCCGTTCCCCCCAGCCGCGGTCCCGTTTTCCCTCTCAAAACGGCGGTTGTTTTTTTCCGCCGTGTGTGATATACTCCGATTTGAAAATGATTCTCAAATTTGAAAGAGGGACTGACATTGAGACGAATCACCGTCCTGGCGCTGCTGTGCGCTTTTCTTCTGGCGGGCTGCGCCCCGGCGGGGCGGGAGCCGGGAAGGACGGAGCAGCTCCAGGTTGTAGCCGCCATCTTCCCGGCCTACGACTTCGCCCGCGCCGCCGCCGGAGACCTGGCCCAGGTGACGCTGCTGCTGCCCCCGGGGGCGGAGAGCCACTCCTACGAGCCCACCCCCGCGGACATCCTGACAGTGCGGGACTGCGACCTCTTTGTGTACCTGGGGGGCGAGTCGGACCACTGGGTGGACACCATTCTGGACAACATCGACTTCCAGGGCCGGACGCTGCGGATGGTGGACTGCGTGGAGCTGCTGGAGGAGGAGACCCGGGAGGGAATGCAGGCATCCCCCGGCCATGATCATGAGAGCCATGAGGGCCGCGAGCATGGCCCAGGAGAGGTGGTGGGCATGGACGAGCACGTCTGGACCTCTCCCCGGAACGCCGCCGCCGTCACCCGGGCGGTGGGGGAGGTCCTGGCGGAGCTGGATGGTGCCCACGGGGAGGCCTATCGGGCCGGCGCCGGGGACTATGCCGCCAAGATCGAGGCCCTGGACAGGGAATTCGCCGCCTTTTTTGACGGCCTGGACAGCCGGACCATTGTCTTTGGGGACCGCTTTCCCCTGCGGTATTTCGCGGAGGCCTACGGTCTGGACTACTACGCCGCCTTCCCCGGCTGCGGGGCCCAGACGGAGCCATCGGCGGCTACCGTGGCCTTTCTGACAGAGAAGGTCCGGGCGGAGGGACTGGGAACCGTGTGGTATATCGAGTTTTCCAACCACCTGGTGGCGGACAGCATCGCCGAGGCCGCCGGCGCCTCCGCAGCCATGTTCCATACCTGCCACAACGTCTCCCGGGACGACCTGGAGGCGGGGGCCACATATCTCTCCCTGATGGAGGGAAACCTGGAGACCCTGCGAGAGCGGATGACAGCATATGGGCCATAATGCTGCGTTAAGAATTTGACAAATTTTTTCTTGCCTGACAGAGGATTTTCCCCTATAATAGAATCATGAAAAATCAATTCCTGGAAAGAGGGGAAAACCGGAGTGCAAAACCGCTATGAGAAGATATTTCCCGGCACCATCGCCGTCGCCGGCATTATGATTTTGCTGGGCGTCCTGCTGGACGACCCAAGAAACATCCCCATCGGACTGTACCACATCGTCACCATGCAGGACCTGCTGATTACGGACTATGTGTCCATCGGCGGTGTGGGGGCGGCGCTGGTAAACTCCGGATTGGTGATGGTATTGTCCATCTGCCTGATCAAGCTGTCCAAGGATCCATTTAATGGCTTTACCATGGTGGAGATGGGCCTGATGGCGGGCTTTTCTCTGTTTGGAAAGAATATATTGAACATCTGGCCCATTATATTGGGAACCTGGCTGTACGCCCGATACCAGAAGGAGCCCTTTTCCAAGCACGCCTCCGTGGCTCTGCTGGCCACGTCTCTGGCGCCTCTGGTGAGCTATATGTCCCTGGGCAGCATCCATGCCAGCCTGCCTCTGGGCATCTTCAGCGGCGTGGTGATCGGCTTTATCCTGCCCTCTCTGTCAGCCTATACCTACAAGGTTCAAAACGGCATGAATCTCTATAACATGGGCTTTGCCTGCGGTCTGTTCGCCATGATGATCGTGCCCATCCTCACCGCCTTCGGCGACCATCCGGACTCCGCCATGTACTGGGCTACGGAGTACAACAGCACCTTTGCCATCATCCTGGGGGTGATCTGCGCCGTCTTCATTTTCACCGGCTTCTTCGGCTCGGGAATGCCCTTCTGGGCCGTCTGGGCCGGATACCGGCGGCTGCTGTCCACCACCGGCCGGGCCCCCAGCGACTACCTCCGAATGTTCGGCGCGGGGCCGGTGCTGGTGAACACCGGCGTCAACGGCCTGATCGGCATGGCGTATATCTTCATCGTGGGCGGCCAGCTCAACGGCCCCACCCTGGGGGGGATCTTTACCATCATGGGCTTCTCCGCCTTTGGAAAGCACGCCCGGAATGTTATTCCCGTCATGGTGGGAATTGCCCTGGGGGCCTACGGAATGCACTACACCCCGGACTATCCGGCCCTCCAGCTGGCGGGTCTCTTTGGCACCACCCTGGCTCCCATCTCCGGCCATTTCGGCTGGCCCTTCGGCATTCTGGCCGGGTTCATTCACTCGGCCCTGGTGCTCCAGACCGGCGGCCCCGTGGCGGGGCTGAACCTCTACAACAATGGCTTTTCCGGCGGGCTGATTGCCATTGTCCTCTATCCCACCGTTACGGCCATTGTCCGTCACCGCAACCCCAGGCTGCGGGACCAGGACTATTACGACCTGTTTGAGGAGAGCGACCCCATCGACGTCTCCCGCTGGCGCACGGAGCAGGTGGCGGAGGAGCGGCAGGAGGAACCCATCGTGGAAACAGAGCCCCCCGCGGAGTGAGAACGGACATGTGAAGCGCCCGGAGCTTTTGGCTCCGGGCGCTTCGCCTATATGATGTTCAGGAGATCACCGCCGGACCCACTTGCCGAAGAGCGTCTTCTTGTAGTGGAGCAGCTCCTCCTTGGCCTTGTCGAAATTTCCGGCCTTCTGGAGGTACTCCACGCCCTTGGGGATGTTCTCCTGGACGCCGCCCAGGCCCCGCGCGTGGATATAGCCCCGCATATAGTCCGCCTCTTTGTTCTGCCAGTCCACCTGGTTCAGGAATTGGAGGGCTTTGACGTAGTCCTGGGGGGTGCCAAGACCGTAGAAGCAGCACTTGGCCAGGTAGAACACGCCCCAGGTGCTGCCTTTCTTGTCGTGGGCCACAGAGAGGTAGTGGAAGGCCTTGGCGTAATCCTGGGGCACGCCCGTGCCCTGGAAATAGGCCCGGCCCAGGTAGTTGTTGGCCCCCATGTGGACGGGGTCCCGGGCCAGCTCTTTTTCATAGCAGGCCGCCGCGTAGGCCGCGTCCTTCTCCGTGCCCTTACCCGCCTCATACAGGTAGCCCACCTCAAACCAGTCGCCGGGGTTGCCGCCCTCGGCGGCCTCGGTGTACCAGTGGAGGGCCTCCTCGTACCGCTCGGCCTTTTTCAGCTCGTCGGCATAGATGGATTGGTGGAGGGGGTGGCCATACTCCGCGCCGGTCTTCCACAGGTCCCTGGCCTTCTCCGGCTGAGGGTCGATGATGTCCTCGTCGCCCTTGGTGTAGTACTGGTTGAGGTTGTTGGCGGCGAAGTAGATGCCGCCCCGGAAGGCCTTCCAGAACCAGTCCTCGCACTTGGAGATGTTCTCTTTGAGATAGGCCTTGAACTCTGCCTGGCTGGCGAAGGAGTCCTTCCCCTTGTTCTGGATGCGGAGGAAGTCCCACCAAAAATAGGAGTTGCCCACCACGTACTGGCTGAAGGCGTCGCCTCCCTCCGCCAGCTCCACCGCCTGGTCAAAGGCCTGCTGGAGGCTCTCGAAGGGCATCTTCTTCTGCACCGACGGGGTCAGCTCCCCGCTGCGCAGGGCCACCAGCACCCCCAGGGCGCTGCCCTGCTCTACGGACTTGTGGAGGAGCTTGGTGGCCCGCTGGTCGTCCTCCGGAAAGCCGTGGCCCCGCCACACGTACTGATAGCCGCAATAGCACCGAGCCAGCACACAGCTGGCGTCGCCGTCTCCGGCGGCGGAGGCCTTTTCCAGCAGGGCGAAAGCCTCCTTTCCCCGGCCCGTCCGCTCGTTGTAGTAGATGTCCTGGAGGGCCTGCTTTACCTCATTGCTCAAAACCGCTGCCATGATTAGAACGCTCCTTTTCTTATTGAGTCTCTATTTTGCTTTTTTGACCCGCTTCCAGTCCCCGCCTCCCGGCAGATACCGGCCACGGGGATAACCCGTCAGCCACGCCGCCGCCTCCCGGGGCGGCATTTTGGTGATGTAGAATTCCAGCTCCGGTCCGCCGGGTCTGGCGGCCTCCACGGTGCACCGGGCGTCGGACCGGTCCCCCGCCGTCACCCGAATCCGCAGGAATCCCTCCGGGTGGGTCAGGTCCACCAGCTGGTACGTGCCGTCCATGATGCCCTCCGCCGCCACCTGGATGTCCTCTCTGGTAAAGTTGACGTGGTTCTCAGCGGCGCCGCTGGCATAGACCAGAGACAGCCTCCCGTGGGACTGCCGGGGCTGGGGCGTGGGTCCTCCGGAGCCCTGGTACAGCCGCCGCAGGTCCCAGTCCGCAAGATCCGGGGCCTCCCGGCGGAGCCAGGCCGTCAGCACGGCCAGGGCCTCCCGGCGGTCCATGGACCTGGCCAGGGCCAGGTGCTCCTCCCTGGGGGCCAGCTCCAGAAGGAGCAGAACCTTGCCGTCCTCCTGGACGAGGCAGTTCAGAGAGCGGAGGGTCCGGCCCTGGGTCTCCAGGGGACGGGTGGGCGTCAGCTCAAAGCCGGACTCCGCACCGTCCGGACAGCGCTCCAGCAGCTCCTCCACCAGGGAGGCGGTCAATCGGGAGGTCACCTCTCCGTCCCGCCGCCGCAGGATCATGTCCTGGGGGCCGCCGCTGAGAACCTCCCGCTGAGCCGCTGCAGAGGCCCCCAGGGCCTGCCGCTGGCGGAAGTCCCGCTCAAAGTCCTCCCGGGCGCTCTCGTCCATGGTCCAGAAGTCCAAGTTCTGGCCGTTGTTGCCCCAAGCGGCCTCCGGCACTTGCAGGCGGAGATACTCCGCGGCGGCCTGGAGGTCCGCGAGGCTGTTGAAGCTGGTGACGCTCCGCTGCCAGCGGTCGTCTACGAGCACCAGCTCCATGTCCCGGCGGGTGCGGACGCCGGTCTGGGTGCGGTGCTGGTGGATCTCGTTGACCACGAAGATGCCCCGGATGCGGTCAATGCGGTTTACGCTGTCCCCCAGGACCCACTCCCGGCCCACGCCCACGGGGCCGAACCACCGGCCGTTCTCTCGGAGGTCGCCGTCCACCATGGCGAAGAGCTCCTCCACCGGCGGGGCCTCCTCCGGGTAGGGCAGCTGGCTGCGGATGGATTTTGCCAGGGCGCTTTTGGCCGGGAAGAAGGCGTCCCGGATGGCGGCATAGGCCAGATAGAGCCCGCCGGTTACCAGCAGGGGGCCGCCGATGGCGCAGAAGGCCAGGGTGGCATAGTCCCCGGTTTCCCAATAGGTCCGGTCCTGCCGCAGGCCCACGGGCAGCATGTACAGCAGCGCGCCGCCTGCCGCCAGCACCAGCAGCGCCCAGATCAGCCAGGTGAGGCGCTTCCGGGTGCGGCTGAGACAAAAGCCCTCCGACTGGCCGTGGGGATTGTTTTTCCGCTGGAGTCCCATCAACACCAGGATGACGGGGATGGCCAGCAGGCGCAGCGTCACGGCCAGCAGCACGTAGACCACCGCGTTCCAGGGCCAGCGCAGAAAGCCGCCTTTGTTCTCCTTGGATGCCATGTCTGCCTCCTCCTCCGCCCCGGAGAGGGCGGAATCTGATGGGTCAATTTTACCAGCGGAGGGGGCGTTTGTCCAGTCCGGCGGCATGATTTCTCAGAGTGTTTCCCAAAACACGGAGGAATGTTCAGCGGTTTGGAAGCGGCGCGGTGGCTGAGCTCTATATATGCAAACCGCCCCGGAGAGAAACTCTCCGGGGCGGTTTCGCCGGAAGCAATCGCTGGCGCGGGAGATCAATACCGCCCCAGGGAGGCGGCGGTGTCCGCGCCCTCGCTCTGGCCGAACTGGAAGTCGTTGCCGGGAAGGACGGCGTTGAGGACGATGCCGGCAATGGCCGCGATGGCAAGGCTGGTGAGGGTGATGGACACGCCCCCCAGGGCGAAGGTCAGTCCGCCGGTGAAGCCCAGGCCGCACACCAGAATCACCGCCGCGATGATCAGATTCCGGGAATTGGTGAAATCCACCCGGTTTTCCACCACGTTCCGCACGCCGATGGCGGAGATCATGCCGTAGAGGATGAAGCTGACGCCGCCCACAATGGCCGCGGGCATGGTGTTCACCAGCACGGCAAAGGCGGGGGAGAAGGAGAGGACGATGGCGTAGACCGCCGCCAGCCGGATCACCTTGGGATCGTACACCCGGGAGAGAACCAGTACGCCGGTATTCTCGCCGTAGGTAGTATTGGCGGGGCCGCCGAAGACGGCGGAGAGGGATGTGGCAACGCCGTCGCCGATGAGGGTGCGGTGGAGACCCGGCTCCTCGATGAAGTTCTCGCCCACGGTGGCGGAGATGGCAGACATATCGCCGATGTGCTCCATCATGGAGGCGATGGCAATGGGGGCCATGACCAGGATGGCGGAGAGGTCAAACTTGGCGATGCTTCCGCCGAAGTCCGTGATAAAGGGCTGGAAGCCCAGAATGGGGGTCTGCCCGCCGGTGATGCCTGCAATGTCCAGGGCGGAGAAGTCCACCTTGCCGGCCAGCAGCGCCACCAGGTAGGAGCCCACCACGCCCAGGAGGATGGGGATGATCTTGATCATGCCCCTGCCCCAGATGTTGGCGGCGATGATGATGGCCATGGCCACCAGGGCCAGCCACCAGCAGGTGGAGGCATTGTTTACGGCGGAGGGGGCCAGGTTCAGTCCGATCAGGATGATGATGGGCCCGGTGACCACCGGGGGCAGGAAGTGCATCACCTTGTGGACGCCCACGGCCTTGATGATCAGGGCCAGAATCACGTACAGAAGGCCCGCCACCACGATGCCGCCGCAGGCGTACTGGAGCTTTGCGGCGGGGGCCATGCCGGCGTAGATGCCGCTGTCCAGCCCCGCCACGGCGGCGAAGCCCCCCAGGAAGGCAAAGGAGGAACCCAGGAAGGCGGGGACTTTCATCCGGGTGCAGACGTGGAAGAACAGTGTGCCGATGCCGGCGAAAAACAGGGTGGTCTGAATGGACAGGGGCAGGCCGTAGGAGTTTACCAGGATGGGCACCAGGACCGTGGCGCCGAACATGGCGAACATGTGCTGGAGGCCCAGGATGAGCATCTTGGGCACACCCAGCGTGCGGGCGTCCCGGATGGGGGCGGTGCTGTTGGTCTCTTTCATAGATTCTCTCCTCTCGTTTGTTCCGCTGATTTTGGTGCAAAAAAATACCGGCTCCAAAGCCGGTCAGAAAAGGGAAACGCCAAAAATGGAGAGAAGAGAAACCGCCGCCGTGTTTTTCACTGCTTTCAGCATGGAATCCCCTCCTCTTCATCATTTTTATCATTATACAAAAAATAATACTCCATAGCAAGTCCGTTTTCCCACGAAGCGGGAAGAAAAAATCTCCCGTAAATTGTAAAAAATGACAGAGGCTACCCTCTGTCATTTCAGCAGTTCCGCAATTTGGGACTCTCCGTACACCGGCACGCCGCTGTCCAGCAGCAGTGACGCCGTCACGCCGTCCCCGGCGGTGAGACGGCCGGAAAAGGTTCCGTCGTAGATCTCACCGCAGCCGCAGGAGGGGCTCCGCTCTTTCAGAACGGCGGCCTCGCAGCCAAGGACCCGGCACAGCCGCAGGGCCTCCTCCGCTCCCCGGCGGTACTGCTCCGTCACGCCGGCCCCCGCTCCGGTCACCACCCGGTCCCCCCGCCGCTCCGCCGGGGGGCGGGGCGTGGGCAGTCCTCCCAGCTGCTCCGGGCAGACGGGCACCAGCTCATGGGCCTCCGCCAGGGCCCCTGCCAGGGGATGCTCCTTCGACGCGCCGTCATACCGGCAGCGGGCGCCCAGAAGGCACGCGGATACCAGCAGCTTCACGGCCCGCCTCACTTTCCTGAGAGGGCCCGCCGCTCCCGGCTGAGCTCCTCAAAGAGCCGCAGGGCGTTCCAGCCCCGATTGCGGTCTGTCAGCACCGCCTTGAGGCAGTCCGGCCCCGCCCCAGCCTGGGCCAGAACCGGCAGCAGCGCCGGGAGGCGGTCCTCCAGGCCGCAGAGCACCATCATCCGTCCCCCCAGGGGCCCGCCGGCATAGGGGACCCCCAGGCTGCCCTCCAGCCCCGCCAGAGCGGCGATGGACCTGCCGTAATCCCCCCGGGCCACAGGTACTGCCTCCGCCCCGAAGGGCTCCGCCGCGGCGCTCACCGCCAAAATGGCGGGCAGATCCTCAAATCCAAACAGCAGTATCTTTCCATCCATTCCAAAAGCCTCCTCAGATCGTCAGGGGCCGTCCGTCCAGCCACGCTCCGGCCAGCGTCTCCCCCCGGTATTGCAGTTTCAGCGAGAAAAAGGGTCCGCCCGCCTCCAGCAGATCCAGAAAAATCCTGTCCCCCGCCCACATGGGCAGGGACCGGAGCGCCGCCTTTTTGATCCAGGCCAGATCCCCCTCGCCGCAGGGGATGGGCGTGCCTGTCCAAGCGGAGGCGGTGAAGAGGTGCATGTACTCCGTGGGGGCCTGATCGGAGACGAAGGTCACAAGGCCCCGGTAGCGGTAATCCGTCAGGGTCAGCCCGGTCTCCTCCCGGGTCTCCCGGAGGACGCAGTCCTCGGGGCTCTCCCCCTCCTCACACTTGCCGCCCACGCCGATCCACTTGTCATGGTTCAGGTCGTTCTTCTTTTTGACCCGGTGGAGCATCAGGTACTCGCTTCCCCGCTCCAGGTAGCACAGCGTCGAGTTCAGCACAAAACATCCCCTCCTTTGTGTTCCATTATACCCTTATTTCCGGAAAAAGAAAAGAGGCGGCTTTAGAACGGGGCGGTTTCTGCGGCGAGGAAAAGGTCAACGGCTGCGGTACCGGGATTCCCGCTCATGAAGTGGAGATCCCGGCCCGTGTCCCGCTCCCGGAGATTCAAGCCTTTTTTGAGAGTGAGGAAGGGCGGAGGGCGTTTGACGTCTGGAAAGTGCAGCAGGGAATCCGAACACGTTACCCGCTTGGACAATGCGGTTTGGACGATTTGGTCCCGGGCCCGGTATCCAGGCTATGCGGCGTTTCGCCGCGGCGGCAGCCGGAAGCGGTTCACGCTGGCAACGACCTGAATCAGCGCCATCCTGGACGGCTCTGTCCCGGAGGAGAAGCCAAAAGCGCTGCTGGATCTGAGTTGTGGGCTGACCCGGCCAAAGCCCCTGAAAAAAATTTCAAAAACCCCTTGACTTTGCCGTAACGTCATGGTCTATACTCTCCTTTGTCAGGAGGGATCGAACATGGAATACACCATCAAAGCCCTGGCGGATCTGGCGGGAGTCACACCCCGGACCCTGCGCTGGTATGACCGGGAGGGCCTGCTGAGACCCCTGCGGACCACGGAGACGGGCTACCGCATCTACGGTTCCCAAGAAGTAAACCGTCTCCAGGACATCCTCTTTTACCGGGAACTGGGGCTGGAGCTGGCCGCCATCCGCCAGATTTTGGATGACCCGGCCTTTGACCGTCAGGCGGCGCTGCAGAGTCACCTGAGGGAGCTGGAGGCCCGGCGGGCCAGGCTGGACGGACTTATCCTGACGGTACGGAAAACCATTGACGAGACACAAGGAGGAGTAAAAATGTCCGACAGGGAAAAATTCGAGTCATTTAAGCGCCATGCCGTGGAGGCTAATGAGGCCCGGTACGGCAGGGAGATCCGGGACAGGTATGGGGACGAGGCCGTTGACCGGGCCAACGCCAACGTTCTGGCGCTGACGGAGGAGGAGTACGGCCAGTGGAAGGCCCTGGGGGAGGAGATCCGCGCCGCCCTGGCTCAAGCCGTCCGGACGGGAGAGAACCCGGCGGGCGAAGAGGGGAGGCGCATCGCCGCCCTCCACCGCCGGTGGCTGTCCTTCTCCTGGGAGGCATACACCCCCCAGGCCCATGAGGAGCTGGGCCTGCTGTATACCGCCGACGAGCGGTTTACCGCCTACTACGACCGGGAGGTCCAGGGCTGCGCCGCATTTCTGCGGGACGCCATCGCCGTCTATACCGGCGGAAAATAAAACAAGAGCCGGAGGCGCCAGCCTCCGGCTCTCCGCTATTCGCCCATGACCTGGAACACGATGTCCCGCACCCGGTCCCGGGTGTCGCACTCCACCAGCGTCAGGTTCTGCCAGGGGCCCACGGTGATCTTCCCCGCCACGAAGGGGACGGTGATGAAGGGGGACAGCAGTGCCGCCTTGATGTGGGAGGAGCCGTTGTCATCGTGCCATGTCTCGTGGTGCCAATAAGGCACCACCCGGCCCTGCTGGTCCAGGTAGGGGGAGAACACGTCCAGGGCGGCTTTCAGGTCGTGATTCACCATGCCGGGCTCAAATTCCAGGGTGGTGAGGCCTGCCACGCCGCCGGTGGTGAAGCCGGTGACGGTCCCGACGGAGATGCCGTGCTCCTGGCAGGCCGTCTCCACCGCCCGCTGGAAGTCCTCCGTTACGTCGATCATGCCCATGTGGGCCTTGGTGTGGTAGGTTTTTGTCTCGGTGTAAACTGCCATGGTGTTTCCTCCCTGCGTTTTTCCGCATTGTAACACACTTCGGCCTGTGTTACAATTGTCTTGGAAATATTTTGTGGGAGGCGGCGTCATGAGAGAGCAGCCCGGCATCCTCACCGTGGATCTCCACGGCAAAAACATCTATCAGGCAAGGGTCACGGTAGACGCCATGCTCCGCCGGGCCGGAGGCGGCGTGTACCGCCTCCACCTGATCCACGGCCGGCACGGTGGCACGGCTCTGCGGGATTTCATCCGGGAGGAGTACGCCGGACACCCCAGGGTGTGCCGGCTGGTCCTCTCGCCGGACGGCGGCGCGACTGACCTGGTGCTGCGGTCCTTTTCCTGAAAGCGGTGTTGAGCCAGCGGGGTTCTGGCCGTAAAGCACCTCTCTGCGCGCGGCCTTATAGGCAGCTCTGCCGTCAGCCGGGCGTTTGAGCCTGCCTTTTTGTTGGGTTTTCATATTGCGGGCGGGAAAGCGGCTGGAAAAACGGCGGTGGACAGCGGAGACTCCGCTCCTGTGCCAATGCGGCAAGCGGTGGGAAATGTTTGCATTTCCCACCGCTTGCCGCATTTTAAGACAAGACCCAAGAAGAGCCTCGTCGCGCCGCGAGAGGATCGGACCGTGTGTCCCGCGTCAGTCCAGACCCAGCACAGACGAGGGGTTCGTGCTGGTCATCAGGCGCAGCTCCTCCTTCGAAAATCCCTGCCGCAGCAAGCCGTCCAGCACGTTGTCCAGGCCTTTGACCGGGTCCGCGTTGTCCTTTTGACCGAAATCCGTGCTGATGATGGTCTGCCTGACGCCGGAGGCGCGGATGTTGGCGGCCATCTGCTCGTAGGTCCAGGAGTGGTGGCGGCTGATTTCACAGTACATAGTGCCGCACCACTCGATCCATACACCCAGCTCTACCCAGTGCCTGAGGAGATCGTCCGGTGTGCAGAGCATGAAGTCGGGGTGATCCACCATAATCTGCTTCTGCATCCCCATTTTGCAGGCCTGCTCTACAACGGTGTTGATCTCATGGCAGTCGCCGTGGCCGGTGGCCAGAATTACGCTGGGGTGCTCTTTGACAATCTCCAGAATTTCAACGATCTCTTTGCGGACAGAACCTGCCTCGTCCACCAGACGGACGGCCTCTTCCCGGATGACGACGCCGTTGGCCAGCTTGGGAAAACTGGTGCCCTTCAGCACGGCGTTGATGTGGTTCTGGGCGGAGACGGTGGGCAGCCACACCACGCGGCAGCCGGCGCTGATGGCGGCAAGGACGGAGTATGGGTTGAGACCGCCGTTGGTATTGTTCAGGCAGACCGCACCGATGGCCTTGCAGCGCCCGCCCTTGTTCACGTGGTCGTTGACCATGGTGCAGGCGGGCCCGGTCATCATATGATGATCCTTGTAGACCACGGCTTTGTAGCCGAACTGCTCACAGCGCAGCACCAGGTCCGCCACGTCGCACTTGCGGGCCATCAGGGACGGCGCCACGTGCAGATGCATGTCGATAATCCCCTCCAGCAGGTCGCCGTGCTGAATGTTGTAAGCCTGTTCCAGTTTCTCGTAGTGATCCATGATCATTCTTCCTTTCTGATTTTGTAATAATGGCGGAGTTGACAGAGATGATGCTCCCAGCGGAGAACAGACCGGCGCCTTGCGGCGGTCAGTATCCCAGCAGAGCGGGGACCCAGGCGCACATCTGCGGAAACGCAATCAGGAATACGCAGAAAATGCACATGGCGGCGATATAGGGCACCACACCGCGGCACACGTCACCGAATTTGCAGTCCCGGTCTACGCCCTGCACAATGAAGAGGTTGAGACCCATAGGCGGCGTGACCTGGCCGATTTGGACGAGTATCGTGATGTAGACCGCCAGCCAGACCAGATCGATCCCCAGTTCTGTGGCGATGGGCGCCAGAAGCGGAATGGTAAGTACAATGATGGAGCCGCCGTCCATAAAGCAGCCCAGGATGAGGTAGATGACGCCGATGACCGCCAGAAACGCCACGGGAGAGAAGTTGGCGTCAATGACCCACTGGGTCAGATAGCGGTTGATGTTCAGCCGGGAGACGGCAAAGGTGAAATACTTGGCTGTAATCATCAGAATAATGCACATAACGGTGGATTTGCTGGCGTTTTTCGCGGATTCGTAGACCTTGGCTGCGGTGAGATCTCCCAGCCAGAAGCCGAACACCAGTACAATGAAAGTGCCCAGGGCGGCGGATTCAATGGGGGTGGCAAAGCCTCCGTACAGGCTGCCCAGCAGCACCACGATGGTGATGATCAGGGGAAGGATGCCCTTCAGCGCCTGACCGGTGGTCATGTCCTCGTCCTCCGCCATCAGGATGGGACTCTTTTCCGGGTGCCTTTTCTGGAGAAGCACGGAGGAGCCGAAGGTATATACCAGAAAGAAGCCAGTGAGAATCAGGCCCGGGACAATGGCGGCGGAAAAGAGCTTGACAATGGACAGATCCGTCAAAGAGCCGTAGAGAATCAGCACCAGGCTCGGCGGAATCAGGATTCCCAGAGTGCCGGAGGACGCCAGCGTGCCGTAGATCTGAGGCGCCGGGTATCTGCGTTTTTTCATCTCCGGAATGGCGATGGAGCCGATGCCAGAGGCGGTGGCAGGGCCGGAGCCGGAGATCGCTGAGAAGATTGCGCAGGCCACGACGCTGACGTGGAGAAGGCTGCCGGGAATCCGCCTGCCCCACTTCATCAGTCCGCGGAAGAAGTTTTTGCTGAGACCGCTGGCCACGATCACCTCGCCCATCAGCATAAATACGGGGACTGCGGAGAGGGTGAAGTCAATCGCGGCGTTCCAGGTAATTGTGCCCAATGTGGAGAAATATTTGAATCCGTCGGAGACAAAGAGCGCCGCGAGACCGGAGATGCCCAGGCAGATGGCAATCCAGGTTCCGGGGATCATCAGAGCGAAGAGGAGCACCGCCATTAATGCAAAGTAACCGACCCAGCTCATGTCTCATTCGCCCCCTTTTTGAAGAGGTCCGCCAGTATGACAATGGTCTCCAGGGTGATGAACACGCAGAAGAAAATCAGTCCGGCGGACATCATCAGCTGCGGGATCCAGATAGGCGTTTTTAAAATGCTGTTGGAGACCAGCTTTTTCTGGAAGTTCAGTACATTCAGCAGAACGCACTGGTATGCGATGATGTAAAACAGCACGTCCAGAATGACGAGAAAAACGATGTCTACCACACGCTTTGGAATTCCGCGGAAGAGATTGTAGACCGCCTCGACCCGGACAAACCCGCCGCCGTGAAAGCTGTTGCACAGCCCCATGAACACCATGGCGGCCAGGAGGTATCCGGCATATTCATCCACAATCAGAAGGGAGGTCTTGAAGAAGGTCCGCAGAAATATCTCAACAATCTCCAGCAGAGTCAGAGCAATGAGTGCGGCTGCGGAGACCGCCAGACTGCTTCTTCTGCAAGCGTCCATAATGTATCTGATTTTTTCCATGAATTTCCTCGCTTTTGCCTATAAATTGCGGAGGAGAGGCGCGGCGGTCAGCCGCCGCTGCCTTTCCCGCGGACAAGGCTTACCCCAGGTCCAGAGCGGTTATGATTTCCTGCAGAAGAGCCGGACACTGGCCACCCTTTTCCTCTGCCCAGGCGGTCCAGTAGTCGTTCATCATAGCGGCCATTTCCGCCAGCTCCGCATCACTGATGGTATTGATGGTAAAGTTATGATCGCTGATCAATGTGTCCCGCCACTCCTGCTCCTGGCTGAACATAGTCTCGCAGGCATACTTCTCAAACTCCTCGCCGCAGGCGTCCACCAGTTCCTGGAGGTCGGCAGGCAGGGCGTCGTATTCCGCCTTGCTGATGCACATATAGGAGAAGAACGCTGAACAGACGAAGCATGAGCAGCAATGGCGGGAAAGACCGTCCTGAAACGAAAAACCTCCCTCGGAGCGGCTTGGCAGCTCCGGGGGAGGTTTGTTTTTCTTTTCTGGAGAGGCGGAGAGTTCGAGTCGCGCAGGCTGTTGAAACCTGCCAAAACCGCTGCTTTTGCATCTATGATGCGCTATTTTTATTTTGCATCTCCAGATTTGTCCAACCGTTCTTGGTGATTCTTGCTTTCGAGCAAAACCTGTTCTTTATATGCGGAAATTCTTGCAGCGCAAGGAATACATCGATTTTGCCTGTGATGTCTTCCCGGATCGGAATGGCATCACATAATAACTGTTTACATTCCTGTACACTTATGACGCACTTGCATCATGCGGTTGTCTCCCGTCAAGAAAACTTCTTTATCAGGGTTCCCCTTGTGTGCTGCATGATTTTTTCACGCAGCCATCGGAAAAATTGGCCGCGGAGATTTGTGCTTGGGCTATTGGTACAGCTTCTAAGGCCGGAAGTTTCGCCCAGCTCTGGCAGGTTTTGAGGGTTGCTTCCCGCCCCGGGTCTCCGGTATGATAGACGCAGGAAATTTTGCGGAAAGGAAGGGATGTATGAGACAACAGACACACCCGGCGAGAAGAGGCCGCCGCTTTCCCGGCAGGAGAATGATGCTGGGCCTGCTGGCGGCCCTGGCAATGGCCGTCCCGGCCCAGGCCGCCCGGACGGTGCCCGTCCAGGTGGACGGCACGGCCCTGGAGGCCGTCTGCCACCTGGAAAACGGCGTCACCTACGTTCCCCTCCGGGCGCTGCTGAACGCCCTGGGGGGCTGGGAGGTCTCCTGGGACAGCGGCCAGCGGGCGGCGGTGGCCGTCTCCGGCTCCTCCCGCCTGACGGCGAGTCCGGCCCAGGGCGCCGTGACGGTGGACGGAGACACCCGGCCCGGCAGGGTCTACGTCCAGGAGGGCGTCACCTATGTGCCCCTGCGGACCATCGCGGAGCTGCTGGGCGGCACTGCGGAATGGGACCGCTACTTCCAGGGGGCCGCCGTCACCTCCCCGGACGCGGCGCACAACGCGGTGGACTTCTACTGGCTCAGCCGCATCATCAGCGCCGAGAGCCGGGGCGAGCCCATGGAGGGCCAGATCGCCGTGGGCAACGTGGTGCTGGAGCGGGTGGCCAGCGAGGATTTTCCGGACAACATCCCCGATGTGGTCTTTCAGCAGGCCGACGGCATCGTGCAGTTTGAGCCCGTGGAAAACGGCACCGTGTACATGGACCCTACCGACCGGTCCGTGGAGGCCGCCCGGCGGACGCTGAGCGGGGAGAAGTCCCTGGAGGGGGCCATGTTCTTCTACGCCCCGGCCCTGTCCGAGGGCGTGTGGATCAACGGCAACCGGACATATCTCACCACCATCGGCTGCCACCGGTTCTATCTCTGAGCGCTGGCTGAAAGCAGCGTGAAAACCGTCGGAATCCGCCAGCGGAGGTCCAAATGACCGCCGCCGGCGGATTTTTTTGTAAAAACCGTATAAAGGTTTCGTAAATCTCTTTTTTATTTCGGCAACTTCACTCTTGTGTAAAACCCCTTTTTTTCGGTATCCTATATATGAAAACTTTTCCACATTAAATTCGCAAAGAAAAGGGGCGGCATATTATGCTGAAGAGCGAGTATTTACAGCGCGTGTACACTGGGGTCATCACCCGGGACCCCGACCAGCGGGAGTTCCACCAGGCAGTGCTGGAGGTGCTGGAGAGCCTGGATCTCATTATGGACCAGCATCCGGAGTATGAGGAGCACGGCATCATCGAGACCTTCGTGGAGCCCGAGCGCATGATCTGCTTCCGGGTGCCCTGGGATGACGATCAGGGCCGCGTCCACGTGAACCGGGGCTATCGCATCCAGTTCAGCTCCGCCATCGGCCCCTACAAGGGCGGCCTCCGCTTCCACCCCACGGTAAACCTGTCCATTCTGAAATTTCTGGGCTTTGAGCAGATTCTGAAAAACAGCCTCACGGGCCTGCCCATGGGCGGTGCCAAGGGCGGCAGCGACTTCGACCCCAAGGGCCGGAGCGACGCCGAGGTCATGCGCTTTTGCCAGAGCTTCATGACGGAGCTGAACCGCCACATCGGCCAGTTTGTGGACGTGCCTGCCGGGGATATCGGCGTGGGCGCCCGGGAGATCGGCTATCTCTTCGGCCAGTACCGCCGGGTCCGGGGCAGCTATGACGCCGGCGTCCTCACCGGCAAGGGCCTCTCCTTCGGCGGCTCCCTGGTGCGCACCGAGGCCACCGGCTACGGCCTTTGCTACCTCACCGAGGAGATGCTGAAGTGCATGAGGAAGGAGAGCTTTGAGGGCAAGACCGTGGTGATCTCCGGCAGCGGCAACGTGGCCATCTTCGCCACAGAGAAGGCCGCGGCGCTGGGGGGCAAGGTAGTGGCACTCAGCGACTCCAACGGCTATATCCACGATCCTAACGGCATCAGGCTGGATGTGGTGAAGGACATCAAGCTGGGTCACCGGGGCCGCATCAAGGAATATGCGGACCGGGTTCCCGGCAGCACCTACACCGAGGGCTTCCGGGGCATTTGGAACATTCCCTGCGACATCGCCCTGCCCTGCGCCACCCAGAACGAGATCGACGGCGAGATTGCCAAGACCATCGTGAAGAACGGCGCCATCGCCGTGGCGGAGGGCGCCAACATGCCCTGCCTGCCCGAGGCCATCCGTGTCTTCCAGGAGGCGGGCGTGCTCTTCGCCCCCGCCAAGGCCGCCAATGCCGGCGGCGTGGCCACCAGCGGCCTGGAGATGAGCCAGAACAGTATGCGCTACTCCTGGAGCTTTGAGGAGGTAGACCGCCGCCTCCGGGACATCATGGTGAACATCTTCCACAACGCCTACAACGCCTCCCAGGAGTGCGGCGTCCCCGGCGACCTGGTGGTGGGTGCCAACATCGCCGGCTTCCTGAAGGTGTCCCAGGTCATGGTGGCCCAGGGCCTGATCTGAGCCGGTTTTCTCGAAAAAGACTGGGACTTTCAGTGGAATATCATTCAGTCAAGGGGGCAGATGCAGAGCATCTGTCCCCTTGACACACATGCGGAAATCCGTTGAAATTGTTAAGATAACATCAGATTATAAACAAAATGTGAACAATCCGAGAAAGCGTTGAGAGCCTGTGCGTCATATGATGTCCTATAGACAGCCGTGGTGACGTACGGCCGTATGGAGATTTTCGGGAGCTGGTTTTAATCTGTAAAATTCCCCGGTGTGTTGAATGCTTCATCTAGGACGTTATTGATGTTTGTACGGACATATATAATCTTTATGTTATTTCACCTTTCTCTCATATGCCGGTTGGTTTTCCCTCTGAGCTGCATCATATCGTTTTTCCATTCTGATCTGACGATTGCCAATCTCTCTGCTGGCAAGCCATAAGTGGAAGTTTTGCTATAATCTCAGGGTAACCCCTCCTTTTCTTATTCCCGCTTGCATCAAACAGCCCTGCATGAATTACCCGATAGATAGCGTCATAGCTCAGCTGTGCTGGGGCTGACTCCATCTGGAGCCGGTTCACAATCTTCTCAAGCCGCCAATGCAGGCCCTGAATCAGGCGGCGGATGTATTTCCGCTTTTTCGAACAGCTCAGGACCTGTTTTCGTCCGCACTGTTTTCTCCTCTTTTCGCAGGCCCTTTGGGCCGATGACGGACTGTGCGGATGCTGCTTTGGTTGGTTTCGTCGAAGTTTCCGACTGACGGTGGATGGAGCCCACCCAATCTCAAGGCCGGTCTTGCGGATTTTCGAGCAAATTTCAGCCGGATGCGAGGCAAAAATTTGCAGGCGTACTGGCGTACGGCAAAATTTTTAACGATGCAGGCGGCAAAATTTGCCGAAAAGACGTGCGCGTGGGCTTATGTGAACAGGCCCTAAGGAGGAGCACTTCGGCGTCAGGATGGGGTGGGCCAAGATTGTGTGCGGCTATGGGGCCCGGAACCGTCAGTGCATCGGAGCGCGGTGCCCGTTCTTCGGGGCGAATCACTAGAGCTTGTTTGAAAAATGTCAAAACGCCGTCTTGGGACGTCTCTTTCCGACCGTATTCCGCCAAGTTTCAAGCAAGGCCCAGGGGACACATAGAAAAAGTCATATAAAGAACGCAACTTTTTTCATCCGATTCCGTCTATATAGGTGAGAACACCGTATGGAAGAGCGGAAAAGAGAAGTAAAGGAGGTTCACAGCATGAAAAAGCGCATTGGAGGCATTTTCCTGACCGCAGTATTGGTGCTGACTCTGCTCACCGCCTGCGGCGGCAGTGCCAAGGTGAGCAACGGGAGCAAGAGCTTTGCTGCCGGGGATTCCTCCGCCCCCATGGACATGGCCCCGGCGGCCGCGGAGGACAGCGGCGGCATGGAGTACGGCTTTACGGACTCCGCCTCCACAGGCGGTGCGGAGGCGGCCCTGCGGGACGCCAAGATGATCTACACCGCCAATCTGGAGATGGAGACCACCGCCTTTGACGAGGCCGTGGAGGGCCTTGGCCGTCTGACGAAGGAGGTGGGTGGCTACTACGAGGACAGCTCCCTGCGCACCGGCGGCAGCGGCTACCGCTGGGCGGACTACACCGTCCGCGTTCCCGCGAAGAACTATGACGAGTTTCTCTCCCGGGCCGGGGCGCTGTGCAACCTGACCTGGCGATCCGAGAGAGCCGAGAACGTGACGGAGGCCTACTACGACACGGCAGGCCGCCTGAAAACCCAGCAGATCAAGCTGGAGCGGCTCCAGGAGCTCCTCAGCCGGGCGGAGGCCATGGAGGACATCATCACCATCGAGTCCGCCATCTCAGAGACGGAGTACCAGATCGAGAGCCTCTCCGGCACCCTGCGCCACTACGACGCCCTGGTGGACTTTGCCACTGTCAGCGTCAACCTCCAGGAGGTCTACAAGCTCTCCAGCGTGGAGGAGGCCCCGGACAGCTTCGGCGCCCGGATGGGCTCCGCCTTCACCGCCGGATGGGCGGCCTTTGCCGACGGCGTGGAGAATCTGGCGGTGGGCCTGGCGTACAGCTGGATGTGGCTGCTGGTGCTGGCGGTAATCGCGATGGTGGCAATCCGGGTGCTCCGCGGGAAAAAACGGGGATTCCACTGGCCCGGACGCAAAAAAACGGATGACAATCCGCCGCAGACCTGATAAAATTGAGAGAGGCGGAGCAGCCGCCTCTCTCAATTGATTTACAAGGAGGACTTGCCATGAAGCTCACCTGGCTGGGACACGCCTGTTTTTTGCTGGAGCAGGATGGATATGCCATTTTGCTGGACCCCTACACCGGCGTGGAGGGTTACCCGCCTCTGGAGGCCGCCGCGCATCAGGTGTTTTGCAGCCACCAGCACTTTGACCACAACGCCGTGGAGGCGGTGCGGATGCTGCCTGCCCGGGAGAGCCCATTCACCGTCCGGGAGGTCCCCGCGTTTCACGACACCCAGGGCGGCACACTGCGGGGAGAGAATACCATCCGGGTCTTTTCCGCCGCCGGAGTGTCCGCGGCCCACCTGGGGGACCTGGGGCACCAGCTCTCGGTGGAGCAGATTGCGGCCGTGGGGCCGGTGGACCTGGTGATGGTCCCCGTGGGCGGTACATACACCGTGGACGCCGCCGGGGCGAAGCAGGTCTGTGAGGCCCTGGCACCCACATGGATCGTCCCCATGCACTACCGCCACGCCCCCTTCGGCCTGCCCAACGTGGGTACTGTCGGGGATTTCCTGGCCCTGTGGCGGCCGGAGCAAATCCATCGCCTGGAGGGGCCATCGCTGGAGCTGCCTCTGCGTTCCCCCGGCGTGTGGGTGCCGGAATTCGTATAATGATGAAAAGAGCGGCCCGGTTACACCGGGCCGTTTCTCTTTATTATATGGGTCAAAACACGCACAGTGCTGTAAAACAGGCCCCCTCCGGACCCAGACCCTCCACACGGCAGGCCTCTCCCTCCCGCAGGCCCAGAATCCGCAGCTCCTCGCCCAGGGTGGCCTCCTTGCTGTAGTTGATGTAAAACTCCCGGGGGATGCGCGGCTGGAGATCCGCCGGCAGATAGTCCCAGACAATGTCCCCGTAGTTGGCGCTGTACACATGGCCGTTGCCGTCCAGGTCGGACCAGCGGATGGTCCGGATGCCCAGCTCCTCCGCCTCCTTCCGGGGCAGGACGATCTTTCGGGGCTCCGGGCAGTTGATCTCCTTGGGGCACACGGTCAGGGGCTTGGCGGTGAAGGAGCCGGGGCGCAGGATCTTTCTCGTCACCGGGTCCACCAGAATCCAGTCGCTGCGGATGGAGGCGCACAGCCGTCCCTCCTGGTCCGCCATCTCGTATACCCGCTGCATGTGGGCGCCCTTGACGCCGTTTTCCCAGGTGGTGATGTCCAGCACCTCCCGGGCCCTGGGGCAGCGGTGGATCTTCACCACCATCCGGGAGAGGAGGAAGGCCTCCCGCATCTCCAGCAGCTTCTCGTGGGTCAGGCCCCGGGCGTCGTAGTCATAGCCGGCGTAGTTGGCCGCCTTGCGCAAAAAGGCGGAGACCCGGGCGTTCTTGTTCCGGTCACAGTCGGCAAAGGTCAGCTCCTCCTGACGGAAATAGCTGTTTTCCGTCAGCTTGGTCTTAAAAGAATCCACGGTGTTTCAGACTTCCTTTTCTCCTTGGTGTATGGTATATGATACCACAGATTCCACGATTTTACAACGGTTTAAAAATATTGGAGTGCCCAATCGCTCGTCTTATCATGTCTCCTGGGAACAATGCAGGGGCCTCCGACGGTCCGGCTCTCCCATAGGGCGGGAGGCTGATCTCCGCCTCCACAAAACATCTCCGAATTGGACACTCCCAATATTGTCCCTCTTTTCAAAAGGGGCCGCCGGGACGACCCCGGCGGTTTTCGGAACAGCAGCTTGACGCGGCAACCATAGCAGCCGGTTTGACGGGCTTGGAGCTTTGCGTCAATCCAAATCACATGAAACCGCACCTAAAAAAGTCACCGGCGCATTGGGATTGGGAGTGCTCGCTTCTGGGGAATACTTGTAGTCATAGATCAGAATCGCCGCATTGCAGGGCTTTTCCAGACCCTGCCGAAAGAGCTTTTTCAGCTCTGGCCCGATATCCGTGCTTTCGGAATAAAGGCGTACCAGCGCCTCTGGATCCGCTGTGAATTCATGCACGCTCCGCTCCGAAAAATCGGGATCAAACGGATAAGACGTCACACCCGTCAAAAAAATCCCGGCTGAGGGGAGGGATGCCGCACCCGGCCAAGTCAAAGTATTCCCAGAAAGCCTTCTCGGTTTCAAATACGCCCGCCCATACGGATACCATACCTTCCTGCTCCATTCAAAATTCCTCCTCCGCAGATTTCCGTTGATCAGGCGGCTGCCCCTGGGGAAGGGAGCTGCCCGCTTTGAACATTGGAAGGATTGCGTTTGTCAAATGGCATTGAGCAATATCAATTTGAAGGGGATAGAAGGTTTCCGCCGTAAGGCTCTCACGCCCCCAGCTCTGCCAGCAGCTTCTCCAGCACAGGGAGCACGCCTTCGCACTGGCGGGGGAACCGCTCACGCAGGGCGGGGACGGCGGAGGCCATCAGCCAGGGAGTTCCGGCGGCCTCCAGCATGGGCACGTCGTTCCAGTTGTCGCCGAAGGCCATGGCCTCCCCCAGGTCCACCCCCAGGGAGCGGCAGAGTCCCCGGAGGCCCGTGCCCTTGTCCGCCAGGGTGAAGTCCAGCCAGATGGGACCGGCCTCTGCCATGTGGAATGTCCCCCCCCACCGCGGGCCCAGGGCCTCCGCCGCGGCAGCGGGGCTGGGGCAGCAGGCGGAGACCTTGATGATCTCCTCCCGAATGTCCTCCGCCCGCTCCACCGGCCGGACCAGATTGCCGGTCCAGTGCCGGAAGTCCGCCGCCAGCTTTTCCGGCCAGCGGGGGAGATAGGAGATGTTCTGGCCGGAGACCAAGGCATGGGACTCCGGCAGGGACATGATGTCCCCGATGAGCGCCAGGGCCTCCTGCCGGGGCATGGGGGTTTTGGAGAGGACCGGAGCCGGCTCCTCCGCACCGGGGCCGAAGACCGCGGCGCCGTTCTCGCAGAGAAAGCAGACCTCGTCCGCAACCGGGGCGAAGAGCTGCCGCATGGAGTGGTACTGCCGTCCGGAGGCGGGGCAGAACAGCACCCCGGCGGAGCGCAGGCGGCGGATGAGGCCGAACAGGGCCAGGGGCAGGGACGTCTCCCCGTAGGAGAGCAGGGTGCCGTCAATATCGCTGGCAATCAGTTTGACCATGGAGAAAGACCTCGTTTCCCGTATTTACCGTATCAAACCATACCACAAAATCCCTCTGGTTTCCACTGTGCAATTGACAGAATTTTTTCCGGTTCTCCGCGTTTTTTTCGAGATTCGTGCTGTAAACCGCTGGAAATCCGCCGGAAGTGTCCTGTGTGCATGTGATTATGTTCGTTTTCTGGACACGCCCTGTCCGTTTTTTTCGCTTGCGCCCCAGGGGAATCAATAGTATAATGAACCAATTGTACTTCATTTTACAGAAGAGGGGGGCCGGTATGAGAAAGCTGGTTGCCGGCATATTGGCCCACGTGGATGCGGGCAAGACCACGCTGTCGGAGGCTTTGCTTTACCGGGGCGGTTCCATCCGGAAGCTGGGCAGGGTGGACCACAGGAATGCCTTTCTGGACACCGACGCCATGGAGCGCCAGCGGGGGATCACCATCTTCTCCAAGCAGGCGGTGCTGTCTCTGGAGACGGTGGAGGTGTCTCTGCTGGACACCCCGGGCCATGTGGACTTCTCTGCCGAGGCGGAGCGGGTGCTGCGGGTGCTGGACTGCGCCATTCTGGTCATCAGCGGGGCCGACGGCGTTCAGGCCCACACCCGGACCCTCTGGCGGCTGCTGGAGCGGTACGGGGTTCCCGTGTTTTTGTTTGTCAACAAGATGGACCTGGCCAGCGCGGACAGGGCGTCTCTGCTGACGTCCCTGAAGGAGAAGCTGGACAGCGGCTGTACGGATTTCTCCCTGCCGCCGGAGGCGCTGGCGGAGGAGGCCGCGGTCTGCGACGAGGCCGTTCTGGAGCGCTATCTGGAGACTGGAGAGGTGCCGGAGGCGGAGATGGCGGGGCTGATCCGGGAGCGAAAGCTGTTTCCCTGCCTCTTCGGCTCCGCATTGAAGCTGGAGGGTGTGGACGAATTTCTGGCGGCGCTGGAGCGGTACGCCCCGGTGCGGCAGTACCCGCCGGAGTTCGGCGCCCGGGTGTTCAAAATCGCCCGGGACAGCCAGGGGACCCGGCTGACCTATCTCAAGATCACCGGCGGAACGCTGCGGGTGAAGGACCTTCTGACAAACCGCCGCCCCGGAATGGCGGAGGAGGGGATCTGGTCGGAGAAGGCGGATCAGATCCGGATTTACTCCGGTGCGAAGTTCCGCGCCGTGGAGGAGGCCCCGGCGGGCACCGTGGCGGCGGTGACGGGGCTGAGCCGCACCCGCCCCGGGGACGGCCTGGGCTTTGAGGACGCCTGGGCCGGGCCGGTACTGGAGCCGGTGCTGGCCTGCCAGGTGATCCTGGAGGACGGCACGGACCCCCACACGGCTCTGGGAAAGCTGCGGCAGCTGGAGGAGGAGGACCCTCAGCTCCACATCGTCTGGAACGGGAGCGAGATCCGGGTCCAGCTGATGGGCCAGGTGCAGCTGGAGATCCTCCAGCGTCTTGTGGAGGAGCGGTTTGGGATGGCGATCTCCTTCGGGCGGGGGGCCGTCCGCTACCGGGAGACCATCGCCGCCCCGGTGGTGGGTATCGGCCACTTTGAACCCCTGCGGCACTACGCAGAGGTCCACCTGCTGCTGGAGCCCGGAGCCCCGGACAGCGGCCTGGTGCTGGACTCCGCCTGCCCCACAGACGTGCTGGATCTGAACTGGCAGCGGCTGATTCTGACCCATCTGGCGGAGAGGGAGCACCTGGGCGTGCTCACCGGCTCCCCCATCACGGATGTGAAGATCACCCTTCTCACAGGCCGGGCCCATGAGAAGCACACCGAGGGCGGGGACTTCCGTCAGGCCACTTACCGGGCGGTGCGTCAGGGCTTGATGCAGGCGGAGAGCGTGCTGCTGGAGCCCTGGTACGACTTCCGTCTGGAGCTGCCCGCCGCCCAGGCTGGCAGGGCCATCAGCGACATCCAGCGGATGAACGGCGAGACCGCCCCGCCGGAGACGGCGGGGGAGGAGACCGTCCTCACCGGGTCCGCCCCTGTGGCGGCCATGGGGGATTACGCCAGAGAGGTGGCGGCCTATACCCGGGGGCTGGGGCGGCTGTTCTGCTTCCCTGGGGGATACCGCCCCTGCGGCGAGGCGGAGGCGGTGATCGCGTCCGCCGGATACGAGGCGGAGAGGGACGTGGAAAACACGCCGGACTCCGTATTCTGCGCCCACGGCGGGGGCTTCACCGTGCCCTGGCATGAGGTGCCCGCCCACGCCCACCTGGACAGCGGCGTCCGCTTCAATCCGCCGGAGGAGCGGATGGAGGAGGCACCCCGCGTCCGGCAGAGTGCGGACTACGCCGGAACCGTTGAGCAGGACAGGGAGCTCCAGGCCATCTTTGAGCGGACCTACGGCCCGGTGAAGCGGCGGGCGTTCATCCCGCCCAAAGAGCCCCGGCGGGCCCCCGCGGCGGAGCAGGCGGAGCGGCGGCCTGTGCCGGAGCGGGACAGCGGGCCGGAGTACCTGCTGGTGGACGGCTACAACATCATCTTCGCCTGGGACGAGCTGAAGGACATCGCCCGGGACAACCTGGACGCCGCCCGGAAGCACCTGTGCGACCTGCTGTGCAGCTATCAGGGATATCAGAAATGCCGGGTCATCGCGGTGTTTGACGCCTATAAGGTCAAAGGCGGCCTGGGCTCTGTGGAGAAGTACCACAATATCCACGTGGTCTATACCAGGGAGGCGGAGACGGCGGACGCCTACATCGAGCGGGCCACCTACGAGATTGGGCGGAAGCACCGGGTGAAGGTGGCCACCTCCGACGGGCCGGAGCAGCTGATCATTCTGGGCCACGGGGCCCTGCGGATGTCGGCGGCGGGTTTCCGCGAGGAGGTGGAGCGGGTCCAGGGGCAGATTGCCGCCGCCTTGAGCCGCAACAATCAAAAGATCAGGACCGGTGCGGTGCGTTCCGCCATGGAGCGGGCCCAAAACGCCGGAAAAAAGGAGGACCCATCATGCTGACCACCATCTGGACTGCCGCCGCCGTGCTGTCCGCCTGTACGGCGGGGCGGCGGCACCTGTGCCGCGCGGGACGCCGGGAGACCGCTCACTGGGGCGGCAGGGTCCGCCTGACGGCCCTGTGGAACGAAGGCGCGGCCTTCGGCCTGCCCGTTGGGCGCGGCGCGCTGGCGGCCCTCTCCGCGGGGGCGCTGGCGGCGGTGCTCCGCTGCCGGAGGCGGGCCCCCGCCGCAGCGGGTCTGGTCCTGGGAGGCGGCCTCAGCAACCTGTGGGAGCGGCTGCGGTATGGCCGGGTGTACGACTACCTCCGGTTTCCCCGGGTGCCGGGTCCCTTGGGGCGGTATGTCTACAACCTGGCTGACCTGGCCCTCGTCCTGGGGGCGGCGGGGCTGCTGCTGGGCCGCCGGCGCCGTCGGTAGACAGGGCCTGCTCCGTCCGGCGGACGGTATGCCGGGAGCATCCCGGGCACTGGATTTTTTCGGGATTACAAGGTTGACATAACAGTGTGGAAAACTCTGTGGAAAATGTGCAAAACCCAATGGCGGCAGGCATTTTGCCGGGTGACAGCCCCGTTATGAAAAGATTTGCGCAAGAACATTTTCTCGAAAAAACAAAATCTCTTCCGGGAAAGGGCGGGAAAAGCAGCTTCGGTCAGGAGAATACTTGAACCCGGGGAAAAACTGTGATATAATAACAGGAAACGGCGGTTCTGACGGATTTCGACCTTTTTTCTGCCTCCGGCGGAGGCAGCTGTGAGAGGCAGCTTTTCGCGGCGCGGGGACCGCTGTTCCAGATATTGGTATTTTTGGGGCGGCGACGCCCTTTTTTGGAGGTCCTATGGCATTGAAAAAACAGGATTACGGCAATGAGAGCATTTCGTCTCTCAAGGGCGCGGACCGGGTCCGGAAGCGGCCCGGCGTCATTTTCGGCTCCGACGGGCTGGACGGCTGTGAGCACGCGGTATTTGAGATTCTCTCCAACTCCATCGACGAGGCCCGGGAGGGCCACGGCACGTCCATCACCGTCACCCGGTACGCCGACCACAGCGTGGAGGTGGAGGATGCCGGCCGGGGCTGCCCGGTGGACTGGAACGAGAAGGAGCAGCGGTACAACTGGGAGCTGGTGTTCTGCGAGCTGTACGCCGGCGGCAAGTACGGAGACGGGGGCGGGGACAACTACGAGTTCTCCTTAGGCCTCAACGGCCTGGGCTCCTGCGCCACGCAGTATGCCTCCCGGTACATGGACGTCACCGTCTGGCGGGACGGCTTTGAGTACAGCCTTCACTTTGAGCGTGGGGAGATTGTGGGGGAACTGGGGAAAAAGCCCCTGCCCAAGAATCAGAGTAAAAAGACCGGCACCCGCACCCGCTGGCTGCCGGATTTGGACGTGTTCACGGACATCGCCATCCCGGCGGAGTATTTTGCCGATGTGATGAAGCGTCAGGCGGTGGTGAACGCCGGCGTTCGCTTTCTCTTCAGGGATGAGGCGCCGGAAGGCTTTGCCGAGACGGAGTTCCTCTATGAAAACGGCATCTCCGACTATGTGGCGGAGCTGGCGGGGGAGGGCGCTCTGACGGCCCCTGTCTTCTGGCAGGCGGAGAAGCGGGGACGGGACCGGGCGGACAAACCGGAGTACAAGGTGAAGCTCAGTGCGGCCCTCTGCTTTTCCAATAAGGTCAACGTGGTGGAGCACTATCACAACTCCAGCTGGCTGGAGCACGGCGGCAGTCCGGAGAAGGCCAGCAGGTCCGCCTTTGTCTCCGCTGTGGACAAGTACCTGCGGGACCAAGGGAAGTACCAGAAGAACGAGAGCAAGGTCACCTGGGCGGACGTGGAGGACTGCCTGGTGCTGGTCTCCAACAACTTCTCCACCCAGACCAGCTATGAGAACCAGACGAAAAAGGCCATCACCAACAAGTTTGTCCAAGAGGCCATGGCGGAATTCCTGCGGTCCAACCTGGAGATCTACTTCATCGAAAACCCCTTTGACGCGGAGAAGATCGCGGGACAGGTGCTCTTGAACAAGCGCAGCCGGGAGAAGGCCGAGGAGGCCCGGCTGAACATCAAGAAGAAGCTCTCCGGCTCCATTGACATCGCCAACCGGGTGCAGAAGTTTGTGGACTGCCGCACCAAGGACGTGGAGCGCCGGGAGATCTACATCGTGGAGGGCGACAGCGCCCTGGGCAGCGTGAAGCAGGCCCGGGACTCGGAGTACCAGGGCATCATGCCCATCCGGGGCAAGATTCTGAACTGCCTCAAGGCGGATTACGCCCGGATTTTCAAGAGCGAGATCATCACGGACCTCATCAAGGTTCTGGGCTGCGGCGTGGAGGTGCAGAATAAGCATGTCAAGGACGTCTCCACCTTCGACCTGAATAACCTCCGCTGGAGCAAGGTGGTGATCTGCACCGACGGCGACGTGGACGGCTTCCAGATCCGCACCCTGGTGCTGACCATGCTCTACCGCCTGACGCCGACGCTGATCCGGGAGGGGTACGTGTATATCGCGGAGACGCCCCTGTTTGAGATCAACTGCGGGGAGAAGACCTGGTTTGCCTACTCCGACAAGGAGAAGAACGACATTGTGAAGGAGCTGGAGGGGAAGAAGGTCAAGATCGACCGCTCCAAGGGCCTGGGCGAGAACGAGCCGGACATGATGTGGCTGACCACCATGAACCCGGAGACCCGGCGGCTGATCCGGGTGATGCCGGAGGACGTGGAGCGGACGGCGGCGGTGTTCGACCTGTTGCTGGGGGACAACCTCCAGGGCCGGAAGGAGCACATCGCCGAGAACGGGTATAAATATCTGGAGATGGCGGACATCTCATGAGTCATGCTGGATAAAAACAAGCGGGTGCAGCGGCCGGAGCACTTGAAAGGCCATGATTATTCCCGGCCGGGCTGCTGCTTTGTAACCTTCCATACAAAAATTAGAGGGGAGAATATCCTCTGCAAAGTGGTAAAAGCCGAAAGAGAAGCAGAGCGTTCCTTTGTGGGGCAGGCCCCACATCCATTCCTGGGATTATCCATGCAATTAAGGTGTTGACTGCAGGGAAACTGGGGGAATCCGTCTGGCAGGAGCGCTGCGATGACCACATTATCCGCAGCTGGCAGGACCTCGAAAACACCCGCCCAATATATCCGGGACAACCCTATGAAATGGTTCCTCAGACGGGAAAGTGATCATTCCGTCTTCTGAAAACCGGGTTTTCATTGCAGGGGCCGCCGAGGGCGGCGGCCCCTGCAATGATCAGGGATGATCCTGCTCCCTGAAATGCCGGTGCAGGAGCCAGCGGAGGTATCCCGCCAGCGTTCTGCCGGTCTCTTCTGCCAGTTGGGACAGGCGGCTATGATCCTTGGGGTGAGCATGACACAGACATTCTTTTTTTTGCGCTTATTGGTTTCCATATAAATCACCTCACTTGCATTTGAGATAAATTTTATCTAAAATACAATAGATAAATTTCGTCTAATGTATTCTTTTCCAGGGTGATATGATGGAAACAAGAATACGAGACCTGCGGGAAGACCGCGATTTATCACAGAGCGAGGTAGCAGAAGCAATCGGCATCTCCCAGCGCAAATACAGTTATTTGGAAACTGGGCAACAGCTTTGGACGGACGAAATTTTGGTCCGTCTTGCGAAATTCTACAATACCAGTGTGGATTATTTGTTAAAACAGACCGAGAACCCCGAACCATATTCCCGCGAAAAAGACGAGTAAGGAACCAACACTATGCCGAAGAAGAAAACGCCAAACGAAAATAAGCCAAAAGTCAATAACCCCAACGTCCTGGGCCTCCATGCCGCCGTGGTGGAGCAGTCCATCACCGACACTCTGGAGACCAACTACATGCCCTACGCCATGAGCGTCATCGTCTCCCGGGCCATTCCGGAGATCGACGGCTTCAAGCCCTCCCACCGCAAGCTCCTCTACACCATGTACAAGATGGGCCTTCTCACCGGGGCCCGGACCAAGTCCGCCAACATCGTGGGCCAGACCATGCGCCTCAACCCCCACGGCGACGCCGCCATCTACGACACCATGGTGCGGCTCTCCCGGGGCTACGGCGCCCTCCTGACCCCCTTTGTGGACTCCAAGGGCAACTTCGGCAAGTGCTACTCCCGGGATATGTCCTGGGCCGCTCCCCGGTACACCGAGGCAAAGCTGGCCCCCATCTGCCAGGAGATTTTCAAGGATATCGACAGCGACACCGTGGACTTTGTGGACAACTACGACAACTCCATGAAGGAGCCGGCCCTGCTGCCCACCACCTTCCCCAACATCCTGGTGTCCGCCAACACCGGCATCGCCGTTGGCATGGCCTCCCAGTTCTGCGGGTTCAACCTGAAAGAGGTCTGCGACACCGCGGCGGCCTACCTGAAAAATCCGGACTGTGACCTGACGGAGACGCTGCTTGCCCCGGACTTTCCCACCGGCGGCGAGCTGATCTGCGACCCGGCGGCCCTCAACGAGATTTACAGTACGGGCCGGGGCAGTGTGAAGGTCCGGGCCAAGTACCGCTATGTCAAAGAGGAAAATCTCATCGAGATCTACGAGATCCCCTACTCCACCACCACCGAGGCCATCATTGACAAGGTGGCGGAGCTGATCAAGGCCGGAAAAGCCAGGGAGATTGCCGACATGCGGGACGAGACGGACCTCTCCGGCCTCAAGCTGGCCATCGACCTGAAGCGGGGCACGGACCCGGACAAGCTCATGGCAAAGCTCTTCCGCCAGACGCCTCTGGAGGACTCCTTCTCCTGCAACTTCAACGTGCTCATCGCCGGCATGCCGAAGGTCCTGGGGGTCCGGCAGATTCTGGAGGAGTGGACCGCCTGGCGCACGGACTCCGTCCGGCGGCGGGTGTACTTCGTCCTGCAAAAGCGCAGGGACAAGCTGCACCTCCTGAAGGGCCTCAAGCGGATCCTCCTGGATATTGACAAGGCCATCAAGATCATCCGGGAGACGGAGGAGGAGGCCGAGGTCATCCCCAATCTGATGATCGGCTTCGGCATCGACCAGGTCCAGGCTGAGTACGTGGCGGAGATCAAACTCCGCAACATCAACAAGGAGTATATCCTGAAGCGGGTCAACGAGACCGCTGCCCTCCAGGACGAGATCGAGGACCTGGAGGACATCCTAAGCAGCCCCAAACGGGTGAAAAAGATCATCGTGGAGGAGCTGAACGAGGCGGCGAGGAAGTACGGCGAGCCCCGCCGCACCTCCATTGTCTACGGCCACGAGATCGAGGTCTACGACGAGGCGGAGCAGGTGGAGGAGTACCCGGTCCACCTGTTCCTCTCCCGGGAGGGCTACTTCAAGAAGATCACTCCCCAGAGCCTGCGGATGAGCGGCGAGCAGAAGTTCAAGGAGGGCGACGGCCTCCGACAGAGCTTCGAGGCCACCTCCGCCGCGGAGATCATGTTCTTCACCAACCAGTGCCAGGTCTACAAGACCCGTCTGACGGAGTTTGACGACGCCAAGGCCAGCATCCTGGGGGACTATCTGCCCTCGAAACTTGGCATGGACCCGGGGGAGAGCGTGGTGTACGCCGTGCTGCCCGGGGCGGATTACGCCGGGGCGCTGCTGTTCTTCTTTGAAAACGGCAAGGCCGCCCGGGTGGATCTGACGGCCTACAAGACCACCTCCAACCGCCGCAAGCTCACCGGGGCCTACTCCGACAAGTCCCCCCTGTGCTGTATCCAGCGGGTGGACCGGGACCTGGAGCTGGCGGTGTACTCCACGGAGCCCCGGTGCCTGATCTTCCACACGGCCCTGCTGACCCCCAAGACCACCCGCTCCACCCAGGGCGTGGCGGTAATGAACCTGAAGCCCAAGTACCGCCTGGAGGCCGTGCGCCCCCTGGAGGAAACGGGAATCACCAACCAGAACCGCTATCGGATGCGCTCCATCCCCGCCGCCGGGGCATTGCTGCGGCAGGAGGACAGCGAGGAGAAGCAGATCGGGCTTTTGGATGAGGAGATGAACTGACGACAGATTATGAGGAGGAAGCAATGAAAAAATTTCTGCGGGCCTATGGAATCATCTTTGCGGGGTCCCTGCTGTTTTCTCTGGCGTTCAGCGCCTTTTTTGAGGTCAACCAGGTGGGTATGGCGGGCATGACCGGCTTGGGCCAGGTCATCAATGTGTTTCTGCCCCAGATCTCCGTGGGTGTGATCGTGTTTGTGCTGAACGTGCCCATCTTTCTGGTGGGCTGGAAGCTGCTGGGGTTCCATCTGCTGGCCTCGTCGCTGTTTTCCATGTTCGTCACCTCCGCCGCCATGGACATCTTCACCCGGCTGGGGGGCTTCTCCGCCATGGATCCCATGCTGGCGTCCCTCTGCGGCGGCGCACTGATGGGCCTGGGTCTGGGCATGGTGTTCTCCCAGGGGGCCACCACCGGCGGCACGGACATCATCGGCCGTCTCCTGAAGCTGAAATTCCCCTGGCTGCCCCTGGGCAAGCTGGTGCTGGCGCCGGATCTGGCGGCCCTGGTGCTGGTGGCCATCGCCTTTGGCCGGCTGGAGGCGGCGCTGTACGGCGCCGTGGCCATGTTTGTCTCCAGCCAGGTGACGGATACGGTGCTCTACGGTCTGGACAGCTCCAAGGTGGCCTACATCATCTCCGACAACTGGCAGGAGATCGCAAGGACGCTGATGGATCGCCAGGGCCGGGGCGTCACCATCCTCCAGGGCGAGGGGGGCTACACCGGGGATGAGAAGCGGGTGCTGCTGGTGGCCTTCAAGCAGCGGGAGATCGTGGACATCAAGCGGCAGGTCCACGAGCTGGACGAGGGAGCCTTCCTCATCGTCTGCGACGCCCGGGACGTGCTGGGTGAGGGCTTCGGCGAATACCGCCAGGATGAAATCTGATATTAGACAATACATATCTTTAAGGGAGCGTGTACGATGGGAACTTTTGACACCGTAAAAAAGAATCTGGAGGACCGGGGCTATGCCGTGCGGGTGTTCGGTAGCGGCGCGGAGGCCGCCGCTTACCTGGACGGAGCTGTGGACGGAAAGACCGTGGGCTTCGGCGGCTCAATGACTCTGGACCAGCTGGGGCTGTATGACGCCCTGGGGAGGCATAACACCGTGGTGTGGCACTGGAAGCAGGAGGCGGGTCTGGCCCGCCGGGAGGCCATGTTCACGCAGGTGTACCTCACCTCCGCCAACGGTCTGGCGGAGACCGGGGAGATTCTCAACATCGACGGCATCGGGAACCGGGTGGCGGCCACGCTGTTCGGACACGAGAAGGTCTATTTCGTCATCGGCCGCAACAAGCTGGCCCCAACCTATGACGAGGCCCTGTGGCGGGCCCGGAACATTGCCTCACCCAAAAACGCCCAGCGGCTGGGGAAGAAAACCCCCTGCGCCGTTAAAGGAGACCGCTGCTACGACTGCAAGAGCCCGGACCGCATCTGCCGGGGGCTGGTGACGCTGTGGGGCCCCATGACAGGCATGGAGGCGGAGGTCCTGCTGGTGGACGAGGACCTGGGACTGTAACCGGAAAATGAGAGGGGGGGACGGCCTGTGAAAAAGTGCTGCATACTGCTGATGGCGCTGTGCCTGCTGGCGGGCTGCACCCCCCTGCTGGAGCGGGAGTACAGCACTGTGGAGCCTCACAGCAGCAAGTTCTGGGAGAGCGAGGCCGCCGGCACCCTGCGGGCGGAGAACTACCAGGACATTGTCAACGACCTTCTGATCCTCATCGGACAGCACACGGAGACGGCTACCCTGCGGCTCTACAACGTGGACAGCAAGCTCCAGGCGGCGGATCTGCTGGAGCGGGCCACGGTGGAGGTCCAGCAGGAGACGCCTATGGGGGCCTATGCCGTGGAGTATATCACCTCCTCCAGCCAGGCCCAGCGGGGCTACTACGAGGCGGAGCTCCAGATCAGCTACCGCCGGACGCTGGAGCAGATCCAGGCTGTGGTGAACGCCACCAGTCCGGAGGCGCTGTACGCCCTGCTGGACACGGCCCTGTCCGAGGGACGGACGGAGCTGGCGGTGCGCTTGGGCTACTGGAGCCCGGAGAACGGCCAGACCCAGGTGGAGGAGGCTCTGGCCCGGGTGCGGGAGGAGCGGGGCCTGCTGGAGCGGCCCATGTGGCCGGTGCTCTACTATCCCGCCGGCGGCCCGGTAGGGCTGATCGAGTTTTTGCTGGACCAAGAGGTGCCTCCGGAGGAGACGGAGCCTGTGGACGGTCAGGCGGAGCTGGAGGGGGAGCCGGAAGAGGAGCCTCTGGAGGAATCTGCGGAAAATGAAGAAAAATTTGCTTTAGAGGGTTGACAAAAAGGGGAAGGCCTGCTATAATCCTCTTTGTTCGCGGGCATAGCTCATCTGGTAGAGCGCCACCTTGCCAAGGTGGAGGTAGCGAGTTCGAGCCTCGTTGCCCGCTCCAGAATGAAACAGGACATCCGATTTGGATGTCCTGTTTTTTTGGCAGATGCTGAACTCGCTGACTCCACCTCATGTGCGGAGCGCATTTCAATCCGAGGGTGGGCAGGGCTCCCGCAAATGGCCGGAGGCGGTTTATAGCAGGCGCCGAGACTGCTTTAGGGCTTGTTTGAAAACTGTCAACACGCCCAAACAGCGGGCCCTTTTCTGCCATACATCGTTCAATTTTCCTGCCATCCGTCAGGATGCCTGCGAAAATTTGCCTTGTCTGGCAAAAAATTCCTCGCTGTTGGGCATATCGCCAATTATCAAACAAGTCCTAGTCAAAGAGCAGAAATTGTGCGACGGGCTCGTTTTTGTAGAGACTGCGTACAGTTGCGGTGTCCCCGGGCTTGGCATAGTCCAAATCCATTCCGCGGTCATGGAGCAAGGTGAAGATTCGCATCAGATCCTCGCGCAGCTCAGGGGTCAGGACGCGGTCCGTTCCCACTGTGCGGGTGCTGTTGTGGTATACGGGCAGGACCTGCGCAGGCAAAGCCGCCATACACAGGAGTTTCCATAGGAGTCCACCCAGCCGGTGTCCGCTCCCAGGTCCAGCATCCGTTTTTAAGAGACAGTAGGCCCGGTCTGCCTCTTCTCTGGTGCGAAAGACCTTTATTCCGCTGTACAGGGCCTGAGAGTTCACGTTCCATCGGCTGTTCATGACGGCGGTGTTGATGGCGTCGTGGAGGACGGGGGCCCGCCAGCCGCTAGCGCAGTCCTCCGCCTCCATGAAATTTACATCCGCGCCCAAATCCAGCAGATTTGCCGCAATCTCCAGATATTTGTCTTCAGCGCTACCTGTAAGGGGGACTGTCCGTCGTCCTTTTTAGGCGGCTGCTTTGCGGTGCAGACGATCAGCTCCGGTTTTCTCTCCAGCAGCTCCCGAACCGCGGCAGGGGGCGGGATGCGGAAATCAGTCCTCCGCCCCGTGGCCCTGGTCCCGGATGACGTTTACCACCCGCTCCGCCAGTTCCTGGCACCGGTCGTGGCTCTCCGCCTCCACCATTACCCGCACCAGGGGCTCCGTGCCGGACTCCCGCACCAGGATGCGGCCCGTATCGCCCAGCTCCGCCGCTGCGGCCTCCACGGCGGCCTTCACTGCCGGGTCCTCCTGGGCGGCGGTTTTGTCCTTCACCCGGACGTTGATAAGGACCTGGGGATAGATGGCCACCGGCTCCGCCAGACGGCTCAGAGGCAGTTTCATGGCCAGCATTACCTCCATCAGCTTCAGTGAGGTGAGGATGCCGTCGCCGGTGCGGGCGTATTTGGAGAAGATAATGTGCCCGGACTGCTCGCCGCCGATGCGGTTGCCGTTTCGGACCATATGCTCATAGACGTATTTGTCCCCTACGGCGGTCTTGGCGTAGCCGATGCCGGCGTTGTCCAGGGCCTTGTACAGGCCGAAGTTGCTCATCACCGTGGTCACCACCGTGTTGGTCACCAGCTTCCCCCGTTCCTTCATGTAGCGGGCGTAGATATACATGATCTTGTCACCGTCCACCAGGGCTCCGGTCTCGTCCACGGCGAGGCACCGGTCTGCATCGCCGTCGTAGGCGAAGCCTGCGTCCATACCGTGCTCCGCCACGTATTTCCGCAGTCCCTCAATGTGGGTGGACCCGGCGTCCCGGTTGATGTTCAGGCCGTCTGGACGGTCATTCAGGACGTAGACGTCCGCCCCCAATGCCCGAAACACGCTGGGGGCGATGGCCCAGGCGCTGCCGTTGGCGCAGTCCAGGGCGATTTTTTTGCCCTTGAAGGAGTATACCGCCAGGGAGATCAGATAGCCGATATACCGGTTCCGGCCGGCACTGTGGTCGATCACCGCGCCGATGCCGTCCTCCGCGGCCTGGGGCAGTTCCCGTAAGAGCTGGCCGTCCGCCTCCAGGCAGCCGTCCAGATAAGCCTCCGCCAGGGCCAGGACCGCCTCCTCCATCTTCTCCCCGTCCCGGTTCAGCAGTTTGATGCCGTTGTCATAGAAGGGGTTGTGGCTGGCGGAGATCATGACGCCGCAGTCGAACCCCTCTGTCCGGACCACGTAGGACACGGAGGGCGTGGTGGTGACGTGAAGCAGGTACGCGTCCGCCCCGGAGGCGGTGAGGCCGGCGCTGAGAGCGTACTCCAGCATGTAGCTGGAGCGGCGGGTATCCTTGCCCACTACCACCCGGGCCCGGCCCTCCCGGCCGTAGTACCAGCCCAAAAAGCGTCCAATTTCGTAGGCGTGATGGGCGGTGAGCCCCTCTCCCGCCTTACCGCGGAAACCGTCCGTTCCAAAGTATTTACCCATGGAGACTCTCCTTTAGATCAGTTGTTATGATCATGATATTGCGCCGCTGCGTCCGCTGTTATGGAAACGAAGGCCCTTTTCCGGCGCTGAAACCAGTTTACCATAAAAATGGAGAGGAGGGAAGGGGAAACGGCAAAAAGGCGCCCTCTATATTTCCTTTTGCCGGATTTTGCGGATGGCCAAGACTGTTTATGCCGGGACTTGTGAAAAGTTCACAGTTTTATCAGCTGGAATGTGCGCTTTTGTGGAATTTTAGCGCGACGGCTTGACAGGGCCGACCTTTTTGCGTATGCTGTGAAGCGTACATACTGGCTTGTATAAGTTCATGATCGGATGAGCGTTTCTACCAACTGCCGTAACAGTTGACTACAAGTTTTTGGACCTGTTCCAAAACTTGTGGTTTTTCTGTTCCGGCGGTTTTTTGTTTTTCACAGATCTCACCGCCGGCGGTGAAGAACCGAAAGCCCGCTGTGCTCTCCGATAACGGCACCCTTTTTGTGCGCACATGAAGGCTGCTCATGCACGGATCCTGCCCGTATGATCTCGCGCGAATTCCGCGTAAATGGGAGGACAGCGTATGAGCAGCCTTTTGATTCAAAACGCATGGGCCGTCGTCACCTGTGACGATCAGGACAGCCTGCTGGAAAACGCCAGCATCCTAATCCGGGACGGCGTCATCACCTATATGGGCCCCGAGCCCCAGACGGCGGACGAGGTGCTGGATGCCAGCCGGTGCGTCGTCTACCCCGGCCTCGTCAACACCCACCACCACCTCTACCAGACTTTCAGTCGAAACCTGCCCCAGGTGCAGAACCTGGAGCTTTTCGACTGGCTCACCGCCCTCTACGAGATCTGGAAAAATCTAGACGGAGAGGCCGTCTATCACAGCTCCGTCGTGGGCATGGGAGAACTGCTGAAAACTGGATGCACCACCGTTTTCGACCACCACTACGTCTTCCCCGGCGGAAATTCCGGCGCTCTGCTGGACAGCCAGTTTGCCGCCGCGAAGGACCTGGGCGTCCGGATGTACGCCTCCCGGGGGAGCATGGACCTGAGCCGCAAGGACGGCGGCCTGCCGCCGGACAGCGTGGTTCAGACGGTGGATGAGATCCTGCGGGACTGCCGGAGGGCGGTGGAGAAGTACCACGATCCCTCTTTTAACTCCATGCGCATGGTGGCCCTGGCCCCCTGCTCCCCGTTCAGTGTCTCGGCGGAGCTGCTGCGCCAGTCCGCCCTGCTGGCCCGGAGTCTGGGCGTCCGGCTCCACACCCATCTCTGTGAGACAAAGGACGAGGAGAACTATGTTCTGGAGAAGTACGGCAAGCGCCCCCTGGCCTATATGGAGGACCTGGGCTGGGTGGGACCGGATGTCTGGTATGCCCACGGCATCCACTTCAATGACCGGGAGCTGAAGCTCCTGGCGGACACCAAAACAGGCGTGGCCCACTGTCCCGTCTCCAACATGAAGCTCTCCTCCGGCGTGTGCCGGATTCCGGAGATGCTGGAGCTGGGGGTTCCCGTGGGCTTGGCGGTGGACGGCAGCGCCAGCAACGACGGCTCCAGCCTCCTGGAGGAGCTGCGAACGGCCTACCTCCTCCACCGGCTCCACTCCAGTGAGCGGGCCCCCAGCGGGTACGATCTGCTGAAGATCGCCACCCGGGGCAGCGCCCGGGTGCTGGGCCGGGAGGACATCGGCTGCCTGGAGCCCGGCAGGGCCGGAGACCTCTTCCTCATCCGGCGGGACCGGCTGGAGCTGGTGGGAGCGGACCTGGACGTGGGGTCCATGCTGGGCACCGTGGGCTTCAAGGGACCGGTAGACTATACTGTGGTCAACGGGAAGGTCGTGGTGCGGGACGGCCGCCTCACCGGCATCGACGAGGAACGGGCGGTCCGGGAGGCCCGGAGCTGCGCTGAGGCATATTTGAACCGCTGAGCGAATCAAAAACTCGCTTCGCGGGGCAGTCCTCCGCGGAGCCACGGGAGGAAAACAGTATGAACACTGATCGGAAAACCACACGCGAGCAGGACCGGAAAATGGTCTATGAGCTGGACGGCCGTCCCAGCCTCCCCACCGCCGTCCCTCTGGGACTTCAGCATGTTCTGGCCATGTTCACGTCGAACCTGGCCCCCATCCTCATTGTGGCCTCGGTCTGCGGCCTCTCAGGCGCGGACACGGTGACCATGGTCCAGTGCGCCATGTTTGTCTCCGGCCTCACCACCTTCATCCAGCTCTACCCCCTACGGCTGGGAAGCCGCTATCAGGTTGGGGCCCGGCTGCCCATTGTCATGGGCACCTCCTTTACGTTTGTGCCCACCGCATCCGCCGTGGGCGCGGCGGGCGGCATCGGGGCTGTGCTGGGCGGATGTCTGGCGGGGAGCCTGGTGGAGGTTTTCATGGGCTTTTTCTACAAGTATATCCGCCGCTTCTTTCCGCCGCTGGTGGTGGGCTGCACCCTGGTGACTATCGGTGTGAACCTGCTGGGGATTGGTGTGGACTACTTCGCCGGCGGGGCCGGCGCGGCGGACTACGGCTCCCTGAAAAATCTGGCCGTGGCTGCCTTCGTGCTGGTGATTGTCATTCTGCTCCAGCGCTTCGGGCGGGGGCTCGCCAAAAATGCCGCCATTTTGATCGGCCTGGCAGCGGGTTACATTCTGGCCGCGGTTTTGGGTATGGTGGATACCGCTTCCATCGCGGAGGCCGCCTGGTTTGGACTGCCCCTGCCCCTCCAGTTCCGTATGGAGTTCCAGCCCGCCGCCATCATGAGCTTTGCGGCGCTGTTCATCACCTCCGGCCTGGAGACTATCGGCAACACCTCCGGCATTACTATGGCGGGCTTTGACCGGGAGGCCACAGAGCGGGAGACCTCCGGCGCCATTCTGGCGGATGCCCTGGGCTCCACCACCGCCGCCGTCTTCAATGCCTTGCCAAACACGGCTTTCGGCCAGAACGCGGGCATTGTGGCCATGACGAGAGTGGTGAATCGCTGGTGCATCGCCACGGGGGCCTTTATCCTGATGGTCTCCGGATTCTTCCCCAAGCTGGGAGCCATTTTTTCCGCCATCCCCAACGCCGTCCTGGGCGGTGCCATCATCACCGTCTTCGGCATGATCCTGATCAACGGCATCAAGATGATTGCCAAGGCGGGATTCAGTGAGCGGAATATCCTGGTGATGGGGCTGACCTTTGTCTTCGGCATCGGCGTTCCCGCCCATCCGGAGGCCGTGGCCCAGCTCCCCGGCTTCATCCGCTTTATTTTCAACGACGCCGTCACCGCCACCTGTATCGTGGCCATCATCGCCAACGTGCTGTTCCCTATGCGGGATCATGAGGACATTGAAAAGGCGAAAGAGGCCATGCGCGGCTGAGGGAAAAAGAAAGGAAGGCCTCCGAAAAGCGGAGGCCTTCCTTCGTATTTGACTTGCGTTTCCTCCGTCACACGATCAGGAAGAACTTGATGAGGAACAGGGCAGAGATGACATAGGTGAGAGCGGACACGTCCTTGGCCTTGCCGCTGAACACCTTGATGATGGTGAAGGAGATGAGTCCCAGGCCGATGGCGTGGCCGATGGAGCCGGAGACGGGCATCCCGATCAGCATCAGCGCCACGGGGACCATCTGATCCAGGTCGTCGAAGTCCACATTCTTGAGGCCCATAAGCATCAGCACGCCCACGTAGATCAGCGCGGCGGAGGTGGCGGCGGCGGGGATGACGGCGGCGATGGGGGCGATGAAGATGCAGGCCAGGAACAGCACGCCGGTGGTGAGGGCGGTGAGGCCTGTACGGCCGCCAGCCTCCACGCCGGAGGCGGACTCCACAAAGGTGGTGACGGTGGAGGTGCCGCAGCAGGCGCCGGCCACGGTGCCCACGGCATCGGACAGCAGAGCCTCTTTCATTTTGGGCATGTTGCCCTCTTTGTCCACCATGCCGGCCCGGGAGGCGGTGCCCACCAGGGTGCCGATGGTGTCAAACATGTCGATCATGCAGAAGGTGATGACCAGGGTGATGGCGGTGAACCAGCCGATGTCCAAAAATCCCTGGAAGTTGAACTTGAACAGCGTGGTGGAGGCCATGTCGGCGAAGGGGGGGACAAAGGACGCTGTGGACAGGGAGGCGAAGGGATTGGTTCCCAGGAAGACGGCGGAGCCGGCCCAGTGGATGACAGAGGCCGCCAGCATCCCCAGCAGCACCGCCGCCTTGACGCCCTTCTTGGCCAGGATGACGATGAGAAAGAGACCGATGAACATGGTAACCACGGAGAGAATCATGGCGCCGTACCCGGAGCCCATGGAGGTCTTCGCCACGCTGGGGGTCAGGGCGCCGAAGAAGTCCCGCATGACAAAGAAGGGGCCGCCAGTCTCGGAGTAGATGCCGGCGTTGGAGCCCAGGCCGATGTTCATCAGCATGATGCCAATGGCCGGGGCGATGCCCAGGCGTACGCCCAGGGGGATGGCCTCTACAATCTTCTCCCGGATGTTCAGGATGGAGAGGACGATGAAGACGATGCCCTCAATCAGGATAATGACCAGGGCGGCCTGGAAGCTTTCCACATAGGTCATGCCGGTGAGGCCGGCGATGTTAGCGGCCACCACGGCGAAGAAGCTGTTGAGGCCCATGCCGGGGGCCAGGGCAAAGGGCTTGTTGGCCAGGAAGGCCATGCAGAACATGGCGATGGCGGAGGCAATGCAGGTGGCCAGGAACACGCCGTTCCACAGGGAGGACCCCACATCAAAGTTGGTCAGCAGGTTGGGATTCAGGGCGATGATGTACGCCATGGTCATAAAGGTGGTCAGACCGGCCAAGACTTCTGTGCGTACGGTGGTGCCGTTTTCTCTCAGCTTGAAAAAGTTTTCCATAACGCTCCCTCTCTTTCGCTTCTCACGGTGCAGATTGGTATAACTACACAAGTTTTCCTGGAATTATCATAGCATACATTGGCAGATAATACAAGGACTTTTTGCGGAATTGGAAAATCTGTCCGTTGGTCATTTTTCCATGAGAGCCGAACGCCGGCGGCTGCGCTAATCGCGGCTTGAATTTGAAAACGGCGCTGGAAACCTATCATAAAGCCCTGCACCCGCAAAAGGCCGCGCCCGAAAAGAGCGCAGACAGCAAGGACACCCCCAAGAAAGCACGAAAGAGAAGCAGCGGAATGGAGCTGTGAGGGACGTATCTCTTTACAGCTCCGCGCTGCTTTTTATATGTTTTTAGGGAATCCGGGCACCATTAGGGCACCACAGCATACATTTTCACGGAATGAATTGCATACGGCGACCTTTACGGGGCACCACAAATCGGGGCACCACGGGCACCATTTCAGAAAATCCAGCAGAACAGGGCACCACAGGGAGCAAGGAAAAAGCCTTGAAAACGTAGTGCTTTCAAGGCTTTTGTGTGTTTCGTTGACAAAAAAGATGCAGATCCATAACCATTGTACCACAACGGTTTACGATATTGATATCGTTATAGACTGTCCATTTAAGCGTTTGCAAATTAGAAAGGAGTAAGCTTGACAATGCAAGAATTTTACCAATCAAGCGAGGATGGGGATGTTGGATAATTCAATTTGATTTTTTAATGCTTGTACCCTCATTCAAAGGTTGTCCCTTGACTTAAAATACTCAATCAAATAATTGATGGCTTTTGTGGTCTTAACATGCCTGAACCAATAATAGTCCGCCTGGGCTGTTGGGGACTTTTGAATCATTACGGTGTCGCCGTCACAGAGAACATGATCCACTGTATAATGCTTTTTACTTTGATTGATTAACGCATAATCAAAGCAGGTTCCCTTGTCCTCGTAGACGAAAAAAGCAAAGTCAAGCACTGTCGCGCCCTCCGGAACCGATATGGTGCGTCCGTCTTTCGTTAGAACCCTTATGCTTCTGCCACTTTGTCTAAACTGTGTTTTGAAGTGTTTAATCAGATAATTGATAGCCAGTTCAGTTTTTAAATAACGGAACCAGTTTAACTCGGCAGTAATGTATTCGCTCTTCTTAATTTCAACAGTGTCACCGTTGTTTAAAATGGTATAAGCTGGCTGCGGTTTCCCATTTTGGTTTAGGATTGCATTTCCAAAATGGAGTCCCAAATCCTCGTGAATTATAAAAGCGAAATCAAGCACAGTTATCCCTTTTTCAATCATTTCCGCCGTTCCATCTTTCTTAAATACTTTAATTTCATCCTCAGGTTTTTTAGGCGTTTGATAAAGTATAAACTTGTCTTGCACAATATCTCCGTATAAATATCGCAAATATTGTGATTCGGTTTTGACAAAAAAGCGATACATATTTTTCACAGAATCGCTTAAAAGGAAATAACAGGCATCCTGATTAGTTGTCTGATAATATCCATATAAAAAAACGCCCAGAGGCCGCAGCATGGCTTCAAAATACTCCATAAAAACATCAATGGTGGAACAGCGTTTATTTACTATTATCTCATCATCAATGACAAGAATTAAGTCGTAAAATGCAGTTCTAGCAAAATTCTTGAGTTTTAATATGTCATTTGAAAATGTAGTGTTGTGGAGAGCGTCACGACCATTATTATGAGTAATATAATGATAGATGCTTGCAAGCGATCGCTTATTTGCGGAAAATAGTTTAATATAAACCTGAAATTCCCGTAGATTTTCTGACGTAATATTGCTATTTCTGTCAAATATCTGCTTCAATTTCGTAATGAATTTCTTCCGTGAGAATTCGTTAAGGCTGTCAACTTCACCAATAATTGAGCAGACTACATCATATGCAGTTCTATTTTCAATTTCAAAGCACAGTTCTTCTAAAAAATCAGCCATCTTATAAGCATGAATATATTTAATCTGCGGAATCAAAATTTCTCTTGTATTTTGTGCAAAAGTAAGTATATCCTCGCTTTGACTATTGAATTTTCGCGACAAAATGTCGATATGCGCCGCGATTTCTATATAAAAGGACTCTGGATAACGACTGCTCAGTTCATAGTCGACCATATAGTCAGCTTGAGCAAATTCATTTAATTTATGAGATATAATTTGATCATGAATGTCAGCACAGCCCTCTAGGACTGTGTAAATGTCGCCATCCACCTGGAGTTTCAACTCCGCAAGCGGTGTTATTCGATTGGTGGGAAGGATATAGAGAATTGCGGCAGCTACAACATTACAGTCAAATCTCCAGGAGGCCATATGTTGCGCAACAGACAAAGAATGATCTACATAATATGAATTGATGCCCCCGTCTATACCGCAGCCTGAGTTAGATAGGCAGTTCGTCAGTAGGTCAAAGGCAGACATGAGCTTTTTAATTTCTGACTCCTCGATAAAATGGAAATCCTTAATGGAGCAAATAATCTGTTCCAGCTTCGAATTCGGCGTTTTCATGTGTAGCACCCTTTTGATGGTTTTCGTGATAAGTTTCAGATGCTTTCAGCAAATGATACCAGTCATCATCATCTTCACTAGATACCCGTCCGCACCACAACTGGTGGTTCTCTAAATTTTTTGAGATCAAATATTCCATATATGATGTTAGAAGTATTTCAATATTTTGTTCGCTAAATTGATCATAAGGGGTGGGGTTATTAAGTTGTGCATCACTCCTGCAGTATATGGATTTTGCCAGCTTTAAGATTTCCAAAGTTTCTGGATATCCTTTTACACGGATGTCGGGCATGGAAAACCGCAGTTTTGATTTTATCTGCTCATCGGACAAATATGCACGTTTTTTTGACAGAGCAATCATCTGAACGATGGGTTCAGAGGTGCGCCCTGTGGATACAGAATTGATTGTCCCAATTCCCCCAGAATAGTAGTCTTTGTTAATCGAGGCATGGTGCAGTATGACCAGAGTATGATCTTTACCATCAATTTCCTTATCCAGGGTGATAAAAATATGTGTTTGCGATATGTAAAATTGCCCCAGATACAGTCCATGAGAACGTGCATCCCTGAGATAATCAAAAATTCTTGTATAGTCATCTAGCAAATCAATGTCAGCTTTTAACTTTTGCACTTCCTCAATCATTCTAATTCCGAAGACTGCGATACATCTAGTCGCTGAAGTGCTTTTTGAAACGGGCGTAGAACTTACATATAGAATTCCGAGTTTTAAATCAATCGCTTCATGCACACTTTCAGACGCAAGTTTGGACTTTTGTTTCTTGCTTGTATCGAGATAGTACAAGAAATACGTACCCTTGTATTTCAAGTATTCTGTATTGGAAGCATAATCAGGTACAGACTCTGAAGGTTCTTGGGGCAATTCTAGATTGCTAAAAAGAATGTCATCCAGCAAGATATCTGGGAAATGTTTTTTTAATGAAGCCAGAAAAGAAAGGCTTGGGGGTTTGAGTGCCTTCATGTATCCGGACAGAGTGGACTCAGAAATTTCCATTTTTTGGGCAAACTGCTTTTGATTCATATCTTTCTCAGTCATCAGTTTTTTGAGGTTGTTCGAAAGTATTTTAAGTACATTCTCCTGAGTGTACGATTCTTCATGTGTCATAGAAGTCCTCCCATACATGCAGATATTAAACTTTCTGCATTTGTAGCCTGCATAGAAGTTTTATGTAGGGCGCATGCTCCACACTTTTCACACGGTTCTCCATCTTTGTAGTCGCACCAAGGATTGTGTTTCAATATTTCTGAATGGCTGCAAGACCAAAGCGTAGGCTCTAGCAAATCTTGAACTGCTGTAAAATCTCTACACAGGACATAGGATGCCGTCTGAACCATATCCGCCCCTAATGACAGTAGCGTATCCACATCCTTTTTTGACACTACACCGCCGCCAGCACATGTTTCAAGGCCGCACCGCTTTGCTGCCTTTAGATACTCAATGGTCCATGGCAACTGACGGTTTCCAAAATAAGAAGTTGTCCCTTTATGTAATCCTAAATCTCTGTCAGGATCTTCCCGCATCGAGTCCAACAGGGATACGGTTTTAACTCCGCATTCTTGCAACAGTTTGCAGATTTGATTTGGCTCGAAGTTCAAATTCAGCTTTGGCATAATGCTGCAATCTAAATTTGACCCAAGCACTGTCAATAGCTGACGCAACTTCTCGAAAAAAGTGCTATCATGGCTTAGCGTGCCAAGATAGAAGAAATCTAGCTGAAGCAGAGCTGCTCCACATGATGCAAACTGTTTGCAGGATTGGAGCCACTCCTCAGGGGCTAACGAAGAAGCACTGACACTTGGAATTAACAGCATATCGGAAGGGCAAACATCTAATGCGGTTTTGTAAAGCGCGATCCCTTCTTCAAGTGTTAATATCTCCCGTTCAAAGGACGCATCGGCATAATAGCCGTCCTCTGTGTAGACCACTTTTCTACCGTGTCCTGTTCCGGCTCTCACATATGCTGCCGCACTTTTCAGAATTGCCGAGGAGAATCCCGCTTCATAACAGCACCGCAGACGTTCAACCGACTCAGTCAACGGACTTGACGACGCCGTCAGATAGTTTTTCATTTTTATATTAGATAACGAATAAGGCATACAATCCTCCTATGATTTCTTAATCTTCTCGTGATACATATAAGAAATAATGGGGACGCTTGATTTGTCACGCAATGCTTCAATCTGCTTCTCAATAGCAGCCCAGTATGCGCCTGATTTCTTCTTCGAATATATATCGTCCCACAAACCACGCAGATCCGGATGAAGTGACTGAATCGCATCCAGCATGGGCTGTTTGTAATTTCCACGCAGGTTGAGATTTTCCACACAGATATAATCTACGGCACCTGCAACGGCATCATATAGGGTGTTTAGATTGGTAATGCCTGGGAGGTAGGGAGCGATAAAAAGATAGGTTCTAATCTTATTTTCATGAAGTTCTCTGAGCGTTTTCAGACGTGCCTCCGCAGAAGATGCTCCTGGCTCAAGTATCTTATTGTCTTCTTCGTTAAGATTTGATAAGGATACACCGACAGCGATGTCAGGGATTTGTTTAATTAAATCAATATCCCGCAAAATCAGACTGGACTTAGTGAGAATTTCAACATGAGCTGGGCACTCCTGTAAGGATTCTAAAATTTTCGGCATTAGGCTGTATTTGCTTTCTGCTGGATTATATGCGTCGGTCACCGACCCGATCAGTATGGTCTTTGATGAATCTAGCTTGCCAGGAAGCTTGTAAGAAGAATATTTCTTTGGCTCAAGGTAAGTTCCCCATGGCTCTGTATGGCCGGTAAAACGCCCCATAAAAGAGGCATAGCAATATTTGCAGCGGTGTATACAACCAACATATGGGTTGATTACATAATCCGACGCAGGAAGTTTGGAGGGTGTACACAATGCACTGGCGTCCCTGTAGATTATTTCACTTTTCATAGTGTTTTCCTTCCTTCCTAATAATATATAGTGCGAACAACAAAGTCATCATCACGAATAGGCAGGATACGGCTGGCAGAATAGCGAATATATTCCCGTCTGCTCCATGACACAGAAAGATTGCAATAACCGGTCCTAGGAAATGCCCAATATTTTCGGAAAAATCCATGTTTATAGACGCATATCTTTTGTAAAGATGGCTGATACAAAATACGCTTCCCCCGCCAAATCCCGTTAACAGCCAAAATAGTAGAACCATGCCCATACTGTCAAAGTATGCAGATATGCTGATAGCGGCCATACATAGGCCCAAAAAGATATGACAGCAAAAAAACATCATTTTATAATGAACGATATGCAACTTTTCGGCAATGGTCTGGGGCGTAAGGTAAATTACCCAACTTAGCGAAAATAACAGGGCAGATATCGCAATGCTTCCTGTTTTCTGGTGTATATAGATTGGGATAATATAGGTATAAACAAAATAATGTAGCTGATGAAAGACCATAACCATCGAGATTTTTGCAGGTTTATGTTCTTTCCAAAGGGAAGATTCGTCTCTCACCTCCTGGAACAAAACTTCCTTCATCAGTGAGAAAACACAAAGCATTATACTGAGCAGTATGACAGCTTGGCCATCTCTGAGGCACATAATTGGTGATAAGGCAAATCCCGCAATACGGAAACTGCGTTTCAACCATGTGGCACATACGCTTTTATTCTGCAATCTCACAATTTGGATGCAATAGGAACAAAGGGCCAGCTGCACCGCCAAAATCCAAAAGCTGGGGTACCAATTATAAATCCCGCACAATAAGCATACTGTCCCAATTACAGCAAAGCTACTGGACGTTTTTGAAGGCAGGATGCTTGTGAGCAGGTTTCCCACTTGATAAAAAAGTGGGAGCACGATGATTGAGTGAATGGGAATATCCCAAGTGATTCCAAGATAGATGCCTCCTAACTCAATTACGCCTGAAAGAAGGCTTAAAGTGAGAAAACAAATCATTAATAATCTCCTATATCATAGCTGGACGGCAATCTTTTCCATCCGAATTCTGCATGAAAAAGGTCAGAACGCTGATTCACAACATTTTTTCATTCGCATAGTTTATCCTTAAAATCCGCTGGGACTTTTGAGTTAAGCTATTTTGCTTAACGAAAAAATTGCTGCAATTCAGCGCTCTGCCACTAATCGCGCAAGGCCTGGTTTATAATGGAGCCTATTAGTTGTAACCCCATCAATTATGCTACAGATAAGTCGCATTTGTGTGCGCAACTCATCCAATACATGGCCCTTTCTCCCTTCAAGATTTCCCCAACCGTATTTTGCTTTGCGGACCCAAGCAGGTATTTGGGACTGATCACATTTGTAGACGAATCGACCGCCCAGAAACAAGATGTGACAGTTCCATCTGGTAGAATACCAATAGATTTACGCACACAACGGCACTCGGAGCTATACTTTTTATGGCCCTTCATCGTATAGTGGAAGTCAATCTCGGGTTTTTGGTTGGAGTGGTTGGAAGTATCCAGATCCGTGATAAATTTGATGGCCCAAGCCGTTTCTTCATCGGTCAAACATTCATGGATGTAGTCCTTTCCCCGCCCAGAGGGATAGAATTTTAGCAAACTCCAATTATCAATTCCCGCTTTGCAGAGATATTCGTACAAGCCACGAAGAATTTGTTCTGTACAATTAGAGTGAGCCAGAACTGTCTGAATCCCTGTTTGAATTCCATATTTTTGCAGATGCGGGATTGCATTAGCAGCGGATACAGCATATCCAGTGGGCCTGAGTGAATATGCACACCCAGGAATGGTATCCATGGTCAGTTCGCAGTCGCTCACGCTGTGTGAGAGACGTTCTGCCAGAGAATCAGACATCATGAAGCCAGAGGTGCTGACCCCAATTTTTCCCTTCCCCAAGAGAGAGGCAGCTTTTTCAATTACGAGCAAGTGATCCATGTTAGTGAAAATCTCGCCGCCAGAGAAGTCAATATGGACATCGCGTGTCTGATTAACTTCGGCCAGATCATCCATGAGCGAGAGTTTGCGCTCCAGGGAAAGTTCCCCGTCCAGTGCTTTACAGGTGGATGTGGCACCCATGCAACAGATGCTGCAATTCCACGGGCATTTTTTGGTGATGTCATACACTACAGACAATTTTGAATTCATGCACATCATACTCATGTGAAGGTCCTCCTTGGTTTGTGGTATACCGAAAGGTATAATAAGATTAAGGAAATAACCTAAACAAATGTGACAGAACTCTTGACTTGTAAAAAAGACTGTGGTATACTGCATTATGTTGTGTGAACAGAAGCCTCTGAGTCTGTCTTTTGTTCAGGAGAGATCAGGTATGGCCATACCTGGTCTTTTCCTTTCATCCATATTTTACAGCTGGATTTCTCATTTTGCAATAGCTGGATTGTGAATCTGATCTAAAGTTCTTGAATCAGAAATTTTAAATTCTAAAATCGGAAATCCTACTGTCGAATTATTTATTTGCTTTATATTGATTTTTGCTTTGGAAACAGTACTGTGCTGTATGCCTCGTGCAGAATGTGGATACCACAGAACGTCTGGAGAAGTCCAAAAAAGGAGAATATTGGGCTGAGTAAAGAGATAACTACAAAGATTTGATATAAAGAACTATATGTCCGATGCAGAACTTAGGGACGAAATTGATCTGCATATTTGGTATGTTGAGTTTTACAATTGCTAACCTTTGCATCGCACATTGAGAAACCTAACGCCATGTCAAGCAACCAAGAAAGCCGTGAACTGCAAGGCCTAAGACTGACATAGGTGATGTCAGTAGGGGTTCGAATCCTGCAATTTACACGTTTTGCACTCTGATTTTGAATTGTTTGTCTTTGGCTAGTGACAAATGGAGCATTAAGTTAAAAAAGCCTGTAGTCCTTGAACCGCAAGGGCTACAGGCAAAGAACGACCCTACCCAATCCGAACAACTGACAACAATTTGTTCAGATTGGGTAGGGTCGTTCAGGCGGGAACCTATCGTGCTCCCGCCCTGTCGGACTCTTTTCACAATTTCAATCTGATGATCTGCTCGTACAGCAGAACATATTTTTCCCGTATGACCCGGTTGGTATGATAGTGTCCAAAAAACTGATATTTGAACCGGCATCGCTGGGACACTTCCTCCAGGAAGTCGGTCAGGGCATCGGCTTTGTAAAATCCACCGCTCAGTTCGTCCTGCACCGAGGTGGGGCAGCAGTGGCTGATGATGTAGTCCACCGCCCAGCCCGCTCTGTCCAGGTTGGCCCTGGCGGTCTGGTACTCCTCCTTGTTGGGCAGCTCCTCTTTCCACCAGGAGCGGTGGTTCACGCGAAACATCGCACCCCTGGCGTTCAGTTCCCTGCATTTCTTCTTGAACAGAGGATCATCTGGCTCCAGGATGCCGTCCTGGATATCGTGGCTGCTGGCACCGCCCATGGTGAAGAAGGTCTTGCCCTGGATGTCGTAGATCTGCCCTCGCATCAGGTGGATCACCGAGGGGCGGATACGCTGTACTTTACCGCTGTGCCAGTCCTCAATCGGGAACTCAGCCAGCATATCGAAGTTTTCATGATTGCCGGAGATAAATAGGGTGGTAAAGGGCTTTGCCTCCAGCCAGTCCAGCCAGTGGCGTTCTTCCGCGCTGCCGTCCCAGATACCTCCAAAGTCGCCGGCGATCATGACGCAGTCATCCTTGGTCAGTTCCGCCTGCTCATAGAAAATTTTCTTCTTGAAGCGGGTAAAATCGCCATGGGTGTCGCCTGTTATGAAAATTGCCATGCCATATTCCTCCATGCATTATTTTAGCACAGTTTCCTATCGATCACAACATCCGCATCCCTGATCTTGACCTGGATGGTTTCAGCGTCCACCACGGTGACCCGCTCCACAAACCTACGGGTGAGGGTGTCATCGTACTCCGTGAAGCACATGGGCTGCTCATCCAGCCAAGCCTCCATCTCCTGCCGCCTGGAGGCTTGGGCGGCCTGCCGCTCCTCATCCTGCTGGCAGGCTGCGATCTGGTCCAGGATACTCTGTTTCTCCGCCGTCACCGTTTCGAGCTGGGCGTTCAGTTCCGCGTCATCTTTGGTCTCCAGGATCTTGTCCACCAGGGCCGCCTGTTCCGCAGTGAGGGCATCCAGCCTCTGCCGCAGTTCCAGAAGGCTTATACCGCCGTCCTCTCCGCCGCTCCGGGCCAGCTCCGCCAGTTCCAGGACATCGGCCTTGACCTCATCCCGGATGGCGCCGTACTCGTTCAGCGCGGCCACGATGGCCCGGTGGAGCCTGTCCTCGTCCAGCGTGGGGGAGTTGTGGCAGTATTTCGTACCGAATTCCAGTCGGGAGACACACCGCCAGACGATCCGTTTCTTCCCGTTTCTGGCCCAAGTGCAGCGTTTGTAGGGCGTACCGCACTCCCCGCACACCAGCAGCTCGGACAGGGCGTATCTGGCGGAGTATTTGCCCTGCTCGGTCTTGGCGCTTTTCTGCATCACCTTCCGCTTGCTGGCCCTGCGGGCCATCTCCTCCTTCACCCGGTAATAGATATCTCTGGGGATGATGGCAGGGTGATGGTCCCTGCTGTAGTACATGGGCAGCTCGCCGTTGTTTTTCACCGTCTTTTTGTTCCCGATGGGGCCGGTGGTGTAGGTCTTTTGCCGCAGGCCGTCACCGATGTACTTCTCACTGGTCAGGATGTTCTGGATCACCTGCCGTGACCAGCCCTGGATGCCTGCCGCCGTTGGGATGTTTTTCTCGACCAATTCCCGCTGGATATCGCCCAGGCTGCGGCCCTCCAGGTAGCGGGTGTAGATCAGCCGCACCGTCTCGGCCTCATCCGGGTCGATCTCCGGCCTGCCGTCCGGCCCCCGGCGGTAGCCCAGGGTCCTGCTGTACTGGAAAGGGATCTTGCCCTCTTTCATGCTCTGACGTATCCCAGGGATGATGTTCAAGCTCATGGACTCGCTCTCTGCCTGGGAAAAGCTGCTGAACAGGGTGATCAGGAACTCGCTGGACTCGGTCAGCGTATTGATGTTTTCCTTTTCAAAGATCACAGCGATGCCCCTGGCTTTGAGGGCGCGGATCACCTTGAGGCAGTCCACCGTGTTCCGGGCAAACCGGGAGGCGGACTTGGTGAGGATCATGTCGATACGTCCCCGCTTGCAGGCGGCGATCATACGGTTGAACTCCGTCCGCTTTTTCATGCTGGTGCCGCTCAGACCCTCGTCCGCGAAGATCCCGGCCATCTCCCAATCGGGGTTTTCCTCGATCTTCTGCGTGTAGTAGTTCTGTTGGGCGGCGTAGCTGCTCTGCTGTTCCTCGCTGTCGGTGGACACCCGGCAGTAGGCAGCGACACGCTGTCTGCCGCTGTGCCTGGGGCCGCTGGCGGGGGCGGGCTTGGTGGCGGGGATGACGCGCACCCTGCGCTCCAATACTGCCTGTTCCATGGTGACCTCCTTGCCTATTTGAAGTGGACTGTTATGGTTCCATCTGCGATGGTGATATGAGAAACCGCCTGACCGAAGCGTTTGAGATCCACTTCGGCTGGGCGGCTGAAAGGTTCAGATTCAGTTGGGGCGGGACAGCAGTCGTACCGTGCGGAGGCCCCCTGCAAAATCAGGGCCACAATGTCCTCTGGCTTGTCGGGATGCTCCAGCCCCCGGTTGATGGCGTTGGTCAGGCGGATCACCTCGCCGGACGGGGCGTAGGGCTGTTCCGTGGGGTGGTCATGTTCCGCCATCTGGCAGAACACCTCGTTCATCAGCTCAGTGTCAGAAATCGTGACCAGCGCACCGCAGCGGATACATTTGAGGTACAAGGTATCCGCCCTGCGGTTCTTCCCGGCCAGCCGGTGTAGGTCCCCCTCGCAGCAGGCACAGCGCAGGTATGGCTTTAGGCGGAGGGCCGGACGGTCCTTGGGCGGTGCGTGGCCAGCCGTTTTTTCCCGGATTACTCTCTGGACAGTGTGGAATGTCTCAGTGTCAATGATAGCGGGATATCCCTTCTGTCCGGTGTAGCAGGGATTCTCCAACAGACGCTTCACCTTATGCTTGTTCCAGAGCGGGGCCTCGGTGCTGAACGGGGTACCGTCATCGTTGAGCGTTTCCGCAATGCTTTGATAGGAACCGCCGGCGATATACAGCGTTGTGATCCGCTGGACCGTTTCCGCCTCCTGGGGGACGATGGCCAGCTCACCGTTTTCGATGTGGTAGCCATATAAATTCTTCCGATTTATCATCTGCCCACCTCCGGTCGCTGCTCCGTCAGTTCGATGCCGCCGTATAGGCGGAATCGAATGCGGGTTTGGGACTCCGCTGTGATCTTCTCCACCAGATCGGAGAACAGGGCTTCATCGAAGCTGTCCAACTGTTCCGGGCCGCTGTGAATGATATCCGCCGTCTGGCGCAGGGTGTCCATGACCTCCTCGATGCCCTCATTCTTCAGCAGGCGGCGGCGCTCCCGCCGAAGCTCTGTCAGCTTGGCCTCGATGTCCAACAGCTTGGCAGAACAGGCAGCTTCGTCCAGCAGGCCCCTGCTTCGGAGCGTACTGACCTTATAGCTCTGCTCAGAGGCGGTGGCGATGGCCTTGTTCACCTCCAGCATGGCGGGATTGTCCCGCTGGAGGGCTTCGTTCAAATCATGAAGCTGTGTAAGGACGGGCTTCAGGATGATGCCCTCATGAAGCTTGAGTTTGTTATACATCCGCACGAAGGCGGCGTAGATCTCACCCTCTGGGATACGGCCCATGGGGCATTTCCGTGACTGATCATTGTGCGTTCTGCAAGCCCATGTGACATATCCGCTCTTGGTTTCTTTGCGGGAAAAAACGGAGCCGCAAAGTCCGCAATATATGGTTTTCGTCAGCAGATATTTTTTCTTGGACATTCCTCTGGTCGATGACCTCCGCTGTATCAGGGCGTTGGCCCGGTCAAACATTTCTTTTGATATAATGGCCGGGTGGGTAGCGTCCACATAATACTGGTCCTTTTCACCCTGGTTTCTCTTTTTTATAAAGGGGAAGCTGTCTGTTGCCAAGGTTTTCTGACACAGTGCATCGCCAATATATTTTTCATTTCGGAGAATGTAGGAGACGGCGAAGGTGTTCCACTGCTCTTTTCCATCCCGTGTTCGTAAACCCATATCAGTCAGAGCGGCGGCGATCTCCGTTGTGCTTTCTCCTGACAGGTAGCGGGTAAAAATCAAACGAATAATGGCTGCTTCTTTTTCGTGGATCTCCAGATTCTTCCCGTCCTTGATGCGGTAGCCATAGGGCGCTTTGCAGGTGATGAACTCGCCCCGCTCCATCCGCCGCTTATAGCTGATCCGCTGGTTCTGTGAGGTGGAGATGGACTCCTGCTGGGCCAGGGCGCCGGAGACGCTCACCATCAGTTCGGTGGTGAGCGTTTCCGTGTTGATGTTCTCTTTTTCAAAGTAGACGGTCACGCCCAGGCCCATCAGCTCCCGCAGGGCGGCGAGGCAGTCTTTCGTGTTCCGTGCGAAGCGGGAGACGGATTTCACCAGCACCTTGTCGATCCGGCCCTTCCGGCAGTCGGCCATCATGCGGTTGAAGTCCTCCCGCTGCTCCATTCGGGTACCTGTCAGGCCCTCGTCAGCGTAGATGTCCACCAATTCCCAGCCCTCATGCTGTCCGATCTCCTCGGTGTATTTGCGGATCTGGCTGGCGTAGGAATGAAGCTGATCAGAGGAATCAGAACTGACCCGGCAGTAGGCCGCCACCCGCAGGGTATCGGGGTTTTTCTCGCTGGGCGGGATGACAGTGACGTTTTTGCTCATGCCTGGGGCCTCCTTCCTCTGGGTACCGACAACACTACCACACCCTGGCGGGAATAGCTATCACTATTCCCACACAGTTGCGGGGCGGTAGCGCTCCAGGGCCAGCCGCTTGGCGGCCCACAGTTCCTCAGCGGATAGAAGGCCGGCCTCCGCTGCCTGCTCCAGCAGACGGGTCACCAGGATATACCGCATCTCGTTCTTCACATCGATCATGCGGATGCCTCCCGGAAATAGTCCGGCCCCTTCACCTGCTGGATAAACCGCGCCACGTCCTCCAGGCTGCCGGTGACGGGCATCTCCGGCAGGGCGGCCAGCACATCCTTGCTGTAGCGCTTGCCCTTGGCGGCCCGCTCATCCAGGATGGCCACCACGCAGGTGTCGGTCTCGGTGCGGATGGCCCGCCCGAAGCCCTGCTTCAGCTTGATCTGCATCTCCGGCACCACCACCGCCCGGATGAACAGCCGGAGGGTGGTGTGATTCTCCCGCTCTTTTTCCTTCAGAGCGTCCGGGACGGCGAAGGGCAAACGGGGGATGATCAGCAGGGACACGCAGTCACCAGGGAAGTCAAAACCCTCCCATGCGGCCCCGGTGGCCAGTAAGACGCTTCCCGGCTGGCCCTTGAACAGCTCCATGGTATGTACCGCGTTCCGGCCCATGGTGAACAGCGGATAGCGAAGACCGTGGTTCGGCAGGCG
>CAJTZI010000005.1 GCA_910584075.1 uncultured Oscillibacter sp.
CACTGCTTTTGGACCGTTTCGCTGATATTTCTGGGGTTGATACTGGTATATGCCTCTCCCCCACTGGGATCATGATCTCCGCACAGCAGATAGTCCGTAATGTCGCTGAATCCGTCAATTGATTCATTCATCCAGGTCGTATTGATCACTGGATAATCGTCTTTCAGCGTGGATTCCACAATTCCCATCATGCCGGCGTTGACTTTTCCGAAATCAGTGATCGCGCCCGCGCCCTTGTTCCAGTAGCCGGCATGGATCAGGCCATCGCCAAAAATCAGGAGGTGCCCCTCATTGATCCCCTTTTTCCAATCCTCCTCAGCAGTACGCGCATAGCTTGTCGTCTGACCCTGATGCCAGTCAGACTTTGTCAAACGGTCATCCTTGCCGTCCGCCCCATCCCGGTCCGGGTCAACGCAGTAGTCGAACAGGTTCACCGTAGTATTGGCGGGGTTGGCCGCAGTTTTAGTATGGCTGCTTAAATCCACATCGTACAGGGTAACAGTCAGATTCAAAACGCCTTGAATCTCAGAGGTATCGTTTGCTGCTTCCGGCAGGTCCGTATTATTGGAGTTCACCCGAATATTATAACCGGGGTTGGAGACGGGAGCTCCTTCAAGCGTAAACGTGGACATGTTTCCAAACGCAGCGGAATTCAGGACAGCTTCAATATTCCACGTGACTTCAACATATCCCTGCAGATAGCCCGGGCCAGTCTGTCCCTCTGCCGGAGTAAATCCCGCCAGCACCAACTGATTATTGGTGTTATAGCCCATACAGAGGATTCGGTCGGGAAGCATGCCTCTCAGCCGTTTAATCAGGTCAGACCGGTCAGCGGGAATCGGGAAATGCAGATCGGTGCAATAGCGGAAGGGCTCCGGCTCCGTAATCGGAGAACCGCTTTGGGGAACATAGCTCCAATTACTCACGTACTTTGGTACATCATCATACATCTCCGCCCCGCCCAGGTCCAGCAGGACGGCCAGGGCCGCAGTGCCCTCGCCCAGACGGTACTCCCCGGGCAGGGCGGCATAGACAAAGAAGGTCCCCTCATAGACCCCCTCCTCCAGGATGCCGCTCAGGTCCCAGGTCACCGCGGCGGTCTCTCTTCCGCCGCCGTCAAGTTCTACCTCCGCCCTGCCGGGCAGGAGGTCCTGCAAATCAGCGGCAGTCAGCGGCCTCTCCCGGCTGACGCCGGGAACCGCCAGTCCCCAGACCGCCGTCTCCTCATTGCATACCAGCGCTTCATCCTCGTCCACCCAGCTCCAGGACAAAACCTCCTTCGTCCCGCACAGCTGGCAGATATACTCACAGGGACGCCCCTCCACGGCCTCCGCAAATCCGCAGGCCTCGTCGTGGATATGGGCGCAGGCGGCCTCCGCAGGTGCGATATAGCCGCACTCCTCACTATGTACATGCTCGCAGACCAGCGTGACGCAGCCGCTCTCCTCCGTGCACCGGTGGGCGCAGTTCAACGGCGGCCGGTCATCCGAAAGCTCGGCCAGGGGCGGCTCCATGTCCTCAATCTCTCCGGAGGGCGGCGTCTCAGCGGACTGCTCCTGCTCCGCGGGAGACGGTGTCTCCTCCGAATCTACGGGAGACGGTGTCTCCTCCGAATCTACGGGAGGCGGTGTCTCCTCCGAGTCCACGGGGGGCTGGGGCTCCCCGGAATCCGCGGGAGGCTCCGCCCCGGCGTAACAGGAATCATCGTGGACATGGACGCACTCCGCCACATAGCAGTCCTCCGTGTGGCGGTGGGTGCAGGGGGCCCCGGGGGTTCCCTCTGTACAGCCGTACTCCTCACTGTGGACATGGGCGCAGGGACGTCCCTCCACGGCCTCCACAAATCCGCAGTCCGCACTGTGGGCAGGATGGTGCTCACACAGCCCGTCCTGGCCGTCTATCTGTGCCGCCAGGGTAAAACCGTTCAGATAGGGCAGTATGATACACACGCACAGCAATACGGACAACCACCTTGAATAATTTGGTCTTTTCCTGACTGCTCTCATGAATCACTCGCTCCTTTCCAAAATGATAGCCAGACCTTGGCCAGTTTCCGCTCTATTATATCCATAAGTTACAGAATGTGCAATAGGTAATCCATCAAAGAATTTACATTTTTCAAAAATTTTTCACCTGGGAAGACCTCATCCATGGCCGCCGGACTCCGCTGTGATCAGCCGCAAGCGTGGTATTACCTCTCCGGCGCATTGCCCGTAACTTTCCGCTCCCGTCCTCCGGATTTTGTCCAAAACCACAGTTTTGAAAAAACCGGCTGAAATGAGGTTGCCAGCCCCGGCGATTTGCGTTAAAATCAGACGGAACTAGAGAAAGGCGGGATACAACTGATGAAGGCAACCTTGATTCTGGCCAACGGCAGCGTCTTCCGGGGACAGAGCATCGGCGCCGCGGCGGACCGCGTGTGCGAGATGGTGTTCAACACCTCTATGACGGGCTACCAGGAAATTCTGACCGACCCGTCCTACGCGGGGCAGGGCATCGTGATGAGCTACCCCCTCATCGGCAACTACGGCGTCAACCATGAGGACAGCGAGTCCCAGCGGCCCTGGGCCTCGGCGTTCATTGTCCGGCATCTGGCCCCCCGGGGCAGCAATTTCCGCTGTGAGGGCGATCTCAACTCCTATTTAAAGGAATACGACATCACCGGGATCGAGGGTGTGGACACCCGTGCGCTGACCCGGATTCTCCGCAGTCAGGGGACCATGAACGGCATGATCACCTGTGCGGAGCATTTTCATATGGAGGACTGTCTGGCCCGGATTCGGGCCTACCGGGTGCAGGGCACCGTGGAGCGGGTCACCCGCTCCGCTCCACAGGTGTACCCCGCCGTCACGGAACAGCGGCTGCGAGTGGCGCTGCTGGACTACGGCGTCAAGCAGAACATGATCCGCTGTCTCCAGGACCGGGGCTGCCAGGTGACGGTCTACCCCGCCCGCACCCCCGCCCGGACCATTCTGGCAGGCGGCTTCGACGGCGTGATGCTCTCCAACGGCCCCGGAGACCCGGCGGACAACGCGGACCTCATCCGGGAGGTCCGGGCGCTGTACGACAGTGACCTCCCCCTCTTCGCCGTGTGCCTGGGCCACCAGCTGCTGGCCCTGGCCACCGGGGCCGGCACCCGGAAGATGACCTTCGGGCACCGGGGGGGCAACCATCCTGTCCGGGACGTGGCCTCCGGCCGGGCCTTCATCACCAGCCAGAACCACGGCTATGTGGTGACCCGGGACAGCGTGGACCCGGCTGTGGCGGAGATCTCCCACGTAAACGTCAACGAGGGCAGCGTGGAGGGCCTGCGGTACGTGCGGCCGGACTGCTTCACCGTCCAGTTCCACCCGGAGTCCGCCCCCGGCCCCCAGGACACGGAAAATCTGTTTGACCACTTCGTGGATATGATGCTCCATCCCACAGTCCGCAGGAAAGGAGGCGCACGGTAATGCCCAAGAATCCATCCATTCATAAGGTGCTGGTGCTGGGCTCCGGCCCCATCGTCATCGGCCAGGCCGCGGAGTTTGACTACGCGGGCACCCAGGCCTGCCGCGCCCTGAAGGAAGAGGGCGTGGAGGTGGTGCTGGTGAACTCCAACCCCGCTACCATCATGACCGACAAGGACATCGCTGATCATGTGTACATCGAGCCGCTGAATCTCGCCTCGGTGGAACAGGTCATTCAAATCGAGCGGCCCGACTCCATCCTCCCCACCCTGGGAGGCCAGACGGGACTGAATCTGGCCATGAATCTCCACGAGCAGGGCATTCTGGACCGCTACGGCGTACGGCTGCTGGGCACCTCTCCGGAGTCCATCCGCAAGGCGGAGGACCGCCAGGGCTTTAAGGACGCCATGGAGTCCATCGGCCAACCCTGCGTCACCAGCGACGTGGTGGAAAGTGTGGAGTCCGCGGTCCGCTTCGCCGCCTCTATCGGCTACCCGGTGATTGTCCGCCCGGCCTATACCCTGGGCGGCACCGGCGGCGGCATCGCCTATGACGAGCCCTCCCTCCGGGAGATCGCCGGACGGGGAATCCAGCTCAGCCGGGTGGGCCAAGTGCTCATCGAGCGGTGCATTGCCGGCTGGAAGGAGATCGAATTCGAGGTCATGCGGGACTCCGCCGGCAACGTCATCCAGATCTGCTCCATGGAGAACATCGACCCCGTGGGCGTCCACACCGGCGACTCCATCGTGGTGGCTCCCACTCAGACCCTGGCCAACCGGGAGTACCAGATGCTCCGCACCGCCGCTCTGGACATCATCTCCGCCCTGGAGATCGAAGGCGGGTGCAACTGCCAGTTCGCCCTGAATCCCGACAGCTTCGAGTACGCGGTAATCGAGGTCAATCCCCGGGTGAGCCGCTCCTCCGCCCTGGCCTCCAAGGCCACGGGCTATCCCATCGCCAAGGTGGCGGCCAAGATTGCCCTGGGCTACACCCTGGACGAGATCCCCAACGCCGTCACCGGCAAGACCACCGCCTGTTTTGAACCCACGCTGGACTACTGTGTGCTGAAGCTCCCCCGCCTGCCCTTTGACAAGTTCACCACCGCCAGCCGGACCCTGGGTACCCAGATGAAGGCCACAGGCGAGGTAATGGCCATCGGCAACTCCTTCGAGGGGGCGCTGATGAAGGCCATCCGCTCCCTGGAGCTGCCGGTGAAGTCCCTGCGCCTGCCGGGGCTGGGAGAGGTGTACACCGAGGACATCGAGGACCGTCTGGTGAACATCGACGACCAGCGGCTCTTCGTGGTGGCGGAAGCCCTGCGCCGGGGATTCTCCCCGGAGAAGATCAACAAGATCACCAAATATGACCTGTGGTTTCTGGACCGCTTCAAGAACATCGTGGACATGGAGAGCCGCCTGGACCACGGCCATCTGGACGAGGACACCCTTCGCACCGCCAAGGAGATGGGTTTCTCCGACGCCTGGATCGCCGCCCTGACCGGGAAGGAGCGGGGGGAGATCAAGACTCTGCGGGAGTCCTTCGGCATCCGGCCCGCCTTCAAGATGGTGGACACCTGCGCCGCGGAGTTTGAGGCCCAGACCCCCTACTACTACTCCACCTACGACGGAGAGAACGAGGCCGACCAGCCCCTGTGCCTGCCGGAGGTGGGCCGGGTGGCTCCCGGCATCCCCGCGGCCCCATGGCTGGCCGCCTCCACCCAGGCGCCCCACCGCACCAGGGAGTCCCGGGAGCGAAGGAAGGTGCTGGTGCTGGGCTCCGGCCCCATCCGCATCGGCCAGGGCATCGAGTTCGACTACTGCTCCGTCCACTCCGTCTGGGCATTGAAGCGCCTGGGCTGCGAGACCATCATCATCAACAACAACCCCGAGACCGTCTCTACGGACTTCGACGTGGCGGACAAGCTCTACTTCGAACCCCTCACCGCCGAGGACGTGGAGGCCGTGGTGGAGCAGGAGCGGCCCTGGGGCGCGGTGGTGCAGTTCGGCGGCCAGACCGCCATCAAGCTCACCCAGGCCCTCACCGACATGGGCGTCCCCATTCTGGGCACCCCCGCCGATGGTGTGGACGCCGCCGAGGACCGGGAGCGGTTCGACGAGATCTTACAGCAGTGCGGCATCCCCCGTGCCCAGGGCCGGACCGTCTACACCACCGATGAGGCTCTGGCAGCCGCCCGCGAGGTAGGCTATCCCGTGCTGGTGCGCCCCTCCTACGTCCTGGGCGGACAGGGCATGGAGATTGCCTACAACGACCGCAACATCACCGAGTTCATGCGCATCATCAACCAGGTGGAGCAGGAGCATCCCATCCTGGTGGACAAATATCTCTGCGGCCGGGAGGTGGAGGTGGACGGCGTCTTTGACGGAGAGGACCTGCTCATCCCCGGCATCATGGAGCACATGGAGCGGGCCGGCGTCCACTCCGGGGATTCCATCTCCGTCTATCCCCCCATGCACATCAAGGACTGTCACAAGCAGACCATCCTCCGCTACACTCGGGACCTTTCCAGGGCCCTGGGGGTCATCGGCCTGGTGAATATCCAGTTCATCATCTACGACGACCAGATCTATGTCATTGAGGTCAACCCCCGCTCCTCCCGCACCATCCCCTACATCTCCAAGGTCACAGGCGTGCCCATCATCGATCTGGCCACCCGGGTAATGCTTGGCGAGAAGCTGCGGGACCTGGGCTGCGGCACCGGGATCTACCGGGAGGCGGACTACTATGCCGTAAAAATGCCGGTATTTTCCTTTGAAAAGCTCACCGATGTCGACACCGGCCTGGGCCCGGAGATGAAGTCCACCGGCGAGTGCCTGGGGCTGGCAGAATCCTTCCCCCAGGCGTTGCTGAAGGCCTTCAAGGGCGCCGGAATGAAGGTTCCCAAGCGGGGCGGGCGGATCATCATCACCGTCCGGGACGAGGACAAGGACGAGATTGTAGACATCGCCCGGGGCTTCGCGGACATGAATATTGAGATTCTGGCCACTCCGGGCACCTGTGACGCCCTGCGCTCCGCAGGCGTCCCCGCCCGCAAGGTGGCCCGGGTCTCCGAGGCCCACCCCAACATCCTGGACATGATCTCCTCCGGCTCCGTGGATCTGGTCATCGACACCCCCACCCGGGGCCGCCGTCATGACACCGACGGCTTCCGCATCCGCCGCTCGGCGGTGGAGCACTCCGTCCCCTGCGTCACCGCCCTGGATACGGCCCGGGCCATGCTCACCGTCCGCACCCAGGGCCGCAGCGCCGACCTGCGCCCTCTGGACATCACGAAGCTCTGAGCCAAAAGCCAGCGGATACCCCGGTATCCGCTGGCTTTTTCTCAATATTTCCGCATCATGCCGCAGCTGATCCGCTTCTTCACTCCACGCAGATCCGGTCCGGCCAGAAAAACAGCCCGTCCCGGCAGCTTGCCGGAACAGGCTGTTCTTCTCTCTCAGGGGGACGGGGCGAGCGCTTATTCAATCTCCGCGATCCTGACGGGCCTGCCCTCTCTGAGGGACTTGGCGGCGGCAGCGGCGATGAGGATGGGATAGAGGCCGTCCTCACCGGTGACAGGGGGCTCCGTGCCATTGATGACCGCGCTGGCGAAGGCCTTCTGCTCAGCGGCAAAAGCGCCGGTATAGCGGTCCCACATAATCTTATAGCAGGTGTCGGAGACGGTGCCTTCCACGCCGTAGAAAACCGCGTTGCTGGGGGTGTCGTTGCCGTCCATCACCGCGCCCTCGGAGCCGAAAACCTCCACCCGCTGATCGTAGCCGTAGACGGCCCTCCGGCTGTTGTCGATGACACCCATGGCGCCGTTTTCAAATTTCAGGGACACCACGGCGGTGTCCACGTCCCCCGCCTCTCCGATGGCCGGGTCCACCAGCACGCCGCCATAGGCAAAGACCTCCGTGACCTCGGAGCCCGCCAAAAACCGGGCCATATCGAAATCGTGGACCATCATGTCATAGAAGATGCCGCCGGAGACCCTCACATAGTCGATGGAGGGAGGCGCGGGGTCCCGGGAACTGATTTTGATCAGGTTGACCCTGCCGACTTTCCCCTCCCTGACTGCTTCATACACCGCCCGGTGGTTGTGGTCAAAGCGGCGGTTAAAGCCCACCTGGAGCTTTACACCCGCTTTCTTCACCTCATCGATGACCTCCCTGACCCGCTCAATCCGGTAATCCACCGGCTTTTCCACAAAAACATCTTTCCCTGCCTGCGCAGCTTTGATGGCGTACTCCGCGTGGAGGTCTGTGGGAGAGCAGACCACGACAGCCTTGATTTCCGGGTCGCTCAGGATGACGTCCGCGTCCTTGACCAGGCCGGGAATCCGCAGGCGTTGGAGGAACTCCAAAGTCTCCCCGCTCATATAGGGATCGGAGACGGTCTTGATCTCCATCTCCGGGACAAACTTCGCGATGTTCTCCGCGTGGACCCGGCCAATCCGCCCTGCTCCGATGATACCGATTTTAATGGTTTTCATAATCCTCTCTCCTGATTGAATCAAAGTCTCATAATCGCTCTCACTGCCTCTGCGGTACCGGTCTTCGGAATCAGCTCAAATCCCACAAGCCCTCCGTAGCCAATCTCCTCCAGGCAGGCCAGCACATTGACATAGTTGATCTCGCCGGTGCCCGGCTCATGCCGCCCCGGGGCGTCCGCTATATGGATGTGTCCGAACTGGTCCCCATAGGCCCGGATGTTATCGCAGACGCTGCCCTCATTGAGCTGCATATGGTAGACGTCATAGAGCACTTTCAGCCTGGAAGAGCCGATGAGACGGGTCATCTCCGCCGCCACGCGGGTCGTCCGCAGGAAATTCCCCACATGGTCCGTGGTGACGTTCAGTGGCTCCAGATTCATGGCAACACCGCTCTCCTCCGCGATCTCCGCGCACGCCTTCAGTGTGTCGAACATGGCGCAGAGCTTCAGGGAATCACTGAGATTTTCATATGGGTCGATGACCGCACCGCCCTCCCCCAGACCGTTGGAGTGGATGGTGACGGACCGGGCCCCCACCTTTTTCGCAGCCTCCACGGACCGGCGGAGGAAGGCCAGATACGCCTCCTTCTGGTCCGGATTGATCATGGAGAGCTCCGCATCCCCGTTGAACCCGGCGATCCCGATTCCGGCGGACGATGCCGCATCCCTCACCGCGTCCAAGTCCTTGTCTGTCCAGCTCCAGAACTCCACGAACTGGAACCCGTCGTCTTTCGCCGCCTGGAAACGCTCCAGAAAGGGAAGCTCGCTGTACATCGGCTCGATACAGGCTGATTTCTGAAAGACCATACCCTTCGTCCTCTCTTTCACCCATCATGTGCTTTGCACACTTTTATGCTAAGCACATAATAGCACACTCGGTCCAATTGTCAATGAAAACAGAGCTGGTCCGGATAAAATCCACAAACCGCACAAAAAATCCGAAATATTTTTTGCGGATTGACAGCAAATGTGTTTTCGTATATGCTAATTGTGCAAACACACAGACGGAGGATGCTTTTGATGGGAACCAGACCGACAATTCAAATGGTGGCAGAGTTGGCGGGGGTCTCCCGGGGGACGGTAGACCGGGTTCTGAACGACCGTCCCCACGTCAATGAGGAGGTCCGCCAGCGGGTGCTGGAGGCCATGCGGCAGCTGGGCTACATCTCCCCCCGTGAGCTCCACCAACGGCAGGCGCATGCCGCTCTCCCTCCCCTGACGCTGGGAGTCCTTCTGCCCAACTGGGAGGGTCAGTTCCGCGCGGAGGTGACGGAGGGCGTCCGGCAGGCCTGCGGGGAGCTGGAGGAATCCGGGGTGCGGGTGCTGGTCCGCCGCTGTGAGACGGACCTGCCCCAGGAGGCCGTGGAACTGCTGGAGACCATGAGGGCCGGCGGCGCCGAGGGCTTCGCCGTCTGTGCCGTCAATGACCCGGCAATTCAAAGCTGGATCGCCGCCAGGGCGGCCGAGGGCGTCCCCTGCGTCACCTTCAACTCGGACCTGCCGGAGAGCGGACGGCTGTGCTTCATAGGCCAGGACATCCGTCAGGCGGGCCGGGTGGCCGCCGGACTGCTCTGCAAATGCGTCTCCGGCCAGGGCCCCATCCTGGCCACCGCCGGAAACCTCAAATTCGACGGACACCGCCAACGGCTGGACGGCTTTCGGGAACGGCTGGCGGAGCTGGGTTTCCCGGCGGAGCAGATCCTCGTCCGCGAAACCTGCAACGACTACGAGACCACCCTCCGCGTTGTGGGGGAGACCCTGGCGGAATGGCCGGACCTGCGGGGAATTTACATGGCGAACCTCAGCGTCTCCGGCTGCTGCGCCGCCATTCAGCGGGCCGGAAGGGCTGGCCGGATTCACGTGGTCTGCCACGACATCAACGAAACCGTCCGGCAGCTCATCCGCTCCGGCATGGTGGACTTCACCATTCCCCAGGATCTGAGGCGGCAGGGCCGCACGCCGCTTCTGTTCCTGCGGGACCATCTCCGAAACAAGAGGCCTCTGGAATCCGGATCGTTTCACAGGCGGATCCAGATCCTGTGCGCGGAAAATCTGGAGGGCTGACTGCGGCTGACCTGCTTTCGCTAAAACAGCCTGAAAAACAGCGGTGAAGGCCGGCGGCCGCCGGTCTTCACCGCTGTTTTCACATGAGAGCCGGACAAGCCGCCTCAGCTTCCCCCATTTTCAATTCCGCCCCACTCGTCAAGTAAATTTTTGCCGAATCCCTACAAAAAAAGTGTTAATTTTTTATGAATCGTCCATTGATTTTAGGTGTCCAAGGTGCTATCCTTTTACAAGGTGTTCCACCTGAAGCTACAAAGAAAGGTTGAGTCAAAAATGAAAAAGAAACTCCTTGCCCTGCTGCTGGCGGCATTTATGCTGCTGAGCCTGTGCGCCTGCGGAGGCGGTTCCGGCGATGACGCCGGCACCACGCCCCCTCCCGCCGACGACACCACAGGTGATACCAATGAGCCCGCCTCCACCGGCTGGACCCCCAGCGAGCCCGTGAACATGATCGTGGCCTACAAGGCCGGTTCCGGCACCGACAACACCGCCCGCGTCCTCAGCGCCTATGCCGACAAGTACATCGGCCAGACCATCGTCATCGACAACCAGGAGGGCGGCTCCGGCTCCATCGGCTGGACAGCCCTCTCCCAGGCCAAGCCCGACGGCTACACCCTGGGCTTTGTGAACCTGCCCACCCTGTGCTCCAACATCGTGGAGGGCCTGGGCGACTACACTATGGAGGACTTTGTCCCCATCTGCAACCACGTCAACGAGACCTCTGTCATCCTGGTGGCCGCCAACAGCCCCTTTGACACCCTGGAGGACCTGGTCACCTATGCCAAGGATCATCCCGGCGAGCTGAAGGCCTCCACCAACGGCAACAAGGCCTCCAACCACATCGCCGTCCAGCTGCTCTCCTCCACCGCCGGCTTCGAGTACACCGCCATCCCCTACGGCGGCACCGCCGATCAGCTCCTGGCCCTGCGCCAGGGCGAGGTGGACTTCTCCTCCGCCAAGCTGGCTGACTTCGCGGCCTTCACCTCTGAGGTAAAGGTCCTCGGCGTCTTTGACACCAAGCGTCTGGCCGAGTATCCCGACGTCCCCACTCTGGGTGAGGCCGGCTATTATGACCAGTGGTACGGCTCCGCCCGCGCCATCGTGGCCCCCAAGGACACCCCCCAGGAGATCATCGACTTCTACGCCGAGGCCTTCAAGCAGACCATGGAGGACTCCGCCTATCTGGACGCCGCCGTCAAGGCCAGCGTCACCACCGAGTACATGGACCCCGCTGCCACCGCCGCCCTGCTGGACGCGCAGTACGTCTTCTGCACCGACACCGTCTCCTCCATCTGGGCCGAGTAATTCCATAGAGCCGCGCGGGGCTTCACGCCGTGAAGCCCCGCGTCCTTTTTCACGACTGAAATGTGAGGTTTGAGAGATGAAGAAAACCGATATCGGCGTTGTCGCGTTCATCTACGCAGTCTGCGCCCTGTTTCTGGTGATGACCCTGCGCCTCCCCGCCGCCGCCCAGACCTATCCCCTGTTCATCATCATCCTGCTGGCCGCCCTGACCACGCTGTATGTGGTGCAGATGGTCCGCGGGGCGAAGAAGAACGGCGTCACCACCGGCCTGGAGGACTTTGAGGGCTTCCTCCCCAAGCAGTTCTTCCCCATTCTGGCCATGGTGGTGCTGTATCTGGTGGTGATGTACTTCGCCGGATTCTACATCGCCACGCTGGTGTTCATGGCCGCCTGCCTGCTGTTTTTGAAGGTCCCCAAGTGGCAGATTCTGCTGTCCACCGCCGTGATTCTGGCCCTGGTCTACTGTGCTTTTACCCTGTTCCTGAAAGTCAAGCTGCCTGTGGGCCTGCTGTTTAAGTAAAGGGGGAGGACGACTATGTTAGAGACATTAGCCCTGATGGGCCAGGGCTTTATCAACGCCCTGATTCCCGTCAATCTTCTGGCCATGGCCGCCGGCACCACCATCGGCATCGTCATCGGCTGCCTGCCGGGCCTCTCCGCCGCCATGGGCGTGGCCCTGCTGCTCCCCATGACCTTCACCATGGACGCCTCCACCGGCCTGATCATGCTGGGCGCCATCTACTGCGGCGCCATCTTCGGCGGGTCCATCTCCGCCATTTTGATCCACACCCCCGGCACCCCCGCCTCCGCCGCCACCGCCATTGAGGGCTATCAGATGACCCTCCAGGGAAAGGCCGGCAAGGCCCTGGGCACCGCCTGCATCTCCTCCTTCTTCGGCGGGCTCCTCTCCTGCATCTCCCTGTACTTCTTCGCCCCCCTGCTGGCCCAGCTGGCCATGAAGTTTGGCTCCCCGGAGTATTTCTGGCTGTCCATCTTCGGTCTGACCATCATCGCCGGCGTCAGCTCCAAGTCCATGGTAAAGGGCCTGATCTCCGGCGCGCTGGGCCTGCTGCTCTCCACCATCGGTATGGACCCCATGGAGGGCGTGAAGCGCTTCATGTTCGGCCAGTCCTCCCTCTATGAGGGGATCAACACCACCTGCGCCCTCATCGGATTGTTCTCCATGAGTCAGGCGCTGATCCTGGCGGAGCAGAAGATTAAACAGCGGGCCAGAGCCGCAAAATTTAATGACAAGATGATGCTGACCAGGAAGGAGATGCGGCAGATCGCCCCCACCGTGGGCCGGTCCTGGATCATCGGCAACCTGATCGGCATTCTGCCCGGCGCCGGCGCCTCCATCGCCTGCTTCCTGGGCTACAACACCGCCCGCCAGTTCTCCAAGGAGAAAGAGAAGTTCGGCCACGGCAGCATTGAGGGCGTGGCCGGCTCCGAGGCCGCCAACAACGCCGTCACCGGCGGCTCCCTCATCCCCATGCTCACCCTGGGCATCCCCGGCGAGAGCGTCACCGCCGTGCTGATGGGCGGCCTCATCATCCAGGGTCTCACCCCCGGTCCCGATCTCTTCGTGGGCGAGACGGCGAAAATGACCTACACCTTCTTCGCCGGCTTCGTCCTCATCCAGTTCTTTATGCTGGGCATCGGCCTTCTCGGCTGCAGGGGCTTCGCCCAGATCTCCCGCCTGTCCGACGCCATTTTGATCCCCGCCGTTTCCGTTCTCTGCGTGGTGGGCTCCTACGCCATCCACAAGAACTTCGTGGACGTGGTCATCATGATGATCTTCGGCGTGCTGGGTTATCTCTGCCGCAAGTTCGACCTCAACACCGCCGCCATCGTGCTGGCGCTGATCCTCGGACCCATTGGTGAGAAGGGCCTGCGCCGCTCCCTGGCCCTCTCCGGCGGCAATCCCTCTATTCTCTTCTCCACACCTGTCTGCTGGGTGCTCATCGCCCTGTGCGTCTTCGGCATCCTCTCCCCCATCCTGATGAACCGCATGGAGAAGAACGCCGTGGAGCAGGCCGGCGGCGACATCCCCGGCGAGACTGGCGACGATCCCGTCCGTACCTCCGACTGAGCGCAATGCTCCGTTGGGCAGGGACAAAACTTCACCGAAAAATTTGGACAAAAGAAGAGCCGGTGCCCAAAATTTAGGCACCGGCTCTTCTTTTGTCTATTGCGGTTTTTCCCCAAAAAACATACACTGCTCACAGTGAGACACGGACTGCCGCAGAACCTTCCCGCGGCTGGCGCAGCAGCACATTTTGGGCAGAGCCCTGGAGACACCCGCAGATGCTCTCCAAAAATTCCGGCATATCATAGCCCATGCCCTGGTCCAGCCAGTCCAGAACCAGGCCCATACCCGCACACTTATAGAAGTGGCACAGCGTAGGCAGCGTCTCCAAATCCGAACCAAGGGCGCTCTTCACGCCCCCGGCGTAAACGCCGACGGCATGGTCAATGAGGCCATTCAAATGGCTGAGGAACACATCTCTTTGTACGGAGCGGTAAATGTGCAAAATGGCCCTTTTCCGGGCAGTACACCCCTCCACCAGAGGGATCAGACAGTCCAGGGGATTTCCAAAGTTGAAATGCTTTTCCACGATCTCCTCTACCCAGGCCTGCATGGTAGCCTCCGCCAGGGCGGGAATGTCCTGATAGTGATAATAGAAAGTGTTCCGGTTCACATGGCACCGGTCCACAATCTCCTTGACGGTGATCTTGCTGTACGGCATCTCCTCCAGAATCTGCCAGAAGGTCTCGCTGAGGATCTGCTTGGTGCGGTTCATCATCGCCCTCCTCCCCGCTTTTTGAAAATAGTATAGCAAAAAATCTCCCCGCTGACAAGGCGCCGGAGGTTTCCATTCTATGATTTTGGAGTGATTTTATATGAAGCGATCCCCTGGAGCCGGTCCGCGCATTCTGTCTCTTGTACTGGCTGGAGCACTGACCGCCGCCCCGGCCTTTCCCACGGCGGCCGCGGCGGACCCCAACGGTGACGGCGTATCCCCCGTCTGCGACGAGGCCTACTACGCCACGCTGGACTACTACGGCAATCTGACAGAGGGCAGCGTAGTGAAGAGCTACACCCTCAACGGCGCCTCAAGCCTGACAGACCGCGGCGTCTACGACCAGGTGGTAAACCTCACCGATGGCACCATCCCGGTAATCCGGGAGGGTGTCACGGAGTTCCGGTTCGACCAAGCCCCCGCCCACTTCTATTTTGAGGGCAAGACGGCGGAGCCCTTTCAAAACCTGCCTTGGACTCTCTCCATCTCTTACAGGCTCAATGGCGTGGCTGTCCGGGCGGAGGACCTGGCGGGCAAGACCGGCGTGGTGGAGATCACCGTGGACGCCATCCCCAACGAGACTGCCAGTGACTACGCCCGATACAACTACACCCTGGAGGCCATGGCCATGTTTAACCAGGACGACATCCTGTCCCTGGAGGCCCCGGGCGCCCAGGTGCAGCTGATCGGCAACCTGCGGGCGGTGCTGTTTATCGCCCTGCCGGGAGAGGAACAGCATTTCGTAATCCGGGTGGGGGCGGAGGACTTCGCCTTCTCCGGCATGACCTTCCTGATGGTCCCCGCCACCCTCAGCCAACTGGAGGAGATCGCCAAACTGTCCCAGCGCAAGGACGAGCTGGAGGAGGACTACGACGCGCTCTCCGGGAGTCTTGACACACTTCTGGACTCCTTCACAGACCTCAGCGGCAGCCTGCGGGACACTGCCAACGGCCTGGATGAGCTGAACCGGGCCCGGAACACCATCTCTGCCGGCAAGGACCAGATCTACCAGGACGGTGACAGAGTTCTGGCGGATCTGGAGCGGCTGAGCGGCTCTCTAAACACGCTCCCCGGCCATCTCACCGGCACCGGTGACGCCGTAGACGACGTCACCGGCGCCCTCTCCGGCGTGGCGGACGCCGCCGTAAGCCTGCGGGGCAGCCTGGACGATGTGAACGGCAGTCTCCGGGACCTGCAAAGGGATATTCGGGACATCCGCAGCGGCAATGGCAGCATGGAGGACAGTCTGGACCAACTGGCAGCGGATCTGAAGGCCCTTCAGGACAATCTCCAGGAGCTGGAAACCCTGCTGAAGGCCCTGGACATCCAGATCAGCGGCGGGATCATCTCCGAAATCCCGGAAAATATCCAACAACATATCAAGGTTCAGGGACAAAAGCTCTCAGACATCCTGACCCAGGTCCAGGAACTGGAGACCGTCTGGGCCGGTACAGCAGCGGGGGCAGAGACCATCGCGTACCCCCAGTTTCAGATCGCCGCTCTGCTGGCCTCCAAGTCCGCCGCCAGCACGGCGGAGGCCCAGGCCCTGCTGGGTCAGGTGCAGGCCGTGGACAGCGCCATCACCCAGATACAGACACTGATGCCCGGACTGACAGCGGAGCAGGCTCTTCAGCACTTGGTAACCGCAGGCAGTCTGACCCAGGACCAAGCGGGGGCATACGCTTCCGCAAAGCCAAAATTGGTCCTGATGGAGCAGGTCTACGCCGCCGTCACCGGCGGCGCGGACCGCCCCATGGACAAGGCGGGCTTTTTCACCGCCATGCTGATACTCAGTGACATCAACAGGCTCCCGGCAGACCAGCAGACGCCGGAGAACATCGCCAAGATCCTCTCCAAAAAGGCTCTGTATGCCCAGACCGGAAAAACCCTGGCCCATCTGAACCAGGACCATGACACCACCAGGCTCACCGGCCTTCTGGAAAATCTGGAGCGGCTGCTACGCCACCTGGGTGGAGACGGCCTTACCGGGGAGCTGGGCAGTCTTGTGGGAAAGACGGACACCACTCTGGGCCATCTGGATGGCCTGGCGGAAGCGGGCCGGGACATTCTGAACCAGGTGGACGGTCTCCTGACAGAGATCCGGGACCTGGATGACGCCGTCAACCGCCGCGTCCCCGGCCTCCACGACACCCTGGAGGACACCCGGACTCTTGTGGAGGACATGGTAGTTGCTGTGGACGACACCACTGGCTTTCTCACCTCCTTCCGCCATCTGTCCAGAGAATCCGGCACTCAGCTAGACACCGGTGCTCAGGAGAGCCTGACCGGTCTGGCCGCGGCGCTGCGGAAAACCGCTGGCAGCGCGGACGCCGCCGGCGGCGTCCGGGAGGCCAAGGAGAAAATTGACGAGATCATTGAAGACACCTGGACAGAGTACACCGGACAGGTGAACAATCTCCTGCTGATGGACGCCGGAGCTCCGGCGGTCTCCCTGACCTCAGAGGAGAACCCCGCCCCCGTCAGTGTGCAGGTGCTTATCCGCTCCCAGGAGATCAAGGCGGAGGACTCTTCCCTGACGGTCTCCGCCGAGTCCCAGACCCCGGAAACCACATTCTGGGACCGGGTCACCCAGATGTTCCGGGACTTCTGGTCCGCTGTCACGGGAATTTTCCAAAAGTAACGCAAGAACTGAGAATGGACGGTGTTTTCCTTTGCTTGACCGAATTGCCCACCTTCTGACCCGGAAACCGAAGCTGGTGGCCCTGATCGACGCAGCCATGCTGATCCCCTCCGCCCTGGGATACCTGGGCACCCGGGTTAACTACGATATCCTCACCTACCTGCCCCAGGATCTGGAGTCCTCCCAGGGAGAGCGGCTGCTGGAGGAGCCCTTTCACATGGCCGCCACCAGCATGCTCATCGTGGAGGGGATGCCCGCCGCCTACACCAACGACCTGATCAACGCCATCAAGGACGTGCCCAGCGTCTCCAACGCCGTATGGCTGTCCAACGCCGTAGGCATCCAGATCCCCATCGACTTCATCCCCGTGAACCTGCGGGAGATGTTTTACGCCGGGGACGCCACCATGATGATCATTCAGTACGACAAATCTGGCGCGGACCAGGAGACCATGGAGGCCATTGACGCCATCCGGGCTATCTGTAATGAGAAGTGCTTCCTGGCCGGCTTCTCTGTGGTCATCAAAGACACCAAGGACCTGGTGGACCGGGAGCTGCCCGTCTATGTGGGGCTGGCGGTGATTTTGTCCCTGGCAGCCATGTCCCTGACCATGGAGTCCGTGGTGCTGCCTTTTGTGTTTCTCACCAGCATCGGCATGGCCATTGTCTACAACTTCGGCACCAACATCTTTCTGGGGGAGATCTCCTACATCACCCAGGCCATTGCCGCCGTTTTACAGCTGGGCGTCACCATGGACTACTCCATCTTTCTTTACCACCGCTACAAGGAGGAGCAGTCCCGCTGGGACGACAAGCGGGACGCCATGGCAAAGGCCATCGCGGCGGCTTTCACCTCCCTCTCCGGCTCCAGCCTCACCACCATCGCAGGCTTCCTGGCCCTGTGCTTCATGCGGCTGACCCTGGGCCGGGACATCGGCATCGTCATGGCAAAGGGCGTGGTGCTGGGTGTGGCCACTGTGGTGCTGGTGCTGCCCGCCCTGCTGCTGCTCTTCGACAAGCAGATCGAAAAGCACACCCACAAGAGCCTCCTGCCAAACTTCTCCAAGCTCAACCACGCGGTCATCCGCCGCCGGAGATGGATGATGGCCCTGTTTCTGATTCTCTTTCTCCCGGCCCTGTACGCCCAGTCCCACACCGGGGTCTACTATAAGCTGGACGAGGCCCTGCCCCAGGACATGGCCTCCATCGTGGCTAACAACAAGCTCAAAGACGAGTTTGACATGGCCGGGTCCCATTTCATTCTCCTGCGGGACGACATTCCCGCCACGGACATGAACCGGCTGGAGTCCTCCATCCGGGAGATCGACGGCATCACCTCCGTTCTCTCCTACCATGCTATGCTGGGCTCCGGCATCCCGGACTTCTTCATCCCGGAGGAGGTACGGAATATGCTCAAGCAGGGGGGGTGGCAGCTGCTGATGGTGAACTCCGAGTACGCCACCGCCTCCGATGAGGTATCCGCCCAGCTCAAAACGCTGAATGCCCTTGTAAAACAGTATGACCCGGAGGCCCTGATCACCGGCGAGGCCGCCCTTACCGACGATCTGATCACAACCTCCGCCGTGGACTTCCAGGTCACCAACTACATCTCCATCGGCGCCATTTTGCTGATCGTGGCCTGGGTGTTCCGCTCCCTCTCCATGCCGGTGGTGCTGGTGGCGGCCATAGAGCTGGCCATCTTCATCAACCAGGGAATCCCCTACTTCACCGACACCGTGATCCCCTTTGTCTCCCCCACCATCATCGGCTGCGTACAGCTGGGCGCCACAGTGGACTACGCCATATTGCTGGCCACCCGGTTCCGGGAGGAGCTTCAAAACGGCAAGTCCTCCGTGGAGGCCATGGAGATCGCCGCCACCGCCTCCGACGGCTCCATTATTACCAGCTCCCTGGTGATGTTCTGCGCCACACTGGGCGTGGGCCTGATCTCGGAGATCGAGATCATCAGCTCCATCTGCGTCATGCTGGCCCGGGGTGCGCTGATCTCGGCGGTGATGAGCATGTTCCTGATGCCCTCCATCCTGTGCGTGTGTGAGCCGCTGATCCACAAAACCAGCCTCCACTGGCGCAGTGCAAAGGCAGAAAAGGTCCGGGTTCCCGCTGGGAACACGTGAGACGCACTGTCGCCGTTACCGAGACCATGTTCTCCCGCGGAAGCCATTTTCTCCTGTATCCATAAAGCAGCCTAAAAGCCCGCCGCATGCTGTGCGGCGGACAGACAGCGAAACGCCGCCCTTTCGGGCGGCGTTTCGCTCTGTATTTTCCGCAAGGCGGCGTGACAGCCGCAGGGCATCCCCATCTTCCGCCGAAAAACCGGTATTTAAACCGAAAATCCGGCCCCACAATTCCCCATAATTCCTTTATCCTTAACCTAGATCAAAAGGAGGGGAATCCCGTATGAATCAATGCGGCTATTTTGCCAAAAACCTGGAAGCGATTCGAAAAATCAACAACGCAAACCTCACCGAGTTTTCGGAGGAACTGGATATTCCAAAATCGACTTTACAGGATATTCTGAAGGACGGAAACACCTCGCTCCACACCGCCCTCCACATTGCAGAACACTTGAACATCCCCCTGAGCACACTGACGGGCGAGATGGTCCCCGTGGACAATCCGGACGTTCTGACAATTCTTTTGAGATATTTTGCGTGGTTTGACCGCCTGTCTAAGGAGGAGCAGAAAACCGTTGCAGCCCACTTCCGCTCCATTATGGAGGTGGTGCAGAAATGATCTCCGGCACGCAGCCTGTCCCACGGGCCTTATCTGTCAATGGCCGCCCCATGGTCTGACGGCGGGGGGTGCGCCGCTTGTATCACTATAAAGCAGCAAAAATGAGGCCCCTGTTTTCCTCCCGTGACCTCTACGGCATTCTCGGCGCTCGGGAACAGGACGGAAGGTGGATGACAGCTGCCGTCGTCGCCCCGTTTTCCGAAGACCAGGAGGCGGTCGACAGGCTGGCTGAGCGATGTACGGCCCTTCAGCTCTGCCCGGAAAATCTGATTGACGCGGTCTCCGACTTTCTCTCTCAGACCTCTGCGGACATATAGCGCACCGGAGCGGGCGGCTCTTCAAGAGCCGCCCGCTCCGGCCTGTTAAAAGTAAAAGCAGGAACCGTGCACAGGAAATCCTCGGGAAGAATACGAGGGACGGAATCCTCCCCCACGCACTTCCCCTCTGAACGGAAGACATCCTCTCCTCTGATGCCGCTTTACCGGGCCCCTCTTCCCCGGCGACAGTGCTCTTTCAGCCCATCATCAGCTCGCAGGCAATTTTCAGCTCCTTGACCGTTTTCGCGGTGTAGCGCACCACATCGTCGCCGGCCAGCTCCACGCCGGGCAGCTGCCGGGCGGAGCGCACCGCCTGGTGGGTGGGCAGGCACAGATCCAGCACCATCGTCTCCGGCACCTGAGGAACCGGCGGTGCGCCGGCGGCCAGCTGCTTTGCCACAGCTTCCTCAATGGCCCTCTCCGCCGTTTTGGGGTGGATGTTCCAGGTGGAATTCCCCTTGCATCGCTTCACCGCCACCGTGGCAAGGCCGGGAATCTCCGCCTCCGCCATTCGGCACATGGCCTCGTCGCCGCTGAGGAACAGTGACGGAACGCCAAGGGACGCCGCGTACAGGGAATTCATGGTAAACTCAGAGGCCAGCTCTCCGTTGATTTTCGCCCACCGGATCTGCTGGTACTCGCTGGTGTGGGCCAGGGGACTGCCGTCGCTGCCGGCAGGGGCATGGTAGCCAATGTAGATTACGCCGCTGAACGTGCCGTCCAGCCCCGCCATCATGGAGCCTGGGTGGCAGGCCCAGCCCCGCATCAGCTCGGTACCCTCCGGCAGATCCATATGACGGATGTTGCAGGCTCCGCCGTGTCCGTCCCGAACCACCGGAAGAGCGCCTGCCGCCAGCACCGCCCGGCAGGCCGCCGCCGTCTCCCGGGTCATCTGTCCGCAGGCCTCGTCATAGCCCGCCCGGCCCGCCTCAGTCTCCGACCAGAAGGTGACGTCCGTGATTCCCTCAATATCAACACTGATAAAATACCGTTTTTTCATGTCAGCCTCCCGTCAGTCCTTTTCGTATTTTTCCAAAAATTCCAGCAGGCCCATGTATTTGTTCCCACGAACGCCTACCGTGGTTTTGGCGTGATAGAGGGAGCTGATGACAGCCTCCTCCACGGCCTCCACCGTGGACTCAAACACCCAGTCGATGTTCTCGTCATAGAACATCTTCATATCCCAGATGTTCTGATCACTGTAATGGGGCTGGTTGTTGGCGGTGGTAAAGGCAATGGCAATGTCGCCGCTGCCGTTGCCGCAGTAGGAGCCCACCCTGCCCAGAGAGATCATGGCCCGCTTGGCCAGCCGCTTGAGCTGCCGCTCGTTCAGAGGCACGTCGGTGCCGATGATGATAATGACGGACCCGCTGTCCCGGAACTCCCGGCCGCACGCCTCGTTGCACTTCCGGGTGTCGATATGGCGGCCGCCGATCACAAGATTCCCGGCCGCGCCGAAGTTGGTCATGACCAGGGCGCCGGTGGTGTAGCGCTTTCCGTCCACTTCCAGCTGTCTGGAGGCAGAGCCGATGCCGCCCTTCAGGCCCAGGCACACCATGCCGGTGCCGCCGCCCACGGCCCCCTCCTCAAAGTCCGCCGCCGCGCTCTCCACGGCCTGGAGCACGTGCTCCTCCGTGACGTGGAGGCCCCGGATATCATTGAGCCGCCCATCGTTGCACTCTGTGACCAGGCAGTTCACCGTGCCGGTTTTTACGCCGATGTCCGGGTTTTGGGCCAGCATATACTTCACCATGGCGGTGAGCGCGGTGCCGGTGCTGAGGGTGTTGGTCAGGATGATGGGCGACTCGATGGTGCCCAGCTCCTCGATCTGCACCAGGCCGGCGCTCTTGCCGAAGCCGTTGATCACGGCCGTGCCGGCCATAACCTTCTCCTGGAAGAGATTTCTCTCATGGGGGAGAACCGCCGTGACGCCGGTGTTGACCTCTCCGTGCCGGATGGTGACCTGTCCGACCTTCACCCCGGGCACATCGGTGATCAGGTTGCGGGGCCCGCGCTTCCATCTGGAGTGAAGCTCCAGGCTCCCCTCGGGAATTCCCATAGTCTGTCCTCCTCGTCTTTCAACGAAATTTATATTGGCTGCCCAGCGGCGGGATCAACGCCTGTGCGTACAGCTTCTCACTGCTGCACCCGCTCCTTTTTGATCTTCGCGTCGAAGATAAAGTAAACCACCGCGCCCAGGGCGGGAACCACCAGCCCAATGATGGAGGTAACAGGGTCCTCAATGAAGGTGTTGATCATGAGACCCGCAAACAGCACCACGCTGATGACAACGGTGACGGGATAGCCCCAGGCCTTGTAAGGCCGCTCCAGGTTGGGAAACTTCTTGCGGTAGATGATGACCGCAATCACAACCAGGGTGTTGAACACCATGCCGGAGAACACCACCAGGGACGTGAGCTGGTCCAGATTCCGCAGGAGGACCAGGGCGATGCAGATGATGGCCTGCCAGATCAGGGCATTGGTGGGAACTTGGTACTTTTGGGACAACTTCGCCTGACTCTTGAAGAAATGACCCTCCACGGCCATGGCGTAGTAATAACGGGCAAAGGCGATGATCATGCCGTTGGCGGAGCCCAGCATGGCGATCAGCATAGCCGCCAGAACCAATCCGCCGCCCCATCCGCCAAAGATGCGGTTGGCCACCTCGGTACCCAGATACAGGTTGCCCTCCCCGATCATGGACACAATCTCCGCGTGTGGAATCACACGGTAGATGGCGAAATTGAACAGGACGTAGAGGACAGTGCAGGAGCCAATGCCGATAATCAGTGCGCCGGGGAGGTTCTTGCCGGGGGCCTTGATCTCCTCGGCAACCGCGTTGGCGTTGGTCCAGCCCTCATAGGCCCACAGGGTTGCCACGGTCGCAAAGGCGATCATGCCGATGATGCCGCCGATGCCGCCGTCGTACTCCGCCGGAATCAGGCTCAGGTCAGGGGTCTGCCGTCCCATGACCAGCGCGCCGATGACGATGATGGCGATGGGGACCAGCTTGGCCACCAGGGACACATTCTGCAAAAGCGCCCCCAGCCTGATACCGAAGCAGTTATAGGCCGTCAAGGCGATGATCAGGGTGATGGCAATGATTTTGATCGTGGTCTCGGAGAAGCCGAAATACCCCTGCAAAGCCGTAGGCAGGGCAATGGCCACCGCGGAGATGGAACCTGCGCCGCTGAGCAGCCAGCTGGTAAAACCGAACATGTAGCCTACCACAGGATGATACGCCTTGTCAAGGTACACCACCATGCCGCCTGCCGCCGGGTCGCAGGCGCCCAGTTCGGCAAAGCACAGTCCGCCCAGGATGGACACCAGTCCGCCTACAACCCAGCACAGCAGGGCCAGACCCATGCTCATGTGGGTGCGCTCCAGAACATAGGAGCCCAGGTAGAAAATGCCCGAGCCCACGACAATTCCGGCGATGATGCCGATGCCTCCAAATAGGCCCATTTCGCGTTTCAGACCAACCTGCTGTTCATTTTTCTTTTCCATAGTTTTCTCCTCTCTCAAATTTGAAACCATTTTTGAATTCCCGCTGCAAGCAAAATAAAAGCAAAAATTATGCCACCTCTTGTCAAGGCCTGAAACCCTTACCTCGTCTGTTTCTCTCATAAATTTTCCATTTATCTCCAGATACTTTTGCGGACTAAATCTTATTTAATCTTGTTTTTATCCCATTATTTGTGTTATACTGTCTCTGCAAATGCTGATTTCGGCCGGCACGAGGTGAACAAACATGAAAAATGCCATTATCCTTTACCAGAACGATGAAAATCAGGAGGTTATCGACTTCCTGAAAAAGAGCTTTGAAGAGGTCTTTGACCAGTACATCACCTTTACAAACGTCTTTCTCAACCGCCTGGATTCCCGGGCGGCGCTGGCGGCAGACGCCTATCTGGTTTGGGAGAGCGGCATCCTCCAGGAGGTCAAGGACCTTGTGGAGGACTTCTCCAAGGTCATCATGGTCACCCGCAGCCCGGCCCGGGAATCTCTGAACCTGATCTCCGCCATCCCTGCGGGCACCAACGTGCTGCTGGTGAACGACTCCTACGAGACAGCGCTGGAAACCGTACACGCCTTTTATGAGATCGGCGTCAGCCACATCAATCTGATCCCCTACGACAGCGCCTTGACCCGCACCGGAATCTACGACCAGATCACCGTGGCGGTTACCCCTTCGGAGCCCCATCTGGTGCCTCCCCACATCAGACAGGTGATCGACATCGGCTACCGCAAGGTGGGCTTTGACACCATGTTCAAACTCATGCAGCTGCTGGACCTGGACGTAGGCATCATCAATCGGAATCTCCAGCGGCACATTTACTCCGTTGTGGAGCCCAACGAGGGCTTTCACTCCAACTATATCTACGGCTACCTGAAATCGGAGATGCTGAGCCGGGTGGTGGACGCCAGTGAAAATGGGATGCTGCTGACAGACGCCGCCTATCAGCCGGTATACGCCAACCGGCTGGCCCTGAAGATCTTCCGGGCGGACAACAAAAGCCAGATCCGCATTGCCGGACACATCCCGGAGGAGGTGCTGAATGCCCAGGACCACTCCGAGGAGCCGGTGATCATCGAGGGAGAGGCCTACGGCTACGAGAAAAATCCCATCCGCCTCATGGACGACGTGGCGGGCTACTACTTCATTCTCCAGGACTACGCCAAAGCCAAGGCCCAGAGCCGAAGCGCCCGGCAGGCGGGCTTTACGGCAAAGTACACCTTTAAGGACATTCTCTGCAAATCCCCTGAGATGTCCCAGCTCATCGACACCGCCCGGCAGATCGCCGCCGCGGACGACACCGTGATGATCTGCGGCGAGAGCGGAACCGGCAAGGAACTGCTGGCCCAGTCCATCCACAACGCCTCCTCCCGCCGCAATGCCCCCTTCATCGCCATCAACTGCGCGGCTCTGCCGGACTCCCTGCTGGAGAGCGAACTCTTCGGCTATGAGCCGGGCTCCTTCACCGGGGCCAGCAGCCGGGGGCGGAAGGGCCTCTTTGAGCTGGCCATGCACGGCACGGTTCTGCTGGACGAGATCGGGGAGATCTCCCCCAAATTCCAAGCCAGTTTTCTCCGGGCCCTCCAGGAGCGGCAGATCATCCGGGTGGGCGGCAAGGAGCTGATCGACATCGACGTGCGCTTCATCACCGCCACCAACCGGGACCTCCGCCAGCAGGTCAAGGACGGCGCCTTCCGCAGCGACCTGTTCTTCCGGCTCAACGTGTTTCCCCTGTCCATCCCGCCTCTGCGCCGCCGGAAGGCGGACATTGACGTCCTTTTGAAAAACTTCCTCCGGCAGGACTACCGCTCCATCACCTCGGAGGAATTCGCCCTGCTGGACCAGTACGCCTGGCCAGGGAATGTGCGGGAGCTGGAAAACGTCTGCACTTTCTACCGAACCATGCACCGATTTCCGGACTATCTGTTCAGCGGTACGGAAGCCGCTCCTCCGAAAAAGGAGGCCATCCATCTGGAGGTCCTGCGGCTCATTGGGGAAAACACCCGGCTCTCCCACGGCATCGGACGGACAAACCTGATCTATCAGCTGCGAAACCGCAATCGCCAAATCAGCGACCATCAGCTCCGCCTGCTTCTGGAGGAGCTGCGGCAGCAGGGACTGGTCACCATCCGCCCGGGCCGCTGCGGCGCCCAGATTACAGAGCGGGGCACCGCCCTTCTGCGGAATTCATGACAGCCAGCAAGCCGCTGTCTTACGAACAACAGGCCGCCTCCGGCGGCCCATTGTCTGCGGTCTTTGAATCCCGCCGATGGATAAAACGAGATAAAAATAGGATATAATGGGATTATTTGTCCAGGCTTTCTTTGAAAATTCCCGGAAAATGCCGGACAGACCGTTCCATTTTCCTGGCACAGTTTTTGCATTGCATGATCGGTCAGCATCAATCACAGCAAAAAAGCGTGACAGGAGGAAATCGCATCATGTACGACCTGGTGATCCAAAATGTCCGGGTGATCGACGGCTCCTCCGCCCCCTGGTTCCGAGGCTGGGTGGGCATGAGGGACGGCGTCATCGCCGCCGTGGGAACCGGCAGACCTCCGCAAGACGCCCGGGAGACAGTGGACGGAGAGGACCGGTATCTCACCCCCGGCTTCATCGACATCCACTCCCACAGCGACGTCAGCCTGCCGGCGTGCCCCACGGCGGAGAGCCGGATTCTCCAGGGCATCACCACGGAGATCGGCGGGGACTGCGGCATCTCCGCCGCTCCGGTGAGCCGGGACCCGGTGCGGAAGCAGCAGCTCCGAGACTACGTGGGCGGCCTGGAGTATAACTGGGAGGGCGTCGGGGACTACCTGGATCTGCTGGAGGCCAAGCGGACCAGCGCCAACTTCGGCACCGCCGTGGGCCACGGCACCATCCGCGTGGCGGCCATGGGGTTTGACGCCCGCGAGCCAGCCCCGGCGGAGATGGAAGCTATGAAGGCCATGCTCCGGCAGTCCCTGAAGGAGGGCGCCTTCTGCCTCTCCAGCGGCCTGATCTATCCCCCGGGGTGCTACGCCGGTACGGACGAGCTGGTGGAGCTGTGCCGGGAGCTGGTGCCCTACGGCGCGTTCTACGAGACCCACATGCGGGACGAGGGCGAGCACGTGGTAGAGGCCGTGAGGGAGGCTCTGGAGATCTGTGAACGCTCCGGTGCGCCGCTGCAGATCGCCCACCACAAGGTAACCCGCAAGAGCGTCTGGCAGGTCCACTGCAAAACCACCATCGCCCTGGTGGACCAGGCCCGCCGCCGGGGGCTGGACGTGAAGCTGGACCAGTACCCATACAGCGCCTCCGCCACCACTCTGGACAGCAACGCCCCCCTCTGGGCCTTTGAAGGCGGCGTGGAGCGCCTGCTGGCCCGGCTCCAGGACCCGGAGCTCCGGCCCCGCATTAACGCCGAGGCCAACGCCAGCCATGCAGGCCGCTGGGGGGACATCTACATCCCCTATGTATCCACGGAGAAGAACCAGTGGACTGTGGGCAAATCCATCTTGGAGATTGCCGGGATCCGGGGCGTGGACCCCGCCGATGCCTGCTTCGATCTGATCGTGGAGGAGCGGTGCCGGGTGGGTGAGGTCAACTACGGGATGTGCGAAGAGGACATTGCGTATATCATGTCCCAGCCCTACACCATGATCGGCTCCGACGGCGAGGCCGCCTCCCTGGACCACGGCGGCCAGCCCCACCCCAGGTGGTACGGCACCTTCCCCCGGGTGATCGCAAGATACTGCCGGGAGCGGAAGCTGTTCCCCCTGGAGACCGCCATTTTCAAGATGACGGGCCTGCCCGCCTGCCGCCTGGGCCTTCAGGACCGGGGGCTGATCCGGGAGGGGATGCAGGCGGATCTGGTGCTCTTCGACTTTGACGAGATCGAGGACACCCCTACTTACGAAAATCCGAAGCAGCCCTGCCGGGGCATCCGCCGCGTCTACGTCAACGGCGCACTGACGGCTCTGGACGGTGTCCACACCGGGGCTAGAAACGGCCATATACTGAGAAAAGGAAGGAACGCATGATGAGCGCCAAGAAACGCATTTTGGAGGAGATCAAGACCTTCCCCGGCCAGTCCGGCATCTACTATCAGAACCTGGAGACCGGCGAGACCTGGGGGTACGGGGAAAAGGCCTCCTATCTTGCCGCCAGCATTGTGAAGCTGCCGCTGATGGCCGCCATTCTCCTGTGGAAATCCAGGGGAGAGACCAGCTTTGACGACAAGGTGACCATCCGGGAGGACCAGAAAATCCCCGGCTGCGGCGCGGTGCAGTTTCTCAACGGCGACGTGACGCTGACTGTGGGCAAGCTGTGCAAGCTGATGATCGTCATCAGCGACAGCTGCGCCACCAACGCCCTCTTCCGCCACTACGGCGCCGAGGCCATCCGCCAGGCGTTTTTGGAGCTGGGGCTCACCGGCACGCAGTTCAACCGGGAGTACTGGGACGAGGAGCGGGAAAAGCAGGGCATCAACAACTACTTCGTACCCGAGGAGATGGGCGGACTGCTGCGGCGGATGTATGACCGCACTCTGGTGGACAGGGAGTCCTCGGATTGGCTGGAGGACATCCTGCGCCAGCAGCAGATCAACCACAAGCTGGGTGGAAAGCTGCCCATGGACTTCCCCATGGCCCACAAGACCGGCGATGAGGAGGACAAGGCCCACGACGTGGGCATTGTCTTCACCAAGTCCCCCTTCATCGCCTGCTTCGCCTACGTGGGCCCCCATATGCAGGACTACGAGGATTTCATCCGCCGCGCCGCCCGGATGCTGGCGGACGAAAACGGCGGCGTGGATATGTAGGCCCCCCTGCGCCATTTCCCTCATCCTTTGGGCGTTCCCCCACGGGGGGACGCCCGTTTTTTGCCTTTCAGGCGGGCCGGCGGCATAATCCGGACGGGCCTCTCATAGAATACAGCATCACAACCGAGAGGTGGAAGACATGACAACTCAAATCCGGAACGAGGTGCTGCTGGAGGGCGTTGCCCTGGAGACGCCCTCCCTGTCCCATGAAAACCACAGCACCCGCTTTTACCGCTTTCCGCTCCAGGTGCCCCGGCTGTCCGGCCAGGTGGACATCCTGCCCGTTCTGCTACCGGAGCCCATGCTGGCCCAGGTGACTGTGGGGGCGGACCTCCGTGTCCAGGGACAGCTCCGCTCCTTTAATAACCGCAGCGGCGTGGGAAGCCGCCTGGTGCTGACGGTGTACAGCCAACACCTCGCCCCCGGACTGGACGAACCCTGCAACCAGATCCTTCTCTCCGGCACGCTTTGCAAGCCGCCGGTATTTCGCCGCACGCCCCTGGGCCGCAGCATCTGTGACCTCATGCTGGCCGCCCCACGAAAATACGGCCGGGCGGACTACCTGCCCGTGATCGCCTGGGGCCAGCTGGCAGTGCGCGCCGGACGGCTCCAGGTGGGCGACCCCCTGGCCCTGGAGGGCCGGGTCCAGAGCCGTACATACCACAAGGTCACAGACCTGGGCACCGAGGAGCGGGTGGCCTACGAGGTATCCATGATGCACCTGCTGGACACGGCGCCGACTGCAGAGCCGGAGCTGTGACAAAACGGCGCCCGAAGACCTGTCTCCGGGCGCCGTCTCACTATTTTGTGGGAAAACCGAAGGTATCCCGCATGGCGAAGAGGAACCGCAAGAAACCGTCGGGATACGGGATGAAGCTGCCCTCCTCCGCCATGGCCTCCGCCTCCTCCTCCGTCACGTAGCGGACCTCCGCCACCTCCTCCTTCTGCAGCACCAGGGAGGAGAGGTCCAGGTCCTTTTGAATGATGAAAAAGTCGTCAAATCCGCCGTCAAAGTTCACTGTCACCGACTGGCGCAGGTTTCCCAGGTCCAGCGGATACCCCAGCTCCTCCCGGAACTCCCGCTCCGCCGCCTGACGGCTGGTCTCTCCGGCGTCCACGCCGCCGCCCACAGACACGTCCCAACGATCCGGCCAGATTCTTTTCTCCGCCGTTCTTTGCTGGACCAGCAGCCGCCCCCGGCTGTCAAAGGCGCAGACATGAACCACCAAACGGTATTCCCCCGGCCCCTTGGGAGCGTGGCGCTCCGCGGTGCGGCCCAGGGGGATGCGGTTTTCATCGTACAGATCCACCAGTTCCATCATATTTTCCCCTCACTGTCTGGAGGCGGTCTTGTAGTCGCCGCCGGGGCGGTAGAAGGGGCAGGCGGTGCCGGTCCCCTTCAAAAACCGCTCCATCTCATCCTCATCCAGATCCATAGTGCAGACAAAGGCCTCCAGCTCCTGGTCATAGTCATAGTAGACACAGTCCTCGCAGATATTGGACATCCTGCATCACCTCTCAGATGATAATAGCATAGATTCCGTCCGCGTCCAAGTGTTTTTTCACCACCAGCTCCTCCAGGGCCCTCCGGGCCTCCGGCGGAGCGGCCCAGCACATGCCGCACCCGGCAGTAACAGCCCGGGGCACCGGGATCAGCCGCCCGGGAAGGCCCGCCTCCCTGCACGCCCCCTCCATGGCCATGGCCCCGGCAGTAGTGCGGAAGGTCACCACACACCTCTCCGTCCGCTCCCTCACCGCCGCGCCTCCGCCGCCAGGACGCAGACGGCCTCCGCCGCAGCGTCTGTCTCCTCCTCCGTATTGGCCCAGCCCCAGGAGAAGCGGACCGCCCCCTGCTCTGCGGTCCCCAGCGCCCGGTGAAGCCGGGGGGCGCAGTGGGCCCCAGGCCGGGTGGCAATCCCAAACCGTTCCGCCAGCTCGTCGGAGACCTCCGAGGAGTCCAGACCGCCGATATTCAGCGTGACGATGGGGGCCCGCTCCGCCGCTGAGAAATCCCCGTACACCTTCACGCCGGGAAGGCCACGGACGGCCTCGTAAAACCGCCGGGCCAAACCGCACTCATGGGCACGGACCGCGTCCCGGCCCGTCCGCTCCAGGTACTCCAGGGCAGCCCCCAGCCCGGCGATCCCGTGACTGTTGAGGGTCCCCGCCTCCAGGCGGGTGGGCCACTCCTCCGGCTGGCTCTCCAGAAAGCTCTGGACGCCGGTGCCGCCCACCAGACAGGGACGGATGTCCACTCCCTCCCTGACGCACAGTCCCCCGGTGCCCTGGGGCCCCAGCAGGCTCTTGTGACCGGTAAAGCACACCACGTCGATATTCCGGGCCTCCATATCGATGGGAAAGGTGCCCGCCGTTTGGGAGGCGTCCAGAATGAACAGCAGCCTATGTGCGCGGGCAAAGGCTCCCACCCGCGCAAGATCCGCCAGATCCCCCGTCAGGTTGGAGGCGTGGGTGCAGACCACCGCCTTTGTATGGGGCCGCAGAAGCCCCTCCAGGCCGCCATAGTCCAGCCGCCCCTGCCGGTCCGCCGGCAGGAAGTCCAGACCCATCCCACGGTCCCGCAGGCGGTACAGGGGACGGAGAACGGAGTTGTGCTCCCAGTCCGTGGAGATCACATGGTCCCCCGGCCCCAGCAGCCCGCCGATGACAATATTCAGCGCGGCGGTGGAGTTGGGTGCAAAGGCCACATGGTCTGCCCGGGGACAGCCGAACCACTCCGCCAGCTTCTGCCGGACGCCGTATACCGTCCGGGCGGCGGAGAGGGCGTCCTCGTGGACGCCACGGCCGCTGTTGCCGTAAGACTGCATGGCCTCCGACACCGCCTCCGTCACGCCGGGGGGCTTTGGGCGGGTGGTGGCGGCATTGTCCAGGTAGATCACGGCTTAATCACCCTGGACGCCCCCGCCAGCTTCTCCACAATGGCGTACATATTAGTGGCGGAGCCCACCGCCAATCTTTCTGTCAGGCCGTAGAAGTTCAGGCAGGTGCCGCAGGTGAGGATCTCCACCCCTTGGGACTCCAGGCTTTTCAGGTCCTCCAGAGAATCAGAGCCCTCCACGGTCAGCTTCGCGCCGCCGTTGTAGAAAAGCATGGTCTCCGGCAGGCGGGGCAGCTGGGTGACAGCGAAGAGAAAGCCCTTCATCAATGTCCTGCCCAGGTCCTCACTGCCCCGCCCCATGACGTCAGTGTCCACCGCTACCAGCAGCCCGCCGCCCGCCGGCGCGCAGACCAGCTCCGGCTCCTCCAGCGGGACCTCGCCAACCGGGGCAGGCACTTCCACGGCAACCACGTACGCTCCCTCCCCTGTCTTCTCCCATCGGGCCGTCAGGTTGTGTCCCGCGGCCATCCGGGTCAGGTTCTGCACGGCAATCTCGTTGTCCACATGGACCTCCAGCGTCCCGGGCTCCCGCATCTCCTGCAGTGCCCGGGCGGCCTTCACCACCGGGATGGGGCACTGCTCTCCTACGGCATTTACCACAACTGTGCGCATAACCGTCTCCTCCTTATGTTGTTTCCTGTCCATTGTACCGCGGGAGAGGCAAAATTACAAGGGTTGTTTTTTCAAAAACATCACGGCTGAACTGGGGGAAATTCACTGTCGGTTAATCGATTTCTAACAGGGATTTTGTTTTTTTGCAAAAGTTCTTGACAGCGATTCCCTCAGGCGGTATATTCGAATACGGAGGAGTTGGGCGCTCCCTCTCTCCTGCTGCCACAGGGGCGATCCCACATCATCCAAGACCGCATTTCAAGGCCGAGGTGCGCCACGGGATCTGCGGTCAAATAAACGGGAGGTTATCTTATGGAGAAACATGTCAAGCGAATCGGCGTTCTCACCAGCGGCGGCGACGCTCCCGGCATGAACGCGGCAGTGCGGGCCGTGGTGCGGGCCGCCACCAACCGCGGCATCGGCTGCGTCGGCATCCGCCGGGGGTGGAACGGTCTCATCAACAGCGATTTCGTGCAGATGAACGCCTCCAGCGTCAGCCACATCATCAACAAGGGCGGCACCATTTTGTACACCGCCCGGAGCCTGGAGTTTATGGACGAGGCCGGCCGTGCCAAGGCCCTGGCCACCTGCCGCCTGCTGGGACTGGACGGTATCGTGGCCATCGGCGGCGACGGCACCTTCCGGGGCGCTCTGGCCCTCTCCCGTCAGGCGGCGGAGACGGGCATGTCTCTGCGGGTGGTGGGCATTCCCGCCACCATCGACAACGACATCGGCTGCTCTCACTACACCATTGGCTTCGACACCGCCTGCAACACCGCCATTGAGTGCGTCGACAAGCTGCGGGACACCATGCAGTCCCACGAGCGCTGCTCCGTAGTGGAGGTCATGGGCCGCCACGCCGGATATCTTGCGCTGTACGTGGGCATCGCCGTGGGCGCCACCGCCGTACTGATCCCTGAGCGGGAGGTGGACTTTGAGCGGGACATCGCGGAGAAGATCCGCCGGGCCCGCCTTGCCGGCACCACCCACTACATGGTTGTGGTGGCCGAGGGCGCCGGCAGCGCCATGGAGATCAGCCAGCGCATCCACCAGGAGCTGGGCATCGATCCCCGGGTGACGGTGCTGGGCCACATTCAGCGGGGCGGCTCCCCCACCGCCCGGGACCGGGAGACCGCCAGCCGCATGGGCTACGAGGCGGTGAAGGTTCTGGCCGAGGGCGAGGGCAACCAGATCATCGGCATCCAGAACGGCTTTATCACGGACATTGACATGGAGACGGCTCTTTCCATGACCAAGACTTTCCAGATGGACCGCTACCTGATTCTGGAGGCTTTGACCAACAGTCAGGGCGGGGACTTCTGAGCGCATACATACGGACATAAAGCCGCCCCGGAGCGTAACGCTCCGGGGCGGCTTCGCATGTGAGAAAAACAGTCCCTCAGTCCAGCCGGGAGGCGCGGCGGATGTTCATCCGCCGCCTCCAGTTGGAGGGTGCGAACAGCAGCAGCATGGGGAAGATCTCCAGCCGCCCCACCAGCATATCAAAGGACAGCAGCAGCTTGGACGCCGGCGAAAACGCGGAGAAATTGCCCAGGGGGCCCACGGCCTCCAGGCCCGGGCCGATGTTGTTGATGCAGGCCGTCAGGGCTGTGAAGGTAGTCACCAGTCCCTTCTGCTCCAGGGACAGCAGCAAGAAGGAGACCACAAACACCGCCATATACACCGTAAAATAGATGTGGGCTCCCCGCAGGGTCTTCTCCGACACAGGCTTGCCCTCCAGCCGGGTAGTGGCCACGGCGTTGGGGTGCAGCATCCGCTTCATCTCGCTGACGGAGGCCTTCAGGAGAATGAGGATGCGGGAGATCTTGATGCCGCCGCCGGTGGAGCCGGCGCAGGCGCCCACAAACATCAGCGTCACCAGAATGGACTTGGAGAAGGTGGGCCAGAGGTCAAAGTCCACTGTGCCATAGCCCGTGGTGGTGATGATGGAGGAGACCTGGAAAAAAGCGTGGCGCAGGCTGGTCCAGACGCTGCCGTACATATGGCAGATGTCCGCCGTGATCGCCGCCACGGCGGCGGCCACCACCAGCAGATAGGCCCGCAGCTCCTCCGAACCGAACACCTCCCGAAAGCGCCGGATCATCAGGAAGTAGTAGAGGTTGAAGTTCACTCCGAAGAGCAGCATGAATATGCCGATCACCACATCAAAATAGGGGCTCTGATAGGCCCCCACGCTGAGGTCCCGGCAGCTGAAGCCGCCGGTGCCGGCGGTGCCGAAGGCGTGGACACAGGCGTCAAACAGAGGCATTCCTCCCGCCAGCAGGAGCACTGTCTCCAAAACGGTCATGGCCAGATAGATGCCGTAGAGGATCTTGGCCGTATCCCCCAGGCGGCTCACCAGCTTGCCCACCGTGGGCCCCGGTACCTCCGCCCGCATCAGGTGCATTCCGTGGCCATCGGTCATAGGCAGCACAGCCATGACAAACACCAGCACACCCATGCCCCCCACCCAGTGGGTGAAGCTGCGCCAGAACAGACAGCTCCGCCGCAGGGGCTCCACCGCCGTCAGGATGGTGGAGCCGGTGGTGGTAAAGCCGGAGACGGTCTCAAATAAGGCGTCGATCAAATTGGGGATGTCCCCGGAGAGCACAAAGGGCAGCGCGCCGAAGAAGGACATGAAGACCCACGCCAGAGCCACCACCGCCAGTCCGTCCCGGGCGTACAGGGACATCTGCCGAGGCTTTCTGCCGCCCAGCAGGAGCCCGACGGCCGCCAGCAGCAGCATTGGGATTAAAAAGGGCAGCGGCGATTCCCGATAGATCCCCGCCGTCAGCAACGGCAGCGCCATCAGCACCGCCTCTACCAGCAGAATCCTGCCGATGACATACCCAATCATTCGATAGTTCATACAGCCGCCCTCACTGGAAGATATCCCCGATTTTTTGCAGGGAGGTCCGAGTGGTCACCACGATCACGTCGTCAAAGGGGTGCAGCACATCGCCGCCGGAGGGGATGACGATCTTTCCGCTCTGCCGGACGATGCCCGCCAGCAGAATGCCGCTTTTGAGCTGCAAATCCTTCAGCGGGATCCCCGCGAAGGGGGGATTCGGCCCCACGCCGAACTCCAGGGCCTCCACCGCCCCGTCCACCAGCCGGTGGAGGGTCTTGATGTGGTCGCCAGCGGCGCTCTGCATGGCCCGGACATATTGGACAATCAGCTCCGTAGTGACGGATGCGGCTGAAACCACACTGTCGATCATGTGCTCACCGGAGACCAGCTCCACCAGGGACTTGCGGTTGATTTTAGCCACCACTTTGCACTTCTCCGCCTGCTTGGAGGCGCTCATAGCCATGAGAATATTGGCCTCGTCGATACCCGTGATGGCTACAAAGGCGTCGGTCTGGTCGATGCCCTCCTCCCGCAAAAGCTCCGTGTCGGTGCCGTCGCCCACGATAACCAGAGCCTTGGGCAGCCGCTCACCCATGCTGATGCAGCGGCTCTCACTCTGGTCAATAATCTTCACGTCCATGCCCATCTCCAGCAGATCCGAGGCCAGGTAGTAGCAGATCTTGCTGGCCCCCACGATCATCACCGTGGACGCACGGTTCCGGAACACCCCCAGGTGCCGGAAAAACTGGGCCAGCTGATCCGAGGAGGAGGTGAGGTAGATCTTGTCCCCGCTCTGGAGGACAAAATCGCCAGAGGGAATGATCGTCTCCCCCTTCCGGCTGACGGCGCAGATCAACACCCGGACCCGCAGGCTCTTATAGAGGTTCAGCAGCTGGACGCCAGCCAGGGCGGAGTCCTCCGGCACCCGGTACTCCACCAGCTCCAGCCGGCCCTTGGAGAAGGTCTCCACCTTCATGGCCGTCGGGAACCGGAGCACCCGGGCGATCTCCCGGGCGGCGGCCCGTTCCGGGTTGATCGACATGGAGAGTCCCAGCTCCTCCCGCATGAAACGCAGCTGTTTTTCATACTCCGGATTGCGGATGCGGGCGATGGTGTGGGGAACCCCCATCTTCTTGGCCACAAGACAAGCCAGGATGTTGATCTCGTCACTGGAGGTGGTGGCAATCAGCAGGTCGGCCCTGCCGCCCCCCGCCTCCAGCTGCACCTCGTAGCTGGCCCCGTTGCCGCAGACACCCATAACGTCGTAGACGTTGATGATATTCTCGATCAGCTGGGCGTTTTCGTCGATAATGGTGACCTGGTTCTCCCCGGAGAGCTGTCTTGTCAGCTCCAGGCCCACCTTGCCGGCGCCCACAACAATAATCCTCATGCCGTCCTCCAAAGACGCCGCGCCCATCCGCGCGGCTGTAAAATAATTCTTAATTCCGCGGCTGGCCAAATGGCCGTCCGCCGCTGGAAGCTATTATAGAACATCCCACAGAAAAAGGAAATACCTCCGGAAAATCTTTTCTCCCGGCCCCGGATTCAAAAAGCCTGAGAATCTGTATCCACAGCTGGTGGATGCCGAGTGGACGAAGGTTCTTGCTGCTCTGCGGGGTAAAAAACGTCCAGACGTCCCTTGGCGGCTGTGAGTGCAGATCCTAAAACAGTCCCGCCGGAATACGAATGTCCTCCCGGGGCACCTTCTCCCAGGAGAAATCCTCCAGCAATGCCTCCGCCGTCCGTGGCTCCGCCGAGGGGTTGAACCCCGCCAGATACGCCAGCCTTCCCAGCACCTCTGCCGCCGCAACACGGTCCCGGAGGCTGTCCAGTCCCGCGTCCGCGTCCCGCTTGCTCAGCCGCCGTCCGTCCGGGGCCAGCAGCAGCGGAAAGTGGATAAAGGACGGCACCGGCAGACCCAGCAGACGGTACAGCAGCAGCTGCCTGGGAGTGGAGGACAGCAAATCCGCCCCCCGCACCACCTCTGTGACGCCCATGGCGGCGTCATCCACCACCACCGCCAGCTGATAGGCAAACATCCCGTCAGACCGCCGCAGAAGAAAATCTCCGCAGTCCCGGGCAAGATTCTCCCGGTACACCCCCATGTGCCCGTCGGTAAAGGCAATTTCCTCCTCCGGTACCCGCAGCCGCAGAGCCGGGGACCGGAGTCTGGCCCGCTCCGCCGCCTCCGCCGCCGTCAAGCGGCGGCAGGTACCGGCGTAGACCACCTGTCCGTCCTCCCGATGGGGAGCGCTGGCGGCATGGAGCTCCGCCCGGGTGCAGAAACAGGGGTACACCAGCCCCAAATCCGTCAGCCGCTCCAGGGCGGCCTGATACAGTGCCGTCCGCCGGCTCTGGTAATAGGGCCCGTCCGCTCCGCCGGCGCCGGGCCCCTCATCCCAATCAAGGCCCAGCCAGCGGAGATCTTCCTCCATCTGCGCGGCATACCGCCGGGGACAGCGGGCGGTGTCCAGATCCTCCACCCGCAAGATCACCCTGCCGCCCCGCTGCCGGACGCTGAGCCACGCCAGCAGGCAGCATAGGATGTTGCCCAGGTGAATCCGCCCGCTGGGCGAGGGGGCGAACCGCCCCCTGACCGTGCCGGTGTGCTCCACAGGCCTCTCCCCTCTCCCATTTCATATTTGTTTATTATACCATAGATCGCCAGAATTGCAAAGGCCTGCCGCCGGGACTGAACCGCCCCGTATGATTCGGACAGCGCAAACAACTGGCGGGAAATATCGGGTTTCAATTGGAACGGCCTCGCACAAGCGGCGTCTCTCCAGTCTTCAGCCGGATACGCTCACGGGTAGTCCTTGCGATTCTATGGATAAAATCCGCAGCTATAAAAATGATCTGGGAAAACGAATTCCGGCATGGTCAGAGTCTTCTTTTGAGCAAAAGAAAAAGCACGATTTTTTCAATCGTGCTTTTTTAAAGGTGTTCTATGATTTCACATTGACTCCGTTTTGCGGTCTTAATTTCAGAGCCATTTTCCGCAGATCAGGCGAGAATCTCCCTCACGGCGGACACCAGGCTGGACACCTCCTCCGGTGTGTTAAAGTCAGAAAAGCTGAGTCGGACGGTGCCGCTGCCCAGTGTCCCGGCAGAGCGGTGGGCCAAGGGTGCGCAGTGGAGCCCTGCCCGTACGGCGATCCCTCGCTCCGCCAGGGCCTGCCCCAGGGCCTCCGTCTCCCACCCCTCCGCTGTGAAGGACAGCACCCCCGCCTGGGCGTGGAGGCCCTGTTGGGCATACACCGTCACACCGGGCAGACCTCTCAGCTCCTCCGCCGCCATATGGGCCAGCTGGCGCTCCCGGAGGCAGATTGCCTCCAGCCCTCTCCGGCGGACATACCGGACACCTGCCAGCAGTCCGGCAATGCCGGGCATATTGTGAGTGCCCGCCTCCAGGCGGTCCGGCAGGAACTCCGGCATCTCCTGCTGAATGGAGAGACTCCCGGTGCCACCCTCCAACAGCGTGCATGGGTTGACGCCCTCTCCGCACAACAGTACGCCGGTGCCCTGGGGCCCGTAAAGCCCCTTGTGCCCCGGCATGGCGATAAATGCGGCTCCCAGCTCCGTCAGATTCAGCGGCAGCACACCGGCCGCCTGGGAGTCATCCACAATCAGCGGCACGCCCTGGGTCCTGCACACAGCCGCCACAGCCTCTACAGGCTGGATAAACCCGAAGACGTTGGAGACATGGCTGCAGATCACCGCATCCACCCCGCCGTCCACCAGCCCGGCAAAGGATTCCGATACCGCCTCCGGATAAAACAGCGGCGCCTCCGCAATCGTCACATCCGCCTCCAGCGCCGCCAGGGGCCGGGTGACGGCGTTGTGCTCATATCCGGAGATCACCACCCGGCCGCCGGGAGACACAAGGGTTTTGACGGCGATATTCAGTGCATGAGTTGCGTTCATGGTGAACACCACCTGCTCCGGGTTTTTCAGGCCGTACAGCTCCGCCAGCTCGCTCCGGCAGTCAAAGGCAGCATCAGCGGCCGCCATGGCGGCGGGATAGCCCCCCCGCCCCGGAGAGCTCATGGTGCGCAGGGCATCCACCATGGCTGTCTCCACGGCGGGCGGCTTTTGGAAGGTGGTGGCGGCGCTGTCGAGATAGATCATCTCCCCACCTCCTGGTACAATCCCCGTTGGTACAAAAATATTTGAACAGGGTCCAGCGATTCCCTGTGAAGGGCCGTCAATGCGCCGGTCAGGTCGCTGACCGCTACGCGCACGGCGTAGGCGCAGCCTCTGTCTGTCAGATCCCGGGGGGCGCGGAAAATCTGGCATCGGACGCCCACCCGGGCCAGCGCCCGCTGCATTCGCTGCGCGTAGGTAACAGACCGTGCGATAATCAGATAGTGATCCACAGGCACTCCTCCTCTCTACCCATTCTATGGACGGGGCAGAGAAAGGTGCGGCAAAAGGGACTCCGCCGCAGCGGAGTCCCTTTTGCTCATTTCATATCAATCAGCCTTTGCCGCCAACCGTCTCTCAGATCCGCGGACCGAACAAGCTCTGTCCCAAACGAGGCAATCCGGCACCGCATATGGAAAACCTGATAACCGGCAGGGTCAAAAGCAGCGGCGCTCCTTCATCTCAGTCTCTCCAGAAGCACCACAGCGTGGGCCGCCATGCCGGAGCCGTCCCCAGTGAAACCCAGTCCCTCCTCGGTGGTGGCCTTCACATTGACCCGCTCCGACTCAATCCCCAGGGCCATGGCGATGTTTTCCGCCATCCGCGCCTTATGGGGGGCGATCTTCGGCGCCTGGGCCAAGAGCGCAGCGTCGATGTTCACCACAGAGAAGCCCCGCTCCGCCAGCAGCCGTCCCACCTCTGCCAGCAGCTTGAGACTGGAGATCCCGGCATAGGCCGGGTCCGTGTCCGGAAAGAGCTTTCCGATGTCCCCCAGGCAGGAGGCTCCCGTAAGGGCGTCCATGACGGCGTGTACCAGCACGTCGGCGTCGGAGTGACCCAGGAGCCCCCGCTCCCAGGGGATCTCCACACCGCCCAAGATCAGCTTCCGTCCCTCTGTCAGCCGGTGGACGTCATACCCATGGCCAATACGCAGGTTCGTCATCGTCCTTCCTCCCGGGCCCGCAGAATGGCCTCCGCCAGAATCAGATCCACCGGGGTGGTGATCTTCAAATTTTCCTCCTCACCCTCCACCAGGAATACCACCTTACCCAGCCGCTCCACAGCGGAGCAGTCGTCGGTGACTGGTGCGCCGCTCTCCAGCGCCGACTGGAGCGCCACCTTCAAAAGGCTGGCCTCAAACACCTGGGGGGTCTGAACCGCACGCAGAACGTCCCGTTCCAGCGTCTCCGCCACAGAGCCGTCAGCCCGGACCGTCTTGACGGTGTCCTTCACCGCCACGGCAGGGGCCGCCGCGCCGCAGCGGGCGGCAGCACTGACCACATGGCCGATCAGCTCCGGCGTCACCAGGGGGCGGGCGCCGTCCTGCACCGCCAGCAGCGACGCCTCCGGCGAGGCCTCCAGGGCCGCCAGCAGTACGGAGTGGACGCGGCTCTCGCCGCCCCGGACCACCTTGGCGCACTTGGTAATCCCATATGTATGACACAGCCGGGAGATCTCCACCAGGTCCTCCTCCCGGGCGGCCACCACGATCTCATCCACCTCCTCCGCCAATTGGAGCGAGGTCAGCGTCCGCACCAGCACCGGCACGCCCTCCAGAGGCTCCAGCAGCTTGTTCACACCATCCATGCGGCTGGAGGAGCCGGCGGCGGCCACCAAAGCGGTACAGTACGGACGGTTTGCGCCTTTGATTCTGCGCAGAAAAGAAAACATATCGGCCTCCCTGCGCCTTTTCAGCGCTCTCAAAAACTGAATACAGGTTCAGACGGCGGCCTCCTGGGTCATGGCACGATCCAGACGGCTCTCCACATTTTCGTAGTCCGCCTGCTCCGTCAAAACGATCTCGGAAATCAAAATCCGCTTTGCGGTCTGGAGCATCTTCCGCTCCCCGGTAGACAGGCCCCGCCGGGTGTCCCGGATCATCAGACCCTTGATTACCCGGGATACCTCCCGCAGATCCCCGCTTTTCAGCCGCTGCAGATTCTCTTGGTACCGCTTGTTCCAATTGGCGCTGCTCTCCACCTCCAGTAAGGGGATTCCGGCAATCAGCGCCTCCGCCTCCTCCGGTGTGATGATGGTACGAAGGCCGATGGTCTCGCTGTTGGCCACCGGGATCTTCAGCAGGAGCCCGCCGACAGGCATTTTGAAGACATAATACTCCTGTGTGCTTCCCGCGACCTTCTCCTGAACAATGGCGTCTATGACGCCGGCCCCGTGCATTGGGTGCGCGACGAGATCCCCGATCCTGAACATGGCAAACCCCTCCCCTTTTTCATCGGTTCATTGTGGTGCCCGGTATTCGCTGATACGCCATTTCCTATATTTTTCCTATGTAATATCTTTATTATATCCTTTTTTCCTCATTTTTACAAGCACTTTTCTAAAAAAATTACAGATATTTTTCCAGGAATAATGCAAAAAATGGCGGACTGCCCAAGGCTGTCCGCCATTTTGGATCGTTGCTTACCGCTTGTTGGAGCGGCGCCAGATGTGCATCTTCTCCGCCTCGGCAATGAGCTCCTCCCGGAACTGGGGATGGGCGATGCCGATGATGCCCTCGGCCCGCTCCCAGGTGGACTTGCCCTTGACGTTGACCTTACCGTACTCCGTCACCAGGTAGTGGAGGTTTGTGCGGGTAGCGGTCACAACGGAGCCCTCCAGCAGCGTCGGCCGGATGCGGGACTTCAGCTGTCCGCTCTTTTTGTCCATGTAGGAGGAGGAGCAGCAGATAAAGCTCTTGCCGCCCTTGGCCAGGTATGCGCCCATGACAAAGTCCTGCTGGCCGCCGGCGCCGGAGATATGGCGGGTGCCGGAGGACTCGGAGGACACCTGGCCGAAGAGATCAATGTCTACCGCGCCGTTGATGGAGATGAAGTTCTCAATCTGGGATACCCGGGCGATGTCGTTGACATAGCTCACCGGCGCGGCCATGCACTCCGGGTTGTTGTCCAGGAAATCATACAGCTTCTGCGAGCCCGCGGCAAATGCATAGGTCTGGCGGCCCCGGTCAAAGGGCTTGCGCATACCGGTGATGCGCCCCGCCTCGGACATATCCACAAAGGCGTCCACATACATCTCCGTATGTACACCCAAATCCCGCAGGTCGGACTCCGCCACCATCTTGCCAATGGCGTTGGGCATTGCGCCGATGCCCAGCTGGAGGCAGGCGCCGTTGGGGATCTCCGGCACAACCAGACGGGCCACCGCCAGATCCACCTCCGAGGCGGCTCCGCCGCCGCCAAGGACATCCACAGGGGGATTCTCCCCCTGTACGATCATATCCACATCGCTGATATGGATACAGTTGTCAAATCCACCAAGACACACAGGCATGTTTTTGTTGACTTCCACAATAATGGTCTTGGCACATTCGCAGACGGCCTTCAGGTGGGAACCGCCGGGGCCAAAGTTGAACCAGCCGTGCTCATCCATCGGCGCAACCTGAAACATCGCCACATCCAGGGACTGGATACAGTTGGTATAGTATCCCGGCAGCTCAGAATAGCGCAGGGGAATGTAAAAGGCGAAGCCCGCGCTGACAGCCTTGCGCTCAATGCCGCCCATGTGCCAGGAGTTCCAGGTGAAATGGCCGGCGGCGTCGGGCACATCAAAAATCGCCGGCTGGTGGGTCAGAATGCCGCCCCGGATCTTCACATCCGTCAACTCCTCCATCCGCTGTGCCAGGGCCTTGTCCAGCGCGACGGGAGAACAGACGCTCCACCCGTAGTCCAGCCAGTCGCCGGATTTGACCACCTTGACCGCCTCGCCGGCGGCGGTCAGCTTCTGCTTATACTCGTCCTGATAGTTCATCGTTGTTCCTCCTGTATTCCCGTTTATATAACCAAGCGGACAAAAGGTCGCCGCGGCGCGGCCCCGCTCAGATTCCGGACATCCCCTTACTCCGGTCAAACCTCCCTTGAAAAGCTGGCCATCCCGGATTGTCACACTTTTCACAAGATAGCATTATACCATAGGATCGCCGTGATTGCAACGAAAATGTCAAAAAAATCACAATTTTTCAAAAAGAGAAACGGGCCAAAGGCCCGCCCTCTCTACGCGGCTTATTCCTCGGTCTCCAGAACCCCGGCATCCTCCTCCGGCTCGCCGGCGGGCGCCAGCAGGGCGCGGATGGACAGGGAAATCTTCTGCTTTTCCTCGTCGATGGCCGTGATCTTTACATCCACAGTCTGATTCTCAGACAGCACGTCCTCGGGCTTGTCAATACGGCGGTCCGCGATCTGGGAGATGTGGATGAGGCCGTCCACGCCGGGCACCACCTCGGCAAAGGCACCGAAGGTCATCAGCTTGACGATGCGGACGGTGGCCACATCGCCCACGGCGTACTTGTCCATGAACACCTGCCAGGGATTGACGTTGTGGTCCTTCACGCCCAGGGAGATCTTCCGCTTCTCGGCGTCGAAGGAGATGACATACACCTCCATGGGATCGCCCACCTTGCACACCTCGGCGGGGGTCTTGATCCGGCTCCAGCTCAGCTCGGAGATATGTACCATACCGTCCACGCCGCCGATGTCCACAAATACGCCGTAGCTGGTCATGGACTTCACGGTGCCGGAGTAGCGCTTACCCACCTCGATGTTGGCCCACACCTCTTCCTGGGCGGCCTTGCGGGCCTCGTCGGTGACGGCCCGGATGGAGCCCACCACACGGCGGCGGGCGCGGTTGACCTCGGTGACGCGCAGCTGCACCTTCTGCTTGACCATGGCGCTCAGATCCGCGCCGCGGGGCTGGCCGCTCTGGGAGGCGGGGACAAACACCCGCACGCCCTTGACGGAGACCACGATGCCGCCCTTGTTCTCCTCGGTGACAGTGCCCTCCAGCACGGTCTTCTCCTCAACAGCGGTCTCGATGTTCTCCCACACCTTGACGGCGTCCAGGCGCTTCTTGCTCAGCTCGGCGTAGCCCTCCACATCGTTGACGCGGACGATGTAGGTCTCGATCTCGTCGCCTACCTTGACAATGTCCTCGGGCTTGGCACTGGGGTCGTCGCTCAGTTCACTGAACTTGATGTAGGCGGCCTGCTTGGCGCCCACATCCACCTGCACCTCAGTCGGCGTGATCGCCGTGACAATGCCGGTTACTTTCTCTCCTGTATTTAAAGTTTTGAAAGACTGATTCAGTAATTCCTCGAAGGACTCCTCTTTGCCCTCGGCCGCTTTGATTTCTTCGCTCATCGTTGCATATACCTCCTTAATAATGCCCGCTGGCGTGGAGGCTCCGGCCGTAAGGCCCGCAACAGAACAACCATCGAAAAAATCCGGCGAGAGCTCGTCCGCCCCCTCAATCTGGAGGACGCGGGGACATCTCTCTTTGCAAATTTCTGTCAAATGTTTGGTGTTGGCGCTTTTACGGTCTCCCACCACGACCATCACGTCGGCCCGGGCGGCGATTTCCACCGCCTCGGACTGGCGCTTGTGCGTAGCATTGCATATTGTATCAAATATTTTCGCGTTTGTACACTCTTTTTTTATGATTTTCCAAGAAGTTTCAAAAAGTTCACGAATACAGGTGGTCTGGGCCGCCACCGTCAAGGGGAGCTCCCGGTTTTCCGGGGCGCTGTCCAGCCACCGGCGGACAGCCTCCGGCCCGTCGAACACCAGAGGTTCCCGGCACCAGCTGGCCACGCCCGTCACCTCCGGGTGGCCGGGATCACCGATGATCACCGCCCGGCGGCCCTCCTTCTCGGCCTGGGCCACCAGCCGCTGGATCCGCACCACGTTGGGGCATGTGGCGTTGATGCAGAGGACTCCCCGGGCCTCCAGAGCCTCCAGCACGCCCTTCCGCTCTCCGTGGGACCGGATCACCACCGTTTCCCCGGGGCCCAGGGAAGACGGATCCGCCGTCTTCCGGACGCCCCTTCGGGCCAGGTCCTCCACCACATAGGTGTTGTGGATCAGATCCCCCAGCATCCAGCAGCCGCCGGTGTCAGCGACGGTCTTCTCCGCCAGCTCCACCGCCCGTCGCACACCGTAGCAGAATCCGGCGCTCCGCGCCAGCAGGACCTCCTTCACAGCGGCCTCCCCCCCACGGCCTGACCGCCCAGGGCGTAGGCCGCCGCCAGAACCTCATCCGCGATTTTCTGCATCTCCTCCGACGTGCCCCGCCGCCCGGTATAATGGGGCTCATAGGGCTCGCCGAAGATGATGCGGGTGCGGTGGAACAGCTTCTTCTCCCCGTCCACAAACACGGGCACCAGCGCCGCGCCGGTCCGTACGCCGATCATGGCCACCCCCGCCTTGGCGTGGGCCGGCAGTCCGTCTATGTACCCCACGCCGTTCCGGACCACAGTCCCCTCCGGGAAGATCAGCAGATTATCGCCGTCCTTGATGGCCTGCATGGCGGTACGCACGGTGTTGATGTCGTTGTTTCCCCGGCTGACCGGAAAGGCCCCCACCTTCCGCAGCAGCCATCCCAGCAGCGGGTTTTGAAACAGTTCCTCCTTGGCCATGATGTGGAGGCGGTAGTTTTTGGGCAGCTTCAGCGCCACCAGAATGGGGTCCCAGTTGCTGGCGTGGTTGGGACACAGCAGAACGCCGTTTTGGGGCAGCCGCTCCATGCCCTCTACGGAGACCGGGTGCAGAATGTCCGCCACCAGGCCAACTACATAATAAATGAAGACAAATAAACGGTTGAATGGCCTCATGCGCCGCCCGTCCTTTCCCGGATGATTGCCAGCAGCGCCGCTTCACTCTCCTGAAAATCCAGCGCCGTGGTGTCCAGCAGCACGGCGTCATCCGCCTGACGCAGGGGCGCGACGGAACGGTTGGTATCGCTTCTGTCCCGCTCCCCGATCTCTCTCAGGACCTCCTGGTAGGGCTGGGGAGTCCCCCGCTGCTCCAGCTCCAGACAGCGGCGGCGGGCCCGTGCCTCCGGCGAAGCGGTCAGGAAGATCTTCACCTCCGCGTCCGGCAGCACCACGGTGCCGATGTCCCGCCCGTCCATGATGACGCTGTGCTCCCGGGCCAGCTTTCGCTGCATCTCCAGCAGGAAAGCCCGCACGCCCGGATGCGCGGAGACAGCGGATGCACACAGGGAGATCTCCGGCAGGCGGATGGCCTCCGTCACATCCTCTCCGTTCAGCAGCATGTGCTGCAGCCCGTCCTCCCCATAGGCCATCTCCACAGTGACCTCCGGCAGAGCGGCTGCAACGGCCTCCCCGTCTTTCAGATCTAAGCCGCGGCCGCGGGCATAATAGCCGACCGTGCGGTAGATGGCCCCGGTATCCACATACAGGTAGCCCAGTTTTCCGGCAATTGCTCTGGCCAACGTGCTCTTTCCGGCGCCGGAGGGCCCATCAATGGCAATGCGGATGGTGTTCATCTCTCTTCTCCCCTGTCAATCATCATTATTCGCCGCCTTCGCTGCCGCGAATCCGGCGGCACGGCCTGTGGCCCAGGCGATCTGCAAATTAAATCCGCCGGTATAGGCGTCCACATCGATCAGTTCTCCCGCAAAGTATAATCCCTTTACAATTTTTGATTCCATCGTATTTGGATTGATCTCCCCCACCTTGACGCCGCCGGAGGTGACAATGGCGTCCGTCACGGGACAGGGGCCGGCAATCGCTACGGGAAAATGCTTCAGAACAGCCAGCAAGCCCCGGCGCTGCTCCCGGGTGACATCGTGCACTTTTCGGCGTGGCTCGATTTCCGAGATCCGAATGATCATGGGAATCAGTTTTTTGGGCAGCAGGTCATCCAGGGCGTTGCAGAAATCATGGTTGGCGTATTTCTCGAAATCCGCCAGCAGGCGCCGGTCCAGCGTCTGCTCATCCAGCGCGGGTTTCAGATCAATCTCCAGATGATAGGCCCGCTCGCCAAACCGCCGCATATGGGCAGAGGCCGACAGAATCAGCGGCCCGCTGACGCCGAAATGGGTGAAGACCAGCTCCCCGAAGTCTGTGTAAATCTTCCGGCTGTTCTCAAAAACCGTCAGCCCCACGTTCCGCAGGCTCAGGCCCTGCAATTCTCGGCCAACGCCGAAGTCCCGCAGAGGAACCAGGGAGCCCCGGAGGGGCGTCACTGTGTGCCCGGTCTTCGCCGCCATACGGTGGCCCTCTCCCGTGGAGCCGGTGGCGGGATAGGAGACGCCTCCGGTGGCCAAAATCACCGCCGCCGCTGGATAGTGCCGGCGCTCCCCTGTCACACCATGCACCGCGCCGCCTCCAGTCTCCAGCGCCGCCGCCCGGTCCCGGACCAGAGAAACCCCAAGGGCTCTCAGCCGCCGCTCCAGTGCGGCACTGACGTCAAAGGCCCGGTCACTGACTGGAAACACCCGGTTTCCCCGCTCGGTTTTCAGCGGTACGCCCAGCCCTTCAAAAAAAGCCATGGCATCCCGTCCGTCAAAGCGGGAAAAGACACTGTAAAGGAATTTCCCATTTCTGGGAACATTGGCCAGCAGCTCCTCCGTTCCGGCGCTGCTGGTCACGTTGCAGCGGCCCTTGCCAGTGATGTTCAGCTTCTTCCCCAGCCGCTCATTGGGCTCCAGCAGCGTCACGTGCCCGCCGTGCTCCGCCGCAGAAACGGCGGCCATCATTCCGGCGGCGCCTCCGCCGATGACAACGATCTCCTTATTCATCGTCCGTCTTCCCAAATACGTCGTAGGTGTTCCAGATATCCTCCAGCTCCGCGAAGGTCTTGGCCGCGTCAGTCCCCAGCCGGACACCGATGGCGATCAGCAGCGCGTTGATCAGGGACAGGGGCGCCACCATGGAATCCACAAAGGAGATCATCTCACAGGGAGCCAGCAGGGCCGCGTCCGCCATCCGGTATACCGGAGACAGCTCGTTATCCGTAATGGCAATGATGGACGCTCCCCGGTCCTGGGCAAACTTTACTGTATTCAGCGTCACTCTGGAGTATCGGGGAAAGCTGATGGCCACCATCACATCCTCCGGTCCGATGCGCAGCAGCTGCTCAAAGATCTCCCCTGCGGCGTTGGACTGCACCAGCGTCACGTTCTCCGTCAGCAAGTGCATATAAAAATTCAGATAGCCCGCTACAAAGGAGGACGAGCGCACGCCCAGGATATAGATGTGGCGGCAGCTCAGCAGCTGGTCCATCACCCGGTCGAACTCGCTCTGATTGGCCTCACTGGCCATCAGCCGCAGCTTCTCAATATCCGACTGCACCACCGCGGGCAGGATTGACCGCCGGTCAAACAGATCTCCCGCCGCCTGAATGCGCTGGGTGGATGTCAGACGGCTGCGGATCATCTCCTGCAGGGCCCGCTGCATACTGGGATAGCCGTCGTATCCCAGCTCCGAGGCAAAGCGCACCACCGTGGATTCGCTGACCTCCGCCAGCTTCCCCAGCTTGCTGGCGGTCAGAAAGGCCGCCTTGTCGTAATTTTCCAGGATATAGTTGGCGATTCGCTTTTGTCCCTTGGAAAAGCCCGCCATATTAGTCTCAATGGTATGTAAAATGTTCTTTGCCACGGTAGTTCCTCCGACCCGCTCCAGGCGATGGATTCACGGTCTCCAATTTACAGAATGGGAAAACGCATCCTGTGGTATTGTACCACAAATTCCAGTGGATTCAACCGTTTTTTGCAGGATTTTTTTCGTGTCTTGCAAAATCAGGGCGGTATCTCCGCCAATCCATCGGCCCGGCGGCAAAAAAGGCCTGTATTTTCCAAATTATTTTTAAAAATAGTTTGACAACCGGGCTATAATCCCTTATAATACTAGTCGTGTCATTGCGAGGTAGCTTATGCTTTTAGATGTAAAACCGATCCTGCACACTCCGGGTGGACGTCTGGAGTTCCAATTTGATCTGGACCTCTCCGATGTGGAATTCTCCGGACGGTATCCGGTATCCTGCCCCCTCTCCGTCTCCGGCGAAGTGCGGAACACCGCCGATGTGCTCCATTTGGACCTGACCGCCCGGACCACGCTGGACGCCGTCTGCGACCGTTGCGGCAGGGAGTTCTCTCTGGAGAAAGAGGTTCCCTATCACTGTATGCTGGCGGAGTCCCTGGAAAACGGAGAGAGCGACGAGATCGAACTGCTGGAGGACGGCAAAGCGGATCTCGGCGAACTGGCCCGTACCGCGTTCATCCTCGGGATGGACACCAAAACCCTGTGTTCTGAAGATTGCAAAGGACTGTGCTCCCGCTGCGGCGCCGATCTGAACCTCGGCCCCTGCTCCTGTAAAAAGGAGATTGATCCGCGGCTGGCGGCCCTTGCCAAGCTTTTGGAGAACAAATAGAGAAATGAGATAAGGACAGGCCCTGCCTGTGCCTTTGAACGATCAAGGAGGTGTCACAATGGCAGTACCCAAGAGAAAAGTATCCAAAGCAAGACGCGACAAACGCCGCAGCTCCACCTGGAAGCTGGCGTCCCCCGCTCTCGTCGTTTGCCCGAAATGCGGTGCGCAGCACCTGCCTCACAGAATGTGCCAGGAATGCGGTACGTATAATGGCCGCGAGGTCAAGGTTGTCAAGTCCGTTGTCGCAAAATAAGGGATTTTGTACGCTTGCTTAGGAGGGAAGATCTGTCTTCCCTCCTTGCTTTTTGTCTTGCGATCCCGCCTGTGAGCGGGTATAATATCTATATCAATTATGATTTACAAAGAGAAAGGAAGTGAGGGCCTATGAAACCCATCGTCGCCATTGTGGGACGGCCCAACGTGGGCAAGTCCCAGCTGTTCAACAAGCTGGTGGGACGGCGAGTCTCCATTGTGGAGGACACCCCCGGCGTCACCCGGGACCGCATCTACGGGGAGACCGACTGGAACGGGCGACAGTTCACCCTCATCGACACCGGCGGCATCGAGCCTCGCACCGACAACCTGATTTTGGAATTCATGCGGGACCAGGCCCAAACCGCCATTGAGACCGCCACAGTCATCATCTTTTTGACAGACATCCGAACAGGGCTCACCGCCTCCGACCATGAGGTGGCAAATATGCTGCTGCGCAGCGGAAAGCCCATCGTGCTGGCGGTGAACAAAATGGACTCCACCGGCACGCCGGACCCGGATTTTTACGAGTTCTACAATCTGGGGCTGGGGGACCCCATCGCCGTCTCCGCCGTCCACGGCCACGGCACCGGCGACCTGCTGGACGCCTGTGTGGCCCACTTCCCTCCCGAGGAGTCCGAAGCAGAGGAGGATGACGCCATCCACGTGGCGGTCATCGGCAAGCCCAACGCGGGCAAGTCCTCCCTGGTAAACAAAATCCTGGGCGAGGAGCGGGTCATCGTTTCGGATATTGCCGGCACCACCCGGGACGCCATTGACTCCCGGTTTGAAAACGACAAGGGCTGCTTTGTCTTCATCGACACCGCCGGCATACGGCGGCGGTCCAAGGTGTCGGAGGACATTGAGAAATACAGCGTCCTCCGGGCCACCATGGCCATCGAGCGGGCAGACGTGTGCCTGATTCTCATCGACGCTTCGGAGGGCGTCACGGAGCAGGACACCAAGGTGGCAGGGCTCGCCCACGAGGCCGGCAAGGCCAGCGTCATCGTGGTGAACAAATGGGACCTGATTGAAAAGGACGGCAAGACCATGGACCGTATGCGAGAGGAGGTCCGGCAGGGCCTCAGCTTCATGGCATACGCCCCCATCCTCTTCATCTCCGCAAAAACCGGACAGCGGGTGGAGCGGCTCTTTGAGCTCATCGACTACGTCTCCAATCAGGCCGCCACCCGCATCACCACCGGGATGCTGAACAACGTCCTGGCAGACGCCCAGACCCGGGTCCAGCCCCCCACCGACAAGGGCCGGCGGCTGAAGATCTACTATATGACCCAGGTGGGCGTGAAGCCGCCCCACTTCGTGGTCTTCTGCAACGACACCCGTCTATTCCACTTCTCATACCAGCGGTATCTGGAAAACTGTATCCGCAATACTTTCGGTCTGGAGGGGACGCCTGTCATTCTCTCCGTCCGGCAGCGGGGCGAAAAGGAGGAGTGAGCGAATGGAAAACTGGTGGCTTTTAATCCTGCTGGTGTACGGCGGTCCAGCGCTGGCCGCTTATCTGCTGGGCTGCTTCAACGGCGCCGTCATTGTCTCCAAGTATATCCTGCGGGACGATGTACGGAACCACGGCAGCGGCAACGCGGGGCTCACCAACTTCTACCGCACTTTCGGCGGCCCGCTGACGGCGCTGGTAATTCTGACAGATGTTCTCAAGGCAGTTTTTGCCCTCTTGCTTGGTGTCTGGGTCTTTGGATGGCTTCCCGGAGGCGGCCCGGTACTGTTCGGCCATCATATAGACGGCGTGCTGTTCGGCAAATACTGGGCGGGCCTCTTCTGCCTGCTGGGCCACATGTTTCCCTGCATGTTCAAGTTCAAGGGCGGTAAGGGCATTCTCTCCGGCGGCACTATCGCCATTATGATCGACTGGCGCATTGCCCTGGTGGTCTGGGGCGGATTCCTGCTCCTGACCATCCTCACCCGGTACGTCTCCCTGGGCTCCTTGTGGGCCGGGGCCAGCTTCCCCCTTGCCACCTGGGTGTGCTACCCGGACCCGGTGATCATCATTCTGGGCTTTCTCTGCGGAGGGCTGGTGGTCTGGCAGCACCGGGCCAACATCAAGCGGCTCCTCTCCGGCACGGAGAGCAAATTCAGCTTTCACCATAAAAAGGAGGGCGGATTATGAAGACGGCAGTTTTAGGCAGCGGTGGCTGGGGTACGGCCCTGGCCCTGGTCCTCTGCGACAACGGGCACGATGTGGCCCTCTGGTCCCACTCCCCGGAAAAGGCGGAGCAGATGCAAAAGACCCTGGAGAATCCCCTGCTGAAAGGCGTCCCCCTGCCGGAGGCGCTTCACATCACTGGCAGTCTGGACTGTCTTTCCGGCGCGGAAATGGTGGTCAGCGCCGCGCCCTCCTTCGCCGTCCGGGCCACGGGGGAAAAGGCCCGGCCATACCTGCGGCCTGAAACCGTTCTGGTCACCGTCTCCAAGGGCATTGAGCGGGAGACCGGTCTCCGCATGAGCCAGATTCTCCAGGAGGCCACCGGAAATATCTGCAAGGTGGCCGCCCTCTCCGGTCCCTCCCACGCGGAGGAAGTGGGCCGAAAGCTGCCCACCGGCTGTGTCTCCGCCTGTCCGGACCGGGCCGCGGCCCGGTTTGTACAGGACGCCTTCATGAACGACTATTTCCGGGTCTACACCAGCTACGACATCATCGGCGTGGAGCTGGCGGCGGCCTTGAAAAACGTCATCGCCCTCTCCTGCGGCATCTGCACGGGCCTCGGGCTCCAGGACAACACCAAGGCCCTTTTGATGACCCGCTCCATGGCGGAGCTCACCCGTCTGGGAGAACAGCTGGGCGGCACCCGCCGGACCTTCGGCGGCCTTGCCGGCATGGGGGATCTGATCGTCACCTGCACCTCTCTCCACTCCCGGAACTACCGGGCCGGCATCCTCATCGGCCAGGGCAGAACCGTTCAGGAGGCCATGGAGGAGGTGGGCGCCGTGGTGGAGGGCTACTACGCCGCCGAGAGCGTCTGCCAGCTGGCGGAGAAGGAGCAGGTGGAGATGCCCATCTGCCGCTGCGCCTACGAGGTGCTGTACCACGGCAAACAGGCCCGCGAGGTCGTCGGTGAGCTGATGGGCCGGGCCAAGAAGGATGAACTGCTGGAGCGAACCTGGATGTAAGTGGCAGCCCCCAGGCGGAAATATTTCCGTCCGGGGGCTCTCCATAGAAAAAATCCCGGACGGATGTCCGGGATTTTGTTTGTACATGTCAAATCGCTCTGGTGACCTTACCGGAACGCATGCACCGGGTACAAACATACACATGGCGGGGTGTACCGTTGACAATGGCCTTCACACGCTTCACGTTGGGCTTCCAGGGACGATTGGAACGCCGGTGAGAGTGGGAGACCTGAATGCCGAAGGTAACGCCCTTGTCGCAAAACTCACACTTTGCCATCCTTTGCACCTCCTTGCTATTGCGCACTTTTATTATAATATCAGGAATACCTACAAAATGCAAGAAAAATTTTCAGTAATTTCCCCTGCCCTTGACTGCAAATCAGGCGACCGCCTTCTTGGCGATCTCGGTCAGCTGGGTGAAAGCGGCGGCGTCGCTGATGGCGATCTCGGAGAGCATCTTCCGGTTGATCTCGATGCCGGCGGCCTTCAGGCCGTGCATAAAGGTGGAGTAGTTCATCCCGTTGAGCTTGCAGGCGGCGGAGATCCGGGTGATCCACAGGGAGCGGAAGTCACGCTTTTTCAGCCGACGGCCGGTGTAGGCGTAGGTCAGGGACTTCATGACCGCCTGGTTTGCCACGCGGAAATGCTTGGACTTGGAGCCCCAGTAGCCCTTGGCCATCTTCATGACCTTATTTCTTCTCTTGCGCGTCATCATCGCGCCTTTGATTCTAGCCATTGTAAAAAGCCTCCTATTCTATACAGCTTACTTGTAGGGGATCATCTTGCGCACGGCGTCCATATTGGTGGCGTCCGCGTAGCCGCCGGCCCGCAGGCGGCGGGTGCGCTTGGTGTCCTTCTTGGTCAGGATATGGCTCTTGAAAGCCTTGGCGCGCTTCACCTTGCCGGTCTTGGTCAGGTTGAATCTCTTCTTGGCGCCGCTATGGGTTTTCAGCTTAGGCATAGTAAATTGCTCCTTCCGTTTGTTTGAAAATCCTTGGTTACTTGCCGCCCTTGGGGGAGAGGAAAATGGACATCATTCTGCCCTCCAGCTTGGGGGCCTTGTCCAGATTGGCTGTCTCGGCACACTGCTCGGCAAACCGCTCCAGCAGGTCACGGCCAATGCTGGTATGGGCCATCTCACGACCGCGGAAGCGGACGGAGACCTTTACGCGATTGCCGTCGGCGATGAACTTCTGCGCGTTTTTGAGTTTTGTGTTGAAGTCGCCAATGTCAATGCCCGGAGACATCCGGATTTCCTTAATCTCCACCACATGCTGGTTCTTTCTGGCCTCTTTTTCCCGCTTGCTCTGCTCGAACCGGAACTTTCCGTAGTTCATCAGCTTGCACACCGGCGGAGTGGCCTGGGGTGAGATCTTGACCAGATCCAGGCCCTGCTCGTCAGCGATCCGCAGCGCCTCCGCAGAGGACATGATTCCAAGCTGCTCACCCTGGGAGCCAATCAGGCGGACCTCTTTGTCATTGATGGCTTCATTCAGTTCATGCACTTGCTTACTAATGGCCGAAACACCTCCGTTCCAAAAATCACAAAACGCGGATACCAAACCGGCACCCGCGCAACAACAAACTGCCTTCCGGCAGTCTGATTACAACGTTGTTGACCTCTTTGCCCATCTGGCTGGAGGTGAGGCGGATGCGTCGCCTTCTTTGTTTTGCTTGATTAGTATATCAGCGCTTCGCCGGTTTGTCAACAATTTTTTTCCACTGTTGAATATTTTTCGGCATTCCGGCAAAAATAACGCCTGTACGGGTGAAGGCGGCCCGTTCCGCTCTCATCCGCAACCGCATGGCAGAATTCCGAAAGGAGGTGTCCCCTCATGTCTCAGAACAACCAGAACCAGGAACAGAACCGTCAGAACCAGCAGAATCAGCAGAACCAGGAGCAAAAGCGCAACCAGAAGGAAAATCGGAAGTAACGCTTTCTCTCTTCAAGAAAGGCGCGGCGGAAAGATTCCGCCGCGCCTTTCTTACGGCCTGCGGGGCGTCCGGCGCTTCTCCATCCACACAGAACCGTGCTCGTCCGCCTCTCCGCTGCCGCGCATATAGGCGTATCCCAGTTTTTTGTAAAATCCGTGGGCTGTAACGGAAGAACTGAGCTCCACCCGCTCCGCCCGGAGGAAGATCTCATCCGCCTCCAGGGTCTCCAGGAGCTTCCGCCCCACACCTCTCCCCTGGCAGTCCGGCAGAACAAAGAGGGTCATGATACAGCTCTCCGTCTCGCTGCCGTGACAGCCGGAGATCGCGCCGCAGCCAACCACGGCCCCCTTCTCCTGCGCCACGTACATATGGGACTCCCCCGCCCGCCGCAGCACGCCGGCCGGGGAATAGAACTCCACCAGCTCCTCGATCTCCTCCGCCGAATAGTCCGGGCCATTGGTCACCCGCAGCGATGCGGCAATCATCCCGGATGTCCCCTCCGCGTCCTCCGGGAGAAATCTTCTGATCAGCATATCCCTCTCCTCTCCTGTCTTGCAGCCGCCGGACGGCCTGTTCTCTTTTTGCAACTTTATCACATGTCTGCTCCCATTGCAAGGACAGCTTGCCTTTTCCGCCGGACTGTGCTATCATGGGCACCGTGTCGAATTTCCCGGGAAAGGACCGTCCGCCATGAAGCGTCACGAAAAACTCACCGGCTGTTTTTTTGCCATATTCACCGTCATCATATGGGGCTCCACATTCATCTCCAGCAAAAAGCTGCTGGTCTTCTACACACCTGCCCAGATCATGCTGACCCGATTTCTGCTGGCCTACTTCTCTTTGTGGCTCCTGCGTCCCCGGCGGCTGTCCCTCACGGGCAGACAGGAGCTTGTTTTTCTCCTGCTGGGCCTGACGGGCTGCTCCATCTACTTCTACACGGAAAACACCGCCCTGACCTATACCCTGACCGCCAATGTCAGCATCATCGTGGCTGCCGCGCCGGTCTTCACCGCCGTCATCGCCCACTTCACCGGGGAGGAGCGCTTCCGCAGGAATACGCTGTGGGGCTTTCTCATCGCCTTCACCGGCGTGGTGCTGGTGGTCTGCAACGGCACCTTTGTGCTGAAACTGAATCCCCGGGGCGACCTGCTGGCTCTATGCGCCGCCGGCAGCTGGGCGGTATACTCCGTGCTGCTACGCAGGACCAGCCATGGCATGGACGCGGTCCTGGTGACCCGGCGGACATTGTTCTGGGGCGCGCTCACCGCAGTCCCACTGGTACTGCTGGATGGCGTCCCCTACCCTGCCGCGCCGCTGCTGACGCCATCGGTTCTAGGCAATTTCCTCTTTTTGGGTCTTCTGGGCAGCGGCATCTGCTCCGTATTCTGGAATCGGGCTTTTCACCTGCTGGGCGTGGTGTTTACCAACAACTTTATCTACCTGACCCCATTTATCACCATTGTCACGGCATGGGTCTTTCTCAAAGAGCCTATCTCCCCTCTGGCCCTGCTGGGGGCGGGGCTGATCACTGCCGGAGTGGTCGCCGCCCAGATGGGGCCCAAGGAGAAAACAGCATCTGTCTGAATAACGAGGCGGCGGGCCGATGGCCCGCCGCCTCAGCATATGGAAAAATATTTTTCCATATGCTGCTGTAAATTTTCAAAACTCCAAAAAGTTCTGAAAATTTGATCATTTCAATAGCGCAGGAAACCCCTCTTGGGTTTCCCGCACACACCTCTTTCCTTTCCGTTGAAGAGGCCTCCAGCGTTTTTGGGCAGCACGAGGCGGCGGGCCGATGGCCCGCCGCCTCGCCACATTACCAGGGAATAAACTGGATGTTGGCGTCCACCCGGCCCCCGATTCCGTCAATGGAACAGCTGCTGGTGAACTGCCAGTAGTCCATCTGATAGCGGATGGTGGGGTACAGCTTCTCCGAGGTGTCGCTCTTGTACTCTGGGTACCAGCTGAGATACGGAGCAATCGCTCCCTGGTCATACTTGATGTAGCTGACATAAGTTCCAGCGTAGATCATCGGCGTATATCCCGCCTCCGCAATCCGCTTGCAGAAGGCGACGGCACAGGCAGTGGCCATCTCCGGCGTGGTGCCGTAGACCCGGTAGGTGGAGTTGTGCATCTCCCAGTCATAGGCCACTGGGCCGTTGATCTGGTGGTCCCTCAGCAACTCAATGACGAAATCCGCCTCCTCAATGGCCTCCTCCACGGTAATTGCCTGGGCGAAGAAGTAGACGCCTGTCTCGATGCCCGCTGCCATGGCCCCGTCGATGTTCCGGGCGTAGTAGGCGTCGGCGTTGATTCCTCCGGTGGAGTATCCCCGCAGGCCGATCCGCACCATGGCGAACTCCACGCCGTCGGCGGCCACGGCCTCCCAGTCGATGGTCTCATTCTCGCTGGCCCGGTTCTGGTAGGCGGATACATCGATGCCGAAGCGGGTGCGGAAACGGTCCCCTGTGTAGATCAGGCGGTCACCGGTGTCGTTCCACATGAAGTCCCCCTCGTAGAGCTGGATGGGCTCCGCGTCGGCGTAGACGGGGATCTGCCGCTTGTCATACTCAAAGGTCTCCCCGGTGGTGATGCCCGGGGTGTAGACCTCGCTGGGCTGGATACCGGGCCCCGCCGGCGTCTCTGGCGTCTGGGTCTCCCCCGGCGGTATGAAGTCCGGAGGCACCATCTGGAGTACAGTGGGCTCCACGCCGCTGAAATTCCGGACCGCTCCCAAAACAGTCACGTTGTTCAGCGTCACCGGCCCGGAGACGCCGGGAGCCAGGATCAGATCACCGGCGATGGTCATATCCGTCAGGGACGCGCCGCCCTCGGCGTTGATCATCAGCGTACCGCTGACGTCGCTGGAATAGTTCACGGTCTCCTGCACCAGCACCTGAATCATGTTGTTCAGGATATTGACGATCTCCGCCCGGGTGATGGGGGCCAGCGGACGGAAGCTGCCGTCCTGGCTGTCAGTGATGTACCCCCGGGCCGTCATCTCCGCCACGGGGCCCCAGGCATACTCTGCAAACTGCTCCGCGTCCAGATACGGCAGGTCCGCCGCCGCGGCGTCGATGCCGAAGGCCCGGGCGATCATGGTCACCGCCTGCTGGCGGGTGATGGTATCCGAGGGCAGCGCCTGTCCGTTGTTCCCAAGATAGATCCCGGCGGCATTGAGCTTGAGGACTGCCGACTCCCAGTAGGTTCCCGCCGTGTCGGAGAAGGTCTCCGCCGGGGCCTGGGCCTGGAACTTCAAAAAACGATCCAGAATTCCTGCAAAGGCCCCCCGGGTGATGGAGTTGTCCGGGCGGAAGGTCCCGTCCTCATATCCCTGGATAATCTGATAATCCTCGCTCCACTTGGCGATGGCATCCGCGGCCCAGTGAGCCTCGGTATCCACAAAGGCGGCGGAGACCGGAGTCATGGCCAGCGCCCCCGCCAGCGCCGCGGCCAGGAGGCGTTTTGGCAGTCGAATGTGCATGTCGGCAGTTCCTCCCTGTCGAAATATGTCGGCACGAAATGAAAAAAACGCCGCGGCTCCGGAAAGAGCCGCGGTGTTATGTCACCTTTAGGCGCCGTTTCCTCATTATACCGGAAAAATGACGCATGGTCAATATCTCTTTCCGGCTTAATCCTTCCAAACTTTCCGTTTTCAGGCAATCAACTCCACGTGTTCCGACTGCCGCCGTTTGCACCAGCAAATAAAAGTCCGTCAATCAAAAGGCCGTCAAAAACTGGTGAACAGAGCGTCCAGATAGGCGAACCGCCGGGGACCGTCGGTACCGGCCGCCGCATCGTGAATCACGTTGAAGACGATCACCGGCTCCGCGTCCCGCAGAATTGATTCCGCACAGGCCAAAAAAGCAGCAATCTCCGTCTCGTCCGCGTCTCCCTCTCTCTTGGGGCCCTCCCCCGCCGGGAAGAAAATCCGCTCCCGGGCGCGGTCCAAAACCGCGCCGTCCTGCCCCAGGGAGAACTGAGCCAGCTGGAAGTCTCCCCGGCCTGAGGCGGTATAGGGCGCGTACCACACGAGATAGTCCGCTTCCGCCTCCTTTTTCAGGTACAGTTCTCCCCACTGACTGTGCTCCGCGCCGCAGACGAACTCATAGATGGGCAGGACCTCTCCGTCTCGCCCCGCCCGCAGCACCGTCACCTGGGCCCGAGTAAAACTGCCGGCATCCAGCGTACCGCCGTGAAGCGGCGCGGGCTCTCCGGTCCGGCTGTTTTCCACCGTCAGGACCAGAAGCTCCTCCACGCCGTCGTGGGTCAGATCCGTGTAGACGGCGGAGCAGCTGGCCTCACTGTAACAGTCCATAAAGTATGTACGCAGGAGCTGGCGGGCCTCGTCCGCGTCCAGAACCGGCTCCGCCGCGGGCTTTGGCAGGCGGTCCTCCGCCATGCCCCAAAGCTGTCCCTCTTCCCATCGGGCCAGACCGAGGGCCAGCGCCGCGGCCAGAAGCATCCCGATCACACTCAGCGCGTGCCGTCTCTCCATTCCATCATCCTCTGCCTATTATCTCTCTGTATTAAAGACGTTTGAAACGGCCAATTTGTTTCACCAATTTTCCAAGTTTGGAAAAACTCACAAAATTTTAGCTTTCCCTTGTGGAAATAATTGATATTTTCACCCGCCACGGGAATTTGAAACGGCTCCTCTCCCGGGCCGGCTCATCCCGAAGGACGCTGCCGCCCCGGAACACGGACAGGACCAGACCGATCAGGACCATGTCGATTACCGTGTGGAGATTTCCCGAAACCAGCGGCAGATGAGACAGAAAAAACAGAAAGCCCAGATTCAGCGCGGCGCTGAACAGCGTCTCCAGTCCCAGGCTCAGCACCACCGCCAGCGCCGCCAGACGGCCCATCTGCTGCCTCTGCCGCAGGCAGCGGACCAGGAGCCAGACCAGCAGGGCCGTGATGGCCGCCATCAAGAGGAGATACGCCAGCCAGCCGAATTCCACCAGCAGTTTCACCGGTATGAACTCCTGGTCTATGTGAAACTCCGTATATCCCTTCTCTCCGCCAAGCAGACCGCCATACACTCTGCCGCCAAAGCCAATACCGATCCCAAAAGAGCCACTCCTCTCCCGGACCAGCGGGACATCCTCCAGGTACATCTTCAAAATCCAGCCCGCATATCCGCCATCCAGGGGTTCCAGCTCCGGATGAAGCGCGAGCCGCAGTCTCATGAGAAAGCTCTCGCCGTATCCCATTCCAAAGAAGAGAGCCGGCATCCCTGCGGCCAGAACCAGCGCGGTTCCGGCAAATTTCCACCGGCCGGGGCCAAACCAGCCCATCCCAATGGCGCACAGCAGCAGGATCAGGCCGCAAACCAGCAGAATAAACAGCCCAAAGGCGAAGGGAGCCAGCACTGCAAACAGCGTCAGAGGAATCCCTCCGGCAACGGCCCGAGCGAAGTTCCGCCAGCCGATTCCCCGGCAGCTGTACAGCCAGAGGGCATATACCACCGGATAGAGCAGAACAACGTATCGCGTGTAATAGGCCGCATTGTTCACATAGGGAAGAAAGCATAGAGAGACGATCCCCGCTGCCAGCGCCCCGGCATAGATGACCCTGGGACAGCGGGCCAGAGAGGAGACATCCAGAAAATACATCCCCAGCAGCGCCGCTGTTCCCAGCACCAGCGCCAAAACTGTCACAGCAAAGCTGGAACAGGCAAACCCCACCCGGAAAAACGCTCCCACACAGGCCAGGGCGATGGTCAGTCCCAGCAGTCCCCACTGAGGCCGGGGACGGTGAAGCCGGTCCAGCTCCGTGCCCACGGATACCGGGTCCCCCATCTCCTCTACCGCCAGCCGCTCGGCGTTCTCCAGGCCCTCCGCTGCGAAAGCGTCCCGCTGGTCCTCCAGATGGCGGCGCAGCTCCAAGGATACCACGGGCCGGGCCCGTCTCCAGCGGATCTGCTCCTCCACAGCCTCAATATACCCTTGAATGGTCTCATGCAAGGCAGGCACCCCCTCTCAGCACCCGCCCCACAGCCTGGGCGTAAGCGTTCCACGCCGTCTCTTTCTCCCGCAGGGCCCCACGGCCCTGCTTCGTCAGGCGGTAGTACCGCCGGGGCTTCCCGGCGGCGGCCTCCCCCTGGTAGGCGGTCACCAGCCCCTTCTCCTCCAGGCCGTGGAGCAGGGGGTACAGCGTCCCGGCCTTCAAGTGAAAGGTGTCGTCGGAGCGGCGGCGCAGCTCATCGATCATCTGGTAGCCGTATTTGTCCCCGTCCTCCAGCAGCTTCAGCACCAGCATACCCATGCTGCCGCTGACCAGGCTCTTGTCCAGTTCCATCTCGTCTCCTCCTTTATATCGATTGTCTATATAATATATTGGTAGTCGATATATGTCAAGAAAAAGATGGACGGAATTTTCAATTCCGTCCATCTCTTTCCACATGGCGGGTCAGCTGCCGGCCTCACTTCTTCCGCACAGGATAGCAGACCTCCGTCAAAAACTCGTCAGGATTCCGGGTGTCGTGGGGGCTGATGTGGTAGATCCAAAAGGCGGCGCCGTCAAAGGCCCAGTTGTTTTCCCTCACCCAAGCGGCCACGGCCTCAGTGGCCTCGGTCATCCGCTCGTAACTGCCCCGCAGGGTAGCGGAGGCCACCTGCACCGCGGGAACTGTCTTGAACCTCACGTGCTCCGTGTCGGGGTACGTCCCTCTCACGGTCTTCTGAACCTCCACATCCACGTCGCTCTCCTTGTACTCGCCGTCGTAAAACACAGCGGTGCAGAGCACCGGGTCCCCGTCCTGGATGTTCATCCGGGCGGTCTCCTGGCAGAAGAGACCCCACAGGTCCCCCTCCCGGTCATAGCTGGGGATAATCTGCCGGACGCTGGCCACGGTCCGCTCCGGTATCGTCTTGATGGTCACATCGTATTTCATCGTCTCGTCCTTTCTCAGCCGTTCCAGGGCTGTGTCCAGGAGCCGCAGACGCCCCTCCGCCTCCTCCAGCGCGGCAAGGGCCTCCGCCCGTTTCAGCCGCAGGCACCGCTCCAGCGATGCCGGATCGCCGTAGCAGTCCAGCACCTCGGTGATGGTGTTTTGTGTAAAGCCCATATCCCTTAATGCTGTGATTCGATTTGCTGTTGGAAGCTGGTACTCGCTGTAATAGCGGTAACCGGTGAAGGGATCGGTGGCCTCCGGGGTCAGGAGGCCGCTCTCGTCGTACTGGCGCAGCAGGCGGATGCTGATCCTGGACAGTTTTGAAAATTCGCCGATTTTCAGCATGGCGTATCCTCCACATCGATGTGAATCTTGAGCTCAGGAACAGCATACGCCCTCCCCCGGGGGGAGAGTCAAGATGTATTTTAAAAAATTTTACGGCAGAACAAACTCCGCCCGCGCCAAAAGGCGCGGGCGGTCGGGATCATTCCACAGTAACCGATTTTGCAAGATTTCTGGGCTTGTCGATGTCGCATCCCCGCTGCAAGGCCACATAATAGGCGAACAGCTGGAGGGGCACAATGCCAAGGGAGGGCTGAAGAACCGGATGGGTGTCCGGCACGGCGATCACCGCGTCGGCGGTCTTTGCCATCTTCTCCCGGAAGCTCTCTGTAGTAACGGCCAGAACCTCCGCACCCCGGGCCTTCACCTCCACCACGTTGCTCATGGCCTTGTCAAAGAGGGGCCCGTAGGTGCCCAGGGCCACCACCAGCGTTCCAGGCTCAATGAGGGAGATGGTGCCATGCTTCAATTCGCCGGAGGCGTAGGCCTCGGAGTGGATGTAGCTGATCTCCTTCAGCTTCAAGGAGCCCTCCAGGCCCATAGCATAGTCCAGATTCCGCCCGATATAGAAGACGGAGCTGTGGTTGAAATACCGGGAGGCGAAATACTGGGTGTCCTGAAAATCCCTGAGATACCGCTCCATCTTCTCCGGCAGAATCTGGAGCTCCGTCAGAACAGCGTCATATTCGCTCCGCTCCACAGTACCCAGCAGATCCGCCAGATACAGCCCCACCAGATACAGCGCCGCCAGCTGGGTGGAATAGCCCTTGCTGGTGGCCACGGCAATCTCCGGCCCAGCCCAGGTATACAGCACATCGTCTGCCTCCCGGGCAATAGAGCTGCCCACTACATTGCAGATGGCCAGCGTCCTGCCCCCCAGCCGTTTGGCCTCCCGCAGGGCGGCCATGGTGTCCAGCGTCTCGCCGGACTGGCTGATGGTGATGACCAAGGTGTTTCCGTTCACCAGCGGCCCACTGTACCGGAACTCCGAGGCCAGCACCACCTCCACCGGCCGCCGCAGCAGACGCTCCCAGACATACTTCCCCACGATTCCCGCGTGGTAGGCGGAGCCGCAGGCCACCATGTAGATGCGGGAAATATTTCGGGCATAATCCGCTGTCAGGGTGATGTCGTCCAACACAATTCTCCCATCCCGAATGCGGGGGGAGATGGTCTTGCGAATGGCCTCCGGCTGCTCCAGGATCTCCTTGAACATAAAGTGGGCATAGCCGCCCTTCTCCGCCGCGGACACATCCCAGTCCACTATATGATACTTTTTGCCCACCGGAATGAGCTCGTCGTCAAACACATCAATGCTGTCCGGCGTCACCACGGCAATCTCGCCGTCCTCCATGTAGATGACTTCCCGGGTGTGTTTGATAATGGCGGTCACATCCGAGGCGATAAAATTGCCGTTTCCGCCTTTTCCCAGAATCAGCGGACTGTCTTTCCGGGCGGCGATCAGAGCGTTGGGATAGTCGGAGCAGATGATGCCGAAGGCATAGGACCCCTCAATCCGGCGCAGGACCCGGCCCACAGCCTCCAGCATATTATGGCACTCGTTGTAGTGGTACTCCAGCAGCTGGGCCACCACCTCCGAGTCCGTGTCCGAGGCAAAGTTCACGCCCAGCTTCATCAGGTGCTCCTTGAGCTCCAGGTAATTTTCAATGATGCCGTTGTGGACCAGAGCAATGCTGCCGTTCTCGCTGACGTGGGGATGGGCGTTGACGTCGTTGGGCTCCCCATGGGTGGCCCAGCGGGTGTGGCCGATGCCCAGGGTCCCCTCCAGGTCCTCCCCGCCGCGGGTCAAATCCGACAGCGCCCGCAGCCGTCCCTTGGTCTTGCGCACCTGGAGACCCCTGGTCTCCGAGCGCACTGCCACACCGGCGGAGTCATACCCACGGTACTCCATCCGCTCCAGACCTTCCAGCAAAACAGGGGCGGCCTGGTCCTGCCGTCCCGCAAATCCAATAATTCCACACATGATCAATCATCCTCCTGATTGTTGGTCAAAAGGACAAACGCGCAGGATTTGTCGCTCTCTCCGCGGCCGCGGCCTCTTTGTTTTGCGGTCGCCCGCATATTTCAAGGCCCGCGTCACGCGCCCGCGGGGCACGGAGGGACATCCGCCGAAACTTCGATCCTTCCCTCTCCTCGTCATCCTGTAAGATAATATAGCATTGCAGGAGCTGGCGCTTTTGATGGGCTTACCCCATAGTCCTCCTTTCTGTCTGCGCTTTTATGATAAAACCTCCCTTCGGAGGCAATATCCCGGAATAATTTCACGGCGGAGGCAGAGACTATCCAGACGGAGGGAACCCGCCTATGATGACCGCCTTCGCACGTACCATTATACTCTATTTCCTCATCATGATCGGCCTGCGGCTGATGGGCAAGCGCCAGATCGGCGAACTGGAGCCCAGTGAGCTGGTATTGACCATGATGATCTCTGACCTGGCCACCGTCCCTATGCAGGATTTCGGCATCCCGCTGCTGGCCGGGGTCATTCCCATTCTGACGCTGCTGGCCCTCTCCATGCTGCTGAGCCAGCTGTCACTGCAAAACCTGCGGTTCCGGGAGCTGGTGTGCGGCACGCCCGCCGTGCTCATCCGCCGCGGGGTCATCCAGCAGCAGGTCATGCGGGAAAACCGCTACACCCTGGACGAGCTCCTGGAGGAGCTGCGATGCCAGGGAATCTCCTGCGTGGAGGACGTGAAATACGCCATCCTGGAGAATTCCGGCCAGCTGTCCGTCCTGCCCTGGACGCATCAGCACCCCCCCACCGCCGCGCAGCTCCATCTGGAGGTGGAGGACGATGTGACCCTGCCCACGGTCTTGATCAACGACGGGCGGGTCCTGCGTAAAAATCTTGCCGCCTGCGGTCATGACCGCGTCTGGCTGGAGGAACAGCTGCGGGAGCAGAACCTGTCCTCCCCCAGAGAAGCGTTCCTTCTGACCCTGGACGAACAGGGCCGGGTATCCTGTGTGAAAAAGGAGAACAATCTATGAGGGGAACTCTGCCGCCCCTGGCTCTTCTGGCAGGCCTGCTGGCCTTCGCCCTGTGGAACGGAGCCCGCATCACAGACTGCACCGCCCGCTGGCGGGCACAGCTGCAACGGGCGGACACCCTGGCGCAGTCAGAGGACTGGGCCGGGGCGGCCGCCGCCCTTGCGCAGAGCCATACAGACTGGACCGGCTCCCAGACCTACCTCCACATCGTCTCCCAGCACAGCGCCGTGGACGAGGCAGAGGCCATGTACCGCCGCTGTCAGGCCTTTGCCGCCGTCCGGGAGCTCTCGGAATTCCGGGCGGAGGTGGCCGGCCTGCGGGAGCAGCTGCGGCTGCTGGCAGAGATGGAGCAGTTCAGCGTCCGGAATATCTTCTGAGCCGCCGGAACATCACTCATTTTCCAGCAGCAGCTTGTTCAGCTCCTCCCGGAATGTGTCGATGTCCTTAAACTGGCGGTACACGGAGGCAAATCGGACATAGGCCACCTGATCCATCTTCCGCAGCCGCTCCATGACCTTCTCCCCCACATCCTCGGTGCTGATCTCCCGCTCCATGCTGTTTTGGAGATCCTGCTCAATCTCACCGGCGATCCGCTCCAGATCCGCCAGGGGCACCGGGCGCTTCTCGCAGGCGCGGATCATGCCGGAGAGCACCTTCCGCCGGTCAAAGCTCTGGCGGCTGCCGTCCTTTTTCATCACCACCATGGGCAGGCTCTCCACCGTCTCATAGGTGGTGAACCGCTTGCCGCAGGAGAGACACTCCCTCCTGCGCCGGATGCTGGCCCCCTCCTCGGCGGGCCGGGAATCGATGACCTTGCTCTCGCTGTACCCACAAAACGGACACTTCATAAAATGGCCTTCCCTTCTTCCGCCGGCAGTCCGCCGGCGTTGTTTCTTTCGTGCTCTCCCGCCCATCCGATCCGGTATTCACCGGACAACCATGGAGCCCTGTCTATATTTGCCACAATTATAACACAAAAACGCCGGATGTGGTATACATTATTTTGCTTGATTCAAAGTTTTTTTGCCCCTTTTGAAAAAGAGACGGCAGATTCTCACGGAAATACGGGATGTCCCTCGCTGTCAAAGGCAAAGACGGCATACGTTCTCCCATTGATGGACCGGATGTCGGCAAGGCAGAACAGCGTGGGCAGGGGAAACGCCCTTCCGCTGTCATAGGGCAGAGCCAGGAGCAGCCGTCCCTCCTCTGTCCGGACCAGGGCCCCCGCGATGCCCCGCAGGCGTTTTCGCAGCCAGGAAGCGCGGAACAGCGTCTCCGGGGCCGGTGCGGCCTGCCAAGACTCCCGGTCCTCCGCCGCCGCGGGCCGGACCTCCCCCCGCACCAGCTGTCCCAGGGGCTCCGTCATCCGCATGGAGAACCGCCGCCGGATTACCGCCTCCTGTCCCGATGGCTCCAAGACGCCCAGCCGCAGCGAGCCCTCCCGGCCCACGGCCCAGGCGCACCACAGCCCCTCTCCCGGCAGTCGGCAGCGGGCGTCAAACCAGGTGTAGAGGGCCTCCCGCTCCACGGTCAGCTCCCCCGCTGGCCTGCCATCCAGCAGCAACGGAAACTTATCCACACATCCCTTGTTCATGGGAACACCTCCCCCGCCGGAGGAAATTTCAGCGCGTCCCTTCATGGGCCAAGAGGTCAAAATTCCCCGCCTGTGCCAATCTATGCGCAGGCGAATCCGGTTATGTAAAAAGCCGCGGCAGACGGCAAAAACACGCGTCCTGGCGGAAAATCTTCCCGTCAAACCGCGCGCTTTTGCCAATCAAACGCCCCTGCGGCAAGCCTCAAAACGCCCACTAGGCGGGCCGGCCCATTGTCGGCAATATTTTGAATATTGCCATCGTCTCTCACTCAGGCGACGGCATATGTCCCCCGCACCAACAGCTTGGTGGTGGCGGCGGTAGCCCGAACGGCCCGGTTCTCGATGGTCATCATGTAAAGGTGGTTCTGGGCCAGTGCGCCGCCGTTGTTCAGCGTACCGGCGGTGGTCTCGTCGATCAGTCCCGGCGCAGAGGGCGCCACGCAGACGGCGGTGCCCACCCGTAGCATCACCTCGCAGCCGATGTCCCCTGTCAGGGTCTGCCCGTTGGTGAGGGTCACCACGGTAAACGCGGCCGCCGAGGCTGTCCCTGTGCCGGGACCCTGTCCACCCAGCTGGCCGCTGCGGGCGGCAATCTTTTCATCCACCCGGGCCATGATGGTGTTCATAAACGTCTCGTTCAGATAGCTCAGGGTCACCAGAGGGTCCTGGGCAGACCCGGCCTCCGCCGCCAGCGCCGTGGTCATCAGCACGCCGCACAGGGCCGCCGCCGCGGCCAGCCGCAAAAACCAGTTTCTTCTTTTCATTATGTACCTCCTCTGTAAAACCGTCCTCCCGGAAGAGCGGACCTCCTCCGGGAGGATCGGCAACTCACACCAGCTGGTCGTGCGGCAGTCCGAAACTCACCGCGATGGCCGTATCGACCTTTTCCATCACATGCTCCTCCACGTGGCCCATACGCTCCCGCAGCCGCTTTTTGTCCAAGGTCCGCACCTGCTCCAGCAGGACCACGGAATCCCGGCTCAGACCGCAACTCTGGTCCACGGGAAGGTCGATATGTGTCGGCAGCCGGGCCTTGCCCGTCTGGGAGGTAATGGCCGCCGCGATCACAGTGGGGCTGTAACGGTTTCCGGTGTCGTTCTGAATAATCAGGACCGGCCGGACACCGCCCTGTTCGCTGCCCACCACCGGGGAGAGATCGGCATAGTAAATATCGCCGCGCTTGACACTCGTATCCACAAAGTTCACACTCCGCCGAAAGAAGTACCCGTCACCGAAAGCTCTTCGGTGAGGCCACTTTCATTCTCCCACGCAGTTCCGGAATTTATACGCTGCCCCGCAGGTAAAATTCCGGCGTCTCCGCCCCGCAGTATCCTATGCGCGGGACAGGGCCGGAGTGTGCAATTCAAACTCACATCAGCAGCCGCAGGCTCCGCTCCACCACCTCGCCCCCCTGGATATACACCCGGGGAACCCGCCTGCTGACCGCGCAGGTCAGCTCGTAGGGGATGGTCCCCAGGACCGCCGCCAGCTCGTCCACCGGCTGCCGTCCCCCGAAGATCTCCACCTCGTCGCCCGCACGGACGTCCGGCAGGCCGGTGAGGTCCACCATGGTCATATCCATACAGATCCGCCCCAGCACAGGAGCGGGGCCTTGCGCCGTCCGTACCGCCATGCGGTTGGAGAGCCCCCGGAACAGCCCGTCCCCATAGCCGATAGGAAGCACTCCCACCCGGGTCTTTTCCACTGTGCGGAAAGTCCTGCCGTAGCTGACGTCCGTCTCCGGGTCAAAGACCTTGACGGTGGAGACGCTGGATTTCAGCGTCATCACCGGCTGCAGGCCCAAACGCTCCCGGTCAACCCCCGCCCCGTACAGGGCGATGCCGGGGCGCACCATGTCCAGATACATCTCCGGATACCGGGCCAGAGCGCCGCTGTTGGCGCAGTGCCGCAGGGCAAAGGTCCTGCCTTTTGCCGCCAGGGCCTCCAGCACCCGGGCGAAGACGGCGAACTGCCTCCGGGTGTAGGCCTCACTGTCCCCGCCGTCCTCGTCGGACACGGAGAAGTGGGTAAAGATCCCCTCCGCCTCCAGCCCCGGCAGGACGCAGGCATGGGCAATGGCCTCCACGCCGTTGTCAAAATGCCTGTCCCGCACCTGAAAGCCCAGGCGGGACATGCCGGTGTCCACCTTGACCTGCACCTTCAGCGTCTCCCCGCAGGCGGAGGCGGCGGCACTGTACGCCTCCGCCTCGGTCCAGCCGGAAACCGTCTGGGTGATCTTGTGGGCAGTCAGCTGGGGCACCATCTCCGGCGGCGTGTGGCCCAGAATCAAGATGGGGGCCTGAATCCCCCCCCGGCGCAGCTCCCGGGCCTCGTCCAGACTGGCCACCGCCAGATATTCCGCCCCCAGCCGCTCCAGGCAGGCGGCTACCTGCACCGCGCCGTGGCCGTAGGCGTCCGCCTTCACCACTCCCAGATACCGAACCCCCGGTCCGGCAAGGGACCGAGCCTGATGATAATTATGGGCAAGGGCGTCCAGATCAATCTCCGCCCAGGTCCGTTTCAAAATCACATCGTCCATTCCGCAGGGCCACCTTAAAAATCACTTCCGCGGAGCCGGGGCGCCCTCAGGCCGCCCCGTTTTCCTCCGTGCTCTCCATTGTATCACAAAAAGCAAAGCTCGTAAAGTCCGCCGTCAAAATGATTTCCCCATCCACGGCGATCTCCCCCCGGAGGGGCGTTCCGTCCTCCTGCCGCAGCCAGACCGTGGAGACGATCTTTCCGTCCTGGAGGCCGCTCTGGTCCACGGAGAGCCGCAGGCAGGGCGTCTCGTTCCAGTCCTCCCGGTTCTCCTCCAGCAGCCAGCCGTCCCGCAGGGCGCTCATCAGCCGGGGCAAACACGCGGCGGGGCTGATCTCCTCGCTGCCCAGCACTCCCGCGTTCAAACAGTCATCCTCGTACTCGATGCGCCAATCACTGCCGCTGAGCACCGCCCGAACCCCGGCGATGGACTCCGGCTCCAGCACCTCCACGGTGCTCTCCCCGTCCGGCGCATACTCACACCGCAGCAGGGCCTCCCACTCCAGCCCCTCCTGGCCGCAGGTCACGGCGGCCTCCATGGTACAGCCCGTCATATCGTGGTAGCGCTGGCGCAGATCCACTGTCTCCGCCTCCCCCGTCCCGCCGCCAGTGCAGGATGCCAGCAGCAGGAGCAGGGCCATCATTGGTACACAGAACGCTCTGCGCACCGAATACCCCCTTCTGAAAATTGGAAATCGGGAATGAGGAATTGAACCAGGCGGAAAGAGCCAGTGAAAAGCAGGGACCTCCTGAAATGGAAAAAACGGAGAAAATTCCTAATTCCCCATTTCAAGAAACACCTCCGGCATCTCCCGGATCACGTCCTCCGGCGTCATGCAGTAGGCCGTCAGGCGCTCCGCCGCCAGATCCCCGGCGCGGCCGTGGAGCCATACGCCCGCCGCCGCCGCCCGGACCGGTGCGGCCCCCTGGGCCAGGAGGGAAGCGACGGTCCCCGTGAGCACGTCGCCGCTGCCGCCCTTGGCAAGGCCCGAATTGCCGGTGGTGTTCACCAGCACGGTGCCCGCCTGTGTGGCCGTTACAGTCCGGTGGCCCTTTAAGACCAGCGTACATCCGTGCCGGAGGGCGAAGCACCGGGCCGCCTCCGCCCTGCCGGCTGAGAGGCCCCCTCCGATCCGGGCAAACTCCCCGTCGTGGGGCGTCAGAATCGTGACCCTGTCCCGCCGGACGTCCAAAATATCTATATGCCCCTCCAGGGCGTTTATGCCATCGGCATCCAGCACCACCGGCTTTTCCGTCCGCTTCAGAATCTCCCGCACCAAACGGGCCGTATCCTCATTCCGGCCGAGGCCCGGGCCAATGGCCAGCACGTCACAGCCCTCCAGCTTTTCCAGAATGGCAGGAAGGGCCGTTCCCCGGAGCCCTCCTCCCCGCCAGCTAGCCAGGGGAAACGGCATCGCGCAGACGCACCGGGCTGCCTCAGCCTCCCAGATGCTGTCCGGCACTCCCAGATACACCAGTCCGCAGCCGGTCCGCACCGCAGCCGCCGCGGTGAGATAAGGCGCGCCGGTGTAACCCACCGCACCTCCCACGATCAGCAGCTTTCCAAAATCCCCCTTGTGGCCGTCGGGCCTCCGGGGCGGCAGCGCCTCCCGGACATACTCCCGCTCCACCGTCATCACCGTGCAGGCGGTCCGGCGGACCAGGTCTGCCGGAATGCCGATCTCCCGAACATCCACCTGGCCCGAATACAGAACGCCATCCCCTGTAAATTGGCCGATTTTAGGGAGTGTAAACGTCACTGTCCTGTCAGCCTTCACGGCACAGCCCAGAACCCTCCCCGTGTCTGCCTCCACGCCGGAGGCGATATCTGCGGCCACAATTCTGCCCCGGCTCCGGTTCATAAGGCCGATGGCCGCCGCGGCAGCGGAGTCCGGGGCAATCTCTCTGGAGAGGCCCACGCCGAAAATCGCGTCCACCAGCACATGGCTGGCGGCAATCCAGTCCGTCTGATCTTGACTGCCGGGGTCAAAGGGCTCCAGCTCCACACCGCACTCCGAGAGCCGCCGGGTCTCCTCCATGGCGTCCGGCGTCAGCCGCTCATACCGTCCCGCCAGAAATACCCGCACCCGGATCCCCTTCAAAACCAGCAGACGGGCGGCGGCGATGCCGTCCCCGCCGTTGTTCCCCGCGCCGCACAGCACGGAGGCCCTCGCCTTTCCCGGCTGAACGGGCAGCAGGTCCAGCGCGGCCGCCGCCACGCCCGCTGCCGCCCGCTCCATCAGGTCGATGGATGAAATGCCCCGCTCCTGAATTGCCCGTCTGTCCAGTTCCCTCATCTGGGCCGATGCCGTCAGCTTCATAGTCCGTTCCTCCGGTCAATCGATTTTCCTCTATGATACCACCGTTTCTTCTCAAGCGCAATCGCCCCTTTCCTTTCAAAGAATGCCTTCCAAATCTTCGAAAAAGCTGTTAAAATGGGCAGTGCAACCTGGAGTTTACATAGTTTTCTTCAAATGCAACAGATAATTGCTGGCGTTGCGGTCTCCACTCCGGTACGCTGGAGACACCAAACACAAGGAGGATTTTTCCATGGCGTTTCCCGAAAATTTACAGTTCATCCGTGCCCAGGCCGGCGTCACCCAGGAGCAGCTGGCGGAACAGCTGGAGGTCTCCCGGCAGTCCGTCAGCAGATGGGAGGGCGGCCAGAGCTTTCCCGAGATGGACACCCTGCTGCGTATCTGCGATCTGTACGATGTAAATCTGGACACCCTTCTCCGAGGCAGCGTGGAGGAGAGCCGGGTGGAGGACACCGCCCGGTACGACCAATTTATGTCCCGCTTCGCAAGGCGCATGGCCATCTCCATTGGCGGCATCATCGCCGGTGCGGGCCTGTGCCCGCTGCTGGATACTCTGGGCGTACCGGAGATGCTGATCAGCGCCGCGATGCTGCTGACGGTCACAATCTGCGTGGTGGTGATCGTGGCCACCGGTATCCAGTTCGAGAATTTCCGCAGGCGCTATCCCGTCATTGCCGACTTCTATTCCCAGGAGAAAAAGGACGCCTTCCACCAAACATTCGTCTGGTACATCACCGGCGGCGTAGGGACCATTCTGTTTGGTGTAACACTGCTGATGCTGTTCTCCTCTGTCTTCCCGGAGCAGGAGCCCTATGAGTCCTACGGCGCGTCCCTGTTCCTCCTGATGATTGCAGGGGCGGTGACATCCTTTGTCTACGCCGGGATCAACAACGAGAAGTACGAGATCTGGAAGTACAACCGGAACAACAACCCCACGCCAGAGGCCAAGCGGCGGCTGAATCTGATCGGCGCCATCCAGGGCGCTATGATGACGCTGGTCACCGCCGTCTATGTGGGCCTGGGGCTGTCCATGAACCTGTGGCGCACCACCTGGTGGATCTTTGCCGTGGCGGGCATCCTCTGCGGCGTGGTATCCATTGTGCTGGACCCCTACAAGGGAAAGGACTGAGGAAACCCGAGGGACGGTCCGGACAGAGGTCCGGGCCGAAATCCCCACGTCCGGCGCGGTGGAGAACGGGATGGGAAATCCAATTTGGAGATGCTTTGCAGGAGTGGATATCATCCCCCCGCCCTATGGGAGAACCGGAGTTCCTGGGCAGGCCGGCCGGTGAGGGCACCGACCCCTGCACTGCTCCCGGGAAACATCATAAAACACGCAATACACGCAATCGGACACACTCGGGTGAGAAGTTTTTCTTGCATTTCTCCCGCGCTTATGGTATAAGTGGTATTTGAAATCAGCGATGAACGGGAAAATAACGGATTCCGCAGCGCTCAGAGAGGACTGGCCGTCGGCTGAGAGCCAGTCCGCGCCGCGCCGTTTGGTTCGCCCGGGAGCCGCCGTGGAGACACGGCCGGAGGCCCACCGTTACAGGGGCCAGAGTGCGCGCCGGCAGGCGCGAATCCGGGTGGTACCGCGGAGGGAGTTGCCTTTCGTCCCAGGTCATGGGGCGGAGGGTCTTTTTTATGCCCGAAGCGGCCTCACAACTGTACAGAAAGAAGGAACTTCTCTTGCGTCTTTCCTGGAAGCGGGCCTTTTCTGTCCTTCTGGCCCTCACTCTTTTGCTCTCTCTGGCGGCGTGCCAGTCCTCCGGCAATTCGGAAAACCCGTACAGCGGCAGAAAACTGCCTGTTCTGATGTACCACCATGTGGTGGAGGACGGCCAGGAGTGCAACGACATGACCGTCACCGTCTCCCGACTGCGGGAAGACCTTCAGTGGCTCCGGGACAGCGGCTACACCACTGTTCTCCCCCGGGAACTGGCGGCGGGAGAGCCTCTGCCGGAAAAGCCCGTCCTCATCACCTTTGACGACGGCTACCGCAGCAACTACAACCTGGCCTTCCCCATCTTTCAGGAGTTTGAGGCCAAGATGGTCATCTCCGTCATGGTCTATATGCAGGACAACGCCGCCAGCGACTTTATCACCTGGGCCATGTGCCGGGAGATGATAGACTCCGGCCTCATTGAGATCGGCTCCCACACCTATCTCCTCCACAACCTGGACGAGCGGGGCGGCAGCTTCGACCCGGAGGGTGTCAACGGCATCCAGCGAAAGCCCGATGAGACCGGCGAGGCGTTTCAGACCCGGGTATTGGACGACATCCAGAGAAGCTATGACCTGATCGCGGAGAAGCTGGAGGTATCCCCCACCTTTTTCGCCTATCCCTTCGGCCTGACGGAGCCGGACGCCGACGGACTCATCCGGGAGCTGTTTCCCGTCACGGCGGTAACGCTGCCAAAGACAGCGGACCTCACAGGCGGCCTCTACGCCCTGCCTCGCCACACCGTCACCATGAACAAGAGCCTGGACAGCATCCTGAATCCACCGCTGAAAACGGTGGTTAAGGCCGGAATCAAGGAATTCCTCGGTCTTTCATAAAGGAGGTGCGCACTATGCGGGTACGAGTTTACGATGAACCCTCCCGGACCTATTTCCACTCAGAGCTGTACGCCGCCTTGTACAGTGGTATCTTTGAGCGGGATCTCATCCTGCGGAAAAGCCGTCTGCTTCTTTCGGACAAGTGGCGCCGGGAGGGGAATACCTATTCCTCTCAAATCCACCCCATTGACCCCGCCTTCCCGGAGGACTGGATCACTCTAACCAATGGAAAAATCTCCGATTTTCCGGACTTTCCAAAGCACCTGCCGGAGGACAAGTGGACCGCCTTCCGGGGCTTTCCCTGGGTCTGGGAGGACAAGAAGACGCTGCGCCGCCTGCTGTGCGGGGAAGCGGTTCCGCTCTCGGAGACGGTTTTCCCGCCTGTCTCCTCCCGGCTGCCCGGCTGGAACTACGTCACCACCCAGGAGGAAGCTGGTGCTCTCATGGCGCAATATCGTGATTTTTACGATGCCGTCCTGGTGGATTTGCACTATTTCAGCGGCTCCAAACAGCTCCCCGACGGAAGTATGCTGGTGTCCGATGTGGTCCGCCAGGTGTCCATGCGCTTCCACAGCGATTGGGCACCGCCCCTCGAAATGGTCTTTGAGGGTGTAGAAGGCTTGGACCTCCGCCCCGCTGACGAGGACCGCTTCTCCTGTCTGGAGGAGGCCACCCTCCGCTTTCGGGACGGGGCCGTGTTTTTCTGCGACGGATTCTGTGAGGACGAGGCCCTCTATTCCGGCACTAAGCTTTCCGCTTACTCTCTGCGCTGGCGGTTCCTGCCGCCTGTCAAGCACCAATCCACATCCAAGTAAAGGAGTTAAACGCATATGAAAGCACAACTGGAAGCCATTCGCAAAGGTGCGCTGGAGGCCATCGCCGAAACACAGGCCATGGCGGACCTGGAGTCCCTTCGGGTGAAGTACCTGGGCAAAAAGGGCGAGCTCACCGCAGTCCTGAAACAGATGGGCCGCCTCTCCGCCGAGGAGCGCCCCGCCATGGGCCAGATGGCAAACGACGTCCGTGCCCGGCTGGAGGAGGCCATTGAAGCCCAGTCCGCCGCCCTCTCCCGGAAGGCTCTGGAGGCGAAGCTGAAACTGGAGACCCTGGACGTCACCATCCCCGGCAAAAAGCCCGCCCAGGGGCACAAGCACCCCATGTACTCCGTGCTGGACGAGATGAAGGAGATCTTTTTGAACATGGGCTTTGAGATCATGGACGGCCCGGAGATCGAGCAGGCGGACTACAACTTCACCAAGCTCAACGCCCCGGAG